>NZ_JBIWFZ010000030.1:0-81241 GCF_044763325.1 Streptomyces sp. NPDC096136 | reverse complement strand
TGGCCGAAGGCCATCGCGCAGCGACGCGACCGAAGGGAGCGCCCTTGACAGGCCGGCCCGACGCGGAAGGACGATGAGACTGGCGGGAAACCCCCGACCCTCCCTGAGACCGCCCCGCCGAGGTCCCGGCCTCCCCGGTCCCGCCCGACGACCGGTCGCCGCCCGGTGGAGCAGCGCTCCCGGACCCGCCGGACCCGCCGACCCGCACCCGGGGGCGATGGTGGCCGCGCCGCGGCGCTCGCCGCGACCCCCGCCGCCACCACCCCCCACCGCCCCGCCAAACTTCGCCCCCGCAGGTACCACCAGCGGCTATGGGTCGTATCGTGGTGCCGGACGGGCGCCCGCACGGTCCGTCAGCCGCTCCAGCGCAGCAGCGGCCCGCCGAACACACCCGCCGCATCAGGAGCCGCAACCGCCATGGGAAACCCGGCACACCCCGCCTACCCCGTAGGACTGCGCCTGACCGGGCGCCGCGTCGTCGTCATCGGCGGTGGCCAGGTCGCCCAGCGCCGCCTGCCCGCCCTCGTCGCCGCCGGTGCGGACGTCCTGCTGGTGTCCCCCTCCGCGACCCCCTCGGTGGACGCGATGGCCGAGACCGGGGAGATCCGCTGGGAGCGGCGCCGCTACCAGGACGGCGACCTCGACGGCGCCTGGTACGCCCTGATCGCCACCCGGGACCGGGAGGCCAACGACCGCGCCTCCGCCGAGGCCGAGGCCAAGCGGGTCTGGTGCGTGCGGGCCGACGACGCCGAGGCGGCGACCGCCTGGACCCCGGCGACCGGCCGGGTCGAGGGCGTCACGGTGGCCGTGCTCAGCGGCAACGACCCGCGCCGCTCGGCCGCCGTGCGCGACGCCGTCGTCGAGGGGCTGCGCGACGGCTCCCTCACCGCCGCCCGCCCGCACACCCCCGGCGTCGCCCTCGTCGGCGGCGGCCCGGGCGACCCGGACCTGATCACCGTGCGCGGCCGGCGCCTGCTCGCCGAGGCGGACGTGGTGATCGCCGACCGGCTCGGCCCCCGCGACCTGCTCGACGAGCTCCCGCCGCACGTCGAGGTCATCGACGCCGCGAAGATCCCGTACGGCCGCTTCATGGCCCAGGAGGCCATCAACAACGCCCTCATCGAGCACGCCAAGGCCGGCAAGGCCGTCGTCCGGCTCAAGGGCGGCGATCCGTACGTCTTCGGGCGCGGCATGGAGGAGCTCCAGGCCCTCGCCGAGCACGGCATCCCCTGCACGGTCGTACCGGGCATCTCCAGCTCCATCTCGGTGCCCAGCGCCGCCGGGATCCCCGTCACCCACCGCGGCGTGGCGCACGAGTTCACGGTGGTCAGCGGCCACGTCGGCCCCGACGACCCGCGCTCCCTCGTGGACTGGGCGGCGCTGGCCAGGCTCACCGGCACCCTGGTCGTCCTGATGGGCGTCGACAAGATCGGGCTGATCGCCGAGGCCCTGGTCAAGCACGGCCGTTCCGCCGACACCCCGGTGGCGGTCATCCAGGAGGGCACCACCGCCACCCAGCGCCGGGTGGACGCCACCCTGGCCACGGTCGGCGAGACCGTCCGTGCCGAGGAGGTCCGCCCGCCGGCCGTCATCGTCATCGGTGACGTGGTCGGCGTGCACGTCCCCGGCGAGCTTCCCACCGCCGGCGCCTGACAGGCCGTTGGCACCACACCCAGGACAAGGCAGTATCACCCTGTGGCTGATCTCATCACCATCGAAGACCCCGACGACCCGCGCCTGCGCGACTACACCGGCCTGACCGACGTAGAGCTGAGACGGCGCCGCGAGCCCGCCGAGGGCCTGTTCATCGCCGAGGGCGAGAAGGTCATCCGGCGGGCCAAGGACGCCGGGTACGAGATGCGCTCGATGCTGCTCTCCGCCAAGTGGGTGGACGTCATGCGCGACGTCATCGACGAGATCCCGGCCCCCGTCTACGCGGTGAGCCCGGACCTCGCCGAGCGGGTCACCGGCTACCACGTGCACCGGGGCGCCCTCGCCTCGATGCAGCGCAAGCCGCTGCCCACGGCGCAGGAGCTGCTGGCGTCGGCCCGCCGGGTGGCCGTGATGGAGGCGGTCAACGACCACACCAACATCGGTGCCATCTTCCGCAGCGCCGCCGCCCTGGGCATGGACGCGGTGCTGCTGTCGCCGGACTGCGCGGACCCGCTCTACCGCCGCTCGGTGAAGGTGTCGATGGGTGCGGTGTTCTCCGTCCCCTACGCCCGCCTGGAGGCATGGCCCAAGAGCCTGGACGGCGTCCGGGAGGCGGGCTTCAAGCTCCTCGCCCTCACCCCGCACGAGAAGGCCTCTCCGATCGACGTGGCGGCCCCGCACACCCTGGAGCGGGTGGCGCTGATGCTGGGCGCCGAGGGCGACGGCCTGTCGACGCAGGCGCTGGTCGCCGCCGACGAATGGGTGCGGATCCCCATGGCGCACGGGGTGGACTCGCTCAACGTGGGTGCGGCCGCGGCCGTGGCCTTCTACGCGGTCGCGGGCGGCGGACGCTCCTAGCGGGCCGCCCGGAGCGACGGAGGGACGCCCTGCCGCACGGCAGGGCGCCCCTCCGCCGTCCCCGTCACAGCTTCTGCGCGAGCGCGATCCCCAGCGCCACCAGCAGGGTCACGACGACGAACACGATCAGCCGCTGCCGCAGCAGCTTCGGGTCCGGCCGGGAGGGACGCCGCCCCGTGCCGGTCGTGCGCGGCCCCGTGCGGCCCCCGGTACGGCTTCCGGTGCGGCCCGCCGTCGACCCCGGGTTGCGGGGGCCCGACGGCCTCGGGCGGGACCCGCTGTGGGGCCCCTGCGGCCGGGGCGCGGGGGTGGTGCCCCCCGGCCGGTCGCCGGCGCGGTCCGCGGGGCGTTCGGCGGGGGTGCGGCCGCCGGTGCGACGCTCGGTGTCCTGCCCCGCGTACCCGGCGGCCCGCTCGGGCAGCCGGCCCGTGGTCCGCTCGACCCGGGCCCGCTGGGCCGGCGGGCGGACGTCGCCCAGCCCCTGGGCCTCGCGGGCGGCGATCTCCTTGAGCCGCATCGACAGCTGGAGCGTGCTCGGCCGTTCCTCGGGGTCCTTGGCGAGGCAGGCCCGCACCAGCGGGGCCAGCGCGTCGGGGACCCCGACCAGGTGCGGCTCCTCGTGCACCACCCGGTACAGCATGACCTCGGAACTGCCGTGCCCGAAGGGCGAGTCGCCCATCGCGGCGTAGGCGAGGGTGGCGCCGAGGGAGAACACGTCGGTGGCCGGGGTGACGGCGGCGCCGCGCACCTGCTCGGGCGCGAGGAAGCCGGGGGAGCCCACCGCGGTGCCGACGTGGGTCAGGGTGCTGGCCCCCGTGGCCCACGCGATGCCGAAGTCGATGATCCGCGGCCCCTTGGGCGACAGCAGGATGTTCGACGGCTTCAGGTCCCGGTGGACGACCCCGGCCTCGTGGACGGCGACCAGCCCCTCGGACAGCGCGGCGCCGATGGCGGCGATCTGCGCGGCCGTCAGGGGGCCTTCCTCGGCGACCTTGTCGTGCAGCGAGGGGCCGGGCACGTACTGGGTGGCGAACCAGGGGCGCTCGGCCTCCAGGTCCGCGGCCACCAGCCGGGCGGTGCACCCGCCGCGGATCCGCCGGGCGGCGGACACCTCGCGGGCGAACCGGGAGCGGAACTCCTGGTCCTCGGCCAGGTCGGGCCGGATCACCTTGAGGGCGACGCGCTGGCCGCGCCGGTCGGAGCCCAGGTAGACGACGCCCATGCCGCCGGCACCGAGCCGCCGGTGCAGTCTGAAGGAGCCGACGACACGCGGATCCTCGCGCCGGAGCCGCATCATCGCCATGTCCACCCCGCTGACGGTCGTCCTGCTGACCTGGCACAGCTTACGGACCATCCGGCACCGGTGCTCAGAGGCCGCGCCCTCGTCGGGAGATTCGATCGTCAGTGCGCGGCACGCCACTTGAGGGTGTGTCGGCCCGTACGGCCCCCGTTCGGGGGACCCCGGGCGGCCTCCCCAAGGGGCCTTCGGGGCAAGGGGATTGGCCTCGTCAGGCCCCCTGCGGCCGCCCACGGCAAGGACGGAGGGGCAGTGGTTTGGGACCGGGCCCGCCAACACCCCGTACGAGGACACGCGTGCGCGGGGAGTGACGGAAGTGAGCGAAGTCACTACCCTCCGGTCATCCCCTCCGGGATGACCCCCAGCGGGCGGCGGGGATCTCCACCCAGGGGAGTAGGCCCGGGGCGCCCGCGTCATCCTCCCGGAGGCCCGGCAATGGGTACGAGGGCATGAGGCCGGCGGCGGCCCCGACACCTAGTGTTGAAGACGAGCGGCGGGTGGCGCACTCGTCCCCCGAGGTCACCGGCCCGCCGCTGCCAGACGACAGGGAGAGGACCATGGCGGACACCGCACGGCAGGGACGCAAGCTGTTCGCGTTCGACGGCCATCAGTCCGGTACGCGCCACCCGCTGGTGGCCGCGGCCATGGTGCTCCCCCTGGCCGCCCTCCTGCTCTTCCTCTTCGGAGGTTTCGATCAGGTGGCGGCGCAGGCGTCGTCCGTGGGCGTGATGCTGGGGCGCTGAGCGGCGCCCCGGGTCCGGGAGAGCGGCCCGGACCGGGACATCGGCCTGTCGAACCCCGTGGGGACGGGGGAGCGGCGGACGGCAGTTGAAGGGTGTTGCCCGTACGGCTGGGGAGCCGGACGGGCAACACCCTTTTCCACGTCCCCGCACGCCGTACACGCACGGGAGCCCCGGCCGTCTGGACGGCCGGGGCTCCCGGTTGCGGTGCGCGATACTGGGATTGAACCAGTGACCTCTTCCGTGTCAGGGAAGCGCTCTCCCGCTGAGCTAATCGCGCGGGCTGCGGTAAAGAACCGCAGGTCAAACAGGTGCTGCTGATACTGCGTGCGCGATACTGGGATTGAACCAGTGACCTCTTCCGTGTCAGGGAAGCGCTCTCCCGCTGAGCTAATCGCGCGGGGATCCTTGCGGACCAGGTCCTTTCGGACCAGTGGACGATACTGGGATTGAACCAGTGACCTCTTCCGTGTCAGGGAAGCGCTCTCCCGCTGAGCTAATCGTCCTTGGAGGTGGAGACGGGATTTGAACCCGTGTAGACGGCTTTGCAGGCCGTTGCCTCGCCTCTCGGCCACTCCACCTCGGAGTGTGCGGGGTCTCGGGAAGATCCCCCACTCAGAGCGGACGACGAGACTCGAACTCGCGACATCCACCTTGGCAAGGTGGTGCTCTACCAACTGAGCTACGTCCGCAGTGTCACCGTGTTCGCTCCGGGGTTTTTCCCCTTCGCTCCCTGGCGACGTGTTGAACTCTAGCGGATTCCCGGGCCAGCTCAAAAACGCGTTTCCGCAGCGTGCTGCCGACCCGATCACCAGAGGTCACCCGCCGGTCACCTCACCGGCGGCATCGCGCCACCGGTCATAGACTCGCAGCCGTGCACGACCTGCCTCCCCTGGCCCGCTTCGGCGGCCTCCTCGCGACCGACCTCCGAGACGTCACCAGCGACCCCACCGCCCTCGACTCCACCGGGTTCTGGGTGGTGAGCGCGGACTTCGAGGGCCGGCTGATCTGCGCGCGCTTCGGGGACATACGCCCCGACCCGGTGCCCGCACCCGTCCCCGGCGCCTGGCGCGGACCCGCCGCCGACCGCTGGTCCTCCTCCCTGGACCGCTCCGCGTACGTCGCGGGCGTCCGCAGGATCCGCGAGTACATCGCGGCGGGGGAGGTCTACCAGGCCAACCTCTGCCGCGTGGTCTCCGCGCCGCTGCCCGACCCGGCCGCCGCCGACGTGGACGCCCTGACCGCCCTCCTCGCGCGCGGCAACCCCGCCCCCTACGCAGGAACGATTCGGCTCCGCGCCCACGGCGTGGAGATCGCCACCGCCTCCCCGGAGCTCTTCCTGCGCCGGGCCGGCCGCCGCGTCGAGTCCGGGCCGATCAAGGGAACCGGCCGCACCGCGGCCGACCTGCTGCCCAAGGACCACGCCGAGAACGTGATGATCGTGGACCTCGTCCGCAACGACCTGGGCCGCGTCTGCGCCACCGGCTCCGTCACCGTCCCCGAGCTGTGCGCCCTGGAGGAGCACCCCGGCCTGGTCCACCTGGTCTCCACGGTCGCCGGCGAGCTCGCCGAGGGCGCCGGCTGGCCCGAACTGCTCGACGCCACCTTCCCTCCCGGCTCCGTGACCGGCGCGCCCAAGTCCTCCGCCCTGCGGATCATCGAAGAGCTGGAGACGGCCCCGCGCGGCCCCTACTGTGGGGGCATCGGCTGGGTGGACGCCGACCGGGGCACCGCCTCGCTCGCCGTCGGCATCCGCACCTTCTGGATCGACCGCGAGGCCCCCGGAGGCCCCCGCCTGAGCTTCGGCACCGGTGCGGGCATCACCTGGGGCTCCGACCCCGAGCGGGAGTGGGCCGAGACCGAGCTGAAGGCCGCCCGGCTGCTCGCCCTGGCCTCGGAGGGGCCCGCGCCGGGTGCCGACGAGACGACGCACGACCTGAGTGGAGGAACCGTACGGTGAGGATCTGGCTCGACGGAACGCTGCGGGACGCCGACGACGCGAAGGTGTCCGTCCTCGACCACGGGCTGACGGTGGGCGACGGGGTCTTCGAGACGCTCAAGGCCGAGAACGGCACCCTCTTCGCCCTCACCCGGCACCTGGAGCGGCTCACCCGCTCCGCCCGGGGGCTCGGCCTGCCCGACCCCGACCTCGACGAGGTCCGCCGCGCCTGCGCCGCCGTCCTGGAGGCCAACCCGATGCCGCTCGGCCGGCTGCGGATCACCTACACCGGCGGCCCGTCGCCGCTCGGCTCCGACCGCGGCGAGACCGGCCCCACGCTCGTCGTCGCCGTCGGCGAGACCGCCCGCCGGCCCGACACCACGGCCGTGATCACCGTCCCCTGGGTCCGCAACGAGCGCTCCCCGCTGGCCGGCCTGAAGACCACCTCGTACGCCGAGAACGTGGTGGCCCTCGCGCGGGCGCACCGGGAGGGGGCGTCCGAGGCCCTCTTCGCCAACACCCTCGGGCAGCTCTGCGAGGGCACCGGCTCCAACGTCTTCGTCGTCCTCGACGGGGAGCTCCACACCCCGCCCGTGGCCTCCGGCTGCCTCGCCGGCATCACCCGCGCGCTGGCCGTCGAATGGACCGGGGCGCACGAGAGCGACCTGCCCCTCGACGTGCTGGAGCGGGCCGAGGAGGTCTTCCTGACCTCCACCCTGCGCGACGTCCAGGCCGTCCACCGCGTCGACGGGCGCACCCTGGCGCCCGCGCCCGGCCCCGTCACGGCCAAGGCCGTGCGGGTCTTCGAGGAGCGCGCCGCGTCCGACCTCGACCCGTGAGCCCCCGCGCACCGTGGTGACACCGGCGCGCGGAGGGTAGAACTCGACGGATGACCACCACCCTGCGGCCGAGCGGGCCGCTTCAGCAGAGCGAGGCCGGCGCGCGCTCGCGCCCGTACGAGGTCCGGGTCAACAGCAGGCGCGTCGGGGCCCTCGTGATCGCCGCCGACACGCCCTTCGGTCCGACGGTGGGGGAGATCCGCGACCTGGCCGTCGACGAGCCGGACCGCCGCCGCGGCCGGGCCACGGTCGCCGCGCTGGCCGCCGAGGAGGTGCTGCGCGGCTGGGGCTGCCGCCGGGTGCGGATCTCGGTCCCGGCCGACTCCCCGGGCGGCCTGCGGCTCGCCGCGGCCCTCGGCTACGCGGAATCCGGCCGGAACATGGCCAAGGAGCTCCCGGACGGCCCGCCGGCCCTCTCCGAGGGGGTGCGGGGCCGCCCGATGACGCGGGCCGAGTACGACGCGTGGAACGTCCGGGCCCGCGAGGAGTACGCGGCCACCTGGGCGGCCCGCGGCATGGGCCCGGAGGCCGCGCGGGCCAAATCTGAGGCCGACCACGACGCTCAGCTCCCGCGGGGCCTGGACACCCCCGGTGCCACCTTCGCGGTCCTGGAGGCGGCCGGGACCCCGGTCGGACACCTGTGGCTCGCGCCGGCCGGGGAGGAGGGCGCGGGGGCGTACGTGTACGACGTCGCGGTGGCCGAGGAGCACCGGGGCCGCGGCTACGGCCGGGACCTGATGCTCCTGGCGGAGCGCACGGCGATCGCGCAGGGCCACCGCGTGCTGGCGCTGCACGTGTTCGCCGGCAACGTCCCGGCCCTGCGGCTGTACGAGTCCCTCGGCTACCGGACCACCCGGGTCAACTACGCCAAGGAGCTCCTCTGAGTCAGCCGGCGGCGAGCAGGCGGTCGGCGATCTCCTCGATGCGGGCGCGCAGGCCCTCCTGGCTCTTGCCGCCGTCCAGGCGCTGCCCGTCGATCACGTAGGTCGGGGTGCCGGTCACGCCGATGGCCTTGCCCTCGGCCTGGTCGGCGTCGACGATCAGGATGTGCCGGCCGTCGATCAGGGCGGTGTCGAACTCCTCGGCGTCCAGCCCCAGTTCGCGGGCCACGTCCAGCAGCACGGCCTCGCCGCGCTCGCCGAGCTCGGCCGTCCTGGACAGCACCGCCTCCGCGTACGGCCAGCCCTGCCCCTGCTCCAGGGCCTCCTCGGCGGCCTGCGCGGCGGCGAAGGCGTGCTTGTGCTTCTCCAGCGGGAAGTGGCGCAGCCGGATGTCCAGCCGGTCGCCGTAGCGGGCCCTCAGGGCGCGTACGTCGTCCAGGGCGCTGTGGCAGTCCGGGCACTGGAGTTCGCACCAGACGTCGAGGATCACGGAATCGGTCATGCGGACAGTCTCCCAGACCCCCCGGGGGCACCCGGGGAGGAGGAGCGACCCCGAGATGTCCCGGAGATCGGGCCGCGCGGGGCCGTGGCCATGGCCGCGACGGCGGTGGCCGGTGCAGGATGGATAGGGACAGACCGCCCATCGCAGCCCGCCGGAGGACCGCATGCTCGCCGAGACCATCTGTTGCGCGGTGTCCGCGGCGGGCCTGGGCATCGCCGCCGTGACCGCGTACCGCAGGCGCTTCCTGAAGGCCGCGCGGATCACCGCGTACGCGCTGGTGCCCCTGGGCCTGGTGCTGACCGGGGTGGTGGAGTGGCTGTCCGGGATCGTCTTCCAGCCGGCCGTGTGGATCGGCTTCGGGCTGCTCGCCCTGTCGTGGGTGCTGCTCGCGACCACCCGGGCCGTCGAGCGCCGCGGCGCGGGCGCCTCCGGGAAGGGGCCGGGGGCCGTCGCCCCCGCCGCCTCCGCGCCCGCCCTGGGCGGCGGGGCCACCGGGCCCGCCGCGAGGCCGCAGGGCGCCCCGGCCGAGGACTTCTCCGACATCGAGGCCATCCTGAAGAAGCACGGCATCTGAGCCGGGCCCCCACCCGGCTCCACAGCCCCTAGCGCACCGGACCGCCGTGGGGCGGGAGAAGCCCGGGGAAACCACCCGAAGTGGGGAGAGACGGCGAACTACCGCATGATTCATGGCGTGTTCGGGGCGTTCGGGGGGTCGGCTGCGCGATCATCACCCCGACATGCTCGACACATCGCAGGGTGAGCCGCCGGCTCCCGTCCCCGTTGCCGAGGCCCCCGTCGCCCTGGCCCCCGCGCCTCCCGGATCCCCCGAAGCGCGCGGTTGTCTCTTCGCCCTTTCCCAGCCGCCGCTGATGATCTTCCTGGCGGTGATCGGGGTCCTACTGCTGCTCGCCGCCGTGCACGATCTCTACCTGCTCTGAGCCGGAACCCTCCGGGTGGCTGTCGGCGCCCTTGCGGCGGGCCCGGTACGCGGCCACGTGCAGCCGGTTCCCGCAGGTCCGGCTGTCGCAGTAGCGGCGCGAGCGGTTGCGCGAGAGGTCCACGAAGGCCCGCCGGCAGTCCGGGGCCTCGCAGCGGCGCAGCCGCTCCTGCTCTCCGGAGACCACGATGAAGGCCAGCGCCATGCCGCCGTCGGCCGCCAGGTGGTCGCCCACCGACGCCCCCGGCGCGAAGTAGTGCACGTGCCAGTCGTAGCCGTCGTGGTCGGTCAGCTGCGGGGTCGTGCCGGCCGTGGCCACCAGCTCGTTGATCAGCGCGGCCGCCGCACGGGAGCTCGGTGCGGCGAAGACCTGCGCGAACTTGTCCCGCACCGTCCGGACCCCGGTGAGGTCGCGGGAGCCCAGCTCGCCGACGTCGCTGATCGCGTGCTCCTTGACGAAGCCGTGCAGCGCGGTGACGTCGGCCAGCCCGTCGGGCCGGCCCGGCTCGGCCGCGGTGTTGACCAGCGCGACGACGACGTCGAGCGCGCGACGGGTGTCGTGGGGGATCTGCAAGGGGGTCGCTCCCTGGAGGCCGGCCTGGCGGCGACGGGCCGCTGCCGCCGCCGTGGGGGCCGACTCTAGCGGTTGGCGTCAACAGGGCGCCCGGTCAGCACACCGGCGCCGCCCCCGCGGGTGGCTCCCGCGGGGACAGCGCCGGTCCTGCCGTATGGGGTTGTCCGTGCGGCACCGTCGCCCCGAGTCGGACGGTGCCGGGCGGCTGGGGGTCTGGCTCAGCTTTCGGCCAGGATGTGGGAGAGCTCCTTGTCGAGGTCGAAGTGCCGGTGCTCGGTCCCGGGCGGGACCGCCGCATCCGTGCGCTTCAGGAACGACTCGAGGGCTCGTGCGGGTGCTTCCAGCAGCGCTTCTCCCTCCGGTGAGCTCAGGGCGATGCAGACGACGCCCTGGCCGTGGCTGCGGGACGGCCAGACGCGGACGTCGCCGGTACCGGTAGGCCGGTGGAGGCCCTCAGCGAGGAGGTCGCGGGCGAACACCCATTCGACCGTCTCCTCGGCGCCGGTGTGGAAGGTGGCGTGCACGGCGTAGGGATCGGCCGTGTCATACCGCAGGCCCGCCGGAACAGGCAGTGAGGACTCGCTCGACACAACGAGGCGCAGGTGCAGCTCGCAGCTGACCGTGGTGTTCATAAGCGCCAGGGCCTTTCGCTCAGTGTGCGCTCGGGGATTCGCACGTCGGCGAAATCGACATGCCACCTACGGTGCCGTTGTAAACCCCTCTGACCGTTTTGCGGACCTCTGGGTCCCTCGGACGGCGGATCCAAACCGGCATTCACGTGTGCTTCCGGCTCCGGTAGATTCGGCGCCATGAATACGGGGAGTGATCGCGGAACCAACGAATCCGCTACGGCCGGGACAACCGCCGAAGAGGCGCCGCACGTCTCGAAGGCGCCCGCCTTCATCAAGGCCAACCGCAGCCTGCACCTGAGCTGGCAGGTCGGCGTCTTCGTCGTCGGCCTGGTCGTCATCGGCGCCGGCATCGCGATGCTCGTCCTGCCCGGACCGGGCTGGGTCGCGATCTTCGCCGGCCTGGCGATCTGGGCCACCGAGTTCGCCTGGGCCAACCTGGTCCTGCGCTGGACCAAGTGCAAGGTCACCGAGGCCGCGCAGAAGGCCCTCGACCCGAAGGTCCGGCGCCGCAACATCATCCTCACCAGCGTCGGCCTGGCCATCGCGGGCGCGCTGATCGGCGTCTACCTGTGGAAGTACGGCCTCACCCTGCCGTGGCACCTCAAGGACCAGTGATCGTCCGGGGGTGGTCATGGAGCACCGCTGACATGCGGTAATGTTTGCGGTGTGCCCGGGCGATTAGCTCAGCGGGAGAGCACTTCGTTCACACCGAAGGGGTCACTGGTTCGATCCCAGTATCGCCCACCCGGAGCAGAGGCCCCGGAGATTCCAGAGAATCTCCGGGGCCTCCGCCGTTTCCCGGCGTCGGCCCCTCAGCGGAGCCGGGCGAGGGCCGCGCGGAGCCTGCGGGCCTCCCGCAGCCGGCTCTCGTACGTCGCCCCCACCGCCAGCAGCAGCAGCCCCGCCAGCGCGGGCGGCACCCAGCGCGGCAGCAGACCCGCGACCTGCACCACGTACGGGGCCAGCTCGTGCACCGCCACCCCCGCCAGCACCACCGCGCCCAGCAGCAGCGGCGCCTGGAGCCGCCGGTGCACCCCCGCCAGCGTCACCGCGAGCGCCCCCAGGCCCAGCAGCAGCGGCCGCGGCCAGTACGGGTCGCCCCAGACGGCCACCAGGCTCGGCAGCATCGTCGCAGCCAGCCCCGGCCCGTAGGCGACCCAGGAGGAGGCCCGCGGATCCCGGCGGCGGCGCACCAGGCCCACCGCCAGGGCGAGCGCCGTCACCGGCAGCGCGTACGCCTCCGGCACCGCCACCCCCGACGCCCCCAGCCGCACCCAGACCGCCGCCACCCCCAGCGGCCCCGCCGCCCAGCCCAGCCCCCGCCGGTCGGTCCGCAGCGCCCCCGCCGCGCAGACCGCCCCGCCCAGCCCCAGCACCAGGGCCGACACCGGCGCGTCCCCGGCCGTCAGGGCCAGGGCGAGCACTCCCGCCCCCGCCGCCGCGACCTCCGCCGGCAGGCGCACCGTGCCCAGCCGGGGCCCGAGGGCCACCACCGCCGACGCGGCGGCGAGCACCCCCACCCCCGTCCAGGCGGGTGCCGCGCCCGCAAGCGCGCCCAGCGCCACCACCGTCGCCGCCGCGTACCCGACGGCCCCCACCGCACCGGCGCCCCGCAGCGCCGCCCGGGCGCCCCCGTACGCCGCTCCCAGCGCGGCCCCGGCACCCAGCACCGCGAACACCGCGACGGTGGCCACACGGCCGTCCAGCGCCGCCAGGGAGACCCCGAAGGCCCCCACCGCCGCGCACCCGCCGGCCGCCCACGCCACGGCCGGCCCCGCGGCCCGCAGGGCCACCGCCCCGGCCGCCGCCACCAGCACCACCTGCGCCGCGAGCCCCGCCGCCACCGGCAGCCCCGCCGACGCCGACGCCGCGAACAGCCCGGCCCACCCGCACACCACCGCCACCGCCGCAGCTACCCACCCCGGCACCCCGGAGACGTCCCGCCGGGTTCCGGCCGCGGCCTCCCGCCCCGGCATCCCCGTGACGTCCCGCCGGCCTCCGGCCCCCTCGGGGCCGCCGGCCGCGGCCGGCGCGCCCGAGGGGGCCCGGGCGTTCCCGCGCGCGGCACCGGAGGGCGCGGCCCCGGACGGGCGGATGCGGGGGAGGAGGGCGAAGGCCCCGGCCGCCAGGAGGAGGGCCACCGCGAGTCCCGCCACCGGATCCTCCGGATGCGGCCCCGCCGCGGCTGACGACGCCGGCCGCGACACCAGCAGCCACAGCACCGCCGGCAGCCCCGCCAGCGCGGCCAGGGCGGCCACCACCGCGCCGGCCCGGGCCAGCCCCCGCCGCACCGGCTCCGGGAGCGCGTCCACCCGTACCACCGCCACCAGCGCGAGCCCCGCCGCCACCCGCACCGCCACCGGCCACCACACGGAACCCGGCCCGGCCGCAACCGGCGCACCCACCGCCGACACCGCCGCCAGACCCCCCGCGACCGCGGCCGCCGAAGCGCGCGGCTCCCGCCAGGCCACCGCCACGCCCAGCACGGCCCCCGCCGCCAGCAGCAGCGCCGGACCGGCCGCCCCGGGTTCCACCAGGGAACCCGCCAGCCCCACCGCCAGCGCCGACCCGCCCAGTACCCCCGCGCACACCCACGCGGCCACCCGCACCGCCCGCCGCGCCACCGCCGCCGCGAGCACGGCGTCCAGCGCGGCCGTCGCCAGCAGCGCCCAGCCGGCCCCCGTCGGGCCGGCCCCCGCCGCGGCCGCCGCCAGCGGCAACGGCAGCTGCGCCGCCCCCACCGCGGCGAGCGGCGCCGTCCGCAGCCCGCGCACCACCGCGCCGTGCCCCGCCCAGAGTGCCGCCAGCGCCGCGGCCGCCCCCGCCGCGTAGGCCGCGCCGCCACTGTCCGGCAGGGCGACCGCGTGCAGCGCGTACGCGTCCAGCACCGTCAGCGCCAGCGCCAGCCCCGCGACCGACTCGGCCGTCGAACGCAGCCCCCGCCGCAGCAGCGCCGCCGGCGCCGCCAGCGCCGCGACCGTCACCACGGCCAGCACCGCGCTGCGCCCCCCGATGCCCAGGGAACCCCAGCTGACCAGGGTGAAGGCCAGCGCGGCCACCGCCAGCAGCACCGCGCCCAGCACCAGCAGCACGTTCTGGACACCCGGCTTCGCGGCGGCGGCACGAGGGGCCGCGGCGGCGGGAAGGCCGCCGACCGGGGCGAACGGCGCGGCCGGCGGCCCGAAGGCACCCGCCGCCGTCCCCCAGCCCTGCGCCCCCGCCGCCGTCCCCGCCGGCGTCGGGCCCGACGGCCACAGCAGTCGCAGCAGCCAGTCCCGGCGGGCCAGCAAGTGCAGCCGCCGGGCGTCCAGTCGGGCCAGCTCGGCATCGATGAGCGCCAGCTCCCGGGCCGGCGGCAGAGGGGTGTCCATAGCCGGAGTGTGGCGCCCGTCACGCCGTCAGGACATGGGCGTGCGTACTCAGATCGCCCCTGAGTACGCACACCGCCCCCTTCGCATCCCGGCCTCCCCGTCCCGGGGGCCTTCGCGGGAAACCGCCCCGCGCCGGCGCGCGGCGGGCCAGACTGGAGCCATGGCCCGCTGGACGCACTACCGCTTCCGCAGCGTGTGGGACCTCGACGCCCCGCCCGCCCTCGTCTACTCCCTGCTGGAGGACCCCGGGCACTACCCCGGCTGGTGGCCCCAGGTCCGCCGGGTCGCAGGGGCCGACGGGCACTCCGGGACCGCGGTGATCCGCTCCGTCCTGCCCTACGAGATCCGCGTCACCCTCACCGGCCTGCTCCGCGACCCCTCCCGGGGCGTCCTGGAAGTGGCGCTCGGCGGGGACCTCGACGGCTGGGCCCGGTGGACCGTGCGCCCGCGGGGCGGGCCCGCCGCCGGCCGCACCCGGGCCGTCTACGAGCAGGAGGCCGAGGTGCGGGCCCCGCTGCTGCGGCGGTTCTCGTTCGCCGGGCGGCCCGTACTGCGGCTCAACCACGCGCTGATGATGCGAGCCGGACGGCGCGGCCTCGCCGCCCGCCTGACCGCCCCGCCCGAAGCGGTTTGAACAGACCCCGGGGCTCTTGTATTGTTCAGTGCGTTCCCGGGCGATTAGCTCAGCGGGAGAGCACTTCGTTCACACCGAAGGGGTCACTGGTTCGATCCCAGTATCGCCCACCGGGACAGGCCGGTCCGTCTGATGACGGACCGGCCTTCCGCATTCCGGGGCCGCTTCCCGGCCCCCTGCGCGCCGCCCGCTCAGGCCGCCGCCGGGACCTCCGGCCGCAGCGGCCAGTGCGGATCCACCGCCTCCGGAGTGCCCTGCCGGGCGAACCACGCCTGGAGCCCGCGCGCCTGCGCCGCGTGCCACACCGCCTGGAGCTGGTGCAGCTCCGCCGGAGTCAGCCGCTCCAGCCGCGCCGCGAACCGGCGCCCCACCGCCCGTACGAGCTCCAGCGAGGCCATCGCGTCCGCCGAGGCGTCGTGCGCCCCCTCCAGCTCTATCCCGTAGTGCGCGCACAGGTCCGTCAGCGTCCGGCGGCCCTTGCGGTAGCGGTCGAGGTGCTTGTCCAGCACCCGCGGGTCCAGCACCGTCAGCGGCCGGTCGTCCAGGTACCGGGCGAGCGTCGACGCCCGGTGCCGGCGCAACTCCCGGTCCAGCAGCGTCAGGTCGAACGGCGCGTTCATCACCACCACCGGCCGGCCCGCCACCTGCTGCTCGCCCAGCGCACGGGCTATCTCCTCCACCACCGGAGCCGGCCAGCGGCCGTGCCGCTGGAGGTGCTCGTCGGTCAGGCCGTGTACTTCCGTGGCGCCCCTGGGCACCGGGATGCCGGGATTGACCAGCCAGCGCGTGGCGCGGACCCGGCCGCCCGCACACTCCTGCACGACGAGCGCGGCGGACACGATCCGGTCCTGCTCGACGTCCACCCCGGTGGTCTCCGTGTCGAAGGCGGCCAGCGGCCCCTCGTACCAGCGTGTCATGGCGAACTCCTCGTCCCCGATCGGCAGATGGGGCGTACCGGGCGCCAGCGCCCCGGGACCTGCCGCCCCCGCCGATTCCGTGATACCCGGGCTGTTTGCCCCGTACGCCGTTTGCGGCGAGCCGGGTGCGGAGACAACACCCCTGGGGGGTCGTACACGTGACCGCCCGTCACCCCGCACCACCCACCACCACACGCACGGCAGAGCCCGGAAGGCATGGGGAGCCGGCCATGGCGCTCGCGCAGCCCGAACCGGGCGGGGTGCTGGACGCGGACACCGGAGCGAGGACCGGTCCGCTGCGCGGCACGCTCGCCACCACCGCCTGCATGGAGACCCTCCAAGTGGGATACCTGCACGCCGTCGCGGCCGCCGCCGGCTGCTCGCTGTCCCAGCCGTTCCCGGACAACGGCATCGACTGGCACGTCAGCCACGGCGCGCCCGAACACACCGTCGACGACGAGGTCACCATCAAGGTGCAGCTGAAGGCGACCTACCAGGTACCGCCGCGGCCGGCCGGTCCCACCTTCGGCTTCACCCTCGACAACGAGCACCTCGTGAAGCTCGCCCGCACCCCGGTCGCCGTGCACAAGATCCTCGTCGTGATGCTCGTGCCCCGGGAGCGGGAGCACTGGCTGAGCGCCGGGCACGACCGGCTCGACCTGCGGCACTGCTGCTACTGGACCAACCTCGCCGGGCACCCGGTGACCGGCCGGCGCCGGACCACCGTACGGATCCCGACCACGCGGATCTTCGACGACCGGGCGCTGTGCGAGATCATGACCCGGGTCGGGTCGGGAGGGACACCCTGATGGACCGCTACCCACCGCGCCTCGAACCGCTCCCGCTGCCGCCCGTGGGGCCGGCCGTCCACGGCGTCCCCGATCCCGCACTGGTCGACCCCCAGGTCCTCGGCGCGCTGCTGCACCGGCACGGCTGGCTGCGCCGGGGCGGGGCGGCGGGCCGGTACGGGCGCTGGACCCCGCCGGGGCAAGGGGGCACCAGCCTGCTCGTCCCCGAGTCCCGGACCTTCCCCGACTGCGCCGACCTGCTGGAGGAGGCCCTGACCGCCCTGTCCCGCAGCGGCCTGCCCTCGGCGCGGGAGGTGCTGTTCGGGCTGAGCGTGCCCGGCGACGAGGTCCGGTGGGAGCGCGAGGTCCCCGAGGCGCCGTACGGGTTCCGGGGCGGGGCCGCCTGGACCGCGCAGGAGCGGCTGCGCTCGGCGGCCCGCCGGCTGCTGCTGGCCGGCGCCCTCGCCGAGCGCGCCCGCGCCGGCTACTACGGGGCCCGCCACCGCGTCCAGGCCGAACGGGCCCTGGAGGGGGTCCTGGTGGGACCCGGCCCGGACGGGCGCCGGCTCGCCGCGTACGTACCGGTGGACGGCGGCCGGGGCCTGGTGACGCGGCTGCACCACGCGTTGCACGCGGCCCGCGAGGCGGTGGACTACCAGCGGGCCACCGGCGGCATGGAGGCCTTCGACGCGGCCGTCGCGGCGGGCGTCAGCCGCGAGCTCGCCGACGCGCTGATCGCCCTCGTCCAGGGGTCCGAGGGCGCCCGGATCGCGCTGGCCTGGGCCCCCGCCGCGGGGGTTCCGGCCGGGTGCGCGGCGCGGCCGGAGCCGGTGGAGTTCTCGCCCGGCGACCTGCCCGTGCTCCGCGAGGCATCCGCCCGCTACACCCGGGCCGAGCCGGCCGTCCCGGTCCGGCTCGCGGGGGCCGTGGTGCGGATGCGCCGGGCCGCGTCCGGCGGCGGCGGGACGGTCCGGCTGCGGGTCCTGGCCGGCGCGGAGGTCCCGTACGTACGGGCCGCGCTCGGGGAGGAGGCGTACCGGATCGCCGTCCACGCCCACCTGGCGGGGCTGCCGGTCCGGATCAGCGGCCGGCTGTCGCGGCGGGGCGGCTTCCGCCGGCTGTCCGACGCCTCGGACGTGGTGCCGGTCCCGCTGGACGAGGTGGAGCGCGACCGGCTGATGAAGTCCCTGGACGCCGCCTTCGACCCCGAGGACGTCCTCCCGTCCGACGATTGAACGCGCGCGACCGGGCGGGGTCGGGGCCCTAAGGGGCCGGGTCGCCGGCGTCCGCGGCCGGGCCGCCCACCGCGGGCGTGAGGGGGTCGCCCCGCTCGACGGTGACGGGGATGCCGCCGGTGAGCTGCTCCAGGCGGGCCTTCAGGTCCTTCGAGGCGGCGCCCTCGGCGGTGCTCGTCACCAGGATCCCGGAGGCGTCCCGTGCCGGGGAGAAGCTGTAGAGCGGGAACGCCGGGCGGCCCCGGTCGGCGGTGAGCCGGGCCACGCCCTCGGCCAGCGCACGCCGGGTGTAGCGGCTGAGGTAGAGGTCCGCGCGGCCCGGGTCGACCCCGGGACCGGCCTTCCGGGCGGCCTCCAGGAGCAGCCTGCCCCGGCCGAGGTCGGTGACGCACAGCGCGACCCGGCCGGCCGGGTGGTCGGTGATCTGGGTCCCGTAGACGTCGGCGAAGGCGCCCCGGCCCTGTTCCCCGACCGCCTGCGACAGGCGCACTGCCTCAGGGGTGTTCGCGGGCGTCCCGTCGACCGTGGTGGGCGGGGCGGCGGGCGCCGCGCGGTCGGGGACCGGACAGGCGGCGGCCGCCGTCGCGGACGGCGGGAGCGGTGCGGGGGCCGCCGGGCCGGTGGCGGAGGTCCCGCAGCCGGCGAGCAGTGCGGTGGCGGCGGCGGTCAGACCGGCGAGCGTGACGGCGGTACGGCGCATGATCCCTCGATCCCCCGGGACGGTCCTGCTTCGGGCGCCCCTGGGACGCACCCGCCAGCCGACCGGTTCCGCACGCCCGCCGACGGGACCCGCCGGGTCCCGGGCGGCAGCGCGGGGAGGGGGCCGGCGGCGGGCTACGCCCCGTGCGTGAACGAGGCCATCCGCAGGCCGGGGACCGGGGAGAAGTCGGCGCCCCGGACGAAGCCCAGACGCTCGTACAGGGCCACTGCCGGGGCGTTGTCCGCGCCCGTGGCCACCTCCACCACCCGGCCCTGGAACAGCTCCTCCAGCGCGTGCCGCAGCAGCAGCGAGGCCACGCCCCGGCGGAACCGGGCGGGGTCCACGCACAGCCGGTCGATGCCCACCGGGCCGTCCGCCGCCGTCTCCTCCCAGGCCAGGAACCCGGCGATGCCCCCGTCCGGCTCCACCGCCCCCAGCCAGTCCAGCGCCCGCCCCCGCATCTCCTCCAGGCCCTCGGCCAGCGCGGGGATCCCGTCGAAGCCGATCAGCTCCGCCTCCACGGCGTACGCGGCCAGCCCGACCCGGTGCACGGCGGCGGCGGTCGCCCCGTCGGTCAGGTCCAGCGGACGGATGCGGGGGCTCGGCATGAGGAGGGTCCCTTCGGGGCGCGGCGGGCACGACCCGGCCACGCTACCCGCGCCCCCGGCGGCCCGCGCCGGCATGTGCGCACCTCCCCGGCCGGGCCCGCGGGGAGCGCCACCGGGGCGGCCGGGCACAACCGTTTAGCGGCGCGGCCGCTCGGCTCGGTACGATTCACACGCGCCGGAACCACCGGCGCCCTCCCCGCCCGGCTGCCGCCGGGAAGGGCCCCCAGAGTTCAGGAGAGACCGGTGTCAGACGTCCGTGTGATCATCCAACGCGATTCCGAGCGGGACGAGCGCGTGGTGGCCACGGGCACTACGGCGGCCGAGCTGTTCGCCGCCGAGCGCACCGTCATCGCCGCACGCGTCGCGGGCGAGCTGAAGGACCTCTCCTACGAGGTCCGCGACGGCGAGACCGTCGAGCCGGTGGAGATCTCCTCCGAGGACGGCCTGAACATCCTGCGCCACTCGACCGCGCACGTCATGGCGCAGGCCGTGCAGGAGCTCTTCCCCGAGGCCAAGCTGGGCATCGGCCCGCCGGTCCGCGACGGCTTCTACTACGACTTCGACGTGGCCAAGCCCTTCACCCCCGATGATCTGAAGACCATCGAGAAGAAGATGCAGGAGATCCAGAAGCGGGGCCAGAAGTTCGCCCGCCGCGTGGTCTCCGACGAGGCGGCCCGCGAGGAGCTCGCGGACGAGCCCTACAAGCTGGAGCTCATCGGCATCAAGGGCTCCGCGTCCTCCGACGACGGCGCGGACGTCGAGGTGGGCGGCGGCGAGCTGACCATCTACGACAACCTGGACGCCAAGACCGGCGAGCTGTGCTGGAAGGACCTCTGCCGCGGTCCCCACCTGCCCACCACCCGCAACATCCCGGCGTTCAAGCTGATGCGCAACGCGGCCGCCTACTGGCGCGGCAGCGAGAAGAACCCGATGCTCCAGCGCATCTACGGCACCGCGTGGCCGTCGAAGGAGGAGCTGAAGGCCCACCTCGACTTCCTCGCCGAGGCCGAGAAGCGCGACCACCGCAAGCTCGGCAACGAGCTGGACCTCTTCTCCGTCCCGGACGAGATCGGCTCCGGCCTCGCCGTCTTCCACCCGCGCGGCGGCATCATCCGCCGGACCATGGAGGACTACTCGCGCCGCCGGCACGAGGAGGAGGGCTACGAGTTCGTCTACTCCCCGCACGCCACCAAGGGCGCCCTCTTCGAGAAGAGCGGCCACCTGGACTGGTACGCGGAGGGCATGTACCCCCCCATGCAGCTCGACGGTGGTACCGACTACTACCTCAAGCCCATGAACTGCCCGATGCACAACCTGATCTTCGACGCGCGCGGGCGTTCCTACCGTGAGCTGCCGCTGCGCCTGTTCGAGTTCGGCACCGTGTACCGGTACGAGAAGTCCGGCGTGGTCCACGGCCTGACCCGGGCCCGCGGCTTCACCCAGGACGACGCGCACATCTACTGCACCCGTGAGCAGATGGCCGAGGAGCTCGACCGCACCCTCACCTTCGTGCTGAACCTGCTGCGCGACTACGGTCTGACCGACTTCTACCTGGAGCTGTCCACCAAGGACCCGGAGAAGTTCGTCGGCTCGGACGAGGTCTGGGAGGAGGCCACCGCGGTCCTCCAGCAGGTCGCCGAGAAGCAGGGCCTCCCGCTGACCCCCGACCCGGGCGGCGCGGCCTTCTACGGCCCGAAGATCTCCGTGCAGGCGCGCGACGCCATCGGCCGCACCTGGCAGATGTCGACCGTGCAGCTCGACTTCAACCTGCCGGAGCGCTTCGACCTGGAGTACACCGCGGCCGACGGCTCCCGCCAGCGCCCGGTCATGATCCACCGTGCGCTGTTCGGCTCGATCGAGCGGTTCTTCGCGGTGCTGCTGGAGCACTACGCGGGCGCCATGCCGCCGTGGCTGGCCCCGGTCCAGGCGGTCGGCATCCCGATCGGCGACGGTCACGTCGAGTACCTCCAGGAGTTCGCCGCCGCGGCGAAGAAGCAGGGCCTGCGGGTCGAGGTGGACGCCTCCTCCGACCGGATGCAGAAGAAGATCCGCAACCACCAGAAGCTCAAGGTCCCGTTCATGATCATCGTCGGTGACGAGGACATGGCGGCGGGCACCGTCTCCTTCCGCTACCGCGACGGTTCCCAGGAGAACGGCATCCCCAAGGACGAGGCGCTGGCGAAGCTGGCCAAGGTCGTCGCCGACCGCGTCCAGGTCTGACGCACCGCAGGAGGCCCCCGGAAAGCGATCACTTTCCGGGGGCCTTCCTCGTCGGTCCGGGCAAGGTCATATGCTGCGTCCTATGACGATTGAGCCGGAGCAGCAGATCGGTGTGGGTACGCAGGACGCGTTCCAGCGTCTGTGGACGCCCCACCGGATGGCCTACATCCAGGGCGAGAACAAGCCGACCGGCCCGGAGGCCGGGGACGGCTGTCCCTTCTGCGGGATTCCGGAGATGTCCGACCAGGACGGCCTGGTCGTGGCGCGGGGCAAGCACGTCTACGCCGTGCTCAACCTGTACCCGTACAACGGCGGCCACCTGATGGTCGTCCCGTACCGCCACGTCGCCGACTACACGGAGCTCGACGGCCCCGAGACGGCGGAGCTGGCCGACCTGACCAAGCGGGCCATGGTCGCGCTGCGCAAGGCGTCCGGGGCGCACGGCTTCAACATCGGCATGAACCAGGGCGCCGCCGCCGGCGCCGGCATCGCCGCGCACCTGCACCAGCACATCGTGCCCCGCTGGGGCGGGGACACGAACTTCATGCCCGTCGTCGGGCACACCAAGGTGCTGCCGCAGCTCCTCGCGGACACCCGCCAGATGCTCGCCGACGCCTGGCCCAACGACTAGCCGGCGCGGCGAGCGGAACGCCGCTCCGCCAGGACCGCCTCCACGTCGAACTCGGCGAGGCCCAGCGGCGGCCCCGGCGGGGGGCGGCGCAGGGCCGTGCGGATCTTCTCGTTGACCTCGGCCAGGACCGTCCGGGCCCGCTGCTCGGTCGGGGCCGCCAGGGCGGCCCCGTGGGCGTCCTCGGCCTCCTTGCGCAGCGCCAGCGCGGGCGGCAGCGGGGAGAAGCCCTCGCGGTGCAGTTTCCCCTTGACCCACCACAGCTCGTCGTACGGGGCGTCCAGGGAGGCCAGCGGCTTGCCGAGGCCCGGCAGCCGGGCGAAGTCGCCCCGGTCGGCGGCCTCCCTGATCTGCCGGTCCACGAAGGACTCGAAGCTGACGCCGGGCGGCTTGCGCTCGGTCACGGCTGCACCTCCCCGGGGGCGGATCGGACCCCTCCAGCCTACCCAGGCCGTCCCCTACGCGTCGTAGACGTCCGCCTTGCGCGGGGCCGGCTCCTGGATCAGGCCGTTCATGATCGAGGAGCGGTTGGTGAAGGCCGAGGTGTCCACGCCGTTCTCGTCCAGCACCTTGAAGGCCGCCGCGTGCACCGCGCGCAGCACCGGGGCCACCGTGCGCAGGGCGTCGTCCGCCATGAAGCGGTGGCGCCACATGGAGCCCGCCCAGACGTGCCGCAGGCCGAAGGGCTCGGGCAGGACGAGCTTGCCGCCGAAGTACTCCAGCAGCGGCGGGTACCAGGTGAGGGGGGCCCGTACGGCCAGCCGGACCACCTCGCTCGCGTCCACCAGCGGCAGCGGGCGCTCGACCGTCTCCCAGAACTTGATGGACTTGGGGACCTCGACCACCGGCGGCTTGGACTTGGTGGTGAACAGGCCGTGCACGGGGCCGAGGGCGTGCGCGGTGACGTCCACGCGCAGGGTCTTGTAGAGCACGGTGACGGTGACCAGCATCGTGATGACGAGCTGGCCGTCCCACAGGGGCCACTGGACGCCCAGGTAGTGCCGGTTGCCGGCGCTGAACTGCTGCTCGTTGCAGATCCGGGTGATCTCGTGCGGCTTGACCAGGAAGGTGTCCACGTCCTCGCCGCCGGGCCGCGCCACCTCGGCGGCGCCCTCTCCGACGGGGGTGACGATCCAGTGCTGGATCGAGGCGGGCGGGAATCCGCCGGTGTGCAGGGGGCCGCGCTCCAGCTTGCGCAGCTGGGTGTCGATCGCGCGTATGACGTCCCAGCTGCGGAACGGGTGGATCTCGTGGCCCTCGGTCTTCGGGGTGAGCTCCTCGGCCATCTGCCAGCTGCCCCAGCGGGTGCCCATGCCGAGGATGCCCTTGGGGCCGGCGTAGAAGACGGAGTTGCTGCGGTCCTCGGCGGTGAGCTTGGCCAGCTGGTGGCGCAGGTCCTCGCGGGCCTTCTCGTCGGGGTTGCCGGGGACCGCCTCCGGGATCTTGGCGGTGACCACGCCCCCGCCGCCGAGCAGGCCGTCCCAGCGGGAGCGCAGGTCGGCGGCGGTCCTCTCGCAGATCCGGCGGGCCGCGTACCAGCCGAGGACGGGGGCGACGATGGCGCCGAGCAGGTACAGCTCCAGCAGGCCGCTGCCCGGCTGGCGGTAGACCACGCGGTAGAGCAGGACGGCGGCCACGAGGGCGACGCCGACCAGCAGCGCGGTGCCGACCCAGCTGTTCTTCTTGCCCTCGCCCTTGGCCAGGGTCTTGCGCAGCTGGAAGAGGCCCAGCCACATCAGCAGGCCGGGCAGGAAGACCACCCCGCAGACCAGCATGATCAGGCGCAGCCGGCGGTCGCGCTCCTTGCGGATGCGGGAGGCCGCCAGGCAGTGCTCGACGACGGTCTGCGGGTCGGCGCCGAAGGACTGGATGAGGGGCTTGCGGCCCGCGCCGAGGGTGCGTGCCTCGACGGCGCGGCAGAAGGCCTCGCCGAGGTTGGGTTCGAAGAGGGAGATCTTCGGGGCCTTGACCGAAGCCGGGTGGTTCTCGCTGTTGGCCCCGAGTATGTCCTTCAGCTTGGTGTCCCCGCCGCCGTCGCGGTACGCGGCGGACGCGAGCGCGTTGGTCGCCGCGGTCTGGCCGCCGCCCCCCTGCAGAGGAATCTGTGCCCCGGGCCTGAAGTCGAAACCGTCGTCCGCCACCGCTGCCCCCATCGCCGTGCCACTGTGCTCTTTGCCGGTCGTGCCCGTCGCGCCGTGTCGTGCCCGTCGTGCCCGTTGCGCTCCGTCGTGGACCGTTGTGCTCTGCGTCGCGCCCGAAGAGCCTAACGGGGTGTTCCGCCCCATGGTCATGGGACAGGGAAATACCGCCCACCGCAAGCAGGTTGGGTGGGCGGTGGCCGGAGCGCCGGGTGAGCGCTATGTCAACGGACTTCCCTTTTCTGCCTGTTCGCGAACCTTGTCCGCAAGGTGCGGGGGCATCGGCTCGTGCCGGGCGTAGGCGCGGGCGAACCGGCCCGTGCCGTGGGACACGGAGCGCAGGTCCACGGCGTAGCGGCCGATTTCGATCTCGGGGACCTCGGCGCGCACCCGGGTCCGGCCCGGTTCGGCCTGTTCGGTGCCCACGACGCGGCCGCGGCGGCCGGCCAGGTCGCTCATGACCGGGCCGACGTACTCGTCGGGGACGACGACGTCGAGTTCGGCGACGGGCTCCAGCAGGTGGATCGGGCTCTCCGCGGCGGCCTCGCGCAGGGCGAGGGCGCCCGCCGTCTGGAAGGCGGCGTCGGAGGAGTCCACCGAGTGGGCCTTGCCGTCGCGCAGGGTGATCCGTACGTCGACCAGCGGGTAGCCGGCCGCGACACCGCGGGCGGCCTGGGCCCGTACGCCCTTCTCCACCGACGGGATGAACTGGCGGGGCACCGCGCCGCCGACCACCTTGTCGACGAACTCGATGCCGCTGCCGGGCGGGAGCGGTTCCACCTCGATCTCGCAGATGGCGTACTGGCCGTGCCCGCCGGACTGCTTGACGTGCCGGCCCCGGCCGGCGGCCCTGGCGCCGAAGGTCTCGCGCAGGCTGACCTTGTGGGGGACCGGGTCGACCTGGACCCCGAAGCGGGTGCGCAGCCGTTCCAGGGCGAGGTCCTGGTGGGCCTCGCCGAGGCACCACAGGACGAGCTGGTGGGTGTGCGGGTTCTGCTCCAGGCGCATGGTGGGGTCCTCGGCGACCAGCCGGGCCAGGCCCTGGGAGAGCTTGTCCTCGTCGGCCTTGCTGTGGGCCTCGATGGCGAGGGGGAGCAGCGGCTCGGGCATCGCCCAGGGCTCCAGCAGGAGGGGGGAGTCCTTGGCCGAGAGGGTGTCGCCGGTCTCGGCGCGGGTGAGCTTGGCCACGCAGGCGAGGTCGCCGGCGATGCAGGTGCCGAGGGTGCGCTGCTGTTTGCCGAAGGGGGAGGTGAGGGTGCCGATCCGCTCGTCGACGTCGTGGTCCTCGTGCCCGCGGTCCTCCAGGCCGTGCCCGGAGACGTGGACGGTCTCCTCGGGGCGCAGGGTGCCGGAGAAGACGCGGACGAGGGAGACGCGGCCGACGTAGGGGTCGGAGGAGGTCTTGACGACCTCGGCGAGG
This sequence comes from Streptomyces sp. NPDC096136, assembly GCF_044763325.1. Taxonomy (NCBI): domain Bacteria; kingdom Bacillati; phylum Actinomycetota; class Actinomycetes; order Kitasatosporales; family Streptomycetaceae; genus Streptomyces; species Streptomyces sp. NPDC096136. The sequence continues at coordinate 55,730 of NZ_JBIWFZ010000030.1, read as the reverse complement.
AGCGGGCCGGAGGGGTCGCAGGTGACGTCCGGGCGCGGGCTGCCGTCGGGGGCGGTGACCGCGAGGGGCGGGCGTTCGGCCGGGGTGGGGAAGCCGCCGGTGATCAGTTCGAGGAGTTCCACCGTGCCCAGGCCCTGGCGGGCGCCGTCGGCGGCGGGGGCGGCCATCAGGACGGGGTGGAAGGTGCCGCGTGCGACGGCCCGCTCCAGGTCCTCGACGAGGGTCTTGACGTCGATGTCCTCGCCGCCGAGGTAGCGGTCCATGAGGGTCTCGTCCTCGCTCTCGGCGATGATCCCCTCGATGAGGCGGGAGCGGGCGCCGTCGATGAGGGCGAGCTCGTCGGGGTCCGGGTCGCGTTCGGCGCGTTCGCCGGAGGTGTAGTCGTGGACGCGCCGGGAGAGCAGGCCGAGCAGGCCGGTGACGGGGGAGTGGCCGTCGGGTCCGGGGGTCCCGAGCAGGGGGAGGTAGAGGGGGATGACGGCGTCGGGGTCGTCGGCGCCGAAGATCTCTCCGCATACGGAGGCCGTCTGCGAGTAATCGGAGCGGGCTGCCTCCAAATGGGTGACGACGATGGCCCGCGGCATGCCGACGGCCTCGCATTCGTCCCAGACCATCCGCGTCGCCCCGTCGATCCCGTCGGCGGCCGAGACGACGAAGAGGGCCGCGTCCGCGGCGCGCAGGCCGGCCCGCAGCTCCCCGACGAAGTCGGCGTATCCGGGGGTGTCCAGGACGTTGATTTTGATTCCGGCCCATTCGACGGGGACCAGGGAGAGCTGGACGGAGCGCCGGCGGCGCTGCTCGATCTCGTCGTAGTCCGAGACCGTGGCCCCGTCCTCGACCCGTCCGGCGCGGTTCACGGCCCCCGCGGTCAGGGCCAGGGCCTCGACCAGGGTGGTCTTGCCGGCGCCGCTGTGGCCGACCAGCACGACGTTGCGCAGGGCGTCGGGGCGGTCGGCCGTCAGTGCCCTGCCGGCGGCCCCGGCTTGGTGTGATGTGGGTCCCATGATGCTCGTGCCTCCCGGTGTCGCGGTGAAGGAGGGTGATCGGGGTTCTTCGAGCTTTGCACCGGCGTCACACTGCGTCCATACGTCGTACCGGTCACGGACGGCGGTGTGAAGGGGGCCCGGGGAGGGGATGGCCGAAGGATTGCGCAGGGCGAACCGGAGGGTGCGGGGCGCCCGGCACCCGGGGTGCTGGCTACGATGGGCCAGCCGGTGGCCGTGGTGGCCGCGCGGCCCAGCGACCCTCTGGGAAGGCCATGCTGAACAAGTACGCGCGTGCGTTCTTCACGCGTGTTCTCACGCCGTTCGCCGCATTTCTCCTCCGCAGGGGGGTGAGCCCCGACGCGGTCACGCTGATCGGCACCGCCGGCGTGGTGGCCGGGGCGCTGGTCTTCTTCCCCCGGGGCGAGTTCTTCTGGGGCACGATCACCATCACCCTGTTCGTCTTCTCCGACCTGGTGGACGGGAACATGGCCCGCCAGGCCGGGGTCTCCAGCCGCTGGGGCGCGTTCCTCGACTCCACCCTCGACCGGGTGGCCGACGCGGCGATCTTCGGCGGCCTGGCGCTCTGGTACGCGGGCTCCGGGAACGACAACGCGCTGTGCGCGGTGGCGATCTTCTGCCTGGCCAGCGGCCAGGTGGTCTCGTACACCAAGGCCCGCGGCGAGGCGATCGGGCTGCCGGTCGCCGTCAACGGCCTGGTCGAGCGCGCCGAGCGCCTGGTGATCACCCTCGTCGCGGCGGGCCTGTCCGGGCTCCAGACCTTCGGGGTGCCCTCCTGGATCGGCGTGCTGCTGCCCGTCGCCCTGTGGGTGGTCGCGGCCGGCTCGCTCGTCACGCTGGTCCAGCGGGTGGTCACGGTGCGCCGCGAGGCCGCCGAGGCCGACGCGGCGGCCCCCGCCGAGGGCGGCGCGCTCTGATGGGCATGGGCAACGGCAGGGACCGACTGGTCGACGGGCTCTACGGGCTCGGCTGGGCGGGTGTCAAGAAGCTTCCCGAGCCGGCGGCCGCGGCCCTCGGACGCAGGATCGCCGACACGGTCTGGAAGCGGCGCGGCAAGAGCGTGCTGCGCCTGGAGTCCAACCTGGCCCGGGTGGTGCCCGACGCCGGCCCCGAGCGGCTGCGCGCGCTCTCGCAGGCGGGCATGCGCTCGTACATGCGCTACTGGATGGAGTCCTTCCGGCTGCCCGCCATGGACCCGCGGCGCTTCGGCACGGACGTCACCATGAAGGACGAGCACGTCCTGCGCGAGGCGATCGCCTCCGGCCGCGGGGTGATCGTGGCCCTGCCGCACCTGGCCAACTGGGACCTGGCCGGAGCCTGGGTCACCGGCCACGTCGGCGTCCCCTTCACCACCGTCGCCGAGCGGCTCAAGCCCGAGTCCCTCTACGACCGCTTCGTCGCCTACCGGCAGAGCCTGGGCATGGAGGTCCTGCCGCACAGCGGCGGGGCCGCCTTCGGCACCCTCGCGCGCCGGCTGCGCGCCGGCGGGATGATCTGCCTGGTCGCCGACCGGGACCTCTCGGCCTCCGGGGTCGAGGTGGACTTCTTCGGCGCCACCGCCCGGATGCCCGCCGGGCCCGCGCTGCTGGCGCAGCAGACCGGAGCGGTCCTGCTGCCGGCCACCCTGTACTACGGGGACTCCCCGAAGATGTACGGCCGGATCCACCCCGAGGTGGAGGTGCCCGGGACCGGGACGCGGACCGAGAAGACCGCCGCGATGACCCAGGCGCTGGCCGACGCCTTCGCGTCGGGGATCGCCGAGCACCCGGAGGACTGGCACATGCTCCAGCGCCTGTGGCTCGACGACCTGGAGGAGCGCCCGTAGTGAAGATCGGCATCGTCTGCCCGTACTCCTGGGACGTTCCGGGCGGCGTCCAGTTCCACATCCGCGACCTGGCGGAACACCTGATCCGGCTGGGCCACCAGGTGTCGGTGCTGGCCCCCGCGGACGACGAGACCCCGCTGCCCCCCTACGTGGTCTCGGCGGGGCGCGCCGTGCCGGTGCCCTACAACGGGTCCGTCGCCCGGCTGAACTTCGGGTTCCTGTCGGCCGCCCGCGTACGGCGCTGGCTGCACGAGGGCGTCTTCGACGTCATCCACATCCACGAGCCGGCCTCCCCCTCCCTCGGGCTGCTGTCCTGCTGGGCGGCGCAGGGGCCGATCGTGGCCACGTTCCACACCTCCAACCCCCGCTCCCGGGCGATGATCGCGGCGTACCCGATCCTCCAGCCCGCGCTGGAGAAGATCAGCGCCCGGATCGCGGTCAGCGAGTACGCCCGGCGCACCCTGGTCGAGCACCTCGGCGGGGACGCCGTGGTCATCCCCAACGGCGTCGACGTCGACTTCTTCGCCAAGGCCGACCCGAAGCCCGAGTGGGGCGGTACGACCCTGGGCTTCATCGGCCGCATCGACGAGCCCCGCAAGGGGCTGCCGGTGCTCATGGCCGCCTTCCCGCGCATCGTCCGCGAGTGCCCGGACGTACGGCTGCTGGTGGCGGGCCGCGGCGACGAGGAGGAGGCCGTGGCCTCGCTGCCGGCCGAGCTGCGCTCCCGCGTGGAGTTCCTCGGCATGGTCTCCGACGAGGACAAGGCCCGCCTGCTGCGCAGCGTCGACGTCTACGTCGCCCCCAACACCGGCGGCGAGAGCTTCGGGATCATCCTGGTCGAGGCCCTCTCCGCCGGGGCGGCCGTCCTCGCCTCCGACCTCGACGCCTTCGCCCAGGTGCTGGACCAGGGCGCGGCGGGGGAGCTGTTCGCCAACGAGGACGCCGACTCCCTGGCGGCCGCGGCGGTCGCCCTGCTGCGCGACCCCGAGCGGCGCGCGGAACTGAGCGCCCGCGGCTCGGCGCACGTGCGCCGCTTCGACTGGTCGACGGTCGGCGCGGACATCCTGGCCGTCTACGAGACGGTGACCGACGGCGCGGCCGCGGTGGCCGCCGACGAACGCGTCCCGCTCCGCACCCGCCTCGGCTTCTCGCGGGAGGGGTAGCGCTCCGGGCGGCCCGTTCCGCCCCTCGGGGCGGGCGGGCGGCGGCCCGTAGCGGGTAGTGTCGCCGCCCGTGATCGAAAACCTTGTCTGGATCGCGGTGGCGCTCGGCGCCGTCGGGGTCTACCTCAGCTGGACCGCCGGGCGGCTGGACCGGCTGCACACCCGGATGGACGCCGCCCGGGCCGCCCTGGACGCGCAGCTCGTGCGGCGCGCCTCCGTCGTCGCGGAGGTGGCCACCTCCGGGGCGCTCGACCCCGCCTCCTCGCTCGTCCTGTACGAGGCCGCGCACGCCGCCCGGCAGGCCGAGGAGGAGAACCGGGAGGTCGCCGAGAGCGAGCTCAGCCAGGCCCTGCGCGCGGTGTTCGCCGACGCCGACCAGGTGGAGGTGCTCAAGGCCGCCCCCGGCGGCGAGGCCGCCGCCGAGGAGCTGGCCGCGGCGGTGCGCCGGGTGCCGATGGCCCGGCGCTTCCTCAACGACGCCGTACGGGCCGCCCGGGCGCTGCGCACCCACCGCAAGGTGCGCTGGTTCCGGCTGGCCGGGCACGCCCCGTTCCCGCTGGCCTTCGAGATGGACGACGAGCCCCCGGCCGATCTCGCGGACCGCCCCGCGTAGCCGCGGCGGAGGGGTGCGGCACTGGGCCGAACGGGTCCACCAGGGCCGCCGGGGACAAATGAAAGGGCCACCGGCTCCATATTGGCCCTTGTAGTGGACTGGTCGGTGGGGTTTTCTCTGCCGAGTAGTACCCGTCTCCCTTTTCGAGTTCCCTTCGAGTGAGGTCACCCCGTGAGCACGCTTCCCACCTCCCCCCAGTCCGCTGAGTCGGCCATCGGCACGTCCCGCGTCAAGCGCGGCATGGCCGAGCAGCTCAAGGGCGGCGTGATCATGGACGTGGTCAACGCCGAGCAGGCGAAGATCGCCGAGGACGCCGGCGCCGTGGCCGTCATGGCCCTGGAGCGGGTTCCGGCCGACATCCGCAAGGACGGCGGCGTGGCCCGGATGTCGGACCCGAACATGATCGAGGAGATCATCGAGGCCGTCTCCATCCCGGTCATGGCCAAGTCCCGCATCGGCCACTTCGTCGAGGCCCAGGTGCTCCAGTCCCTCGGTGTCGACTACATCGACGAGTCCGAGGTCCTCACCCCGGCCGACGAGATCAACCACTCCGACAAGTGGGCCTTCACCACCCCCTTCGTCTGTGGCGCCACCAACCTGGGCGAGGCCCTGCGCCGCATCGCCGAGGGCGCGGCCATGATCCGCTCGAAGGGCGAGGCCGGCACGGGCAACGTCGTCGAGGCCGTCCGCCACCTGCGCCAGATCAAGAACGAGATCGCCCAGCTGCGCGGCTACGACAACAACGAGCTGTACGCCGCCGCCAAGGAGCTGCGCGCCCCGTACGAGCTCGTCAAGGAGGTCGCCGAGCTCGGCAAGCTCCCCGTGGTCCTGTTCTCCGCCGGTGGCGTCGCCACCCCGGCCGACGCCGCGCTGATGCGCCAGCTCGGCGCCGAGGGCGTCTTCGTCGGCTCCGGCATCTTCAAGTCCGGCGACCCGGCCAAGCGCGCCGCCGCCATCGTGAAGGCCACCACCTTCTTCGACGACCCGAAGGTCATCGCGGACGCGTCCCGCAACCTGGGCGAGGCCATGGTCGGCATCAACTGCGACACCCTCCCCGAGACCGAGCGCTACGCCAACCGCGGCTGGTAAGGCACCCCACGATGAACAACCCCCCCGTGATCGGTGTCCTGGCCCTCCAGGGCGACGTGCGGGAGCACCTGATCGCCCTGGCCGCGGCGGACGCCGTGGCCAGGCCGGTCCGGCGTCCCGAGGAGCTCGCCGAGGTCGACGCCCTGGTGATCCCCGGCGGCGAGTCCACGACCATGTCGAAGCTCGCCGTCCTGTTCGGCATGCTGGAGCCGCTGCGCGAGCGCGTGCGCGCCGGCATGCCCGTCTACGGCACCTGCGCCGGCATGATCATGCTGGCCGACAAGCTGCTCGACGGCCGTGACGACCAGGAGACGCTCGGCGGCATCGACATGATCGTCCGCCGCAACGCCTTCGGCCGCCAGAACGAGTCCTTCGAGGCGAAGATCGACTTCGCGGGCATAGCGGGCGGCCCCGTCGAGGGCGTCTTCATCCGCGCCCCCTGGGTCGAGTCGGTCGGCGCCTCCGCCGAGGTGCTCGCCACGTACGACGGCCACACGGTCGCCGTGCGGCAGGGCAACGTCCTCGCGACCTCGTTCCACCCGGAGCTGACCGGCGACGACCGCGTCCACGCGTACTTCGTCGACATGGTGCGCGCGGTGCTGTAATCAGGTCCCGGTAGGATCTGAGGTGAACACTGTTGGTTACGCGAAGGAGACAGGCGGATGTCCGGCCACTCTAAATGGGCTACGACGAAGCACAAGAAGGCCGTGATCGATGCCAAGCGCGGCAAGCTCTTCGCGAAGCTGATCAAGAACATCGAGGTCGCGGCGCGTATGGGCGGCGCCGACATCGAGGGCAACCCGACGCTCTTCGACGCCGTCCAGAAGGCCAAGAAGCAGTCGGTCCCGAACAAGAACATCGACTCCGCGGTCAAGCGCGGCGGCGGCCTGGAGGCCGGCGGCGCCGACTACGAGACGATCATGTACGAGGGCTACGGTCCGAACGGTGTCGCGGTGCTCATCGAGTGCCTCACCGACAACCGCAACCGCGCCGCCTCCGACGTCCGCGTCGCCATGACCCGCAACGGCGGCTCGATGGCCGACCCGGGCTCGGTCTCGTACCTGTTCAACCGCAAGGGCGTCATCCTGCTGCCCAAGGCCGAGCTCAGCGAGGACGACGTCCTCGGCGCGGTCCTGGACGCCGGTGCCGAAGAGGTCAACGACAACGGCGACACCTGGGAGATCATCAGCGAGGCCACCGACCTGGTCGCGGTCCGCACCGCGCTCCAGGAGGCCGGCATCGACTACGACTCCGCCGACTCCAGCTTCGTCCCGACCATGCAGGTCGAGCTCGACGAAGAGGGCGCGCGCAAGATCTTCAAGCTGATCGACGCGCTCGAGGACAGCGACGACGTCCAGAACGTCTTCGCCAACTTCGACGTCTCGGACGAGGTCATGGAGAAGGTCGACGCCTAGTCCCCCTCCGGGGTGGCTCGATCGACGGTTGCCGCTGCGACGGGCCGACAGGACACACCCTGTCGGCCCGTCGGCGTTGTCAGTGGTGCGGGATAGCCTGCACGCACTGGCGAGCGAAGAGGGAGGGGCGCGGTGCGCGTACTGGGCGTGGACCCGGGGCTGACGCGGTGCGGTGTCGGCGTGGTCGAAGGGGTCGCGGGACGGCCCCTGACCATGATCGGCGTCGGGGTCGTGCGCACGCCCGCCGACGCCGAGCTGGGGCACCGGCTCGTCGCCATCGAGCGCGGCATCGAGGAGTGGCTCGACGCGCACCGGCCGGAATGCGTCGCCGTGGAGCGGGTCTTCAGCCAGCACAACGTCCGCACGGTCATGGGCACCGCCCAGGCCAGCGCCGTCGCCATGCTGTGCGCGGCGCGCCGCGGGATACCCGTCGCCCTGCACACCCCCAGCGAGGTCAAGGCCGCCGTCACCGGCAGCGGCCGCGCCGACAAGGCGCAGGTCGGAGCCATGGTGACCCGGCTGCTGCGGCTCGCCGAACCGCCCAAGCCGGCCGACGCCGCCGACGCGCTGGCCCTCGCCATCTGCCACATCTGGCGGGCCCCCGCCCAGAACCGCCTCCAGCAGGCGGCAGCCCAGCACGCCTCCGCCTTGAAAGGCCGTACGAGATGATCGCCTTCGTCAGCGGCCCGGTCGCCGCGCTCACCCCCACCCTGGCCGTGATCGAGGTCGGCGGTGTGGGGATGGCCGTGCAGTGCACCCCGAACACCATCGCGGGCCTGCGCACCGGCGAGTCGGCCCGGCTGGCCACCTCCCTGGTGGTCCGGGAGGACTCCCTGACCCTGTACGGCTTCGCGGACGACGACGAGCGCCAGGTCTTCGAGCTGCTCCAGACCGCCAGCGGCGTGGGGCCCAGGCTGGCCCAGGCCATGCTCGGCGTGCACAGGCCGGACGCGCTGCGGCTGGCCGTCGAGTCGGGCGACGAGAAGGCGCTGACGGCGGTGCCCGGGATCGGGAAGAAGGGCGCGCAGAAGCTGCTGCTGGAGCTGAAGGGCAAGCTGGGGGCCGCCCCCGTGGTCGGCGCGCAGCGGGCCCCCGCCGCCTCCGGGCCCGCCCCCTGGACCGAGCAGCTCACCGCGGCCCTCATCGGCCTCGGCTACGCCTCCCGCGAGGCGGAGGACGCCGTCGACGCGGTCACCCCGCAGGCGGAGGCGGCCATCGCCGCCGGCGGCGCCGCGCCCGTCCCCCAGCTCCTGCGGGCGGCCCTCCAGACCCTGAACCGCACCCGCTGACCGCCCCCGGTCCACCGCAGCCACCGCACCCGGTACGAACGAGAAGGCAGACCGAACACCGTGACCTGGGACGACGAGACCGACACCACCGAGCCCGACCGGCTGGTCGCCGCCGCGGCCGACGGCGAGGACACCGCCGTCGAGGCGGCCCTGCGCCCCAAGGACCTCGGCGAGTTCGTCGGCCAGGAGAAGGTCCGCCAGCAGCTGGACCTCGTCCTGAAGGCGGCCCGCCAGCGCGGCGCCACCGCCGACCACGTCCTGCTCTCCGGCGCGCCCGGCCTCGGCAAGACCACCCTCTCCATGATCATCGCCGCGGAGATGGGCGCGCCCATCCGGATCACCTCCGGCCCCGCGATCCAGCACGCCGGCGACCTCGCCGCCATCCTCTCCTCCCTCCAGGAGGGCGAGGTCCTCTTCCTCGACGAGATCCACCGCATGTCCCGGCCCGCCGAGGAGATGCTGTACATGGCCATGGAGGACTTCCGCGTCGACGTGATCGTCGGCAAGGGGCCCGGCGCCACCGCCATCCCCCTGGAGCTGCCGCCGTTCACCCTCGTCGGCGCCACGACCCGGGCCGGCCTGCTGCCACCGCCGCTGCGCGACCGCTTCGGGTTCACCGGCCACATGGAGTTCTACGCGCCCGAGGAGCTCCAGCGCGTGGTCCACCGCTCCGCCCGCCTCCTCGACGTGGAGATCGACACCGCCGGAGCCGCCGAGATCGCCGGCCGCTCCCGCGGCACCCCGCGCATCGCCAACCGCCTGCTGCGCCGCGTCCGCGACTACGCCCAGGTCAAGGCCGACGGGGCGATCACCCGTGAGGTGGCCGCGACCGCCCTCCAGGTGTACGAGGTGGACGCGCGCGGGCTCGACCGGCTGGACCGGTCCGTGCTGGAGGCCCTCCTGAAGCTGTTCGGCGGCGGTCCCGTCGGGCTGTCCACCCTCGCGGTCGCCGTGGGGGAGGAGCGCGAGACCGTCGAGGAGGTCGCCGAGCCGTTCCTGGTCCGGGAGGGGCTGCTGGCGCGCACCCCGCGGGGGCGGGTCGCGACCCCCGCCGCATGGGCTCACCTGGGGCTTGTCCCCCCGCAGCACGCGGCCGGCGGATCAAGCGGACAACAGGGCCTGTTCGGGGCCTGACGGCGCGGAGGTTCGACCGGTCAGGAACTGCGGTGCCATGCTGGGCGTTGTTCCATCGGTGCGGACTCGCCTAGACTCCGCCGATGCCGACCCTTCGGGTCGGTGTGCCCACCCCCGTAGAAAAAGGCCGTCTCCCGCGCGGTCGTGGATAGGATCTCCGTCCCGTGAATCTCGTGACACTCCTCCCGTTCATCGTGCTCATCGGGGCGATGTTCCTGATGACCCGCTCCGCCAAGAAGAAGCAGCAGCAGGCCGCGCAGATGCGCGACCACATGACGCCCGGCACCGGCGTCCGCACCATCGGCGGCATGTACGCCACGGTCAAGGAGATCGGTGACGACACGGTCACCCTCGAGGTGGCCCCCGGCGTCCACGCGATCTACGCGAAGAACGCCATCGGCGCCGTGCTGGAGGACGAGGAGTACAACCGCATCGTCCACGGCACCGCCACGGACGGCCTGACCGTCCCCGACGACGCCTCTTCGCTGACGGACTCCGAGTCCCCGAAGACGGACCTGTCGAAGGACTCCGCCCCGGAGGACGCCCCCAAGCTCGACCTGAACAAGGACGACGAGCCGAAGGACGGCAAGGCCGACGGCGAGTCCGGCGCCAAGTAGCGCCGGGCAGGGACCGCGGCGGTGTCCGACCGGCATCCGCCGCGGTTCCCGCAGTGAACTTCTGCGGGGGGCAGGGGTCCCCACCACACATTTCGTGGCCGTCCGCGCGCTGACCCGGCGCGGGGCGGTTGGACAGGGAGAAACGACAAGGTGGCAGCACCGAAGAAGGGCCGGCGGCCCACGGGGGCTCAGGGGAGGCCGGGGCGCGCCCTGGCCTTCATCCTGATCGCGATGGTGGCGCTCACCGCGGGGATGTTCCTCACGAAGCAGACGACGCCCCGCCTGGGCATCGACCTCGCCGGCGGTACGAGCATCACGCTCAAGGCCAAGAGCGAGCCCGGCAAGCCGGACGCCGTCAACGAGACCAACATGAACACGGCCGTCGGGATCATCGACCGCCGCGTCAACGGTCTCGGCGTCTCGGAGGCCGAGGTCCAGACCCAGGGCCGCGACCACATCATCGTGAACATCCCCAAGGGCGTGAACGAGCAGCAGGCGCGCGAGCAGGTCGGCACCACCGCCCAGCTGTACTTCCGCCCCGTGCTCGCCTTCGCGGACGGCGCCCCCGCCGCCCCCGAGACCAAGCCGAGCGGCTCCCCGAGCCCCTCCGCGAGCGGTTCCGGCGCCCCGAAGGCCGAGGGCAGCACCAAGCCGTCCGCGCCGGCCACCCCGTCGTCCAGCGCCACTTCCCAGGGCCGTGTGCTCAGCGAGGCCCTCAAGGCCCCGGGCACCCCCACTCCCTCGCCCTCGGCGAGCGAGTCGAAGAAGGCAGACGACAACAAGGCCGCGCCCTCCGCCTCGGCCCCGGCTCCCGCTCCGACCCCGCCGGCGGACCCCGCCGTGGCGGACCTGCAGGCGAAGTTCGCCGCGCTGGACTGCACCAAGGAGGACCAGCGCGCCGCCGCCGGCAAGGGTGCCAAGCCCGACGAGCCGACGATCGCCTGCGGCCAGCGCGGCACCACCTGGGGCAAGTGGATCCTCGGTCCGGCCCAGGTCAACGGCCAGGACGTGAAGGACGCCAAGGGCGTCATCGACCAGCAGCGCGGTCAGTGGATCGTGCAGATGCAGTTCACCGACAAGGGCGCCGACAAGTTCGCCAAGATCACCGGTGAGCTGGCCACCAAGACGCCCCCGCAGAACCAGTTCGCGATCGTCCTCGACGGCAAGGTCATCTCCGACCCGTCCGTCAGCCAGGCGCTCACCGGCGGCAACGCCGAGATCTCCGGCGGCTTCACCCAGCAGTCCGCGCAGGACCTGGGCAACATGCTCTCGTACGGCGCCCTGCCCCTGTCCTTCCAGGAGGACAGCGTCACCACCGTCACCGCCGCGCTCGGCGGGGAGCAGCTGAAGGCCGGCCTGATCGCCGGCGCCATCGGCCTGGCCCTCGTCGTGATCTACCTGCTGGTCTACTACCGCGGTCTGGCCTTCATCGCGATCGTCAGCCTCATGGTGTCCGCGGTCCTGACGTACACGATCATGGCGCTGCTGGGCAAGGGCATCGGCTTCGCCCTGAACCTGCCCGCCGTCTGCGGCGCGATCGTCGCCATCGGCATCACGGCGGACTCGTTCATCGTGTACTTCGAGCGCATCCGCGACGAGATCCGCGAGGGCCGCACCCTGCGTCCGGCCGTCGAGCGGGCCTGGCCGCGCGCCCGGCGCACGATCCTGGTCTCCGACTTCGTCTCCTTCCTCGCCGCCGCGGTGCTCTTCATCGTCACCGTCGGCAAGGTGCAGGGCTTCGCCTTCACGCTGGGTCTGACCACCCTGCTCGACGTGGTCGTGGTGTTCCTCTTCACCAAGCCCGTCATGACCCTGCTGGCGCGGACGAAGTTCTTCTCCAGCGGCCACCCGTGGTCCGGGCTGGACCCGAAGCGGCTCGGCGCCAAGCCGCCGCTGCGCCGGTCCCGCCGTACCGGCCCCGTCCCCGCCCCCGTCGACGCAAAGGAGGCGTGAGATGTCGAAGCTGGGAGATCTCGGCGCCAAGCTGTACCGCGGTGAGGTCGGCTACGACTTCGTCGGCAAGCGCTTTCTCTGGTACGGCGTCTCCGTCCTGATCACCATCACGGCGATCGTGGCGCTGGCCGTCCAGGGCCTCAACATGGGCATCGAGTTCAAGGGCGGCGCCGTCTTCACCACCCCGAAGACGACCGTGTCCGTCGCACGGGCGACCGAGGCCGCGGACAAGGCCTCGGGGCACCACGCGATCGTCCAGGAGCTGGGCACCGGCGGCCTGCGCATCCAGATCTCCGGTCTGGACACCAACGCGGCCGCCTCCGTGAAGAAGGCGCTCGCCGCCGACCTCAAGGTCGACGCGGGCCAGATCAACGCGGACCTGGTCGGCCCGAGCTGGGGCGAGCAGATCGCGAACAAGGCCTGGACCGGTCTCGCGATCTTCATGGTCCTCGTGGTGGTCTACCTCGCGATCGCCTTCGAGTGGCGGATGGCCGTCGCGGCCCTGATCGCGCTGGTCCACGACCTCACCATCACCGTCGGCGTGTACGCGCTCGTCGGCTTCGAGGTCACCCCGGGCACCGTGATCGGTCTGCTGACCATCCTCGGCTACTCCCTCTACGACACCGTCGTCGTCTTCGACGGTCTCAAGGAGGGCGCGAAGGACATCACCAAGCAGACCCGCTACACCTTCAGCGACGTCGCCAACCGCAGCATCAACGGCACGCTGGTCCGCTCGATCAACACCACCGTCGTGGCGCTCCTGCCGGTCGCGGCCCTGCTGTTCATCGGCGGCGGCTTCCTCGGCGCGGGCATGCTCAACGACATCTCGCTGTCGCTGTTCGTCGGCCTCGCGGCCGGTGCGTACTCGTCGATCTTCATCGCCACCCCGCTGGTCGTGGACCTGAAGGAGCGCGAGCCGGCGATGAAGGCGCTGAAGAAGCGCGTGCTCGCCAAGCGGGCCGCCGCGGCCGCCAAGGGCGAGGACATCGACGCCGACACCGACGCGGACGAGACCCCGCAGGTCGTGGCCCAGAGCGGCCAGGGGAGGCGGCGCCGGTGACCACCGCCTCCTGCACCCCCGAGGTCCGCGAGCTGCTGCTCAGCCGGATCACGGACGTCACGGACTACCCGAAGCCGGGCGTGGTGTTCAAGGACATCACCCCGCTGCTCGCCGACCCGGCGGCCTTCAGCGCCCTGACCGACACCCTGGTCGAGCTGGCCGGCCGCTACGGCGCGACGAAGATCGTCGGACTGGAGGCGCGCGGGTTCATCCTGGCCGCCCCGGTCGCCGTCAAGGCGGGCATCGGCTTCATCCCCGTGCGCAAGGCCGGCAAGCTGCCGGGCGCCACGCTCGCGCAGGCCTACGAGCTGGAGTACGGGACGGCGGAGATCGAGGTCCACGCCGAGGACCTGTCGACGGGCGACCGGGTCATGGTCATCGACGACGTCCTGGCCACCGGCGGCACCGCCGAGGCCTCGCTGGAGCTGATCCGGCGGGCCGGGGCCGAGGTCGCGGGCGTGGCGGTCCTGATGGAGCTGTCGTTCCTCCCGGGCCGGGCCAAGCTGGTCGGGGCCCTCGCTGGGGCCCCGCTGGACGCCCTGATCGTGGTCTGACCCCTCCCTGTCGCGGCGGCGGGCTCCCGGGACACCCCGGGGGCCCGCCGTTTCGCCGTTCCGGGGCCGCGGCCGGGATCAGGGCCGGGCGGGCCGGGGCCGCGGCCGGGATCAGGGCCGGGCGGGCCGGGGCCGGGATCATGGCGCCGGCGGGGCCGGATCCGCGCGGCCGGGGCCGGTATCCGGGCACGGGCTGAGCCGGGGTGGAACGGGGCTGGGGTCCCGTCCCGCCGGGCGGCCGGGGAGAACGGCGTGGCGGAACCCTCGCTACCATGGTTTATCCGGACCTGACCGGGGTCCCGGATCCTCCCCCGGACTCCCTCCGGCGGGACCCCCAGAGGAGCGCTCTTGCCAGACGAGGTCCAGCCACTCTCCGCCGCGCAGCCCGACCCCAAGGCCGATCCGGCCGCGGCGGCCGCAGCCACGCCCCCGCCGGCCCCGCCGGTCAAGCCGCTCCCGGTCAAGCCGGCCGGTTCCTCCAACCGGGTGCGCGCCCGCCTGGCCCGCCTCGGCGTGCAGCGTTCCAACCCGTACAACCCGGTACTGGAACCCCTGCTCCGTATAGTCCGCAGCAACGACCCGAAGATCGAGACGGCGACGCTGCGCCAGATCGAGCAGGCCTACCAGGTCGCCGAGCGCTGGCACCGCGGACAGAAGCGCAAGAGCGGCGACCCGTACATCACTCATCCGCTCGCGGTGACCACGATCCTCGCCGAACTCGGGATGGACCCCGCCACCCTGATGGCGGGCCTGCTGCACGACACCGTCGAGGACACCGAGTACGGCCTCGACCAGCTCCGCCGCGACTTCGGCGACGCCGTGGCCCTCCTCGTCGACGGCGTCACCAAGCTCGACCGGGTCAAGTTCGGCGAGGCGGCCCAGGCCGAGACCGTGCGCAAGATGGTCGTCGCCATGGCCAAGGACCCCCGGGTCCTGGTCATCAAGCTCGCCGACCGCCTGCACAACATGCGCACCATGCGCTACCTCAAGCGGGAGAAGCAGGAGAAGAAGGCCCGCGAGACCCTCGAGATCTACGCGCCGCTGGCCCACCGCCTCGGCATGAACACGATCAAGTGGGAGCTGGAGGACCTGTCCTTCGCGATCCTCTACCCCAAGATGTACGACGAGATCGTGCGCCTGGTCGCCGAACGGGCCCCCAAGCGCGACGAGTACCTGGCCATCGTCACCGACGAGGTGCAGACCGACCTCCGGGCCGCCCGGATCAAGGCCACCGTCACCGGGCGCCCCAAGCACTACTACAGCGTCTACCAGAAGATGATCGTCCGCGGCCGTGACTTCGCGGAGATCTACGACCTGGTGGGCATCCGCGTCCTCGTGGACACCGTCCGCGACTGCTACGCGGCCCTCGGCACCGTGCACGCGCGCTGGAACCCGGTCCCCGGCCGGTTCAAGGACTACATCGCGATGCCCAAGTTCAACATGTACCAGTCGCTCCACACGACGGTCATCGGACCCAACGGCAAGCCGGTCGAACTCCAGATCCGCACCTTCGACATGCACCGCCGCGCCGAGTACGGCATCGCCGCGCACTGGAAGTACAAGCAGCAGACCGTCGCCGGCGCCTCCAAGATCCGCACCGACGTCCCGCAGGCCGCCAAGGGCAGCGCCGGCCAGGACACCGTCAACGACATGGCCTGGCTGCGCCAGCTCCTCGACTGGCAGAAGGAGACGGAGGACCCGGGCGAGTTCCTCGACTCGCTGCGCTTCGACCTCTCGCGCAACGAGGTCTTCGTCTTCACCCCCAAGGGCGACGTCATCGCCCTGCCCGCCGGGGCGACCTCCGTGGACTTCGCGTACGCGGTCCACACCGAGGTCGGCCACCGCACCATAGGGGCGCGGGTCAACGGGCGGCTCGTCCCGCTCGAATCGACCCTCGACAACGGCGACCTGGTCGAGGTCTTCACCTCCAAGGCCGAGGGGGCCGGCCCGTCCCGCGACTGGCTGGGCTTCGTCAAGTCCCCGCGGGCCCGCAACAAGATCCGCGGCTGGTTCTCCAAGGAGCGCCGCGACGAGGCCATCGAGCACGGCAAGGACGCCATCGCGCGGGCCATGCGCAAGCAGAACCTGCCGATCCAGCGGATCCTGACCGGCGACTCCCTCGTCACCCTCGCGCACGAGATGCGCTACCCCGACATCTCCTCCCTCTACGCGGCGATCGGCGAGGGCCACGTGGCCGCGCAGGGCGTCGTGCAGAAGCTGGTGCAGGCCCTCGGCG
Source organism: Streptomyces sp. NPDC096136 (assembly GCF_044763325.1). NCBI lineage: Bacteria > Bacillati > Actinomycetota > Actinomycetes > Kitasatosporales > Streptomycetaceae > Streptomyces > Streptomyces sp. NPDC096136. Next base: position 39,778 of record NZ_JBIWFZ010000030.1, on the reverse strand, counting down.
GCGAGGAGGCGGCCAACGAGGACATCGAGGAGAGCGTCCCGCCGTCCCGCGCCCGCACCAAGCGGCGCGGCAACGCCGACCCGGGCGTGGTCGTCAAGGGCGTCGACGACGTGTGGGTGAAGCTGGCCCGCTGCTGCACGCCGGTGCCGGGCGACCCGATCATCGGCTTCGTCACGCGCGGCAGTGGAGTATCGGTTCACCGCGCCGACTGCGTCAACGTCGACTCCCTCTCCCAGCAGCCCGAGCGGATGCTGGAGGTGGAGTGGGCCCCGACCCAGTCCTCCGTCTTCCTGGTCGCCATCCAGGTCGAGGCGCTGGACCGCTCGCGGCTGCTGTCGGACGTCACACGGGTCCTGTCGGACCAGCACGTCAACATCCTCTCCGCGGCCGTGCAGACCTCGCGCGACCGGGTGGCCACCTCGCGGTTCACCTTCGAGATGGGCGACCCGAAGCACCTGGGGCACGTCCTGAAGGCCGTACGGAGCGTCGAGGGCGTCTACGACGTCTACCGCGTGACCTCGGCCCGCAGGCCGTAGCCGGTCGGCGGGAGACATGACGGTGGGCGCCACCCCCGAGGGGATGGCGCCCACCGTCACGTCCGGCGCGGCGGCCCGGTCAGGGGCAGCCCCACCAGACGAAGTTGAGGTTGCCGCCGAAGAGCGCGGACACCGCCGTGGCGGACCCGAGGATCCACACCACCGTGCTCCGCCGGGCCCGGGCCAGGGCCAGCGCGAAGGGGAAGAGCAGCGGGAACGCCGGCATGATGAAGCGCATCTTGGAGAAGTAGAAGCCCGCCCCGCCCAGCGCCATCAGCATGATCATGGCCGCGAAGATCCACACCACCATGGGGGGCCGGCGCCGGCGCGTCATCAGCACGAACAGCACCACGGCGGTGACCACCGTCAGCGAGACCACCACGTGGTTGAGGGTGGTGTGCACCTCGGTGAAGGTCTTCTTCAGCTCGTTGAGGGTGTCGAAGCCGCCGTCGTACACCGAACCCCAGCGGCGCTGGAGCTCGAAGTAGCCGTCCCAGCGCCCGAAGTGCCAGCCGACGTAGCCCACGTACCCGAACCAGCCCAGCGGGGCGATCAGCGCGGCGGCGACGATCCGGCCCACCGGGGGCCGCTGCGAGCGGCGCTTGCGCAGCCACTGCACGTACTCCCAGACCCCCGCCAGCACCACGGCCGCGACGATCGCCGAACCCGAGGGCCGGGTGGCCCCGGCGAAGAAGGCCAGCACACCGGCCGTCACCCAGGACTTCGTCATCACCGCGTACATCGCCCAGACGGACAGGGCGAGGAACAGCGGCTCGGTGTACGCCATCGACTGGACGAGCGCCGCCGGCACGATCGCGAACAGGGCGCAGGTGAAGAGCGCGACCCGGCGGCCGTAGATCTTGTCGGTGACGGCGAAGATGCCCCACGCGGCGATGACCGACGCGAACATCGCCAGTCCCATCGCCACCCAGTTCATGGGCAGGTGGGTGACGTACGAGGTGTACCGCACCAGCATCGGGTAGACGGGGAAGAACGCCATCTGGCAGCTCGGCCCCGCGAACGCACAGGGCGACGGCGTCGCCAGCGGGGTCGTCAGACCGTTCTCGGCGATGTGCAGGTAGTAGACGGCGTCCCAGCGCCCGCCCAGGATCTCCAGCGGACGCACGTCCTTGCGCTCGGCCCAGATCGCCATGACGGCGAGACCGGTCGCCCGCAGGGCGAGGTGGACCAGCAGGGCCTTGCGGGCACGCTTCAGGTTGGCGAGTACGCGCCGTCCGACACCACGGAGTCCGGAGTCCTTCTTGCCGGTGAGCGGTTCGGCGACGAGAAGTGAGTCGGGGACATCAGCGCGTATCTGGGTATGCGTCACATTCGATCCTGGTCGTCGCCCGGCAGAAGGCCGCCGAGGCGGCACCGTACAACGTTACACAGGTGGAGGGTGCAACCCGCGCGCACCCTGTGTTGAAACCGCGTAACGAATCGGACGCAGACATACCCGCCCACAACCGGGCCCGTACCCCCGTACACGACGGACGGGCACCACCGGCCGTGACCGGTGGTGCCCGTCCGTCGTGTACGTCCGAGGACGGCGGCCGCGTCAGCCGCCGAACTCCTCCAGGCCCTTCAGCGCCTGGTCCAGCAGGGCCTGGCGGCCCTCCAGCTCGCGGGACAGCTTGTCGGCCTTGGCGTTGTTGCCGGCCGCGCGCGCGGAGTCGATCTCACCGCGCAGCTTGTCGACGGCCGCCTGGAGCTGACCCGTCAGACCGGCGGCACGCGCCCGCGCCTCCGGGTTGGTACGCCGCCACTCGCCCTCCTCGGCCTCCTGGATGGCCCGCTCCACGGCGTGCATCCGGCCCTCGACCTTGGGACGGGCGTCGCGCGGCACGTGGCCGATGGCCTCCCAGCGCTCGTTGACGGAGCGGAACGCGGCCCGGGCCGCCTTCAGGTCCGTCACCGGGACGAGCTGCTCCGCCTCGACGGCCAGCTCCTCCTTCAGCTTCAGGTTCTCCACCTGCTCGGCGTCCCGCTCCGCGAAGACCTCGCCGCGCGCCGCGAAGAACACGTCCTGCGCACCGCGGAAGCGGTTCCACAGGTCGTCCTCGGCCTCGCGCTGCGCCCGGCCCGCCGCCTTCCAGCTGTCCATCAGCTCGCGGTAGCGGGCCGCCGTCGGACCCCAGTCGGTCGACTTCGACAGCGACTCGGCCTCGGCGACCAGCTTCTCCTTGGCCTTGCGGGCCTCCTCGCGCTGGGCGTCCAGCGCGGCGAAGTGCGCCTTGCGGCGCTTGGAGAAGGCGGACCGGGCGTGCGAGAAGCGGTGCCACAGCTCGTCGTCCGACTTGCGGTCGAGCCGGGGAAGGCCCTTCCAGATGTCGACCAGCGCGCGCAGCCGCTCGCCGGCGCTGCGCCACTGGTCGCTCTGCGCCAGCTGCTCGGCCTCGGTCACCAGGGCGTCCTTGGCCGTACGGGCCTCGTCCGCCTGCTTGGCCTTCTGGACCTTGCGCTCCTCGCGCCGCGAGTCCACCGTCGCCACCAGCTTGTCGAGCCGGACGCGCAGCGCGTCGAGGTCGCCGACGGCGTGGTGCTCCTCCACCTGGGTCCGCAGGTGGTCGATGGCCGTCTGGGCGTCCTTGGCGGACAGATCGGTGGTCCGCACCCGCCGTTCGAGGAGGCCGATCTCGACCACCAAGCCCTCGTACTTGCGCTCGAAGTAGGCCAGGGCCTCCTCGGGGGTGCCCGCCTGCCACGAGCCGACGACCTGCTCGCCCTCGGAAGTACGCACGTACACGGTGCCGGTCTCGTCGACTCGGCCCCACGGGTCGCTGCTCACAGCGCCTCCTCCACCTGATGCCGCGCGGGGTCGTGTCCCCCCGGCATCGTCCACAGTTTCCTGGGGCGGGCAGCGCCCGCCCTGCACAACGCCAACATAGGCGACCGCCGGGCCGGCTGTCCGCATCCCGCACGACGGAATATCGCCGCGGGGGCCGCGGGCCGGCCGGGCCGGGGCCGCCGGACCCCGTCAGTTCTTGGTGACGGCGGCCTTCTCGATGGTCACGGGGGTCTTCGGGGCGCCGTCCTGGGCCCCGTCGGCGGTCCCGGCCTTGGCGACCTCCTCCAGCACCTTCAGCCCGGCCGCGTCGATCTTGCCGAACGGGGTGTACGAGGGGGCGAGCGGGCTGTCCTTGTAGACCAGGAAGAACTGGCTGCCGCCGGTGCCGGGCTGCCCCGTGTTGGCCATCGCCACCGTGCCGGCCGGGTAGACCACCTGGCCCTGCTCGTTCGGCTTGCCCAGGGAGTCCAGGTTCTCGTCGGGGATGGTGTAGCCCGGGCCGCCCCGGCCGGTGCCCTCGGGGTCGCCGCACTGGAGGACGTAGATCCCGGAGGTCACCAGGCGGTGGCACTTGGTCTTGTCGAAGAAGCCCTTGTCGGCGAGCGACTTGAAGGAGTTGACCGTCTGGGGGGTCTTCGACGCGTCCATCTCGAACTTCACGTCGCCCGCGCTGGTCTTCAGGTCGAAGGTGTACTTCGCCTTGTCGTCGATCGCCATCGCCGGGGAGGGCGACTTCTTCGGCTCGGGCAGCGACGGGGAGGCCGAGGGCTCGGCCGACGCGTCGTTCTCGTCCTTGCCGTCGAAGACACCGCCCGCGATCAGGCCGATCAGGGCCACGATCACGGCGGCCGCGGCCGCGCCGATGATCGCCAGCCGCTGCCGCGACTTGCGGCGGGCCTCCGCGCGGCGCTTCTGCTGGCGCTCGTACTTCTCCCTGGCGAGCTGTCGCCGACGCTGATCGCTCGTGACCACCGGGTCGTCTCCTTGTACGTCTCTGGTACCGCTGTCCGGGCTCGGTTAGGCCGTACCGTATATGGGTTCGCTGTGTAATGAGGGGCGCCGGTAGGCTCTGAGCAGCAGATTCCGAACTGCTGCCGCCCGCCGGACGACGATTGAGGACGAACGTGCTGATTGCCGGGTTCCCCGCCGGGGCCTGGGGGACCAACTGCTACCTGGTCGCCCCCGCCGCGGGTGAGGAGTGCGTCATCATCGACCCGGGCCACCAGGCCGCCCAGGGAGTCGAGGAGACGCTGAGGAAGCACCGTCTCAAGCCCGTCGCGGTCGTCCTGACCCACGGCCACATCGATCATGTGGCCTCCGTGGTCCCGGTGTGCGGAGCGCACGACGTTCCCGCCTGGATCCACCCCGAGGACCGCTACATGATGAGCGACCCGGAGAAGGCCCTCGGCCGCTCCATCGGCATGCCGCTCATGGGAGAGCTGACCGTCGGCGAGCCGGACGACGTCCGCGAGCTGTCCGACGGCAGCGCCCTGAAGCTGGCCGGGATGGAGTTCTCGGTGGCGCACGCGCCCGGGCATACCAAGGGGTCGGTGACCTTCCGGATGCCCGAGCAGGCCGACGTACCGCCGGTCTTCTTCTCGGGCGACCTGCTCTTCGCCGGCTCCATCGGACGCACCGACCTGCCCGGCGGCTCCCACGCCGAGATGCTCCAGTCGCTGGCCCGCGTGTGCCTGCCGCTGGAGGACTCGACCGTGGTGCTGTCCGGCCACGGTCCCCAGACCACCATCGGCCGCGAGCGCGCGACCAACCCGTACCTGCGGGAGGTCGCCGCCGGCCTGGGAGACGGCACCGCCGCCCCACGACGAGGAATGTGACGAGTTTCGTGAGCACCTTCAAGGCCCCCAAGGGCACGTACGACCTGCTGCCGCCCCGCTCCGCCAGCTTCCTGGCGGTGCGCGAGGCGATCTCCGCACCCCTGAGGAACTCCGGCTACGGATACGTCGAGACCCCCGGGTTCGAGGACGTGAAGCTGTTCTCCCGCGGGGTCGGCGAGTCCACCGACATCGTCAGCAAGGAGATGTACACCCTCACGACGAAGGGCGGCGACGAGCTCGCCCTGCGCCCCGAGGGCACGGCCTCCGTGCTGCGCGCGGCCCTCCAGGGCAACCTGCACAAGCTGGGCAGCCTGCCCGTCAAGCTCTGGTACTCCGGCTCGTACTACCGCTACGAGCGCGCCCAGGCGGGCCGCTACCGCCACTTCTCCCAGGTCGGCGCCGAGGCCATCGGCGCCGAGGACCCCGCGCTGGACGCCGAGCTGATCATCCTCGCCGACCAGGCGTACCGCTCGCTGGGCCTGCGCAACTTCCGCATCCTGCTGAACTCGCTCGGCGACAAGGAGTGCCGCCCGGTGTACCGGGAGGCGCTGCAGGGTTTCCTGCGCGGCCTCGACCTCGACGAGGAGACCGTCCGCCGGGCCGAGATCAACCCCCTGCGGGTCCTCGACGACAAGCGGCCCGACGTGCAGAAGCAGCTGGTCGGCGCCCCCGTGCTGCGCGACTACCTGTGCGACGCGTGCAAGGCGTACCACGAGGAGGTCCGGGCGCTGGTCACGGCCGCCGGGGTCGCCTTCGAGGACGACGAGAAGCTGGTCCGCGGGCTCGACTACTACACCCGCACCACCTTCGAGTTCGTCCACGACGGCCTGGGCTCCCAGTCCGCGGTCGGCGGCGGCGGCCGCTACGACGGCCTGTCCGAGATGATCGGCGGACCGGCCCTGCCGTCGGTCGGCTGGGCGCTGGGCGTGGACCGGACCGTGCTCGCCCTGGAGGCGGAGGGCGTGGAGCTGGACATCCCGGCGGCCACGGCGGTCTTCGCGGTCGCGCTGGGCGAGGCCAAGCCGGCCGTGTTCGGCCTGGTGACCGAGCTGCGCAGGGCGGGGGTCGCGGCGGACCTGTCCTACGGCGGAAAGGGCCTCAAGGGCGCCATGAAGGACGCCAACCGCAGCGGGGCGCGCTTCGCGGTCGTCGCGGGCGACCGCGACCTGGCCGAGGGCGTGGTCCAGCTCAAGGACATGGAGTCCGGCGAGCAGAGCGCCGTGGCGGTGTCCGACCTGGTCGCCGAGGTGCGGGCCCGCCTGGCCTGAGGTCCGCCCGGTCCGTGACGCGGGTCCGCCGGGGGCGGGACGGGGAGCACTCCCCGTCCCGCCCCCGGCGTCCGTTCCGGGCCGTCCTTATCCGGATCGAACGGAAGGCGGCGTCCGCCGTACGGCACAATGGCCGTGCTTGATGACCTTGCCGATGTGGGATGTGGAGCGGGCGGGATGACGACTACGGGTGCTGGCGCGGATACCGCTCCGCGGACCTACGGCGGGAGCCGGGCGCTGGCCCTGCTGCTGGTCATCACCGGAGCGGCGGCCCTGCTCGCCGCCTGGGTGATCACCATCGACAAGTTCAAGCTGCTGGAGGACCCGAACTTCACGCCGGGCTGCAGCCTGAACCCGGTCGTCTCCTGCGGCAACATCATGAAGAGCGAGCAGGCGTCGGCGTTCGGCTTCCCGAACCCGATGCTGGGCCTCGTCGCCTACGGGATCGTCGTCTGCGTCGGCATGAGCATCATCGCCGGAGCCCGATTCCGCCCCTGGTACTGGCTGACCCTGAACGCCGGCATGCTCTTCGGCGTCGGCTTCTGCGCCTGGCTGACGTACCAGTCGCTGTACAACATCAACTCGCTGTGCCTGTGGTGCTGCCTGGCCTGGGTCTGCACGATCCTGATGTTCTGGTACGTCACCTCGTACAACGTCCGCACGGGCCTGCTGCCCGCGCCCGGCTGGCTGCGCGGCTTCCTGGACGAGTTCACCTGGGTCCTGCCCGTCCTGCACATCGGGATCATCGGGATGCTGGTCCTGACCCGCTGGTGGGACTTCTGGACCTCCTGAGTCCGGCCGCTCGCCCTGCCGTCCGGGCGGGCCTGTCAGTGGCCTCGCATAGGCTCTAGGGGTGGAACCAGACCTCTTCACCGCAGCCGCCGAGGAACGCCGGGAGAAGGATCCGGCCAGCGCCCCGCTGGCCGTCCGGATGCGCCCGCGCACCCTGGACGAGGTGGTGGGCCAGCAGCACCTGCTGAAGCCCGGCTCGCCGCTGCGCCGCCTGGTGGGGGAGGGGGCCGGGGGACCGGCCGGAGCCTCGTCGGTGATCCTCTGGGGGCCGCCGGGGATCGGCAAGACCACCCTCGCCTACGTGGTCAGCCAGGCCACCCGGAAGCGGTTCGTCGAACTGTCGGCGATCACGGCGGGGGTCAAGGAGGTCCGGGCCGTCATCGAGGGCGCCAAGCGCGCCGCCGGCGGCTACGGCCAGGAGACCGTCCTCTTCCTCGACGAGATCCACCGCTTCAGCAAGGCGCAGCAGGACTCCCTGCTGCCGGCCGTGGAGAACCGCTGGGTCACCCTGATCGCGGCGACCACGGAGAACCCGTACTTCTCGATCATCTCCCCGCTCCTCTCGCGCTCGCTTCTGCTGACGCTGGAGCCGCTCACCGACGGAGACCTGAGCGGGCTGCTGCGGCGCGCGCTGGAGGAGGAGCGGGGGCTGGGCGGCGCGGTCTCACTGCCCGCCGACGCCGAGGCGCACCTGCTGCGCATCGCCGGCGGCGACGCCCGCCGGGCGCTGACCGCGCTGGAGGCGGGGGCCGGATCGGCGATCGCCAAGGGCGAGGAGGAGATCACCCTCCAGACCCTGGAGGAGGCCGTCGACCGGGCGGCGGTCCGCTACGACCGGGACGGCGACCAGCACTACGACGTGGCCAGCGCGCTGATCAAGTCCATCCGGGGCTCCGACGTGGACGCCGCGCTGCACTACCTGGCCCGGATGATCGAGGCCGGCGAGGACCCCCGGTTCATCGCGCGGCGGCTGATGATCTCCGCGAGCGAGGACATCGGCCTGGCGGACCCCACCGCGCTGCCGCTGGCGGTGGCGGCGGCCCAGGCAGTGGCGATGATCGGCTTCCCGGAGGCGGCGCTGACCCTGTCGCACGCCACCATCGCCCTGGCGCTGGCCCCGAAGTCCAACACGGCGACCACCGCGATCGGCGCCGCGCTGGCCGACGTACGGGCCGGTCTGGCCGGCACCGTGCCCGCGCACCTGCGCGACGGGCACTACAAGGGCGCGGCCAAGCTGGGCCACGCCGTCGGATACGTCTACCCGCACGACGTCCCGGGCGCCATCGCCGCCCAGCAGTACGCCCCGGACGAGATCCACGGCAAGCGGTACTACGAGCCGACCCGCTACGGGGCGGAGTCCCGGTACGCGGACGTGGTCGAGAAGGTCCGCGAGCGGCTGCGCGGGAACTGACCCCCGCCGGGGAGCGCGGCGGCCCGCCCTCAGCGGGCGGCCGCGGCGAACAGGGAGCGCAGGGCCCGGCGCAGGCCGCAGACGTCGGCCACCGGCTCGGGGAAGTCGAAGCGGGCGTCGAAGGCGGCCCGGCCGGGCCCGCCGGTGAAGCGCACGCGCAGCCCGAGGCGGTCCAGGGCGAGCGGGACGGGGGTCAGTCCGGCCGCCTCCCGGGAGCCCAGCAGTCCGCAGAGGCCGGCCAGGCGCCCGGGGTGGACGGAGGCCAGGTGCTGGAGGAGCTCCGCCTCGTGGGCCGTCATCGGGTCCGGCTCGGCGGCGGCCAGTTCCCCGGGGTCCACCCGCGCCGCGCCCCACAGGTCGTCCACGGAGATCTCGCCGACCTCCAGGCGCAGCAGCATCCAGGCCGGCCGGCCCGTGTGCGGGGGATCGAGGTCGAGGGACTCCGTGAGCCCGAGCAGCCCGCCCACCGGACGGCGCTCCGCCATGAGGGCGGCGCAGACCGCGCGGTCGTCCCCGCGCACCGGTGTCAGCCACCCGGCGAGCCGTGCGCGGCCCCGTATACGATGGGGCACGGACACCGGCGCCACGTCCGTGATCTCGATCACGGCGGGGAGGTCGTCGTCCTGGGCGTGAGCGGCGGCCCTGGCCGCCGCGGATTCCCCTGGCACAAGGAGAATCACGTCCCCGTCCGGGGCGACGGTCCGAGCGGCCGGCGCCCCTGTCCCGCACTCGTGCTGGTCACGGGTCCACACCTGGTCACGAGCACCCGTCAGAGTGAGGGATACTGAGGCGTTGGACTCTACGAGGGTTCGTACGCGTTCGGCTCCGGTGAGCTGCCGAACGCCTTCCCTGGGACGCGGCTGACCTTGCTTATCGTCGTCGAAAGCGGATTCCGTTTCGTTGGAACCCGAACTGCGATGCGCACTGGGCAGGGGGATCCCATGTGGTCGAGACATTACGTCCTCCTCGCTAAGGTAAGCCTCACCTAACTTACATGGAGGTAGGTTCCCCGTGAACCAGAAGCGACCCAAGGTCAAGAAGTCTCGCGCCCTCGGCATCGCCCTGACGCCGAAGGCCGTCAAGTACTTCGAGGCCCGCCCCTACCCGCCGGGCGAGCACGGCCGTGGCCGCAAGCAGAACTCGGACTACAAGGTCCGTCTGCTCGAGAAGCAGCGTCTGCGCGCCCAGTACGACATCTCCGAGCGCCAGATGGCCCGCGCGTACGACCGCGCGAAGAAGGCCGAGGGCAAGACGGGCGAGGCGCTGGTCGTCGAGCTCGAGCGTCGTCTGGACGCCCTGGTCCTGCGTGCCGGCATCGCCCGCACCATCTACCAGGCCCGCCAGATGGTCGTCCACGGCCACATCGAGGTCAACGGCGGCAAGGTCGACAAGCCGTCGTTCCGCGTGCGTCCCGACGACGTCATCACGGTTCGCGAGCGCAGCCGCGAGAAGCACCCCTTCCAGGTCGCCCGCGAGGGTGGCTACGCCGGTGAGGGTGAGACCCCGCGCTACCTGCAGGTCAACCTGAAGGCCCTGGCCTTCCGCCTCGACCGCGACCCGAACCGCAAGGAGATCCCGGTCATCTGCGACGAGCAGCTCGTCGTCGAGTACTACGCCCGCTGATCCAGCGGACGTAGCCACTCACAGGCTGGTCCGGCCCGCCGTCCCCTCCGGGGGGCGGCGGGCTTTGCCGTATCCGGAGGAGCACCGCTGGAATCCGGTACTGCGGCGGATCTCCGGCGCGATAGGGTCGGAGCAGACTCAACCAGCAGACCAAACCCGTCGGGTTTCCAGATTTCAGGAAGCGGTGCAACGTGTCCGGTGGAGAGGTGGCCGGGATCATCGTGGCCGTCTTCTGGGCCATCCTGGTCTCCTTCCTCGCAGTGGCGCTGGCCAGGCTCGCCCAGGTGCTCAGGGCCACCACCAAGCTGGTGGCCGACGTCACCGAGCAGGCCGTCCCGCTGCTGGCGGACGCGTCCACGACCGTCCGCTCCGCGCGCACCCAGCTCGACCGGGTCGACGCCATCGCGAGCGACGTCCAGGAGGTCACCTCCAACGCCTCCGCGCTGTCCTCCACCGTCGCCTCCACCTTCGGAGGCCCGCTCGTCAAGGTCGCGGCCTTCGGGTACGGGGTGCGCAGGGCACTGGGCAGGACCGACACGGGACCCGAGCGGACCCCCCGGCGCACCGTGATCGTCGGCCGCACGGTGCCGGAGCCCCGGCGCCGCAAGCAGAAGGGCTGAGACCTCCGATGTTCCGCCGAGCCTTCTGGTTCACCGCCGGCGCCGCCGCCGGCGTCTGGGCCACCACCAAGGTCAACCGCCAGCTCAAGAAGCTGACGCCGGAGAGCCTCGCGGCCCAGGCGGCCGACAAGGCCGTGGAGGCGGGCCACCGCCTCAAGGACTTCGCCCTCGACGTCAAGGCGGGAATGACGCAGCGCGAGGACGAGCTGAACGACGCACTGGGCCTGACCCAGGACCCCGACCGGCCCGACAACGTCACCGCCCTCCCCGGGCCGCGGCGGCTGCGGGCCATCGGCAACGACACGACCATCCACCGACCGAACCACTCGGCGGTTACGTACAACCGGAATGAGGACCACTGATGGAGTCGGCTGAAATCCGCCGCCGCTGGCTGAGCTTCTTCGAGGAGCGCGGTCACACCGTTGTCCCTTCGGCGTCGCTCATCGCGGACGACCCGACTCTGCTGCTGGTGCCCGCGGGCATGGTGCCGTTCAAGCCCTACTTCCTGGGTGAGACCAAGCCGCCCGCGCCCACGCTGACCAGCGTGCAGAAGTGCGTCCGCACCCCGGACATCGAAGAGGTCGGCAAGACCACCCGCCACGGCACGTTCTTCCAGATGTGCGGCAACTTCTCCTTCGGGGACTACTTCAAGGAAGGCGCCATCAAGTACGCCTGGGAGCTGCTGACCAGCTCCGTGGCGGACGGCGGCTACGGCCTGGAGCCCGAGAAGCTCTGGATCACGGTCTACCTCGACGACGACGAGGCCGAGGCCATCTGGCGGGACAAGATCGGCGTCCCCGCCGAGCGCATCCAGCGCCTGGGCAAGAAGGACAACTTCTGGTCCATGGGCGTCCCCGGCCCCTGCGGCCCCTGCTCCGAGATCAACTACGACCGCGGCCCCGAGTTCGGCGTCGAGGGCGGCCCCGCCGTCAACGACGAGCGGTACGTGGAGATCTGGAACCTCGTCTTCATGCAGTACGAGCGGGGCGCCGGCGACGGCAAGGAGGACTTCCCGATCCTCGGCGACCTGCCGTCGAAGAACATCGACACCGGCCTCGGCCTCGAACGCCTCGCGATGATCCTGCAGGGCGTGCGGAACATGTACGAGACCGACACCCTGCGCGTGGTCATGGACAAGGCCACCGAGCTGACCGGGGTCGCCTACGGCGCCGCCGACCACTCGGACGTCTCCCTGCGCGTGGTCGCCGACCACATCCGCACCTCGACCATGCTCATCGGCGACGGCGTCACCCCCGGCAACGAGGGCCGCGGCTACGTGCTGCGCCGCATCATGCGCCGCGCCATCCGCAACATGCGCCTCATGGGCGCCACCGGCCCGGTCGTCCAGGACCTGATCAACGTGGTCGTCGAGACGATGGGGCAGCAGTACCCGGAGCTCGTCACCGACCGCAAGCGCATCGAGACCGTCGCCATCGCCGAGGAAGCCGCCTTCCTCAAGGCCATCAAGGGCGGCACCAACATCCTCGACACCGCCGTGACCGAGACCAAGGCCGCCGGCGGCACGGTCCTCTCCGGCGACAAGGCGTTCCTGCTCCACGACACCTGGGGCTTCCCGATCGACCTCACCCTGGAGATGGCCGCCGAGCAGGGCCTCTCCGTGGACGAGACCGGCTTCCGCCGCCTGATGCAGGAGCAGCGCGACCGCGCCAAGGCCGACGCCAAGGCCAAGAAGACCGGCCACGCCGACGTCTCCGCCTACCGCGAGATCGCCGACGGCTCCGGCGCCACCGAGTTCACCGGCTACGCCACCAACCAGGGCGAGGCCACCATCGTCGGCCTCCTGGTCAACGGCGTCTCCGCGCCCGCCGCCTCCGAGGGCGACGAGGTGGAGGTCGTCCTCGACCGGACCCCGTTCTACGCCGAGGGCGGCGGCCAGCTCGCCGACCAGGGCCGCATCAGGCTCGACACCGGCGCCGTCATCGAGGTCCGCGACGTCCAGCAGCCCGTCCCGGGCGTCTCCGTCCACAAGGGCTCCGTGCAGGTCGGCGAGGTGACGGTCGGCGCCTCCGCGTACGCCGCCATCGACATCAAGCGCCGCCGGGCCATCGCCCGCGCCCACTCGGCCACCCACCTGACCCACCAGGCGCTGCGCGACGCCCTCGGCCCGACGGCCGCCCAGGCCGGCTCCGAGAACAGCCCCGGCCGCTTCCGCTTCGACTTCGGCTCCCCGAACGCCGTTCCCGGCACGGTACTCACCGACGTGGAGCAGAAGATCAACGACGTGCTCTCGCGCGAGCTCGACGTCACCGCCGAGATCATGAGCATCGACGAGGCGAAGAAGCAGGGCGCCATCGCCGAGTTCGGCGAGAAGTACGGCGAGCGGGTCCGCGTCGTGACCATCGGCGACTTCTCCAAGGAGCTCTGCGGCGGCACCCACGTCGGCAACACCGCCCAGCTCGGCCTGGTGAAGCTGCTCGGCGAGTCCTCCATCGGCTCCGGCGTGCGCCGTGTCGAGGCCCTGGTCGGCGTGGACGCGTACAACTTCCTCGCCAAGGAGCACACGGTCGTCGCCCAGCTCCAGGAGCTGGTCAAGGGCCGTCCGGAGGAGCTCCCGGAGAAGATCGCCTCCATGCTCGGCAAGCTGAAGGACGCCGAGAAGGAGATCGAGAAGTTCCGCGCGGAGAAGGTCCTCCAGGCCGCCGCCGGCCTCGCCGCCGGCGCCCAGGACATCCGCGGCGTCGCGCTCGTCGTCGGCCAGGTGCCGGACGGCACGGGCGCCGACGACCTGCGCAAGCTGGTCCTGGACGTCCGCGGCCGCATCCCCGGCGACCGCCCGGTCGTCGTCGCGCTGTTCACCGTGGCGAACGACCGTCCGCTGACGGTCATCGCCACCAACGAGGCGGCCCGCGAGCGCGGCCTCAAGGCCGGTGACCTGGTCCGCACCGCCGCCAAGACCCTCGGCGGCGGCGGTGGCGGCAAGCCGGACGTGGCCCAGGGCGGCGGCCAGAACCCGGGCGCCGTGCCCGAGGCCATCGCCGCGGTCGAACGCCTCGTCGTCGAGACGGCCTGACGATGAGCCTGCGCCGCGGCCGCCGTCTGGCCATCGACGTCGGAGACGCCCGGATCGGGGTCGCCTCGTGCGACCCCGACGGGGTGCTGGCCACGCCGGTGGAGACCGTCCCGGGCCGGGACGTCCCGGCCGCCCACCGGCGGCTGCGGCAGCTCGTCGAGGAGTACGAGCCCCTCGAAGTCGTCGTCGGCCTCCCCCGCTCGCTCAGCGGGCGGGAGGGGCCGGCCGCGGCCAAGGTGCGTGCCTTCGCGAACGAACTGGCCAAGGGAATCAAGCCGGTGACGGTCCGTCTGGTGGACGAGCGGATGACCACGGTCACCGCCGCCCAGGGCCTGCGCGCCTCCGGGAGGAACGCGAAGAAGGGCAGGTCGGTCATCGACCAGGCAGCCGCCGTGGTCATCCTCCAGAACGCTCTTGAGACCGAACGGGTATCAGGCAATCCGCCCGGCGAGTGCGTCGAAGTGGTTGTCTGATCGCAATACGGTAACGTTCCGCGCGATGAGACGGCATTCGAACAGCCGTCGCCCACCACTCAAGAGGCGGAACCGGGTGCCGCGGCCGATATGAGCCGCGGCCTACGTCTCGCGGCTCTAGGGGACCGATGACTGACTATGGCCGGGGCCACGGCTCCGAACCGTGGAACCCCCAGGACCCCCTGTACGGGGACCAGGGGTGGACCGCGCACCAGACGCAGCAGGGGCAGGTGCCCTACGGCGGTGACCCGCAGCAGCAGTACCAGCACCCTCTGGAGCCGCAGCACCAGGACCTGCAGTACCAGCAGCCCCAGTACCAGCAGGAATACCCCGCGCAGTACCCGCAGCAGCAGCCGCAGTACGCCGAGCAGCAGGCGTACGCGGGGCAGCACGCCCAGGGGCAGCAGCCGCTCCAGCAGCAGCCGCCCCAGCAGCAGCCGCTGTACGAGGGCCAGGGCTGGGACGGCGGCCACGAGCAGCAGTACATGGCCGCCGTCCAGACCGACCCCTACGCGGGCGCCGACCCGTACGCCCAGCAGTCCGCCGGGGCCTACCCCGGCGAGGCGCCCGACCTGTACGCGACGCCGGACGCCTTCCCGCCGCCGCAGCCCCCGAACCAGCGCCACCTGGAGCCGGAACCGGCCGAGGTGGAGGAGCCGGAGGAGTCCCTCCTGCCCGCGGACGGGGAGGACGACGCCGAGGAGCCCGCGGCCGGCGGCCGCCGGGCGGGCCGCGGCAAGGGCGGCAAGAAGAAGCAGCAGAAGAAGCGCAGCGGCACCGCCTGCCTGGTCGCCGCCGTGGTGATCCTCGGCGTCGTCGGCGGTGGCGGCTACTACGGCTACGGCTACCTGAAGGACCGGTTCGGCGCGGCCGAGGACTTCGCCGGCGAGGGCACCGAAGAGACCGTCGACGTCGAGATCCCCAAGAACGCGGGCCTCGGCCAGATGGGCCGCATCCTGAAGGAAGCCGGCGTGGTCGCCAGCGCCCAGGCCTTCGTGGACGCCGCGAACGCCAACCCCAAGGGCAAGTCGATCCAGCCCGGCATCTACCCGCTGAAGAAGAAGATGTCGGCCGCGGCCGCCGTCGCGCTGATGATCGACCCCAGCAAGCTCGCGGTCATCACCGTCCCCGAGGGCATGCGCAACGCCGACGTCTACAAGGCGATCGACAAGAAGCTCGGCAAGCCCGACGGCACCACCCGGGAGATCGCGCAGCGCGAGTCCAAGAACCTCGGCCTGCCGGCCTGGGCCGCGAGCAACCCGAAGGTCATGGACCCGCTCGAGGGCTTCCTGTACCCGATGCGGTACGACCTCAAGAAGGACAGCACCCCCGAGTCCCTGCTCAAGCAGATGGTCAAGAACGCCTCCGACAAGTACGCGGAGCTGGGCGTCGAGGCCAAGGCCAAGGAGCTCAACCTGGAGAACCCGCTCCAGGTCATCACGGTCGCGAGCCTCGTCAACGCCGAGGGCAAGAACCACGACGACTTCCGGAAGATGGCGGAGGTGGTCTACAACCGCCTCAAGAAGACCAACGACGTCACGAACCAGAAGCTCCAGTTCGACTCGACGTACAACTACGTCAAGGGCCAGAGCGAGATCAACTTCAACCTGAAGGAAGCCCAGGCCTTCGACCACCCGTACAACACGCACTTCGTCAAGGGCCTCCCGCCCGGTCCCATCGACAATCCCGGCCTGGACGCGCTGACCGCTACGCTCAACCCCGATCACGGCGGCTGGATGTTCTTCGTGTCGGTCGACGGCAACAAGACGACCTTCACCAAGACCTACGACGAGCACCTGAAGCTCGTCGCGGAGTTCCAGGAGCGCCAGGCGCAGAAGAAGAACGGCGGGTAGCAGGACATGTCACGGACGCGGGCCGCGGTGCTGGGTTCTCCCATCGAGCACTCCCTCTCACCGGTGCTGCACCGGGCGGCCTACCGGGAGCTCGGCCTCCAGGACTGGTCCTACGACCGGTTCGAGATCGACGAGGCCGCGCTCCCCGGGTTCGTGGCGGGCCTGGGCCCCGAGTGGGCCGGGTTCTCCCTGACCATGCCGCTCAAGCGGGCGGTCATCCCGCTGCTGGACGAGATCAGCGACACCGCCGCCTCGGTGGAGGCGGTCAACACCCTCGTCCTGACCGGGGACGGCCGCCGCGTCGGCGACAACACCGACATCCCCGGCATAGTCGCGGCCCTCCACGAGCGCGGGGTCGAGAAGGTCCCCGCCGCCGCCGTCCTCGGGGCCGGCGCCACCGCCTCCTCGGCGCTGGCCGCCCTCGCGCGGATCTGCACCGGCGAGATCACCGCGTACGTCCGCTCGGAGGCCCGGGCCGACGAGATGCGCCGCTGGGGCGAGCGGCTCGGCGTGGACGTCCGAACCGCCGACTGGTCCCGGGCCGCCGAGGCCCTCCACGCCCCCCTGGTGATCGCCACCACCCCGGCGGGCGCCACCGACGAGCTCGCCGCCGCCGTACCCGCGGCCCCGGGCGCACTCTTCGACGTCCTGTACGACCCCTGGCCCACCGCCCTCGCGGCCGCCTGGTCCGGCCGCGGCGGCACCCTGCTCGGCGGCCTCGACCTCCTGGTGCACCAGGCCGTCCTCCAGTTCGAGCTGATGACCGGCCGCACCGGTGGCCCCCTGGCGGCCATGCGGGCCGCGGGAGAGCGGGCGCTCGCCGCGCGTTAGGCTTCCCACCTGCTGTTCTTCGGGGTGAGGGGGGCGCGTGGACGCGTTCGGACAGGGGCAGACGCTGGCGTCGAAGTGGGACGCGGCGTACGGAGTCCTGATGTTCGTGAAGGTGATGCTCGGCAGTCTGCCGGCCTGGGCGAAGTGGAGCGTCGGCTCCCTCGTGGGCGTCCTGCTCCTCTTCGAGGGCTACCGGTGGTGGCGCGGACGTGAGACGGGCGTCCGATAGCTGGACCGGAGCGCGGTGGTACCCCCGGGACGTGGGAGGATTCGGGTACCGGCGGTCGCGGTCCGCGCACCGGACACGCCGTGGCAGTGCCAGGCGCGAGCATGAGGAGCATCGTTGAGCAGGTTGCGTTGGCTGACCGCAGGAGAGTCGCACGGACCGGCCCTGGTCGCGACGCTGGAGGGCCTTCCCGCCGGCGTCCCGGTCACCACCGAGCTGGTGGCCGACCACCTGGCCCGGCGCCGCCTCGGCTATGGACGCGGTGCCCGGATGAAGTTCGAGCAGGACGAGGTCACCTTCCTCGGCGGCGTCCGCCACGGCCTGTCCCAGGGCTCCCCGGTCGCCGTCATGGTCGGCAACACCGAGTGGCCCAAGTGGGAGACGGTCATGTCGGCCGACCCCGTGGACCCCTCGCTGCTCAAGGACACCGGCCGCAACGCGCCGCTGACCCGCCCGCGCCCCGGCCACGCCGACCTCGCGGGCATGCAGAAGTACGGCTTCGACGAGGCCCGCCCGATCCTGGAGCGCGCCAGCGCCCGCGAGACCGCCGCCCGCGTCGCCCTCGGCGCCGTCGCCCGCTCCTTCCTGAAGGAGGTCGCGGGCATCGAGATCGTCTCGCACGTGGTGGAACTGGCCTCGGCCAAGGCCCCCTACGGCGTCTACCCGACCCCCGCCGACGTCGAGAAGCTCGACGCCGACCCGGTGCGCTGCCTCGACGCCGACGCGTCGAAGGCGATGGTCGCGGAGATCGACCAGGCCCACAAGGACGGCGACACCCTCGGCGGCGTCGTCGAGGTCCTCGCCTACGGCGTGCCCGTCGGCCTCGGCTCCCACGTCCACTGGGACCGCCGCCTCGACGCCCGCCTCGCCGCGGCGCTCATGGGCATCCAGGCCATCAAGGGCGTCGAGGTCGGCGACGGCTTCGAGCTGGCCCGCGTGCCCGGCTCCCAGGCCCACGACGAGATCGTCTCCACCCCCGAGGGCATCAAGCGCACCTCCGGCCGCTCCGGCGGCACCGAGGGCGGCCTGACCACCGGCGAGCTGCTGCGCGTCCGTGCCGCGATGAAGCCCATCGCGACCGTGCCGCGCGCCCTGGCCACCGTCGACGTGGCCACCGGCGAGGCGGCGGTGGCGCACCACCAGCGCTCCGACGTCTGCGCCGTGCCCGCCGCGGGCATCGTCGCCGAGGCCATGGTCGCGCTCGTGCTGGCCGACGCGGTCGTCGAGAAGTTCGGCGGCGACTCCGTCCCCGAGACCCGGCGCAACGTGCAGTCCTACCTCGACCACCTGCAGATCCGGTGACGGGCGGACCGCTCGTCGTCCTCGTCGGCCCCATGGGGTCCGGCAAGTCCACGGTGGGGACGCTGCTCGCCGAGCGGCTCGGCGTCGCCTACCGGGACACGGACGCGGACATCGTCGCCGCCCAGGGCCGCGAGATCTCCGACATCTTCGTCGACGAGGGCGAGCCGTACTTCCGTGAGC
The DNA here is from genome assembly GCF_044763325.1 of Streptomyces sp. NPDC096136. Lineage (NCBI taxonomy): Bacteria > Bacillati > Actinomycetota > Actinomycetes > Kitasatosporales > Streptomycetaceae > Streptomyces > Streptomyces sp. NPDC096136. The sequence continues at coordinate 21,009 of NZ_JBIWFZ010000030.1, read as the reverse complement.
TGGAGCGGCGGGCGGTCGCCACCGCCGTCGCCGAGCACACGGGGGTCCTCGCCCTCGGCGGCGGCGCCGTCCTCGACGCGGACACCCGCGCCCTGCTGGCCGCCCTGCCCGTCGCCTACCTGTCGATGGAGGTCGAGGAGGCCGTGCGCCGCGTCGGCCTCGGCGCGGCCCGCCCGCTGCTGGCCGTCAACCCGCGCCGCCAGTGGCGCGAGCTGATGGACGCGCGGCGCCCCCTGTACACCGAAGTAGCGCGCGTCGTGGTGGCCACGGACGAGCGCACCCCCGAAGAGGTCGCCCAGGCGGTCCTCGACGCTCTGGAGTTGAAGGACGTATGACAGACCAGGTGACGCGGATCCAGGTCGGCGCCGGCGCCGGACACGACGCGTACGACGTGCTGGTCGGCCGGCAGCTGCTCGGCGAGCTGGGCGGCCTCATCGGCCGCCGCGCCCAGCGGGTCGCCGTGATCCACCCCGAGGCCCTCGCCGAGACCGGCGAGGCGCTGCGCGCCGACCTGGCCGAGCAGGGCTACGAGGCCATCGCCATCCAGGTGCCCAACGCCGAGGAGGCCAAGACCGTCGAGGTGGCGGCCTACTGCTGGAAGGCGCTGGGCCAGTCCAACTTCACCCGCACCGACGTGATCGTCGGCGTGGGCGGCGGCGCCACCACCGACCTCGCCGGCTTCGTCGCGGCCTCCTGGCTGCGCGGGGTGCGCTGGGTCGCCGTCCCGACCACCGTCCTGGCGATGGTGGACGCGGCCGTCGGCGGCAAGACCGGCATCAACACCGCCGAGGGCAAGAACCTCGTCGGCGCCTTCCACCCGCCGGCCGGGGTGCTGTGCGACCTCGCGGCGCTGGACTCGCTGCCCGTCAACGACTACGTCAGCGGCCTGGCCGAGATCATCAAGGCCGGCTTCATCTCCGACCCGGTGATCCTCGACCTGATCGAGGAGGACCCGCAGGCCGCGCGTACGCCCGAGGGCCCGCACACGGCCGAGCTGATCGTCCGCTCCATCCGGGTCAAGGCCGAGGTGGTCTCCAGCGACCTCAAGGAGACGGGACTGCGGGAGGTCCTCAACTACGGGCACACCCTCGCGCACGCCATCGAGAAGAACGAGCGCTACAAGTGGCGCCACGGCGCGGCCGTCTCCGTCGGCATGGTCTTCGCCGCCGAGCTGGGCCGCCTCGCGGGCCGCCTCGACGACGCGACGGCCGACCGGCACCGGTCCGTCCTCGCCTCCGTCGGCCTGCCGCTGACCTACCGCGGCGACCAGTGGCCCAAGCTGCTCCAGACCATGCAGGTCGACAAGAAGTCCCGCGGCAACCTGCTGCGCTTCATCGTCCTCGACGGGCTGGCCAAGCCGACCGTCCTGGAGGGCCCCGACCCGGCCCACCTGATCGCCGCGTACGGCGAGGTGTCGGCGTGAGCCGCCCCGTCCTGGTGCTGAACGGCCCGAACCTGGGCCGGCTCGGCTCCCGCGAGCCCGACGTCTACGGGGCCACCTCGTACGCCGGACTGGTCGAGAGCTGCCGCACCCTGGGCGCCGAGCTCGGCTTCGACGTCGAGGTCCGCGAGACCAACGACGAGGGAGAGCTCGTACGCTGGCTGCACGAGGCGGCGGACGGGAAGATCCCGGTCGTGATCAACCCGGGCGCCTTCACGCACTACTCGTACGCCATGCGCGACGCGGCCGCCCAGCGCACCGCGCCGCTGATCGAGGTGCACATCTCCAACCCGTACGCCCGGGAGGAGTTCCGGCACACCTCGGTCATCGCGGCGGTGGCCACCGGTACCGTCGCCGGCTTCGGACTGGGCTCCTACCGGCTGGCGCTGCGCGCGCTGGCCGAAGAGCTCACGGCCTGAGATAACGTTCTCGCATCAGTCGCCTGAACGAGACGGAGTGGCGAGGATGCAGCACGGAGTGGGGGGCTGGGGTCCGCCGGGACATCCCCCGGCGGCACCCCCGCCACCGCCGATACCCCCTGCGCAGGGCTGGCCGGCGCCCCCGGTGCCCGAGGCGACCGGGCACATCCCGCTGCCCCCCGTCGCGCCCGCACCGCCCTCTCCCCCCGCCGGGGGGACGGGCGGCGCCACGCTCGCCGTCCTGCTCATCGGCCCGGCGGGCGCCGGCAAGACCACCGTGGCCCGGCACTGGGCGGCGACCCGCCCGGTGCCGACCGCGCACATCAGCCTCGACGACGTCCGCGAATGGGTCCGCTCGGGCTTCGCCGACCCGCAGGCCGGCTGGAACGACCACTCCGAGGCCCAGTACCGCCTCGCCCGCCGCACCTGCGGCTTCGCCGCCCGCAACTTCCTGGCCAACGGGATCTCCTGCATCCTCGACGACGCCGTCTTCCCGGACCGGCCCGTGGTCGGGCTCGGCGGCTGGAAGCGCCACGTCGGCCCCGCCCTGCTCCCGGTCGTGCTGCTCCCCGGCCTGGAGATCGTCCTGGACCGCAACGCCGCCCGCTCCGGCAACCGGCGCCTGTCCGACGAGGAAGTCGCCCGCATCCACGGCCGGATGGCCGGCTGGTACGGCTCAGGGCTGCCGATCATCGACAACTCCCACCTCGACGTGGAGGCCACCGCCCGCGCCCTGGACGAGGCCCTCGCCCGGGCCTTGGCGAGCCCTCCCCGCTGGTAGGAGCCGCGCGGGAGGGGACGCCCCGGCCCGTCCGGACGCGCTCGCCGGGCCGGATGCGCGGGGCGCTCGTACGCTCGAAGACATGTCAGACGTGTACGCGGCCCGCAGGGGCCTGCTCCGCGAGCGCTGCGCCGCCGCGGGCAACTCCGCCGCCCTGATCACGCGTCCGGCGAACGTCCGCTACCTCGCCGGGGCGTCCCCGCTGGGCGCCGTCCTGCTGGTCGGGCCCGCCGATGACGAGCTGTTCTGCGCCGCCGCCCCCACCGGCGAGGTCGACGAGGGGCGGCTGGACGAGGGGCTGGCGCTCAGTCTGCTGGGCGGCCCCGGCGCGGATCCGGCCGTGGCCGCGGCCGACCGCGCCGCCGCCGTGCTCGCGGACTCCCTCGCCGTCGAGGAACACCACCTCACCGTCGCCCGGCACCGCGCCGTGCGCTCCGTCGCCCCCCGGCTGCGCCTGGCCGACCTGGGCACCGCCGTGGAGCAGCAGCGGCTGGTCAAGGACGAGGAGGAGATCGCCTGCCTGCGCATCGCCGCCGAGATCGCCGACCAGGCCCTCGGCGAGCTGCTGGAGTCGATCCTGGTCGGGCGGACCGAACGCCACCTGGCCCTGGAGCTGGAGCGCAGGCTCGTCGACCACGGCGCCGACGGCCCGGCCTTCCCGACCTCCGTCGGCACCGGCCCGCACTCCGGCCGCTCCCGGCACCGGCCCTCGGACCGGCGGGTGGAGGAGGGCGACTTCCTGTCCGTCTGCCTCGGCGCGAACTACCGGGGCTACCGCTGCGAGATCGGCCGCACCTTCGTGATCGGCACCACGCCGGCCGACTGGCAGATCGAGCTGTACGACCTGGTCTTCGCCGCCCAGCGGGCCGGCCGGGAGGCGCTGCTGCCCGGGGCCGCCTACCGCGAAGTGGACCACGCGGCGCGGTCCGTACTGGACTCGGCGGGGCACGGCGAGGCCCTCGCCGGGTGCATGGGACACGGGGTCGGCCTCGAAATCGACGAGGACCCGCAGCTTGCACCTACGGCAATGGGTAAACTGGACGCTTGCGTGCCGGTCACCGTCGAACCGGGGGTTCACCTCCCGGGCCGGGGAGGTGTCCGGATCGATGACACGCTCGTCGTGCGCCCCGAGGCGGACGGCGGTCCCGAGCTACTCACCATTACGACCAAGGAGCTGCTCGCACTGTAGTCCGCTGTGCCGGGCTGGGTGCGCCTCCCTGGTCTTCCAGTGCAGGAGATTCCGCAACCGTGGCTTCCACGAACGACCTCAAGAACGGCATGGTGCTCAAGCTCGACGGTGACCAGCTCTGGTCCGTCGTCGAGTTCCAGCACGTCAAGCCCGGCAAGGGCCCGGCCTTCGTGCGCACCAAGCTCAAGCACGTGCTCTCCGGCAAGGTCGTCGACAAGACCTTCAACGCCGGCACGAAGGTCGACACCGCCACGATCGACCGCCGTGACATGCAGTTCTCGTACATGGACGGCGACTACTTCGTCTTCATGGACATGCAGACCTACGACCAGCTGATGGTCGACCGCAAGGCCGTCGGCGACACCGCCAACTTCCTCATCGAGGGCTTCACCGCCTCCGTGGCCCAGCACGAGGGCGAGGTGCTCTACGTCGAGCTCCCGGCCGCCGTCGAGCTGACCATCGAGCACACCGACCCGGGCGTCCAGGGCGACCGCTCCACCGGCGGCACCAAGCCCGCCAAGCTGGAGACCGGCCACGAGATCCAGGTCCCGCTCTTCGTCACCACCGGCGAGAAGATCAAGGTCGACACCCGCACCAGCGCCTACCTCGGCCGGGTGAACAGCTAACCGTGGCTGCCCGGAGCAACGCGCGCAAGCGCGCCTTCCAGATCCTCTTCGAGGCCGACCAGCGCGGCGTCCCCGTGCGCGAGGTCCTCGCGGACTGGATCCGGCACGCGAATGCGGACGTCCGGCAGCCGCCGGTCAGCGCCTTCACGATGGACCTCGTCGAGGGGTACTCCGAGAAGGTGAACCGCATCGACGACCTGATCGTCACCTACGCCGTGGACTGGGAGCTCGACCGCATGCCGGTCGCCGACCGGAACATCCTGCGGCTGGGCGCCTACGAGCTGATCTGGGTCGACGAGACCCCGGACGCCGTGGCGATCGACGAGGCGGTGCAGCTGGCGAAGGAGTTCTCCACGGACGACTCGCCGGCGTTCGTCAACGGCCTGCTGGCCCGCTTCAAGGACCTGAAGCCGAGCCTGCGCCGCGGCGAGGGCTGACGCGCGCACCGCGCACACACGGAAGGGCCCGCAACGTCCGCGTTGCGGGCCCTTCCGTGTGCGCGCCGCGTGCGGGACACGAAAAACCGGCGGGTGCCGGGACCCTGGGGTCCCGGCACCCGCCGGTACGTTTCTGCTGGTGGCCGACCCCGGCCGGGGACTAGATGTCCTCGTGGGCCACGGCGCGGCGCGCGTCGGCGTCGAGGACGCCCCAGCTGATCAGCTGCTCGGTCAGGACCGAGGGGGACTGGTCGTAGATGACGGCCAGGGTGCGCAGGTCGTCCTGGCGGATCGACAGCACCTTGCCGTTGTAGTCGCCGCGCTGGCTCTGGATGGTCGCGGCGTAACGCTGGAGGGGACCGGCCTTCTCGGCGGGCACGCCCGCCAGGCGCTCCAGGTCGAGGCGCAGCTTCGGCGGCGGCTCGGCGGCTCCGCCCGGGGTCGTGCCCGGGAGCAGCTCCTGGACCGGAACCCCGTAGAAGTCCGCCAGCTCGGCCAGGCGCTGGACGGTCACGGCGCGGTCCCCGCGCTCGTACGAACCGACCACCACGGCCTTCCAACGGCCCTGGGACTTCTCCTCGACACCGTGGAGGGAGAGGCCCTGCTGGGTGCGGATGGCGCGGAGCTTGGCCCCGAGCTGTTTGGCGTATTCGCTGGACATAACGCTCCCGGACGCTGTGACGTGCGGCTCCGCCGCGCGGCTGGTAACTCACTGTGAGGTTACGCAGCGTTACGTGGATGCGTCAAGCCGAATGGTCATCGACGCCCTCGTACGGGGCGGAGCGCGGGCCCCGGTGCGCAGGTGTCCGCGGGGTCCTGGTACCGTGGACGGCGTACATCAGACGTCCTTTAAGGTCCGTCCCGTGAGGCGGAGAAGGAGGTCCTCTTCATGGACAGCCAGGTTTCCCAGGTCTCTCCCGATGAAGCGATGCGCCCCGTGCTGGAGGCGCAGGACATCGCCCGGGTGCTGACCCGTATCGCCCACGAGATCGTCGAACGCGCCAAGGGCGCCGACGACGTGGTGCTCCTCGGCATCCCCACCCGCGGTGTGTTCCTCGCCCGCCGGCTGGCCGCCAAGCTCGAGGAGATCACCGGGACGAAGATCCCGGTCGGCTCCCTCGACATCACCATGTACCGCGACGACCTGCGGATGAAGCCCGCCCGCGCCATCGGCCGCACCGAGATCCCCGGTGACGACATCGACGGCCGCCTCGTGGTCCTCGTGGACGACGTCCTCTTCTCCGGCCGCACCATCCGGGCCGCCCTCGACGCGCTCGGCGACCTCGGCCGTCCCCGCGCCGTCCAGCTCGCGGTCCTCGTCGACCGCGGCCACCGCGAACTTCCGATCCGCGCCGACTACGTGGGCAAGAACCTGCCCACGTCGCTGCGGGAGACCGTCAAGGTCCAGCTCCAGGAGGAGGACGGCCGCGACGCCGTACTGCTCGGCCAGCGGACCGTCCAGGCAGCAGCGCAGTAGCCCACCCCGGGTACGGGGCCCCGAGGCGGGGTCCGTGCCCCGGCCTGCCCTGCCCGCACCACCGTCAGCCCCGCCTGCCTGCCCTCCCGACTTACGGAGCACCCAGATGAAGCGCCACCTCATCTCGGCCGCCGACCTCACGCGCGACGACGCCGTCCTCATCCTCGACACCGCCGAGGAAATGGCCCGCGTCGCCGACCGGCCGATAAAGAAGCTGCCCACCCTGCGCGGCCGCACGATCTGCAACCTGTTCTTCGAGGACTCGACCCGCACCCGGATCTCCTTCGAAGCCGCCGAGAAGCGCCTCTCCGCCGACGTCATCAACTTCGCCGCGAAGGGCTCCAGCGTCTCCAAGGGCGAGTCCCTCAAGGACACCGCCCAGACCCTGGAGGCCATGGGCGTCGACGCGGTCGTCATCCGCCACCACGCCTCCGGCGCCCCCTACCGGCTCGCCAACTCCGGCTGGATCGACGCCCCGGTGATCAACGCCGGCGACGGCACGCACCAGCACCCCACCCAGGCCCTGCTCGACGCGTTCACCATGCGCCGCCGCCTGGTCGGCCGGGACGCCGGGCTCGGCAAGGGCCTCGACGGCCGCCGGATCACCCTCGTCGGCGACGTCCTGCACAGCCGCGTGGCCCGCTCCAACGTCGACCTGCTGCACACCCTCGGCGCCGAGGTCACCCTGGTGGCCCCGCCCACCCTGGTGCCGGTCGGCGTCGAGAACTGGCCCTGCGAGGTCTCCTACAGCCTGGACGACGTGCTGCCGAAGTCCGACGCGGTCATGATGCTGCGCGTGCAGCGCGAGCGGATGAACGCCGCCTTCTTCCCCACCGAGCGCGAGTACTCCCGCCGCTACGGCCTGGACGCCGCCCGCATGGCGCGGATGCCCGAGCACGCCATCGTGATGCACCCCGGCCCGATGGTCCGCGGCATGGAGATCACCGCCGAGGTCGCCGACTCCGACCGCTGCACGGTCGTCGAGCAGGTCGCCAACGGCGTCTCGATCCGCATGGCCGTCCTGTACCTGCTGCTCGGAGGCTCCGAGCCCGCCGTCACCACGTCCCGCACCGAGGAGAACAAGTAACCATGAGCAAGATCCTTATCCGCGGTGCGCAGGTCCTCGGCGGCGAGGCGCAGGACGTCCTGATCGACGGCGAGACCATCGCCGAGGTCGGTACCGCTCTGTCCGCCGACGGCGTCGACACGGTCATCGAGGCCGAGGGGCAGATCCTCCTCCCGGGCCTCGTCGACCTCCACACCCACCTGCGCGAGCCCGGCCGCGAGGACTCCGAGACCGTCCTGACCGGCACCCGCGCCGCCGCCTCCGGCGGCTACACCGCCGTCTTCGCGATGGCCAACACCTTCCCGGTCGCCGACACCGCCGGCGTCGTCGAGCAGGTCTGGCGCCTGGGCAAGGAGTCCGGCTACTGCGACGTGCAGCCCATCGGCGCCGTCACCGTCGGCCTGGAGGGCAAGAAGCTCTCCGAGCTCGGCGCCATGCACGAGTCCGCCGCCCGCGTCACCGTCTTCTCCGACGACGGCAAGTGCGTGGACGACGCCGTGATCATGCGCCGCGCCCTGGAGTACGTGAAGGCCTTCGGCGGCGTCGTCGCCCAGCACGCCCAGGAGCCCCGCCTCACCGAGGGCGCCCAGATGAACGAGGGCACCGTCTCCGCAGAGCTCGGCCTGGGCGGCTGGCCGGCCGTCGCCGAGGAGTCGGTCATCGCCCGCGACGTCCTCCTCGCCGAGCACGTCGGCTCCCGCGTGCACATCTGCCACCTCTCCACCGCCGGCTCCGTCGAGATCGTCCGCTGGGCCAAGTCCCGCGGCATCGACGTCACCGCCGAGGTCACCCCGCACCACCTGCTCCTCACCGACGAGCTGGTGCGTTCGTACAACCCGGTCTACAAGGTCAACCCGCCGCTGCGCACCGAGCGCGACGTGATGGCCCTGCGCGAGGCGCTCGCCGACGGCACGATCGACATCGTCGCCACCGACCACGCCCCGCACCCGCACGAGGACAAGGACTGCGAGTGGGCCGCCGCCGCCATGGGCATGGTGGGCCTGGAGACCGCGCTCTCCGTCGTCCAGCAGACGATGGTGGAGACCGGCCTGCTCGACTGGGCGGGCGTCGCCGAGCGCATGTCCGTGGCCCCGGCCCGCATCGGCGGCCTGTCCCACCAGCACGGCCGGCCCGTCTCGGCAGGTGAACCCGCGAACCTGACCTTGGTCGATACCTCGTACCGTGGTGTCGTGGACCCCGCACACTTCGCCTCCCGCAGCCGCAACACGCCTTACGAGGGCCGTGAGCTGCCGGGGCGCGTCACTCACACCTTCCTGCGGGGCCGGGCAACGGTCGTGGACGGGAAACTCGCGTGACACCTGCAGTAATCCATCTGGCCGCCGAGGCCGCCGAACGACACTCGGCGGAGGTGACGGACTGGGGCGCCCGCATCGCGTGGGTGGCCGGTCTGCTCGTCTTCATCGCGTTCGTGTACTGGCTGATGCGGCAGGGCTGGAAATGGCGCGGCACCCTGCAGAGCGATCTGCCGGAACTGCCCGCCGCCCCCGGCGGCCTCCCCGAGCACCGGCTGGCCCTGACCGGCCGGTACCACGGGTCCACCACCGCCGGGCAGTGGCTCGACCGGATCGTCGCCCACGGTCTGGGGGTGCGCAGCCGCGTGGAGCTCACCCTCACCGACGCGGGCCTCGACGTGGTCCGTCCGGGTGCCACCGACTTCTTCGTACCGGCCTCGCAGCTGCGCGGCGCCCGCCTCGACAAGGGAATCGCGGGCAAGGTACTCACCGAGGGCGGTCTGCTCGTCGTCACCTGGGCGCACGGCGACAAGCTGATCGACTCCGGATTCCGCTCCGACCGTGCGGCCGAGCACGCCGCCTGGGTCGAGGCCATCAACTCCATGAACACATCCATCACGACGGAAGGCGCCGAACGATGACGACCTCCACCAGGGGAGCGAAAGCTCCCGCCGTACTCGTCCTGGAGGACGGCCGGATCTTCCGCGGCCGCGCCTACGGCGCAGTGGGGGAGACCTTCGGCGAGGCCGTGTTCTCCACCGGCATGACCGGCTACCAGGAGACCCTCACCGACCCGTCGTACCACCGGCAGGTCGTCGTGATGACCGCCCCCCACGTGGGCAACACCGGCGTCAACGACGAGGACCCCGAGTCCTCCCGCGTCTGGGTCTCCGGCTACGTCGTGCGCGACCCCGCGCGCATCCCGTCCAACTGGCGCTCGCAGCGCTCGCTGGACGAGGAGCTCGTCAAGCAGGGCGTCGTGGGCATCAGCGGCATCGACACCCGCGCCCTGACCCGCCACCTGCGCGAGAGCGGCGCCATGCGCGTCGGCATCTTCTCCGGCGGGGCGATCGCCGACGACGCGGCCCTGCTGGCGAAGGTCCAGGCGCAGCCGCAGATGAAGGGCGCCAACCTCTCCGCCGAGGTCGCCACCAAGGAGGCGTACGTCGTCCCCGCGATCGGCGAGAAGCGCTTCACCGTCGCCGCCGTCGACCTCGGCATCAAGGGCATGACCCCGCACCGGATGGCCGAGCGCGGCATCGAGGTCCACGTGCTGCCCGCCACCGCCACCGTCGAGGACGTGTACGCGGTGAACCCGGACGGCGTCTTCTTCTCCAACGGCCCGGGCGACCCGGCCACCGCCGACGGCCCCGTCGCCGTCATGCAGGGCGTCCTGGAGCGCAAGACCCCGCTCTTCGGCATCTGCTTCGGCAACCAGATCCTGGGCCGCGCGCTCGGCTTCGGCACCTACAAGCTGAAGTACGGCCACCGCGGCATCAACCAGCCGGTCCAGGACCGCACCACCGGCAAGGTCGAGGTCACCGCGCACAACCACGGCTTCGCCGTCGACGCGCCCCTCGACAAGGTCTCCGAGACCCCCTTCGGCCGCGCCGAGGTCTCCCACGTCTGCCTGAACGACGACGTCGTCGAAGGCCTCCAGCTGCTCGACCAGCCGGCCTTCAGCGTCCAGTACCACCCCGAAGCGGCCGCCGGCCCGCACGACGCCGCGTACCTCTTCGACCGCTTCGTCAGCCTTATGGAGGCCGAGCGTGCCTAAGCGCACCGATATCCAGTCCGTCCTGGTCATCGGCTCCGGCCCGATCGTCATCGGCCAGGCCGCCGAGTTCGACTACTCCGGCACCCAGGCCTGCCGCATCCTCAAGGCCGAGGGCCTGCGGGTCATCCTGGTGAACTCCAACCCCGCGACGATCATGACCGACCCGGAGATCGCCGACGCCACGTACGTCGAGCCGATCACCCCCGAGTTCGTCGAGAAGATCATCGCCAAGGAGCGCCCCGACGCGCTCCTGCCCACCCTCGGCGGCCAGACGGCCCTGAACACGGCCATCTCCATGCACGAGCAGGGCGTGCTGGAGAAGTACGGCGTCGAGCTCATCGGCGCCAACGTCGAGGCCATCAACAAGGGCGAGGACCGCGACCTCTTCAAGGGCGTCGTCGAGGCCGTCAAGGCCAAGATCGGCCACGGCGAGTCCGCCCGCTCGGTCATCTGCCACTCGATGGACGACGTCCTGGCGGGCGTCGAGACCCTCGGCGGCTACCCCGTCGTCGTGCGCCCCTCCTTCACCATGGGCGGCGCCGGCTCCGGCTTCGCCCACGACGAGGACGAGCTGCGCCGCATCGCCGGCCAGGGCCTCACGCTCTCCCCGACCACCGAGGTGCTCCTGGAGGAGTCCATCCTCGGCTGGAAGGAGTACGAGCTGGAGCTGATGCGCGACACCAAGGACAACGTGGTCGTCGTCTGCTCCATCGAGAACTTCGACCCGATGGGCGTCCACACCGGCGACTCCATCACCGTCGCCCCGGCGATGACCCTCACCGACCGCGAGTACCAGCGGCTGCGCGACATCGGCATCGCGATCATCCGCGAGGTCGGCGTGGACACCGGCGGCTGCAACATCCAGTTCGCGATCAACCCGGACGACGGCCGCGTCATCGTCATCGAGATGAACCCGCGCGTCTCCCGCTCCTCGGCGCTCGCGTCGAAGGCCACCGGCTTCCCGATCGCCAAGATCGCCGCCAAGCTGGCCATCGGCTACACGCTGGACGAGGTCCCCAACGACATCACCGAGAAGACGCCGGCCTCCTTCGAGCCGACCCTCGACTACGTCGTCGTCAAGGCCCCGCGCTTCGCCTTCGAGAAGTTCCCGGCCGCCGACGCCACCCTCACCACCACCATGAAGTCGGTGGGCGAGGCCATGGCCATCGGCCGCAACTTCACCGAGGCCCTCCAGAAGGCCCTGCGCTCCCTGGAGAAGAAGGGCTCGCAGTTCACCTTCGTCGGCGAGCCCGGCGACAAGGAGGAGCTGCTGCGCGTCGCGGTCCGCCCGACCGACGGCCGCATCAACACCGTCATGCAGGCCATCCGCGCCGGCGCCACCCAGGCGGAGGTGTTCGAGGCCACGAAGATCGACCCGTGGTTCGTCGACCAGCTCTTCCTGATCAAGGAGATCGCGGACGAGCTCGGCTCCGTCGAGAAGCTGGAGCCCGAGATCCTGGCCGAGGCCAAGCGCCACGGCTTCTCGGACGCCCAGATCGCCGAGATCCGCGGCCTGCGCGAGGACGTCGTCCGCGAGGTCCGCCACGCCCTCGGCGTCCGCCCGGTCTACAAGACGGTCGACACCTGCGCCGCCGAGTTCGCCGCGAAGACCCCGTACTTCTACTCGTCCTACGACGAGGAGTCCGAGGTCGCCCCGCGCACCAAGCCCGCGGTGATCATCCTGGGCTCCGGCCCGAACCGCATCGGCCAGGGCATCGAGTTCGACTACTCCTGCGTCCACGCCTCCTTCGCGCTCAGCGAGGCCGGCTACGAGACCGTGATGGTCAACTGCAACCCCGAGACCGTCTCGACGGACTACGACACCTCCGACCGCCTGTACTTCGAGCCGCTGACGCTCGAGGACGTGCTGGAGATCGTCCACGCCGAGTCGCTCGCCGGCCCCATCGCCGGCGTCGTCGTCCAGCTCGGCGGCCAGACCCCGCTGGGTCTCGCCCAGGCGCTCAAGGACAACGGCGTCCCGGTCGTCGGCACCTCGCCCGAGGCCATCCACGCCGCCGAGGACCGCGGCGCCTTCGGCCGGGTCCTGGCCGAGGCCGGCCTGCCCGCCCCCAAGCACGGCACCGCCACCACCTTCGCGGGCGCGAAGGCGATCGCCGACGAGATCGGCTACCCGGTCCTCGTCCGCCCGTCCTACGTGCTCGGCGGCCGCGGCATGGAGATCGTCTACGACGAGACCCGCCTGGAGTCGTACATCGCGGAGTCGACCGAGATCTCCCCGACCCGCCCCGTGCTGGTCGACCGGTTCCTCGACGACGCCATCGAGATCGACGTGGACGCCCTCTACGACGGCGAGGAGCTCTACCTCGGCGGCGTCATGGAGCACATCGAGGAAGCCGGCATCCACTCCGGCGACTCGGCCTGCGCCCTGCCCCCGATCACCCTCGGCGGCTACGACATCAAGCGCCTGCGCGCCTCCACCGAGGCCATCGCCAAGGGCGTCGGCGTCCGCGGCCTGATCAACATCCAGTTCGCGATGGCGGGCGACATCCTCTACGTGCTGGAGGCCAACCCGCGCGCCTCCCGGACCGTGCCCTTCACCTCGAAGGCCACCGCCGTCCCGCTCGCGAAGGCCGCCGCCCGCATCGGGCTCGGCGCCACCGTCGCCGAGCTGCGCGCCGAGGGCATGCTGCCCAAGGAGGGCGACGGCGGCACCCTGCCGCTGGACGCGCCGATCTCCGTCAAGGAGGCCGTCATGCCGTGGTCGCGCTTCCGCGACATCCACGGCCGCGGCGTCGACACCGTCCTCGGCCCGGAGATGCGCTCCACCGGCGAGGTCATGGGCATCGACTCGGTCTTCGGCACCGCGTACGCCAAGTCCCAGGCCGGCGCCTACGGCCCGCTGCCGACCAAGGGCCGCGCCTTCATCTCGGTCGCCAACCGCGACAAGCGCTCGATGGTCTTCCCGGCCCGCGAGCTGGTCGCGCACGGCTTCGAGCTGCTGGCCACCTCCGGCACCGCCGAGGTCCTCAAGCGCAACGGCATCAACGCGACCGTCGTGCGCAAGCTCAGCGAGGGCGAGGGCCCCAACGGCGAGAAGACCGTCGTCCAGCTCATCCACGACGGCCAGGTCGACCTGATCGTCAACACCCCGTACGGCACCGGCGGCCGCCTCGACGGCTACGAGATCCGCACGGCCGCCGTGGCGCGCGGCGTCCCGTGCCTGACGACGGTCCAGGCGCTCGCCGCCGCCGTCCAGGGCATCGACGCGCTCGGCCGCGGCGAGGTCGGCGTGCGCTCCCTCCAGGAGCACGCGGAGCACCTGAACGCCTCCCGCGACTAGCAGCCCGTAGGGGAGAGGGGGACACCGGACGCGCGATCCGCGCCGGGTGTCCCCCTCTTCATGAGCGCAGAAGGGACTTTTCGGACGATGTACAAACTGTTCTTCAACCTGGTCTTCAAGCGGATGGACCCCGAGCAGGCCCACTACACGGCCTTCCGCTGGATCCGCCTCGCCGCCCGCACCCCGGTGCTGCGCACCTTCGTCGCCGCGGCCCTGGCCCCGCGCTACGCGGGGCTGCGCACGGAGGCCCTGGGCCTGCGCATGCACGGCCCCTTCGGGCTCGCGGCCGGCTTCGACAAGAACGCCGTCGCCATCGACGGCATGGCGATGCTCGGCTTCGACCACGTCGAGATCGGCACCGTCACCGGCCAGGCCCAGCCCGGCAACCCCAAGAAGCGGCTCTTCCGCCTGGTCCCCGACCGCGCGCTGATCAACCGCATGGGCTTCAACAACGAGGGCTCCGAGGCCGTCGCCGCCCGCCTGGCGGCCCGCAACCCGGTCTTCAGGACCGTGGTCGGCGTCAACATCGGCAAGACCAAGGCGGTCCCGGAGGCCGAGGCCGCCGCCGACTACGTGGTCTCCACCGAGCGCCTCGCCCGCCACGCCGACTACCTGGTCGTCAACGTCTCCTCGCCGAACACCCCGGGCCTGCGCAACCTCCAGGCCACGGAGTCCCTGCGGCCGCTGCTGACCGCCGTCCGGGAGGCCGCCGACCGCTCGGTGGCCGGCCGCCGCGTCCCGCTGCTGGTCAAGATCGCCCCGGACCTCGCCGACGAGGACGTGGACGCGGTCGCCGACCTCGCCCTGGAGCTGGGCCTGGACGGCATCATCGCCACGAACACCACCATCGCCCGCGAGGGCCTGGGCCTGAAGTCCGACCCGGCCCTCGTCAAGGAGACCGGCGGACTCTCCGGCGCCCCGGTCAAGGAGCGCTCCCTGGAGGTCCTGCGCCGCCTGTACGCCCGTGTGGGCGACCGGATCACCCTGGTCGGCGTCGGGGGCATCGAGAACGCCGAGGACGCCTGGCAGCGCATCCTGGCGGGCGCCACCCTGATCCAGGGCTACAGCGCCTTCATCTACGAGGGCCCGTTCTACGCCCGCGCCATCCACAAGGGCCTGGCCGCGCGCCTGGCCGCCAGCCCGTACGCGACCCTGGCCGAGGCCGTGGGCGCCGAGACCCGAAAGGCCGCCCAGTGACCTCCCAGACCCCTGTGACCCCCTTCGGGGCCCGTCTGCGCGCCGCCATGGACGCGCGCGGCCCCCTGTGCGTCGGCATCGACCCGCACGCCGCCCTGCTGGACTCCTGGGGCCTGGCCGACGACATCGCGGGGCTGGAGCGGTTCTCCCGCACCGTCGTCGAGGCGCTCGCCGACTCGGTGGCGGTCTTCAAGCCGCAGGCCGCCTTCTTCGAGCGCTTCGGCTCGCGGGGCGTGGCGGTGCTGGAGCGGACCGTGGCCGACGCCCGGGCGGCCGGGACCCTGGTCGTCATGGACGCCAAGCGCGGCGACATCGGCTCCACGATGGCCGCGTACGCCTCCGCCTTCCTGGACCCCTCGTCCCCGCTGTTCTCGGACGCCCTGACGGTCTCCCCGTACCTGGGCTACGGCTCGCTGAAGCCGGCCGTGGACCTGGCGCGCGCGTCCGGCGCCGGCCTGTTCGTCCTGGCCCTCACCTCCAACCCGGAGGGCGCCGAGGTCCAGCGTGCGGTGCGCGGGGACGGCCGCTCGATCGGGGCGACCATGCTGGCGCACCTGGCGGCCGAGAACGCCGGGGCGGACCCGATGGGCTCCTTCGGCGCGGTGGTCGGGGCGACCCTCGGCGACCTGTCCTCCTTCGACCTGGACATCAACGGTCCGCTGCTGGCCCCCGGCATCGGCGCCCAGGGCGCGACCGCGGCCGACCTCCCGGCGGTCTTCGGCGCGGCCGTGGGCAACGTGGTCCCGAACGTCTCCCGGGGCGTCCTCGGGCACGGACCGGACGCCGACGCCCTGCGGGCCTCCGCGAAGCGGTTCGCGGACGAGATCCGCGAGGCGGTCGCGGGCTGATCGGACGGGTCGCGGACCGGCGCGGAGCACGGGCTGTCGAGAATCGAACGTCTTTCGCCGGACAAAACCGGGGTAGTTTGTCCGTGATGTACGGTTCAGTGGAGGCTGACCAGGACTTTTCGTCCGTTCTCGCTGACTGGAGCGGCCTTGGCCGCTAGTCTCCGACCAGAGTGAACGCGCAGCGAGGCAGTTCCATCGCTGTTCGGGAGCTCGCCCGGCGTGGTGCCCGAGGGCTCCCCGCCGGTCCGTATCCGACAGTTCGACATCCGAGGTGACGTAGGCGTGGCTCTTCCGCCCCTTACCCCTGAACAGCGCGCAGCAGCGCTCGAAAAGGCCGCCGCGGCTCGCCGGGAGCGGGCCGAGGTGAAGAATCGACTCAAGCACTCCGGCGCCTCCCTCCACGACGTCATCAAGACGGGCCAGGAGAACGACGTCATCGGCAAGATGAAGGTCTCCGCCCTTCTCGAGTCGCTGCCCGGCGTGGGCAAGGTCCGCGCCAAGCAGATCATGGAGCGCCTCGGCATCTCCGAGTCCCGGCGTGTCCGAGGTCTCGGTTCCAACCAGATCGCCTCCCTGGAGCGTGAGTTCGGCGGTAGCGGCGCCTGAGGCGTCGCCCGAAGTTCTCCCGGCGTTCTCAGGCAGTCCCGAGAACCTGGATAATTGCTCCATGGCAGCAGAGGTTCGTCCGCGGCTGACCGTGCTCTCCGGCCCTTCGGGGGTCGGCAAGAGCACGGTCGTCGCGCATATGCGCAAGGTCCACCCCGAGGTCTGGCTCTCGGTGTCGGCCACCACCCGCAAGCCGCGGCCCGGTGAGCGACACGGAGTCCAGTACTTCTTCGTCAACGACGACGAGTTCGACAAGCTGATCGCCAACGGCGAGCTGCTGGAGTGGGCCGAGTTCGCGGGCAACCGCTACGGCACACCGCGCGGCGCGGTACTGGAACGCCTCGACAACGGCGAACCGGTGCTGCTGGAGATCGACCTCCAGGGCGCCCGGCTCGTCCGCGAGTCGATGCCCGACGCCCAGCTGGTCTTCCTCGCCCCCCCGAGCTGGGACGAGCTGGTCCGCCGGCTCACCGGCCGGGGCACCGAGTCGCCCGAGGTCATCGAGCGGCGGCTCGACACCGCCAAGGTCGAGCTCGCTTCCGAGTCCGAGTTCGACACCACCCTGGTCAACACCTCCGTCGAGGACGTAGCACGTGAGCTGCTAGCCTTGATGGCAGTTGTCTGATCTTTTATCCATCTTCGGAAGGTAGAGCGTGTCCTCTTCCATCACCGCGCCCGAGGGCATCATCAACCCGCCGATCGACGAGCTGCTCGAGGCCACGGACTCGAAGTACAGCCTCGTGATCTACGCGGCCAAGCGTGCGCGTCAGATCAACGCGTACTACTCGCAGCTCGGTGAGGGCCTGCTGGAGTACGTCGGCCCGCTGGTGGACACCCACGTCCACGAGAAGCCGCTCTCGATCGCGCTGCGCGAGATCAACGCGGGTCTGCTGACCTCCGAGGCCATCGAGGCCCCGGCCCAGTAAGGCACGACATCGTCACCACAGGCCCGGCAGCACGGCTGCCGGGCCTGTGGTGTGTCAGCGGACTCGGGCCACGGATTGACCTCTCACACGCTGACTTACTAGCTTGTGAGACGTGGCCACCACTCATGTGAAGCGGGCGTTCAAATACCGCTTCTATCCGACGGATGCGCAGGCGGCCGAGCTGTCGCGCACGTTCGGGTGTGTGCGGAAGGTGTACAACATGGCGCTGGCCGCGCGGACGGAGGCGTGGGCGCGCCAAGAGCGGGTCAATTACAACCAGACGTCGGCGATGCTCACGGCGTGGAAGAAGACCGAGGAGCTCGCCTACCTCAACGAGGTGTCGTCGGTTCCGCTCCAGCAGGTGCTCCGGCATTTGCAGACGGCATTCGCCGACTTCTTCGGGAAGCGGGCGAAGTACCCGCGTTTCAAGACTCGGAAGAAGTCCCGGCGATCGGCCGAGTACACCACGAGCGCGTTCAAGTACCGGGACGGCCGGCTGACGCTCGCCAAGATGGACGCCCCACTGGCGATCGTGTGGTCTCGGCTGCTGCCCGAGGGTGCGCAGCCCTCGACGGTGACCGTCTCGCAGGACGGCGCCGGGCGCTGGTTCGTGTCCCTCCTGTGTGAGGATGCCACCGTCAAGGCGCTGCCGCCGGTGCCGACGGCGGTGGGCATCGACGTGGGCTTGACCCACCTGGCCACCTTGTCGACCGGCGAGAAGATCGCCAACCCCCGGCACGAGCGTCGTGACCGGGCCCGTCTCGCCCTCGCTCAGCGGCGTCTGGCGAAGAAGGCCAAGGGTGACGGCGCCAACCGGGCCAAGGCCCGGAGGAAGGTCGCGAAGATCCATGCCCGCATCGCGGACCGGCGACGGGACCACCTGCACAAGCTGACCACCCGACTCGTGCGTGAGAACCAAACGCTCGTGATCGAGGACCTGACCGTCCGCAACATGGTCAAGAACCGGAGCCTTGCCCGCGCCATCGGCGATGCGGCGTGGGCTGAGTTCCGGTCGATGCTGGAGTACAAGGCGCGGTGGTGCGGCCGGACCGTGGTCGCGGTCGACCGCTGGTTCCCGTCCTCCCTGCTGTGCTCGAACTGCGGCGCCCTCGCGGGGAGGCTGCCGCCGAACGTCCGGGTGTGGACGTGTGCCCGCTGCGGAGCGACCCACGACCGGGATGTGAACGCAGCACGGATTCTTCTGGCCGCCGGGCTGGCGGTGACAGCCTGTGGAGCTGGTGTAAGACCTCAGCGGAGTACTCCGGGCGGGCGACCGGCTGTGAAGCAGGAAATCCCACGGCGAGAGCCGTAGGAATCCCCTCCTTCGGGAGCGGGAGGAAGCCAAAAGGTACGACGCAATCGATCTCATCTCGCGGGAGAAGCAGTGGACAAGCCGAAGGTCGTGCTGGGGGTCAGCGGCGGGATCGCCGCGTACAAGGCGTGCGAGCTGCTGCGCCGGCTGACCGAGTCCGGGCACGAGGTGCGGGTGGTGCCCACGGCGGCGTCCCTGAACTTCGTCGGCGAGGCCACCTGGGCCGCGCTCTCCGGCAACCCGGCCTCCACCGAGGTCTGGGAGAGCGTCGACGAGGTGCCCCACGTGCGGATCGGCCAGAGCGCCGACCTCGTCGTCGTCGCCCCCGCCACCGCCGACATGCTGGCCAAGGCCGCCCACGGCCTGGCCGACGACCTCCTCACGAACACCCTGCTCACCGCCCGCTGCCCGGTGGTCTTCGCGCCCGCGATGCACACCGAGATGTGGGAGCACCCCGCCACCCAGGAGAACGTCGCCACCCTGCGCCGCCGCGGGGCCGTGGTCATCGAGCCCGCCGTCGGGCGGCTGACCGGCAAGGACACCGGCAAGGGGCGGCTGCCCGACCCGGAGGAGATCTTCGAGGTCTGCCGCGCCGTCCTCGCCCGCGGCGCGGCCGCCCCCGACCTGGCCGGACGGCACGTGGTCGTCAGCGCCGGAGGCACCCGCGAGCCCCTGGACCCGGTCCGCTTCCTCGGCAACCGCTCCTCCGGCAAGCAGGGCTACGCGCTGGCCCGCACCGCCGTGGCGCGCGGGGCCCGGGTCACCCTGGTGGCCGCCAACACCGCGCTGGCCGACCCGGCCGGGGCGGACGTCGTACGGGTCGGCACGGCCCTCCAGCTGCGCGAGGCGGTGCTCAAGGCGGCCGCCGACGCCGACGCCGTGGTGATGGCCGCCGCCGTGGCGGACTTCCGGCCCGCCGCCTACGCCGACGGCAAGATCAAGAAGCAGGAGGGGCGCGAGCCCGACCCGGTGGCCCTCGTGCGCAACCCCGACGTCCTCGCGGAGATCTCCGCCGAGCGGGCCCGGCCGGGCCAGATCGTCGTCGGATTCGCCGCCGAGACCGACCACGTGCTCGACAACGGCCGGGCCAAGCTCCGTCGCAAGGGGTGCGACCTCCTCGTCGTCAACGAGGTCGGTGAAACCAAGACCTTCGGATCCGAGGAGAACGAAGCTGTGATCCTGTCGTCCGACGGCGGTGAGGTGCAAGTTCCCTATGGTCCGAAGGAGGCTCTGGCGGATGTGATCTGGGACCAGGTCGCGGGCCGCCTGACGCCCGCGAGCGGGTCCCGACCTGCCTGAGCGTCGCCCTTCTCGATCGGAAATCCGTACGCCAGAATGGAGTGCCGCAGGTCACACGGCTCCCATAGGGCGAGACGGGTGGTCCGGCAAACGGTGGCGACCGATAAACTGCATCTGGAACGTGATCGGGCGCAGCCCCCGGTATCGTTCCGCCAAATGATCAGCCAGCAGCCGCTGCAACCCCAGGGAGCATTGTGTCCCGTCGTCTGTTCACCTCGGAGTCCGTGACCGAGGGTCACCCCGACAAGATCGCTGACCAGATCAGCGACACGATCCTCGACGCCCTCCTCGCCGAGGACCCGACCTCGCGCGTGGCCGTGGAGACCCTCATCACCACCGGCCTGGTGCACATCGCGGGCGAGGTGACGACGAAGGCGTACGCCCCGATCGCGCAGCTCGTCCGCGACAAGATCCTCGAGATCGGCTACGACTCCTCGAAGAAGGGCTTCGACGGCGCCTCCTGCGGCGTGTCGGTGTCCATCGGCGCCCAGTCCCCGGACATCGCCCAGGGTGTCGACACCGCCTACGAGTCCCGCGTCGAGGGCGACGAGGACGAGCTCGACAAGCAGGGCGCGGGCGACCAGGGCCTGATGTTCGGCTACGCCTGCGACGAGACCCCCGAGCTGATGCCGCTGCCGATCCACATCGCGCACCGGCTCTCGCGCCGCCTGTCCGAGGTCCGCAAGAACGGCACCATCCCGTACCTGCGCCCCGACGGCAAGACCCAGGTCACCATCGAGTACGACGGCGACAAGGCCGTGCGCCTGGACACCGTGGTCGTCTCCACGCAGCACGCCGCGGACATCGACCTGGACTCGCTGCTCGCCCCCGACATCCGCGAGTTCGTCGTCGAGCACGTGCTCGCGCAGCTCGTGGAGGACGGCATCAAGCTGGACACCGAGGGCTACCGGCTGCTGGTCAACCCGACGGGCCGCTTCGAGATCGGCGGTCCGATGGGTGACGCGGGCCTGACCGGCCGCAAGATCATCATCGACACGTACGGCGGCATGGCCCGCCACGGCGGCGGCGCCTTCTCGGGCAAGGACCCGTCGAA
>NZ_JBIWFZ010000029.1:0-83511 GCF_044763325.1 Streptomyces sp. NPDC096136 | reverse complement strand
GCGCGAGCACCACTGGCTGGAGCCCTCCGCCCCCGCGGCCGTCCCGGCCGTCGGGCCGGACGGCATCGACGGCTGGCGCTACCGCACCACCTGGACGGCCCTCCCCGGGACCGGTGCCGCCGCGGCGCCGGACGGGTCCGTGCTGCTGGTGGTCCCCGCCGGGACGGACACCGCCCTCGCCGACGCCGCCGAGGCCGCCCTCGCCCGTCACGGCGTCGGTGCCGACCGGCTCACCGTCGACGCGGCCACCGCCACGCGGACCGGACTGGCCGCCGACCTCGCCCCGTACACCGGCCACGCCCGGGTGCTCTCCCTCCTCGGGACCGCCGGACTCCCGCACCCCGCCCACCCCGACCTGCCCCTCGCCGCCGTGGGCACCGCCCTGCTCGCGCAGGCCGCCGCCGACGCCGGACTCACCGGCCGCCTGTGGACCGTCACCCGGGGCGCGGTGGCCGTCTCCCCGGGCGAAGTACCCGAATCGGAAGGGGCCCAGGTCTGGGGTCTCGGGCGCGGTGTCGCCCTGGAGCTGCCCACCCTGTGGGGCGGTCTCGTGGACCTCCCCCAGACCCCCGACGACCGCGTCTGGCAGCGGCTCGTCTCCCTCCTCGCCGACCCCGCGGGCCACCCGGGCGAGGACCAGGTGGCCGTCCGGCCCTCCGGGGCGTACGGGCGCCGGCTCGTCCCCGCCGCCGGTACGCCCGCCCGCCGTGCGTACACCCCGCACGGGACCGTGCTGGTCACCGGCGGCACCGGAGCCCTCGGCGCGCACGTCGCCCGCTGGCTCGCCCGCAACGGTGCCGAGCACCTGGTGCTGACCGGACGCCGCGGGCCCGGCGCGCCCGGCGCCGACGCGTTGGCCGCCGAACTGCGCGCCCTCGGCGCCGAGGTGACCGTGGTCGCCTGCGACGTCTCCGACCGCGACGCGCTCGCCGCCCTCCTCGACGCCCACCCGCCCACCGCCGTCTTCCACACCGCCGGCGTCCCGCACTCCGAGGCGTTCCTCGACACCGGCACCGGTTCCTTCGCCGACGTGTACGCGGGCAAGGTCACCGGCGCCCGCCACCTGCACGAACTCACCCGCGCCCGGGGCCTGGAGCTCGACGCGTTCGTGCTCTACGCCTCCGGCGCCGGGGTCTGGGGCAGCGGCGGCCAGAGCGCCTACGGGGCCGCCAACGCCGCCCTGGACGCCCTCGCCGAACAGCGCCGGGCCGAGGGCCTGCCCGCCACCTCCGTCGCCTGGGGCCTGTGGGGCGGCGGCGGCATGGGCGAGGGCGCCGGCGAGGAGTTCCTCAGCAGCCGGGGCCTGCGCACCATGGATCCCGCCCTGGCCGTGGCGGCCCTCGGCCGGGCCCTCGACCGCGAGGACGTGTGCGTGGCCCTCGCCGACATGGACTGGCCGCTGTTCGCCAAGGGGTTCACCACCTTCCGGCCCAGCCCGCTCATCGGCGGCCTGCCCGGCGTGAGCGAGGCCACGGGCGCGGCCGGCGGCGGCGCGGACCCGGCCGACGACGGCCTGCCCGGTCTGCTCGCGGCGGCCGGGCCGACCGAGCGGTCCGAGATCGTCCTCGACCGGGTGCGCCGCGCGGTGGCGGCCGTACTCGGCCACGCCGGACCGGAGGACGTCGACCCCGAAGGGGCCTTCAGGGACATCGGGTTCAGCTCCCTCACGGCCGGCGAGCTGGCGCAGCGGCTCAGCGCCGCCGCGGGTCGCAAGCTGCCCCCGACGCTGGTCTTCGACCACCCGACGCCCGCCGCGGTCGCCGGGCACCTGCTCGAACTCCTCGAGCCCGGACTCCCGGGATCCGGATCCGGCGAGGACCCCGAGGAGGCGCGGATCCGGGCGGCCCTGGCGGCCGTACCGCTCGCCGTGCTGCGGGAGTCCGGCCTGCTGGACACCCTCCTCGCCCTCGCGGCGCCGCCCGAGCGGGGCTCAGGCGGCGGCACGTTCGATGGGGCGCGGGGCGGAGCCGGCACCGGCGGCCCGGACGCCCCCGGCCCGGCCGGCGCCGTCGACGACGACCTCGACGCCATCGACGACCTCGACGAGGACGCGCTGATCGCCCTGGCCCTGCGGGACTCCGCCGCCTGACCCCCCGGGCTCCGCGCCCCGCACCTTCCGCCCGCCGTACCCAGAGAGGGACCCACCGATGGCCATGTCCTCCGAAAAGCTCATGGAGGCGCTCCGCACCTCGCTGAAGGAGAGCGAGCGCCTCCGCAGGCTCAACCGGGACCTGGCCGCGGCCGCGCACGAACCCGTAGCGGTGGTCGGCATGGCCTGCCGCTACCCCGGCGCCGACTCGCCCGAGGAGCTCTGGGACCTCGTCGCCTCCGGACGGGACGCCATCGCGCCGTTTCCCCGGGACCGGGGCTGGGACCTGGCCGGGCTCTACGACCCGGACCCCGAGTCGCAGGGCACCACGTACTGCGACCGGGGCGGGTTCCTCGCGGGCGCGGCCGACTTCGACGCCGCGTTCTTCGGGATCTCCCCGCGCGAGGCCGTCGTCATGGACCCGCAGCAGCGGCTGCTGCTGGAGACCTCCTGGGAGGCCCTGGAACGCACCGGCATCGACCCGCGCTCCCTGCGCGGCAGCGGGACGGGCGTCTACGTGGGCGCCGCGCACGGCTCCTACGCGACGGACCCGGACACGGTGCCGGAGGGCTCCGAGGGCTACCTCCTGACGGGCAGCGCCGACGCCGTGATGTCCGGCCGGATCTCGTACGCCCTCGGCCTCGAAGGCCCCTCCATGACGGTGGAGACGGCCTGTTCCTCCTCGCTCGTCGCCCTGCACCTCGCGGTGGCGGCGCTGCGGCGCGGCGAGAGCGCCCTCGCCCTCGCGGGCGGGGTCGCCGTCATGCCGGACGCGGCCGCGTTCGTCGAGTTCTCCCGGCAGAAGGGGCTGGCCGCCGACGGCCGCTGCAAGGCCTTCTCCGCCGATGCGGACGGCACCGGCTGGGCCGAGGGCGTCGGCGTCCTCGTCCTGGAGCGGCTCTCCGACGCCGTCCGCGCGGGGCGGCCGGTCCTGGCGGTGATCCGGGGCTCGGCGGTCAACCAGGACGGCGCCAGCAACGGCCTCACCGCCCCCAAGGGCCCCTCGCAGCAGCGGGTCATCCGCCGGGCGCTCGCCGACGCCGGCCTGGAGCCGCAGGACGTCGACGCGGTCGAGGCGCACGGCACGGGCACCCGGCTCGGCGACCCGATCGAAGCCCAGGCCCTCCTGGCCGTGTACGGCAAGGACCGGGCGCCGGACCGCCCGCTGCGGCTCGGCTCCCTCAAGTCGAACATCGGGCACTCCCAGGCGGCGGCCGGGGTGGGCGGGGTCATCAAGACCATCCAGGCCATGCGGCACGGCATGCTGCCCCAGACCCTCCACGCCGACCGTCCCACCCCGCACGTCGACTGGTCCTCGGGCGGCGTCCGCCTGCTCACCGCCCCGGTCCCGTGGCCGACGGGCCCCCGCCCGCGCCGGGCTGCCGTCTCCGCGTTCGGCGTGGCCGGCACGAACGCCCACCTCATCCTGGAGGAGGCCCCCCGGCCCCCGGAGGCGGACGCCGCCCCGGTTGCGGAGGCCGCCTCGCCCGTGGAGCCCGCCCCCGCCGCGGACGCCGCCCCCGCCGCGGACGCCGCCCCCGCCGCGGACGCCGCCCCGGCCTCGGGCGGTGCCGCCGCGCTGCCCGTCGTGCCGTGGTTCGTCTCGGGACGGTCCGAGGCCGCGCTGGTCGCGCAGGCGCGGCGGCTGCGGGAACACCTCGCCGGCGCCGCGCCCGACGCCCTCGGCATCGGCTACGCGCTCGCCACGACCCGTACCGCCTTCGAGCACCGTGCCGTCGTCCTCGGGACCACGTACGCCGAGCTCGCCCGGGGCCTCGACGCGCTCGCCGACGGGACCCCCTCCGCGGCGGTGGTGCGGGGCGTGCGGCGCCGGGACGCGAAGACCGCGTTCCTGTTCACCGGGCAGGGCAGCCAGCGTCCCGGCACGGCCCGAGAACTGCGCGCCGCGCACCCGGTGTTCGCCGCCGCACTGGACGCCGTCGCCGAACGCCTCGACCCCCACCTGGACCGGCCCCTCGCCGCCGTCCTCGACGCCGCGCCCGGCAGCCCGGAGGAGGAGCTGCTGCACCGCACCCAGTACGCGCAGGCCGCCCTGTTCGCGGTGGAGGTGGCGCTGTTCCGGCTGCTGGAGCACTGGGGCGTGCGGCCCGACGTCCTCCTCGGGCACTCCGTCGGGGAGATCGCCGCCGCCCACGCGGCCGGCGTGCTCGACCTCGACGACGCCTGCGCCCTCGTCGCCGCCCGGGGCCGGCTGATGCAGGCCCTGCCCGCCGGGGGCGCGATGCTCTCCGTACGGGCCGGCGAGGACGAGGTGCGGGCGCTGCTCGCCGCCCACCCCGACGCCGACGTCGCCGCCGTCAACGGGCCCCGCGCCGTGGTCGTCTCCGGCACCGAGGAGGCCGTCGCGGCGATCGGCGCCCGGCTGGCGGAGCAGGGCCGCAAGACCAGGCGGCTCACCGTCAGCCACGCCTTCCACTCGCCGCTCATGGAACCGATGCTGGAGGAGTTCCGGGCCCTCGCCGACCGGCTCACCTACCGCACCCCGCGCATCCCCGTCGTCTCCAACGTCACGGGACTGCGCGCCACCGGCGACGACCTGCGCACCGGCGCCTACTGGGCCGCGCACGTCCGCTCCGCGGTCCGCTTCGCCGACGGGGTGCGCACCGCCGCGCACGACCTGGGGGCCGTCACCTTCGTCGAACTGGGGCCGGACGCCGTCCTGTCCGCCATGGCGGAGGAGGTCCTGGCCTCGGACGCGCACGTGGCGGTCCCCGCCCTGCGCCGGGGCCGGCCCGGGGCCGAGACCCTGCTGGGCGCGGTGGCCGTCGCCGCCGCCCGCGGTGCCGCACTGGACCGGGCCCGCCTCTTCGACGGCGCGGACGCCCACCCGGTCCCCCTACCCGTCTACGCCTGGCAGCACCGCCGCTTCTGGATCGCCCCGACCCCGCGCGGCCGGGCGTCCGGGCCCACACGGCCCGCCCCGGACGCCCCGCACGCCGTGGCGTTCCCTGACGTTCCGCCCGCCCCGGGAGCCCTGGCGGCCCCGGGAGCCCGGGGCGGTCCGGCGCACGAGGGCCTTCCCGCGGCCCCGGGCACGGGGGTCCCTGCGGCCCCGGACGGCCCCGCCGGTCCGGCGGCGGGTCCGGGACCCCGGCGCTACCGCGTCGCCTGGCAGCCGGTGCGACCGGCGGCCGGGGCGCGGCCGACCGGGACCTGGCTGCTGGTCGAGTCGGCCCAGGACCTCACCTCCGGCGACGGCGACGCCGCCGAGCTCGCCCTGACCGCGCTCGGCGCGGACGTCCGCCGGGTGGCCGTCGACGCCGACACCGCCGACCGCACGGCACTGGCCGACCTGCTGGACGCCGCCGGCGCCGACACCCTCGGCGGAGTCCTCTCCCTCCTCGGCGCCGACGAACGGGAGGAGCCGGGCCGCGGCTTCGTCCCGGCCGGGGTCCGGGCCACCCTGGCCCTCGTCCAGGCCCTGGAGGAGCGGGCCGTACCCGCACGCCTGTGGTGCGCGACCCGCGGAGCCGTCGCCGCCGGCCCCGGCGAGCGGCCCCGGCCGGCGGGCGCCCAGCTGTGGGGCCTCGGCAGGGTCGCGGCCCTCGAACTCCCCGCCCGGTGGGGCGGCCTCGTCGACCTGCCCGAGACGGCGGACGCCGCAGCCTGGACGCTCCTCGCCACCGCCCTCGCCGGCCCCGAGGACCAGGTGGCCGTACGCGACGGCCGCACGTACGGCCGCCGCCTCGAACCGGCCCCCGCCCCACCGGCACCCGCCTCCGGCCCGGCCGCGGGCCCGGGGTACGGCTCCGGCTCCGGTGCCCTGCCCGGGCTCGCGTCAGCGGCCGGGGCCCGGCCCGCGTCCGCCGGTGCGTCCGGGTCCGGCGGCCGGGCCGGGGGCTACCGGCCGCGCGGGACCGTCCTCGTCAGCGGGGGGACCGGGGCCCTCGGGAGGCACCTCGCGCGGCGGCTCGCCGCCGAGGGGGCCGCGCACCTGCTGCTCGTCGGACGGCGGGGCCGGCAGGCCCCCGGCGCGGAGGCCCTGGAGGGCGAACTGCTCGCGCTGGGCGCCAAGGTGACCTTCGCCGCCCGCGACCTCGCGGACCGGGAGGCGGTCGCCGCCCTGCTCGCGGAGGTACCCGCCGACGCCCCGCTCACCGCCGTGTTCCACGCGGCGGGCGTCCCCCAGGTCAGCCCGCTGTCCGGGGTCGGCCCCGACGACTTCGCGGAGGTCTACGCCGGCAAGCTGGCCGGCGCCCGCCACCTGGACGAACTGACCCGCCCGCTCGGCCTCGACGCGTTCGTCCTCTACTCCTCGGGCGCGGGCGTCTGGGGCAGCGCCGGCCAGTGCGCCTACGCCGCCGCCAACGCCGGCCTCGACGCGCTGGCCCTGTGCCGCCGCGCCGACGGCCTGCCCGCCACCTCCGTGGCGTGGGGCCTGTGGGGCGGGGACGGCATGGGCGAGGGGGAGGGCGGCGCGTACCTGCTGCGCAGGGGCGTCCGCCCGATGGCCCCGGAGGCCGCCCTGGACGAGCTCTTCGCCGCCGTCGCCGACGGCACCCCCGCGCCGACGGTCACCGACACGGACTGGCCCCGCTTCGCGGACGCCTTCACGTCCTACCGCCCCAGCCCGCTCCTCACCCCGCTCCTCGGCCCCGGCGGCGCCCGCACCCCCGACCCCGGTGGCCCGGGCGCCGGTCCGGACGGGCCGGAAAGCCTCGGCCGGCGGCTGGCCGGGATGGGGCCGCGGGACCGGCGGGAGGCCCTGCTCGGGCTGGTGCGGGCGGAGGCCGCCGCCGTGCTCGGATACGGGCACGGCGACGAGGTCGAGCCCGACGCCCGCTTCCTGCTCATCGGCTTCGACTCGCTGGCCGTCACCCGGCTCCGCCGCCGCCTCGCGGCCGCCACCGGCCGCGAACCCGCCCCCGAGGCCCTGTTCGACCACGACACCCCCGCCGCGCTCGCCGACCACCTCCTGGAGCTCCTCCAGGACCCCGGACACCCCGCCGGCCCGGCCGGATCCGCCGCACCGGCCGGAGACCGCCGGGCCGACGGGGGCACGCTCACCGCGCTGTACCGCGACGCGGTGGGGGAGGGCCGGGTCGACCGGGCGGTCGACGCCCTGGCCGCCGTGGCCGCCCTCCGCCCCGCCTTCACCGCAGGCCACCCCCACCCGCTCCCCCCGGTGCAGCTCGCGCAGGCCGCGCCGGACGCCCAGGACGGGCCGCTCCTGCTCATCGGCGTCGCCGGGACCGCAGCCGTGTCCGGGCCCCTGGAGTTCTCCGCGTTCGCCGGGGCCCTCGCCGGACGCCGGGACGTCGTCGCGCTCGCCCAGCCCGGGTTCCGCGACGGGGAGCCGCTGCCGGACTCGCTGGAGGCGCTCTGCGCCGCGCACGCCGCGACCGTGGAGCGCCTCGCGCAGGGGCGCCCGTACGCCCTGATCGGGCACTCCGCCGGAGCCAACGCCGCCCACGCCCTCGCCCGCCACCTGGAACGGCACGGCCCCGCCCCCGCCGCCCTCGTCCTCGCCGACATCTACACCCCCAGCGCGCCCGGCGCCATGGGCGTCTGGCGGGATGTCATGCTGCGCTGGGCGATGGACCGCTCGCCCGTACCCCTCGACGACACCCGGCTCACCGCCATGGGTGCCTATCACCGACTCCTCCTCGACTGGACACCGGAGCCCACCCGCGCCCCGGTCCTGCACCTGCGCGCCGGAGAACCCATGGCCGCGTGGACCGACCCCCGCGAGGACTGGCGATCCGTCTGGGACGCCGCCCACACCGTCACCGACGTCCCCGGCAACCACTTCACGATGATGACCGAGCACGCCCCGGCCACGGCCCGCGCCGTCGACGCCTGGCTGGACGCACTGCCCGGCTGCAACCGATGACGAGGAGAAACATGACCTCCGAGCTGCTGACCGAGGACCGCGGACGGGACATCGCCCGCCGGGCCCGCAGGAACCAACTCACCCGGGCAGCCCACTGGTTCGCCGGTATCGAAGCCGACCCGTACGGCCTGGTCCTGCGCGCCGGCACCGGAGAGCCGACCGCCGCCGAGGAGGCCGTCCGCGCCCTCGGCCCGCTCCACCACAGCACCCTGCTGGACACCTGGGTCACCGCCGACCGGGCCGTGGCCCAGGAGGTCATCGACAACCCGGCCTTCGACGGACCCGGCCCGGCCGCCGACCTCCCCGGCGGGGACCCGCTCCCCTTCCGCAGCGCTGTCCTCACCCTCGACCGCGCCTCCGCCGCGCCGCTCGCCGCGCTCACCGCCTTCGGCGGCGGCCTGCTGTGGGCGGACGACGCCGCGTCCGTGGAGAAGCGGACCGCCACCTGGGCCCGGACGGTCCTGGCCGCGCTCGGCGAACGCTTCGACCTCGCCGAGGACTTCGCCCGCCGGCTGACCGGCCCCGTCCTCGCCGAACAGCTCGGCCTGCCCGAGGCCGCCCACGAGCGGTTCTCCCGCCTCCTGCCCGACTGCCGCCACGCCCTCGACGGCCTGCTGTGCCCGCAGACCCACGCCACGGCGCTGGCCGCCGAGGCGGCCGAGACCGCCATGGTGGGGCTCCTGACGGACGCCCTGTACGCGTCCACGCCCGACACCGTCCGCGCCGCGAAGATCATGGCCCTCAGTGCGGCCGAAGCCACCGCCGTCCTCCTCGCCAACGCCGTCCGCCTCCTGCTCGACGAGCCCGGCGGCTGGCAGCGGCTGGCCGAGGACCCCGGCCGGGCCGGGGAGGTCGTGGAGCACACCCTGCGCACCGCGCCCCCCGTCCGGCTGGAGTCCCGCGTCGTGCGCTCCGCCGTCACCCTCGCCGGCACCGAACTCCCCGTCGGCGCCCGCGTCACGCTCCTGGTCGCCGCCGTCAACCGCGACCCGCGGGCCCCGCAGGACGCCCCGCCCTTCGGGCTCTCGCCCGACCTGCACTTCGGGCTGTCCGCGCACCTGGTCAAGGCCGTCGCGCGGGCCGCGCTGCGCACCCTCGCGGAGACCCTCCCGGGCCTTCGCGCCGACGGCGACCCGGTGACCCGGCTGCGCTCGCCCGTCCTGCGGGCCCCCGCGCGCCAGCCGGTCGCCGCCGGGCACGCCCGCCCCTGAGCTCCCCCGACCCCTGACTCCTGAACCCCGCCCCGACCGTAGGGAGAGCGGATGCCATGCGCGTCCTGATCACGTGCTTCGCGCACAACACGCACTACTACAACCTGGTGCCGCTGGCCTGGGCGCTGCGCGCCGCCGGACACGAGGTACGGGTGGCCAGCCAGCCCGCGCTCACCGACGTGATCAACGGGTCGGGGCTGACCGCCGCGCCCGTCGGCGACCTCGACTCCATCGTGGAGCTGATGACGCAGATCGGCGGCGACCCCACCCCCTACCAGCAGGGCCTGGACTTCGCGCAGACCCGTACCGGGCCGCTCGGCTGGGAGCACGCCCTCGGCCAGCAGACCATGATGACGGCCATGTCGTTCGCCCCGCTGAACGGCGACACGACCATCGACGACACCGTCGCGCTGGCCCGGGCCTGGCAGCCCGACCTGGTGCTGTGGGAACCCTTCACCTACGCCGGCCCGATCGCCGCGCACGTCGTCGGCGCGGCCCACGCCCGCCTGCTGTGGGGGCCCGACGTCATCCTCAACGCCCGCCGCCAGTTCCTCGCCCTGCACGCCCTCCAGCCCGAGGAGCACCGCGAGGACCCGATGGCCGAATGGCTCACCTGGACCCTGGGCCGCTTCGGCATCACCCCCGACGCCGCCGCGCTCGAGGAGGTCATCGGCGGCACGGCGAGCATCGACCCCGCGCCCGAGGCCCTGCGCATACCGGTGCCCGGCGAGGTGCTGCCGATGCGCTTCGTCCCCTACAACGGGCCCTCGGTGGTGCCCGACTGGCTGTACGAGCCGCCCGCCCGGCCCCGGGTCTGCGTCACCCTCGGGGTGTCGGCGCGCGAGACGTACGGGCGCGACGCCGTCCCCTTCGAGGAGTTCCTGCACGCCCTCGGCGACGTGGACGCCGAGATCGTCGCCACCCTCGACGCCGGCCAGCTCCAGGACCGCGACGCCCTCCCCGACAACGTCCGGGCCGTGGACTTCGTCCCCATGGACGCCCTGCTGCCCACCTGCGCGGCCATCGTCCACCACGGCGGCGCCGGCACCGGCTACACCGCCACCCTGCACGGCGTCCCGCAGATCATCGTCGGCTCGCTGTGGGACGCCCCGCTCAAGGCCGAACTGCACGCGGGGGCGGGCGCGGGCATCGACCTGCCCCCGGCGAAGCTCGACGCGGCCACCCTCCGCGAGGCCGTCGTACGGGCCCTCACCGACCCCTCGCTCGCCGAAGGGGCCCGCCGGCTGCGCGAGGAGGCCCTCGCGCAGCCGACCCCCGCCGCCCTCGTACCGACCCTGGAACGGCTGGCGGCGCGGCACCGCGCCCGCCGCCCGGGTTCCGCCCACCCCGGCCAAGGAGACCCCTCGTGACCACCGCCTACGCGGGCGGCATCGCCCGCCTCTACGACCTCGTCCACCAGGGCAAGGGCAAGGACTACGCCCGCGAGGCCGCCGACCTCGCCGCGCTGATCGGCTCCCGGGTGCCGGGCGCGCGCAGCGTCCTGGACGTCGCCTGCGGCACCGGCCTCCACCTGGAGCACCTGGCCGCCCTCTTCGCGTCGGTCGAGGGCGTGGAGATCTCCCCGGACATGCGCGAGCTGGCCGTCCGCCGCAACCCGGACGTGCCCGTGCACCTCGGCGACATGCGCGACTTCGCGCTCGGCACCACCCACTCCGCCGTCACCTGCATGTTCAGCTCCATCGGCCACATGCGCGACCAGGCCGAACTCGACGCGGCGCTGGCCCGGTTCGCCGCGCACCTCGACCCGGCGGGCGGGGTGGTGGTCGTGGAGCCCTGGTGGTTCCCGGAGACCTTCACCCCCGGGTACGTCGGGGCGTCGATCGTCGAGGCGGAGGGCAGGACCATCTCGCGCGTCTCGCACTCGCGGCTGGAGGACGACGCCACCCGCATCGACGTGCACTACCTGATCGCCGCACCGGGCGAGGAGATCGCACACCTCGCGGAGAGCCACCGCATCACCCTCTTCGAGCGGGCGGCGTACGAGCGGGCGTTCGTCCGGGCGGGCCTGGAGGTGGAGTTCCTGGAGGGCGGCCCCTCGGGCCGGGGCCTCTTCGTCGGCACGTCCACCTGAGCCATCGGACGCCTCGAACCCCGGCCGAGGCCCGGGCCAGGACCGCTCGCGTCCCGCCGGACCCCGGGGCCGCCCGGGGGCCGGAGTCCGGCCGCCCCGGGCCCCTCCCGCGCCCCGGCCGGCCGCGCGCCCGGCCCCGCGGCGTTGCCCGGGCAAACCGTCCAGCGTAGGTCCGGGCGCGGGCCCGGGCCAGGTGGCGCGGGCACCCCGGGGCCCCCGTGCCGGAGCCCCCGGTGGTGGCCGGATCACCGCGTTACCACATGTATGCAGGTCATAAAGGTCGGTTGACGCTCCTTATAACCGGAAGTTACCTTCCCCGCCATCGACGGATCCGGCCGATCGGGGGCAACAGTGACCGGGGAGGACTCCCACACCGACGACGGCGCACTTCGCGTGCTCGAACTCCTCGCGGGCGAGGCACCCGCCCGCGCCTACGACCAACTCGTCGCCCGCGCCCGCACCGCGGGCCCCGCCCCGCACGTCGAACGGGCGGAGCGGGCCAGAGGCCTCGCCCTGGAGGTCAACGCCCTCTTCGAGCGGCGCAGCCGGCGCGAGGCCGAACTCGCCGCGCTCGTCGACGCCGCCCGCGACCTCACCCGTCCCGGCAGCCTCGACGCGACCCTGCGCCTGATCACCCGCCGGGCCCGGCTCATGACCACCATGGACCTGGCGGCCGCCGTCCTCCTCGACGAGGACGGCTCCGCCACCCTCACCACCGCCGACGGCGCCGTCAGCGCCCTCACCGTCGGCTACCGCATTGCCGCCGGCGCCCTGCCGGCGCCGGCCGGGCCGGGGGAGCGGCCCGCCCCCTTCTGGACCGCCGACCACCTCGCCGACGACCGCACCACCCACGCCACCGCCCTGGACGAGGTGCTGCACGCCGAATCCCTCCAGGCGGTGCTCGGCGTACCGCTGTGCGCGGACGACCGGCACATCGGCTACCTGTACGCGGCCTCCCGCGGCATCCACCACTTCACCCCCGACGAGATCGCGCTGATGCGCTCCCTCGCCGACCTCGCCGCCACGGCCATCCAGAGCGCCCGCCTGCTGGAGGGCATCCACACCGCCAACGCCGAACTGGCGAAGGCGGGTTCACGGGCACGGGCCTCCCTCGGCGACGCCCTGCGCGCCGGCAGCGTGCAGGACGAGCTCGTCCAGCTCGTCCTCGACGGGATCGGCCTCGACGCCCTCCTCGCCCGGGCCGCCGCCGAACTCGGCGGCAGCCTCGCGGTGCGCGGCGCGGCCGGCGAACGCCTCGCCGAGCTCGGCCGGATGCCCCGCCCCGACCCCGAGGAGCTGGCCCGCGTCCGGCTCAACGCGGCCGCCACCGGCGTGGCCTGCCCGCTGTCCGACGGCACCTGGGTGCTCCCGCTGTCGGTGCGGTCGGAGGACGTCGGCTGCCTCCTGTTCCACCCGGGCGCCGACGGTGGGACGCCCGGCGAGCGGGTCCTGCTCTCCTACGCCCGTACCGTCGCCCTGCTGCTCGTCGTCCAACGCTCCAGCGCCGTCGAGGGCCGGGTGCGCGACGACCTGCTGGCCGACCTCACCACCTGGGAGGCCCCGCCCGAGCGGATCGTGGAGCGGGCCCGCGCCTTAGCCGCCGGGCTCCAGCGCCCGCACGTCCTGGTCGTTGCCGACGCACACAGTCCCGCGTCCGGCCTCGTGGAGAACTGGGCCGCCGCCTACGCCCGCCGCCACCGGGGCATGAAGACGCTCCAGGGCGACCGGGTCGTCCTGCTGCTGCCCGGCGAGGACGCGGCCGGGGCCGCCGCGCTGGTGCGCGCCGACCTCGCCGCCGTCACCGGGGCCCCGGTGACCGCGGGGGCCTCCGGGCCCGCGCGGGGTGCCGAGGCCGTCCACCGCTCCTACCGGCAGGCCGTGCGCTGCCTGGAGGCGCTGACCGCCCTCGGCGCCACCGGCCGCTCCGCCGACGACCGCGACCTCGGCTTCCTCGGCATGCTGCTCTCCGACGACCACGACGTCCCCGGCTTCGTCGAACGCACCCTCGGCCCGCTCCTGGAGCACGACGCGGAACGCTTCGGCAACCTGGTGGAGACCCTCCAGGGCTGGTTCAGCGCCGCCGGCAGCCCCACCCGGGCCGCCGAGATCCTCTACGTGCACCCCAACACGGTCTCGCGCCGCCTGGAACGCATCACCCAGCTGCTCGGCCGTGACTGGCAGCATCCCGACCAGGCACTGGAACTCCAGCTCGCGCTGCGGCTGCACCGGGCGCGCGCCGCACTCGACCCCGTACCCGCCGTCCCCCCGTCAGCGGGATCGACGTGACCGACGCGACGGGGCCCCGGTGGGCGCCCGCCTCCAGCAGCCGCGAGGCGTGCGCCAGCGACACGAGCGTGGCGTGCCGGTGCCAGCCCTTGTAGGACCGCCCCTCGAAGTCCAGCGCGCCCACCGGCAGGCTGGTGTCGCGGAAGTCGGCGTCGGCGCGCCCGATCAGTCCGCCCAGCCCCAGCAGCGTGCCCCGGCCGGCCCCGGTCAGACTGGTCAGCCACAGCTCCGACACCTCCCGGGACGTCGGCGACCACACCCCGACCAGCGCCAGCGGCACCGCCGCCGGACCGCCGGGCAGCCGTACCGGCAGCAGCCCCACCAGCGAGGTCTGTGTCCGCCCCGGCCGCGCCGGGTCCGGCCACTGCACCGGCCGCCGCTGCGGCCGCGCCAGCTCGGCCAGCCCGCCCGCCGATCCCGCCACGGCCCGGCTGCGCCCGGCCGACAGGTTCGGCGCGAGCAGGCCCGTACCGGTCCCGATCCGTATCAGGAACGGCAGGCCGGCCCGCGAGAACGCCTCCACCAGCGGGAGTACGGCCTGCTCCCGGGCGTCGGCCACCACCGGCAGTGCCACCCCGGTCCAGCCGGCCGCCTCCACCACCATGTCCACGGCCAGCGCCTCCGGCGCACCGGCTGCCCCCGCGTCCACCGAGTCGTCGGGGATCTCCGCCC
The DNA here is from genome assembly GCF_044763325.1 of Streptomyces sp. NPDC096136. NCBI lineage: Bacteria > Bacillati > Actinomycetota > Actinomycetes > Kitasatosporales > Streptomycetaceae > Streptomyces > Streptomyces sp. NPDC096136. The sequence continues at coordinate 69,307 of NZ_JBIWFZ010000029.1, read as the reverse complement.
GGCGGCGCAGCTCCGTGTCGTCGAGCCAGTCCCCGCTCAGCGACAGCCGCCAGTTCACCGGTGCCGCCGCCGCGCCCGAGGCCAGCCACAGCCCGTACCCGTGCTGGCTGTTGACGACCTGCCCCAGCTGCGGGACGAACCTGCGCCCCACCCCCACCGAGTGCCGGCCCGTCTTCGGGATCACCAGCGGGCGCACCACCCAGGCGCGCGGCGCCAGCAGCCGCTCCAGACCGGCCGTCAGCTCCGCCCGCAGCGGGGACCAGTCCCAGGTCGAGGAGCTGATGAAGTGGTGCAGGCTCTGCTCCGCGGCCCGTTCGCCGGTGCTCGCCGCCAGGTTGCGCATCGTCTTGCGGCCGGGCGTGTCCAGCAGGGCCCGTACGTACAGCTCGCCCTTGTGCCGCTGGTCCCGGCGGCGCAGCGAGCCCAGCACCGACGTGCGCAGCGCGCGGACCTCCGAGGGCGGGACACGGGACAGGCTCTCGGCTTCCAGGGCCGGGCGAACGGTTCGCATGACGCTCCTCGGGGTCGGGCACCCCGAGGCAAGCCAGGCCGGGGCAGTCCGCGGTGTCGTGGTCGTGGGATCCCCTCCACCCTCCCCGCCGGGCGGCACCCGGCCCAGGTAGGCCGGAAACACACTTACCGACCGGTCACCCCGCTCGTCCCGTCCCGGCCCGCACCGCCCGACGGGCCCGCCGCGCGTGGTGGCCGGGCCACCACCCGGGGGCGGCGACGCAGGCCCGCGCACCCGGTCCGGGCCGTCCACGCCGTCCACCGGCCGCCGCCGTGCCACCCAACGTCCCTGCTCCCGACCGGTGTTCGGGCTCCGCGGCCCGGCCCCGCGAAGAGTGTGGCCGGGCGACCTCCTCCCCGGCCCCGATCTGCGGAAGCGTGGACGTACGCATACCCCGGCGCCCCTCCGGGGCACGCCGCACCGCCGAAACACTCAGGAGACCCCCCATGCCGTCCCGCAGGTCAGGGGAGCGAGCACCCCGCCTCCGCCGCACCCTCCGCATACGCGGGCGGTGGCGCCCCGGCACCCGCGCCACCCGCCTCCTCGCCGCCTCCGCGGCCCTCCTGTGCACGGGCGGCCTGCTCACCGCCGCGCCCGCCGGCGCCACCGAGGACCGCACCGAGGGCACTCCCCGCGTCCGCGCCCTCGTCGCGCAGATGACCCTCGACGAGAAGCTGTCCTTCGTCCACTGGACGGCCGGCCCCACCGGCGGGCCCCTCGCCCGGGGCGTCGGCTACCTCCCCGGCGTGCCCCGCCTGGGCGTACCCCCGCTCCAGGCCTCCGACGGGCCGGCCGGCGTCCGCCTCAACGGCGTCCGCTCCACCGCCCTGCCCACCCCCACGGCCCTCGCCGCGACCTTCGACGACTCCCTCGCCACCGCCTACGGCAAGGTCCTCGGCCACGAGGGCCGGGCGCTCGGCCAGGACGTCGTCCTCGGCCCGATGGTCAACACCATCCGGGTGCCGTACGGCGGCCGCAACTTCGAGACCTTCAGCGAAGACCCCCTGGTCGCCTCGCGCACCGCCGCCGCCCAGATCAAGGGCACCCAGAGCCAGGGCCTGATGGCCACGGTCAAGCACTTCGCCGGCAACAACCAGGAGACCGACCGCTTCACCGTCGACGCCGCCATCGACGAGCAGACCCTCCAGGAAGTCGAACTCCCGGCCTTCCGCAGCGCCGTCGACGCCGGCGCGGCCGCCGTCATGTGCGCCTACAACGGGGTCAACGGCACCCACTCCTGCGGCAACGACCAGCTGCTCCAGAAGGTCCTGCGCGAACAGTGGGGCTTCCGGGGCTGGGTGATGTCCGACTGGCTCGCCACGCACGCCACCACCGACCTCACCAAGGGCCTCGACCAGGAACTCGGCCTGGAGATGGGCAAGCCCACCGACCCCGTCCCGGACTCGAAGTACCTCGGCTCCTCCCTGCGCAAGGCCATCGCCGACGGCACCGTCCCGCAGGCCGCCCTGGACCGCTCGGTGACCCGCATCGTCGGCCAGATGGAACGCTTCGGCCTCCTCGACGCCCCCGCGGCCCCGCGGCCCCCACGCGACGCCGCGGCGGGCCGCGACACCGCCCGCGCCGTCGCCGAGAACGGCGCCGTCCTGCTGCGCAACACCGCGCCCGCCGGCGGACGCAAGGCCCTGCCGCTCACCGGCGCGGCCGGCACCGACCTCGCCGTCATCGGCGACAGCGCCCTGCGCCCCAAGGTCTCCGGCCTCGGCAGCGCCCACGTCGTGCCCGACGCCGCCAAGGCCCCGCTGGACGCCCTGCGCGAGCGGGCCGGCTCCGGCGCCGCCGTCCGCTACGAGCCCGGCGTGGACCGGCTCGGCAGCCCGCTGCCCGCCGAGAACCTCAGCCCCGCCTTCACCGGCGGGCGGCAGCTCGACCCCGGCGGCGACCGCGCCTTCTACGACGGCACCCTCACCGTCCCCGCCGACGGCGACTACCGCATCGGCGTCCGCGTCGACGGCGGCCTCGCCGTCCTCCAGGTCGAAGGCCAGGAACCGGTCTACGCCGCCGACTCCTTCAGCGAGACCACCAGCGTCGTCCTCCGCCTCACCCGGGGCACCCACAAGCTGTCCATGAGCGGCTGGGCCTGGCCCGACCGCCCGCTGTCCGTCGACCTCACCTGGGTCACCCCGCAACAGGCCGCGCAGAACCTCGAACGCGCCGTCGCCGCCGCCCGCACCGCCAAGACCGCCGTCGTCTTCGCCCAGGACGAGGGCTCCGAGGGCTACGACCGCCCCTCGCTGTCCCTGCCCGACGGCCAGGACGCGCTGATCTCCGCCGTCGCCCGCGCCAACCCCAACACCGTCGTCGTCCTCAACACCGGCTCCTCCGTGCTGATGCCCTGGCTCGCCGACACCGCCGCCGTCCTCGACATGTGGTACCCGGGCCAGGAGGGCGCCCAGGCCACCGCCGCCCTGCTGTACGGGGACGCCAACCCCAGCGGCCGGCTCACCCAGACCTTCCCCGCCTCCGAGGACGCCCACCCCGTCGCCGGGAACCCCAAGCGGTTCCCCGGGGTCGACGGCAGGCAGGAGTACAGCGAGGGCATCCACTCCGGCTACCGCTGGTACGACCAGCAGGGCGTCACCCCCCTCTTCCCGTTCGGCCACGGCCTGTCGTACACCACGTTCGACTACCGCGACCTCGCCGTGGAGCGCACCGCCACCGGGGCCGCCGTCCGCGTGACCGTCCGCAACAGCGGGCCCGTCGCCGGCAAGGAGGCCGTCCAGGTCTACCTCGGCCCCAGCCCCCTCGTCTCCGCGCCGCAGGCCGTCAAGAAGCTCGCCGGCTACACCAAGGTCTCCCTCGAACCCGGCGAGGAGAAGCGCGTCACCGTCCCGGTCGACGCCCGCCAGCTCCAGTACTGGGACACCGGACGCCACGCCTGGACCGGCGCCCCCGGCCCGCGCGCCGTGAGCGTCGGCTCCTCCTCGGCGGACCTCCGCCTCACGTCCCGCCTCAACCAGTGACCGACCTCCCACCCACCCCTTCCGATTGGATGCGCATGACCGCGAACGAACAGCCCGCGACCACCCCCTCGACCCGCCCGGTCGGCACGGCCGAGGCCATCGACGCGCGGGAGGAGACCGGCCTGCGGCACGTCGCCTCCCTCTCCACCGAACTCCGGGACGTCGTCGAGGTCGAGCAGCGCCAGGTCCGCCTGGAGCGCGTGGTGCTGGTCGGCGTCTGGACCTCCGGCACGGTCGCGGAGGCCGAGAGCTCCCTCGCCGAGCTCGCCGCCCTCGCCGAGACCGCGGGCGCCCTGGTCCTCGACGGGGTGATCCAGCGCCGCGACAAGCCGGACCCGGCCACCTACATCGGCTCCGGCAAGGCGAAGGAACTGCGCGACATCGTCATCGAGACGGGCGCCGACACGGTCGTCTGCGACGGCGAGCTGAGCCCCTCGCAGCTCGTCCGGCTGGAGGAGTTCGTCCAGGTCAAGGTCGTCGACCGGACCGCCCTGATCCTCGACATCTTCGCCCAGCGGGCCACCTCCCGCGAGGGCAAGGCCCAGGTGGCGCTCGCACAGATGCAGTACATGCTGCCGCGCCTGCGCGGCTGGGGCGCCTCCCTGTCCCGGCAGATGGGCGGCGGCGGGGCCGGCGGTGGCGGCATGGCCACCCGCGGCCCCGGCGAGACGAAGATCGAGACGGACCGGCGCCGGCTGCGCGACAAGATGGCCAAGATGCGCCGGGACATCGACGAGATGAAGACCGCCCGCGACCTCAAGCGCCAGGAGCGCCGCCGCAACAAGGTCCCCTCGGTCGCCATCGCCGGCTACACCAACGCGGGCAAGTCCTCGCTCCTCAACCGCCTCACCGGCGCCGAGGTCCACGTCCAGAACGCGCTGTTCGCCACCCTCGACCCGACCGTCCGCCGCTCGGAGACCCCCGCGGGCCGCGCCTACACCCTGGCCGACACGGTGGGCTTCGTCCGCCACCTGCCGCACCAGCTCGTCGACGCGTTCCGCTCGACGCTGGAGGAGGTCGCGGAGGCGGACCTCATCCTCCACGTGGTCGACGGCTCGCACCCGGACCCGGAGGCCCAGATCGAGGCCGTCCGCGCGGTCATCGGCGAGGTGGGCGGCGCGGGCGTCCCCGAGGTCGTCGTCGTCAACAAGGCCGACAGCGCCGACCCGGAGGCCCTGGCCCGCCTGCTGGAGGCGGAGCCCGGCGCCCTCGCCGTGTCGGCCCGCACGGGCGAGGGCGTCGCCGCCCTCCTCTCCCGCATCGAGGCCGAACTCCCGCACCCCGAGACGGAGATCGAGGTCCTGATCCCCTACAGCGAGGGCCACCTGGTCGCCCGCGTCCACGCGAGCGGCGAGATCCTCTCCGAATCCCACGGCGAAACGGGCACCCTCCTGAAGGCCAACGTCGACGCCGCCCTGGCGGCGGAACTCTCCGCCTACGCCGCCTGAATACCCCTTCCTCCGCGCGCCATTCCCGCAGGAATTGCGCCATTCCCTCGGAAGAGGGTCGCCATACGTCCACTCGGATGTCACAATAAAAGTGCTCTAGAAAAAGCCCAGGAGGTAACCCATGACTGATACGCCGGAAAACCACGCCGCCGAGGCCGACGGCAAGGCCAAGTTCCGCGAGGCTCTGGAGCGCAAGGCCCGCAACTCCCGCTCCCAGCAGGCCCACCACGAGGGCCGTCTGAAGCTCAAGGGCTTCAACGGACCCAACGGCCAGAACCGGACCTTCCGCCGCAAGGCCGGCTGACCTTTTCCACCCCTGAACGCGCGGGCTGCCGCGACCCGGTCACCGACCGGTTCGCGGCAGCCCTTTTCCCGTTTCCGCGCACCCCGCTCGAATTCCGCTGGAGCGCGGCTCGGGAAACAATACAGTCCGCCCCGTGCGAGCGCATCCGAATTTTCGGTCCGTCCGCATCGCCCGGGAAACCCGGAATCCGGGAACGCGGGAACCCGAGAAACCGGGAACCCGGGAACCCGGTAAAAGAAAACTGGCCCATCGGTTTCACCGCCGACCGCCGGAGCCGCGGAACAACGGGAGCGGCCCGCCCGGCGGGGCCGGGCGGGCCGCTGAGGGGGAGGGGAGCGGGCGTCAGACGCGCGCCGGCCGGGTGAAGTCGGCCAGGTCCTCCGCCAGGGCCGCGTTCACCGCCTCCCGCTGCGCGTTGAGGTAGAAGTGGCCGCCCGGGAAGGTGCGCAGGCGGAAGGGGCCGTCCGTGGCCCCGGCCCACGCCCCGGCCTCCTCGGCCGTCACCTGCGGGTCCGCGTCACCGGTCAGGACGCTGACGGGGCAGTGCAGCCGTGCCCCCTCCCGGGGTGCGTACGTCTCCACGGCCGTGTAGTCCCCGCGCAGCACCGGCAGCACCATCCCGGCGATGTCCGGGTCGGCGAGGAGGGCGGCGCTGCCGCGGTCCAGCCGTACGACCTCCTCCAGGATCCCGGCGTCGTCCCGCAGGTGGACCGTCTCGTGGCGGACCGTGGACGGGGCCCGGCGCCCCGACAGCACCAGCCCGAGGACGCGTTCACCGTCCGGGCCGTCCGCCAGCCGCCGCGCCGTCTCGTAGGCGAGCGTGGAGCCCATGCTGTGGCCGAAGAAGACCACCGCTCCGTCGACGGCGCCGGAGAGCACCCGTGCGATCTCGTCCGCGAGGCCGTGCAGGTCCGTGTGCACCGGCTCGGCGCGGCGGTCCTGGCGGCCCGGGTACTGGAGCGACAGCACCCGCACCCCCGGCGACAGGGCCTCGGAGAGCGGGTGGAAGTAGCTGGCGGCCCCGCCCGCGTAGGGGAAGCAGACCAGGGTGGGCGCGCCGTCGGAGGCCGGGTGGTACTGCCTGAGCCACAGCTCGCGCAGGGCGTGGGGGTCCGCCATGGGGAGGGTCCGTCCTCTCGTCCGTCGGAGGCGGCCGGCGCCGCACCCGTCGGCTCCCACGGCACCAGCACCCGCTCGCCGCCCGCTCGAAAGCCGCTGGGGAGACGCCCTCCCGGCCCCGCCCCGGCTCAGCCCCCGTCCTCGCGCGGCCGCAGAACGTCCCGCAGCACCCCCCGCGGCAGGCCGCGCAAGCGGCGTTCGCGCGGGTAGCCGATGGAGACCTCGTCGAAGCGCACCCCGCCGTGGTAGGTCGTCCGGGGGATGTGCAGGTGCCCGTACACCACGGCCGCCGCCCGGTAGCGCAGGTGCCAGTCGGCGGTGAGGGTGGTCCCGCACCACTGCGCGAACTGCGGGTAGCGCAGGACGTCGGTGGGCTCCCGGACCAGCGGGTAGTGGTTGACCAGGACGGTCCGCAGCGCGGGGTCCACCTCGTCCAGACGGGCCTCCGTCGCCGCCACCCGGGCCCGGCACCAGCTGTCGGCGTCCGGGTACGGGTCGGTGTGCAGCAGGAACTCGTCCGTGCACACCACCCCCGACTCGTGGGCGGCCGCCAGGGACTGCTCCTTCGTCAGCCCCGCGGCCCGGAACGAGTAGTCGTAGTGGACGAAGAGCGGGGCGACGGCCACCGGGCCGCCCTCCCCCTCCCACACCGGGTACGGGTCCTCCGGGGTCAGGACGCCCAGGCCCCGGCACATCTCCACCAGGTACCGGTACCGGGCCTCCCCGCGCAGGGAGACCGCGTCGTCCCGCGGCGTCCACAGGTCGTGGTTGCCCGGCGTCCACACCACCCGCGCGAACCGGTCCCGCAGCAGGCCCAGCGCCCACTCGATCTCGGACGCCGTCTCGCTGACGTCCCCGGCCACCAGCAGCCAGTCCCGCGGGGACGTCGGCACGATCTGCTCCTCGACCAGCCGCCGGTTCTCCGCGTGCACCACGTGCAGGTCGGACACGGCGAGCAGCCGCCCGGCCGCCGCCATCAACGGGCCACCTTCCGCAGCCAGCCGTCCACGGTCGCCGCCACCGCGCCCGCGTCCGCCTCCAGCAGCGAGAAGTGGTCGCCCGGCACCTGCGCCACGTGGTCGGCGTACTCCCAGCCGCCCGCGGCCGAGGCCGCCGACGCGGCGGCGCGCACCAGCAGCGTCGGCGCCGCCGCCGGCTCCGGCGTCCAGTCGGCGAACACCCGCAGATGGCCGCCCATCGCCAGGAACCGCCCGTCGTCGGGCACCCCCAGCGGTCCGTCCGGATCGAGGATCCGCTCCATCAGCACCGCGAGCCCATGGCGGCCCTCACCGCGCGCGTACGTGTCCAGCAGCACCACAGCCGCCGCCTCCCTGCCGATCTCCGGAAGCTCCCGGGCCACGGCGTGCGCGACCCAGCCCCCGGACGAGTGTCCCAACAGCACCGGCCGCGCGGCTCCCGCCTCCGCGGCGACCGCCTCCGCCTGTGCCCGTACCAAGGCCTGCCGACTGCGCGGCAGCACGGCCTCCCCCGCGAATCCGGGGTGCGGGAGCACCGTCAGCCCCCGCCCGCAGCCGGCCAGGGCCCCGGCCAGCGCCAGGTAGTCGTGCGGTCCCGAGGACGCGCCCAGCGAGGGGAACGCGAACAGCCCCGCCGCGCCCACCCGGTGGGGCGCCGGCCCGGCCGGGGCCGGCCAGTGCGCCACCCCGGCGCGGGAGTCGTAACCGGGCACCAGCTCGGCCGCCGCCATCAGCAGCGCCGCGCCCTCGGCGCTACGGCCCTGCGCGTGCGCGCCCCGCAGCAGCCCGGCCAACGTGCCCCCGGCACCCCGGGCGGCGTCCGCGGCCTCCGGCGGCCCGTCGAGCAGCCCGGCCAGGTACTCCGCCAGCCGCGTCACCGAAGGGTGGTCGAAGACGGCGAGCGGGGCGATCGTCAGCCCGGTCGCCCCGCACAGCGCGCCGGCCAGCCGCCGGGCGTCCTCGGGCCGCAGGCCCAGCTCGGTGAACGGCCGCTCCACGGACAGGGCTTCGGCGCCGGCGTGCCCGAGGACGGCGGCCGCGTGCCCGCGCACCAGGTCCGCCACCACCGCCGTACGCTCCCCGGCGGGCAGCGCCGCCAGCCGCTCGCGCGGCGAAGGGGCCCGACCGGACCACCGGTTGACCGCCCGGCGAGGTCGTACGGGGACCAGGGCGCGCAGCAGCGCCGGTACGGGCCCGCCCGCGGCCCGCAGCGGGCCCGCGTCGGCGCGGGCGGAGACCAGGGTCAGGCTCCGCGCGAGCGCGTGCCCCAGCGGCGCCGGCCCGGCGGCCCCGGCCAGCGGGAGCAGGCCCGCAGGGACGCCCTCCGGGTCGGCGCCCCAGCCCAGGACGGCCGCCGGCAGCCCGGCGGCGCGGCGACGGGCCGCCAGCGCGGTGAGGAACGCGCCCAGGACCGCGGTCTCCTCGGCGCAGCCCGCGCCGACCGCGCCCCCGACCGTGGTGACGAACGCCAGCGGCGTGGTGTGGCCGTCCAGGGCCAGCGCGGCGTCCACCGCGGCCTCCAGCGACGGCCCGTCCGGCCCGGCCAGGTGGACGATCGCCGCCGCCTCCTCACCCGGCCCCGCCAGCCGCACGCCGTGCCCCTCGACCAGCTGCCGGGCGGCCTCCTCGGCGCAGGGCCCGTCCGAGGCGCCGCTCAGCCGCACCGACTCCGGGCCGCCGGCCGCGAGCGCACCCGCCGGAACGGGCTCGCCCCGCACCAGCCGCCGCGCGTGGGCGACGCCGTCACGCAGCGCCAGCTCCGGCTCCGCACCTCCCAGCGCCCGCACCAGGGCCTTGCGGCTGGCGTCGCTGTCGTCCATGTCCACCAGCATGAGGCGGCGCGCGCCCTCCTCGGCGAGCCACGCCTGCACCGAGCGCACGAAGCCGCGTACGGCCGCGCCGGCCAGGTCGGGGACGTCCTCGCCGGGCAACACCGCCTCCGCGCCGCTCGTCACGACGGCCAGCGCCGTGCCCGCGCAGCGCTCCTCGGCGAGCCAGGCGCCGACCAGCTCGCGGGCCTCGTCCACCGCGGCCCGCACCCGGGCCCCGGACACCTCCCGCCCGTCGCCGGCCCGCGTCAGCGGCGCGAGGACCAGCTCCGGCAGCCCGGACGCGGCCAGCAGGCCCGCCAGCCCCGGGTGGGCGGGGGCCCCGTCGCAGTCCGGCAGCACCGACGGGCCCCGCCCGCCGCCCGCCGGTACGCCGACCAGCGCCCGGGTCACCGACGAGGCCGCCTCGGGGGCGTCGGCGGCCCGCTCCCACACCAGGTGCAGCGGGACGACGGGCCGTCCGCCCCGGCCGGCGCCCTCCGGTACGGCCGACAGGGTCACGGTGGCGGCCGCCACCGGCCCGCCCCCGGCGTCCGCCAGCTCCAGCTCCACCACCCCGAACGCCCCCCGCACCGCGCGCACCCGCACGGAGGCGGCGCCCGTCGCGTACAGGGCGGCCCCCCGCCAGGCGGCGGGCTCCAACGGCACCTCCCCGGCGGCCAGTACGGGGTGCAGCGCGGCTTCCAGGAGGGCCGGGTGCAGGGCGTACGCCGCGGCCTGCGCCACCTGTCCGTCCGGCAGGGCGGCCTCGGCGAAGAACTCCTCGCCCCGGCGCCAGGCCCGCTCCAGGGCGGGGTGCTCCCCGTCCACCTCCAGCGGTTCGGCGCCCTCCGGCGGCCACGCGGCGGCGCCCGGACCGTCGCCCCCGGCCGGCGCCCGGCCGGGGGCCAGGGCCGCCGTCAGGTGCCGCACCCACGGCTCGTCCCCGGCCGCCGCCTCCGGCCGCGAGGCCACGGACAGCCGGCGCCGACCCGTCTCGTCGGGGGCCTGCACCAGCAGTTGCAGCCGGACCCCGCCCCGCTCGGGCAGCACCAGCGCGGCCTCGGCGGCCGCCTCCGCGACCTCCGGCAGCCCGACGGCCGCGCCCGCCACGAGGGCCGCCTCCACGAACGCGCCGACGGGCACCTCGCCGCCCGCCGGCCAGGGGTGGCTGCGCGCGGAGACCGTCCCGGTGAACAGGACGGAGCCGGCCTCCGGGAGGTCCAGCCGGTACGCGGCCAGCGGATGCCCCGTCGCGGTCATGCCCGTGGCCGTGGCCGTCGCCCGCATGGCCGTCGTCTCCGTTTCCGCCTCCGTATCCGCCGGGGCCGCCGGAGCGGTCCCGGTTCTCGTTCCCGCCGCCTTCTCCGTCTCCGTCTCCGTCTTTGTCGCCGTCGCCGTCGTCCCGGACGGTTCCGCCCCCGTCCCCTCGTCGCCGGGGGCGTCCACCGGGTCGGCGGGGATCCCCAGCGGGAGTTCGGCGAGGGCGCCGTGGACGTACAGGCTCGCGGTCGCGGTGAGCAGCTCCCGCACCTCGTCCCCCTGCCGGCGCAGGGCGGGCACCAGTACGGAGGCCGCGCCGGCGTCGGCGAGGCAGGCGCGGGTCATGGGGGTCAGGAGGCCGTCGGGACCCAACTCGAGGAAGGAGGAGGCCCCTTCGGCCTCCAGCGTGCGGACGGCGTCCCGGAAGCGGACGGTCTCGCGGACCTGGCTGACCCAGTACTCGGGGCGGGCCACCGCGTCCGTCACCAGGCCGCCCGTGAGGGTGGAGACGAAGGCGATGCGCGGCGGCCGGAAGTCCAGGCCGCGGACGGCCGTACGGAAGGCGTCCAGCACCGGATCCACCAGCGGGGAGTGGAAGGCGTGGCCGGCGCGCAGCACCTTGGACTTCACGTCCAGCTCGGCCAGCCGCGCTACCACGCCGCGGACGGCCTCGCGGGCGCCCGAGACGACGACGGCGTCCGGCCCGTCGACGGCGGCGACGGCCACACCGGGGACGAGCAGCGGGGCGACCCGTTCCTCGCCCGCCCCGACGCGGACCATGACCCCGTCCCCGGGCAGGGCTTCCATGAGCCGCCCGCGCGCGGTGACCAGCGCGGCGGCGTCCTCCAGGGACAGGACCCCGGCGACGTGCGCGGCGGCGACCTCGCCCACCGAGTGCCCGCCCACGAACCCCGGCACCACGCCCCAGGACTCAACCAGCCGGTACAGCGCCACCCCGACGGCGAACAGCGCGGGCTGCGCGGTGCCCGTCCGGTCCAGGGCGTCGGCGTCGTCCCCGAAGACGAGCTCCTTCACGCCCCCGCCGAGCTGCGCGCACACCGCGTCGAAGGCGTCGGCGAATGCGGGGAACGCCTCGTACGGCCCCCGGCCCATGCCCGGCCGCTGGCCGCCCTCGCCGGCGAAGAGGACGGCCAGGCCCCCCTCGCGCCCCGCGGAGCCGCGTACCAGCCCCTCGGCCCGCCGGCCCCGGGCGAGCGCGTCCAGCCCCCGGGCCAGCTCCCCGCGGTCGGCGGCGACCACCACCGCCCGGTGCCCGGAGTCCGTACGGGTGCCGGCGAGGGCCCGGCACAGTCCCGCGCCGGCCACCGCGCCGCCGTCCGGCTCCAGCCGGGCGCGCAGCCGCCGCGCCCGCGCCCGCAGGGCATCCGGCGTGGCGCCCGAGACGGCGTAGGGGAGCGGGCGCGGGAGCGGACGCGCGGCCGGTCCGGAGGGCACGGCACCACCGCCGGGGAGCGAACCGCCCGTGTCTTCGGCCATCGTGTCGTGTTCACCCATCCGTAGTGCGACGAGGTCGTGCGGGGGAGATGGTGCACGACCCGGGTGGAGCCGGACTCGAGGGCGGCTGAACGCGCCCGCGCGGGTCGGTACCGCCTTGAGGGGCGACGGACGGCGAGTCCCCCAAACCGGCTTCCGCCGAAGGGAGATGAGAGCATGACGGACGGGCTGGTCATGCGCTGGTCACATGCCAGGAGACGAAAGGGTGTCATCAGCAATGGAGAATTCCGCCGACGGCGTGTACGACCTGGTCATCCTCGGTGGCGGTAGCGGGGGCTACTCCTGCGCCCTGCGCGCGACCCAGCTCGGCCTGGACGTCGTCCTCATCGAGAAGGGCAAGCTGGGCGGCACCTGCCTGCACAACGGCTGCATCCCGACCAAGGCCCTCCTGCACGCCGGCGAGGTCGCCGACGAGCTGCGCCGCGCCGAGTCCTACGGGGTCACGGCCACCTTCGGCGGCGTCGACATAGCCGGGGTGCACGCGTACAAGGACGGCGTCATCGCCGGCCTCTACAAGGGCCTCCAGGGCACCCTGAAGGCGCGCAAGAACCTCACCCTGGTGGAGGCCGAGGGCCGCCTCGTCTCCCCGACGGAGGTCGAGGCGGGCGGCGTCCGCTACACGGGCCGCCACGTCGTCCTCGCCACCGGCTCCCAGCCGCGCTCCCTGCCCGGCCTCGCCATCGACGGCGACCGCGTCATCTCCTCCGACCACGCCCTTTTCCTCGACCGGATCCCCGAGTCGGCGATCATCCTCGGCGGCGGGGTCATCGGCGTCGAGTTCGCCTCCGCCTGGAAGTCCTTCGGCGTGGACGTCACCGTCGTCGAGGGCCTGCCCCACCTGGTGCCCGCCGAGGACGTCGACATCTCGAAGTCCCTGGAGCGCGCCTTCCGCAAGCGGAAGATTAAGTTCGAGCTGGGCTCGCGCTTCTCCGGAGTCGAGTACACCGGGTCGGGCGTACGGGTCTCCCTGGAGAACGGCGAGCAGATCGAGGCCGAGCTGCTGCTCGTCGCCGTCGGCCGCGGCCCGGTCTCCGCCGGCCTCGGCTACGAGGAGGCGGGCGTCACCGTCGAGCGCGGCCACGTCGTCGTGGACGAGCTGCTGCGCACGAGCCTCCCGACCGTCTCCGCCGTCGGCGACCTGGTCCCGACCCTGCAGCTGGCCCATGTCGGCTTCGCCGAGGGCATCCTGGTCGCCGAGCGCGTCGCGGGCCTGCCCGTGACCCCGATCGACTACGACGGCGTCGCCCGCGTCACGTACTGCGAGCCGGAGATCGCCTCCGTCGGCCTCACCGAGGCGAAGGCCAAGGAGGTCTACGGCGCGGACCGGGTCGTCGTCAGCAAGTTCAACGCCGGCAGCACCGGCAAGAGCAAGATCCTCAAGACGGCCGGCGACGTCAAGCTCGTCCAGGTCGTCGACGGCCCGGTCGTCGGCCTCCACATGATCGGCTCGCGCATGAGCGAGCAGATCGGCGAGGCCCAGCTCATCTTCAACTGGCAGGCCCTGCCGTCGGAGGTCGCGAGCCTCGTCCACGCCCACCCGACCCAGACCGAGGCCCTGGGCGAGGCCCACCTGGCCCTCGCGGGCAAGCCGCTGCACGTCCACGCCTGACGCCGCACCGCACGGCCGCGGCCGACGAGCGCCAGAGACGGGCCGGGGACAACTCCCCGGCCCGTCCGGTGTGTTCGGGGCGAACCGCTGGTACGGAGCCCGTCCGGATGCCAGGATCACTGCGCGCGCGGGCACGGGCCCGCCGGTATCCAGCCACCCGGCCACAGGTGAGGACGGACCCATGAACCCGGAACACGGCGCGAACCCGGAACACGGCACCTCCCCCGGCACCACGCAAAGGTCCGCCGCCGACCGAGCGGCCGGCCCCCTGCTCGCCCTCTCCACCGTCCTCATCGGCCTGATGGCGGGCCTGTTCTTCGCCTTCGACGTCTCGGTGATGCCCGGCCTGGCCGCGGGCGACGACCGCACCTACGTCACCGCCATGCAGCACATCAACGCCGTCATCGACGGCAACGGCCTCTTCGGCAGCGTCTTCGTCCTCGCCCTGCTCGTCACCGCCGCCGCGGCCGTCGTCGAGCACCGCAAGGGCAGACGGGGCCCCGCCGTGTGGGCGGGCGCGGCCGCGGCCGCCTACCTCGCCGTCCTGGTGATCACCTTCGCCGTGAACATCCCGCTGAACAACGAACTCGCCGCCGCGGGCGACGCGGCCCGGATGACCGGGTTCGCCGTGGTCGACAAGTTCAAGGGCACCTGGGTCACCACGAACATCCTGCGCACCCTGCTCTGCACCGCCGCCCTCGCCGCCCTCACCCGTGCCCTCCTCCTCCACGGCCGCGCCACCCCGCGCTGACACCCCCTTCCGCGGTGGGGCCAGGGCTACCGCCCGTCCAGGACCAGCTCCCACACCAGCAGCCCGAACGCCACCGCGCACAGCACCGTGCGCCACGTGTTCGCCCGGACCCACGGGCCCTCGAACGCGCGGCGCACGGCCGCCGGGTCGGCGATCCGCTCCACCGGGCCGGCCTGCTCCAGGGCGTTGTTCAGCGGGATGTTCACCCGCCCGGTGACGGCCATCGCGAGGACGTACGCGACGAGCGCCCCCACCAGCGGCCACGGCGCGCCGTCCCCGCCTCCCGCCAGGTGCAGGACCAGGGCCAGCGCGGTGAACACCAGCGCACCCACATAGCCCAGCAGGAACCAGCCGTTGAGGATCGCCACGTTGATCCGCTGCATCGTCTCGACGACCGTCCGGTCCGCCGAAGCCCGCAGACCCGGCATGACTGCCACCGAGAACCCGTAGAAGAGGCCGCTGACCAGCCCCATCGTGATCGTCGCCGCGACCAGCGCCGCGAACCGTGCCGTTTCCATGCGGGTCTCCCCCTCGTCGCCCGTTGCCACGCCCGGTCCGATCGTACGGTCGCGAACGCGCCACGCGCCGTGACGACGGCACTTCCCGGCCCAGCAGGCGAGACGGGACCCCCGGGGGCCCCCGGCATGCGGGTACCCTCCCGCCTGGGCCCGCACGCCCGCCCCTGACGCTGGAGAGGAATCTGACGTGACCGACCCGAAGCAGAGGCTGGACGTACTGAGGGCCGACATCGAACGTCGGAACCCCGCCCAGCCCGAGTTCCACCAGGCCGTACGGGAGGTCCTGGACACCCTGGCCCCCGTGTTCGAGGCGCGCCCCGAGTACGCGGAGGCCGGCCTCGTCGAGCGGCTCGTGGAGCCCGAACGGCAGATCATCTTCCGGGTGCCGTGGACCGACGACCGCGGCCGCGTCCACGTCAACCGCGGCTACCGGGTGGAGTTCAACAGCGCGCTCGGCCCGTACAAGGGCGGCCTGCGCTTCCACCCGTCGGTGGACATCGGCGTGGTGAAGTTCCTCGGCTTCGAGCAGGTCTTCAAGAACGCCCTGACCGGCCTGGGCATCGGCGGAGGCAAGGGCGGCAGCGACTTCGACCCGCACGGCAAGTCCGACGCCGAGGTCATGCGCTTCTGCCAGTCCTTCATGACCGAGCTCTACCGCCACATCGGGGAGCACACCGACGTCCCGGCCGGCGACATCGGCGTCGGCGGCCGCGAGATCGGCTACCTGTTCGGCCAGTACCGGCGCATCACCAACCGCTGGGAGGCCGGCGTCCTCACCGGCAAGGGCCAGGGCTGGGGCGGCTCCGAGATCCGCCCCGAGGCCACCGGCTACGGCAGCGTCCTGTTCGCGAGCGAGATGCTGGCGGTCAAGGGCGTCTCCCTGGACGGCCTCACCGCCGTGGTCTCCGGCTCCGGCAACGTCGCCCTCTACACCGTCGAGAAGCTCCAGCAGCTCGGCGCCAACCCGCTGACCTGCTCGGACTCCCAGGGCTACGTCATCGACGACAAGGGCATCGACCTCGCCCTCCTGCGCCAGATCAAGGAGGTCGAGCGCGGCCGCGTCAGCGAGTACGCCGCCCGCCGCGGCCCCTCGGCCCGCTTCGTGCCCGGCGGCCGGGTCTGGGAGGTCCCGGCGGACGTGGCCTTCCCGTCGGCGACCCAGAACGAACTGGGCGCCGACGACGCGCGCACGCTCATCGCCAACGGCGTCAAGGCCGTCTCGGAGGGCGCCAACATGCCCACCACCCCGGAGGCGGTCCACCTCTTCCAGGCCGCGGGCGTCGCCTTCGGCCCGGGCAAGGCCGCCAACGCCGGCGGGGTGGCGGTCAGCGCCCTGGAGATGTCCCAGAACGCGGGCCGCGTGGCATGGGACCGCGACCGGGTGGAGGACGAACTGGCGGGCATCATGCGCGACATCCACCGCGTCGCCCACGAGACGGCGACCCGCTACGGCGCCCCCGGCGACTACGTGACGGGCGCGAACATCGCGGGCTTCGAACGCGTCGCGGACGCGATGCTGGCCCAGGGCGTGATCTGACCCCGGCCCTCCCGCCGGGCCCGCACCCCGCACCGGGGTGGGGGCCCGACGGCCCGGGGCCGGCCCACTGAACGCTCACCCCACGCGCGGCACCGGCCACCGCGATCCCCGTGCCGGGCCGGTCGTCGAGCCGGTCGTCGGGCCGGGCGGAGGCGGCGGTGGGCAGGGGGGTGCGCCGTGCCGTGCGCGAGCACGCCGACGGCCGCGTCGCTCAGCGTCCGGGCGGGCACGCCCGAGCCGGGGAGGGGGCGGGTGCGGGGGAGAGGGCTCCGCGCGGCGGCCCACTCACACCCCCGGCGGGACCAGGCCCGCTCAGCCACGGGTCCGGCCCGTCCGCGTACCCTGGCCTCCCACCAGCCCCAGGGAGTGACCGCGTGCTGACCGCCCTAGACGGTACGTACGGCGACCGCGCCGACGCCGTCGCCGTAGCCGGCCGTACCGCCTCGTACGAGCAACTGCTGGGCGCCGCCCGCGCCGTGGCCGCCGACATCGCCGGCGCCCCCGCGTTCGCCGTCACGGCGACCGCCTCGCTCGAAACCGTCGCCGCCGCCGTCGGCGGTCTGCTCGCCGGGGTGCCCTTCGTCCCGCTGCCCCCCGACGCCGGCCCCGCCGAACGCGCGCACATCCTGCGCGACTCCGGCGCCGCCCTGACCACCGTCGACTTCGCCCGCCGGTCCGACGCGACCGTGCCCCGCGCGGCCGGCCCGCAGGACCCCGCCCTCATCCTCTACACCTCCGGCACCACCGGCCCCCCGAAGGGCGTGGTCCTCGCCGTCGACGCCCTCGCCGCCGACCTCGACGCGCTCGCCGCGGCCTGGCAGTGGACCACCGAGGACACCCTCGTGCACGGGCTCCCGCTGTTCCACGTGCACGGCCTCGTCCTCGGCGTGCTCGGCGCCCTCCGCACCGGGAGCCGCCTCGTGCACACCGGCCGTCCGACCCCGCAGGCGTACGCCGCCGCGGGCGGCAGCCTCTACTTCGGGGTGCCGACCGTCTGGTCCCGCATCGCCGCCGAACCCACCGCCGCCGCGGCCCTGTCCGGCGCCCGCCTCCTCGTCTCCGGCAGCGCCGCCCTCCCCGCCCCGGTCTTCCGGGACCTGGAGCGCCTCACCGGCCACCGCCCCGTCGAGCGGTACGGGATGACCGAGACCCTGATCACCCTCAGCGGCCGCGCCGGCGGCGAGGTCCGCCCCGGCACGGTCGGCACCCCGCTCCCCGGCATCCGCACGCGCATCGCCGCCGAGCCGGGCGCCGAGATCGGCGAACTCCAGCTGACCGGGCCGACCCTGTTCTCCGGCTACCTGGGCCGCCCGGAGGCCACGGCGGCCGCGTACACCGAGGACGGCTGGTTCCGTACGGGCGACATCGCCGCCGTCGACCCCGAGGACGGGGTCCACCGCATCGTGGGCCGGGCCTCCATCGACATGATCAAGTCCGGCGGCTACCGGATCGGCGCCGGCGAGATCGAGAACGCCCTGCTCGACCACCCCCGGGTGAGCGAGGCGGCCGTCGTCGGCGTCCCCGACGCGGACCTCGGGCAGCGGATCGTGGCCTTCGTCGTCGCCGAGGGCGTCACGGGCGGCGAGCTGACCGACTTCGTGGCCGCGCACCTGTCGGTCCACAAGCGCCCCCGCGAGGTCCGCTTCGTCGCGTCCATCCCGCGCAACGCGATGGGCAAGCCGCAGAAGAAGCTCCTGCTCGCGGACGCCCCGCAGGGGACCGACCGGTGACCCCCGGCCCCGCACGCGACCGGGCGGTGAACACCGGCAGCGCCGTCACCGCCACCGCCGGCAACCCCTGGATCCGCCGCTTCCACCCGCCGGCCGGACCCTCCGGCGCGGCCCCGGTCCTCGTCGTCCTCCCGCATGCCGGCGGCAACGCCTCCTTCTACTTCCCGCTCTCCCGCGACCTCGCCGCGCACGCCGAGGTCCTCACCGCCCAGTACCCCGGCCGCCAGGAACGGCTCGGTGAGCCGGCCCCCGACACCGTCGCCGGGCTCGTCGGCGGGGTGGAACGGGCCCTGGAACCCTGGCGGGGACGGCCCCTGGTGCTGTTCGGACACAGCATGGGCGCGGTCCTCGCGTACGAACTGGCGCGCCGCCTGGAGGCGTCCGGCGAAGGCCCGCGCGGCCTGATCCTCTCCGGCCGCCGCTCCCCGCTGGTGCCCCGCCACGACGACCTGCACACCCGCGACGACGACGCCCTGATCGCCCACGTCGGGGCACTGTCCGGCACCGACGCGGGGCTGCTGGCCGACCCGGAGCTGCGGGAGATGATCCTCCCGGCGCTGCGCAGCGACTACCGGGCCGTCGGGACCTACCGCCACGAGCCGGGACCGCCGCTGCGCACCCCGGTCAGCGTGCTCTGCGGGGAGTCCGACCCGCGGACGAGCGCGGCCGAGGCGATGGGCTGGCGCGAGCTCACGGAGGCGGCCTTCACCTTCCGGGGCTTCCCGGGCGGGCACTTCTACCTGGTCGCGCAGCACGAGGCCGTGGCCCGCGCGATCGCCGACGACCTGAAGGCCTTCGCCGCCGCGGTGTGACGGCCCGTCGGCAGCGGCCCGGGGGCGGCCGGTGGCGGCCCGGGGCGGCGCGGGGGCGGCGGGCTCCGGGGGTGGCCCGGAGCGGCCCCGGGCGGCGGCTCAGCCCGGCTGTTCGCCCCGCACCGCGAGGTGCCGGGCCAGCACCTCCAGCGCCTCCGTCACCTCCGGCAGCCGCTCGGCCCCGCCCTCGCCCAGGGCCCGGGCGAGGGCCTCCTCCACCTTCGAGGCCCCCGCGGCCCGTACGGCGGCCACCCGCGCCGAGGCGCCGGGCGCCTGCCGCACCAGGGTCCGGCGGCGGTCGGCCGGGTCGGGGGCCGTCACCACCGAACCGGCCTCGCGCAGGCGGGCGACGGCGCCCGAGACCTGGCTCTGCGGCAGGCCCGTACGCTGCGCCGTCTCGCCGACGGTGGTGTCCGGGTGCGCGGCGACGTCCCCGGCGACGATGACGACGGAACGGGTGCCGCCCGCGTACTGCCCCGATCCGCCGGGGGGTTCGGGCAGGGCTTCCTCGCCGAGCTTCATCAGGGCCCGGCCCAGCAGGAACAGTTCGATTCCATCCACCCGCCCCAAGTTACATCAGAAAAGATCCATCGAAATGTATCCATCACTCTTGATGCATCGATGTGGATGGATTATGGTCGGGGGAGAGCGCAGGGCGAGGGCCCGCGCCGACCGACCGCACGAAGGAGCGTTCCCGCCATGTCCAGCCACCGCGTCTCCACCTCCACCCTCCCGGTCCCCGGCGCCACCCTCCACTACCGGCTCCAGGGCTCCGGGCCCCTGCTGCTCATCTCCCAGAGCGGCGAGGGCGACGCCGACCGCACGGTCGACCTCGTCCCGCACCTCGCCGACACGTTCACCGTCCTGACCTACGACCGCCGGGGCCTGTCCCGCAGCCGCCTGGAGGATCCCGGCCGGACCACCTCCCTCGCCGAGCACGCCGAGGACGTCGACCGCCTGCTCGCCGCCGTCACCGACGAGCCCGCCCTGATGCTCGGCTGCAGCCTCGGCGCCGTCATCGGCCTGCATGTGGCCGTCCGCCACCCCGGCCGGCTCTCCACCCTCATCGCCCACGAACCGGTCGCGCCGCGCCTGCTGCCCCCCGCCGACCGCGCCCGGCACGAGGCGGAGCTGGTCGAGCTCCAGCACCTCCACCGCACGGCCGGACTCCCCGCGACCATCAGGGAGGCCGCCCTGGTGCTCGGCATAGACACCAGCGGCAAGGGCTACGAACCGGACCTCACCCCGCAGCCGCTGGACGAGCGGCGCCGCGCCAACTTCGACTACTTCGTCGAGCACGACTTCTCGGCGATCGTCCAGGACACCCTCGACCCCGCCGCCCTGGCCGGCGTCCCGACCCGCATCATCCCGGCCGTCGGCGCCACGACCCCCGCCACCGTCTTCGACGTCGCCTGCGCCGTTGCACTGGCGGACCTGGTGGGCGAGGAGATACGCACTTTCCCCGGCGGCCACAACGGCAACACCAGCCACCCCAAGGCCTACGCCGAACGCCTGTGCGCCCTGCTGACGGCGCTCTGACATGGCCTTATTGCGCGGAAAATGCTGTAGGCAAGGCCGATACCCATCAATACATTGACGCGCATGGACCAATCGCCTGGCGACTCCAGCATCGATCACCGCGCCCTCCTGGCGGCCTCCGTCACCGTCGCGCTGTGGGCCTCCGCATTCGTCTCCATCCGCGCCTCCGCCGAGCACTTCGGCCCCGGCGCGCTCGCACTGGGACGCCTCCTGACGGCCTCGGTCGCGCTGGGCGTCGTCCTGCTGGTCAAGCGGGTGCCGTTGCCGCCCCGCCAGGCCTGGCCCGGGATCCTGGCGTCCGGGGTGCTCTGGTTCGGGCTGTACATGGTGACGCTGAACTGGGGCGAACAGGGCGTCGACGCCGGCACCGCCGCCATGGTCGTCAACATCGGCCCGATCGTCATCGCCCTGCTCAGCGGCTGGCTGCTGAAGGAAGGGTTCCCGCCGATGCTGCTCGCCGGGATGGGCGTCTCCTTCGCCGGGGCCGTGGTCGTGGGCATGTCCACCTCCGAGGGCGGCACGTCCTCGCTCACCGGGGTGCTGCTCTGCCTGGTCGCCGCGCTCGCCTACGGGGCCGGAGTGGTCTCGCAGAAGCCCGCCCTGCGGCACGCGGACCCGATCCAAGTCACCACGTACGGCTGCTTCGTGGGCACGGCCTGCACCCTCCCCTTCGCCGGCCAGCTCCTCACGCAGCTCCCCGAGGCACCCTTGTCCGCCACCCTCAACATGGTCTACCTGGGCCTCTTCCCGACCGCCCTCGCCTTCACCACCTGGACCTACGCCCTGTCCCGCACGACGGCGGGCAAGATGGGCGCGACGACGTACGCGGTCCCGGCGGTCGTCGTCCTCATCGCCTGGTTCGCCCTGGACGAGATCCCCGGCTGGCTGACCCTCCTGGGCGGAGCCGTCTGCCTGGCCGGCGTATCGGTCTCCCGCAGGCGGTCGGGCGCGGTGGCCCGGGTGGCAGCGGCGGCGAAGTAGGGGGGGCCGGCGGGGCGGTGCCGGAGGGGGCTCGGGCCGATGCCTGCGACGGAGGAGGGTCAGGAGGGCGTTGCGGATCGACTTTCGAACTGGCGGGCCACGCGCTCCAGTCGGCCGCGGTGGTTCTCCCACCAGACGCGGTCTTCTTCCGGCAGGCTGTTCCCGCCCTTCGACTCGCCCGCGGATCCGTCGAGGGACTCGCGCAGGATGTCGGCGTGGCCGGCGTGGCGCTGGGTATCGGAGATCACGCGTACCAGGGCGTGGTGCAGCGTCATCTCCCGCCGCTCCTCGGGCCACCACGGCACGCGTCCGACCGTGTCGAGCGCCAGCGAGGCGATCGTGGCGTCGGAATGCGCCCACGCCCGCCGGTACAGCCCGACGATGTCCTCACGCGACTCGTCGGCGGTGGCCCACATGTCCGCGTTGGGCTCCGCGTCCTGCGTGTACCACCAGCCCGGCGGCTCCTCCCCGAAGAACGGGCGGCCGAACGTGTCGCCGAAGTAGCCCAGTTCCACACCGGCGATGTGCTTGACCAGTCCCAGCAGGTTCGTGCCCGTGGGGGTCAGCGGGCGGCGGACGTCGTAGTCCGACAGCCCTTCCAGCTTCCACACCAGGGCGTCCCGCCCCTCTTGCAGGTAACGGAGCAGCTCTGCCTTGGGATTCGCCTCACTCATGCAGGCAGTCTCCCACCCGCCCCGCTCAGCGGGACTTCGGCTTCGGGAAGGCCGTGCGCAGGTCCGGGGTGCGCAGGGCGAGGGCGATGCGGAGGGCCGGGAGGACGCACACGGTCTGCACCGCCGCGTACCACCACGGGCAGACGCCCGGGATCAGGTCGACGCCTACGACCGCGACCGGAAAGACGACCGTGATGGTGCGCAGGCGGTCGTAGGCGCGGCGGGAGCCGCCGGCGGTGGAGAGGGCCAGGCGGTGGAGGAGCACCGCGATGAAGGGGAGCAGGATCGCCCGGGTCCACATGAACGGGTTCACCATGTGGCCCGTGCTCGCCACGGCGACGACCGCGAGGAAGGCGGCCGTGGTGAGGGCGCCGTAGACCTTGACGGCGGTCCGCG
Organism: Streptomyces sp. NPDC096136; assembly: GCF_044763325.1. Classification (NCBI taxonomy): domain Bacteria; kingdom Bacillati; phylum Actinomycetota; class Actinomycetes; order Kitasatosporales; family Streptomycetaceae; genus Streptomyces; species Streptomyces sp. NPDC096136. The sequence continues at coordinate 46,834 of NZ_JBIWFZ010000029.1, read as the reverse complement.
TCGTGGTGAAGGCGGCCTGGGCGGCGGGGGTGTCGAGGAGGGCCGGGATGGTGGTGGTCGGCTTCTCGTTCGTGTTGGTTTCCATGGCCATGACGCTACGGAGCGGCTGGGGGGCACGGTATCGGCCTGGCCCCACAGGGGGGTGGGTCCAGCCCCACTGCCCTCCTCAGCCGGGGTGTTGCGGGCCTCGGACCGTGCACAGTGGGGGGAGTGGACCGAGAACGAGGGGGAGTCATGGGACGTACGGGTTCCTGGCTGGCGCGGGCCGGGGTCGGGTTCTGGCGGGCGGTCGTCGCGGCCGGGGTCTGCCTGGTGGTGCCCCTGGTGTGGGCCGCGGCCGTGGGGCTGGCGGTCTGGTGCGGGGCGGAGCACCCGTGGTCGTGGATCGGGCCCGCCGTCATCGTGTGCGCGGGCACCCTCGCCCTGGCGCAGGGAGTCTGCCGGGCCGTGCGGGCGCTCGTCGCGCGGTGGACCGGTACCGCGATACCCGGCGGGTACCGGGAGGCCGGGCCGGTGATGCAGCTGTCCACCGGGTACTGGTGGAACGGCTTCAGCTACGAACGCAGCCGCCGCGACGCGGTCATGGACCAGCGGATGCGGCTGTGGTGGAGCGACCCCGCCACCTGGCGCGACCTGCGGTTCGCCGTCATCGCGCCCTTCACCGCCGGGTTCGTGGCCGCCGTCCCGCCGACCGCGTTCGCCTGCGCGGTGCTCGGGCTGGCCGGCGTCGGGCCGGCCGGCTCCGGGGCCGCCGCCCGCCTCACCGGGGCCGGCGCGCTGGCGGTGGCCGTCGGAGTCGCCCCGTACACCTGGCGGTCCCTGCCCCGGGTCGCCGTCCGCTTCCTCGGCCCCTCCTCCACGATGCTGCTCGCCGAGCGCGTGGACGAGCTCACCGTCCAGCGCGCCGACGCCACCGTCGCGCAGGCCGCCGAGATCCGCCGCATCGAGCGGGACCTCCACGACGGCGCGCAGGCCCGCCTCGTCGCGCTCGGGCTCTCCCTGGCCACCGCCGAGGCGCTGATGGACCGGGACCCCGAGCAGGCCAGGGCGCTGATGCGGGAGGCGCGGGCCGGGGCCGCGGCCTCGCTGACCGAACTCCGCGAGCTCATCCGGGGGATCAGCCCGCCGGTCCTCAGCGAGCGCGGTCTCGTCGACGCCGTCCGCGCGCTCGCGCTGGACGTCCCCCTCGACGTGGCCGTCAGGGCCGACGGCCCGCTGCGCCTGGACCCGCCCATCGAGTCCGCCCTCTACTTCGGCGTCGCCGAGCTCCTCACCAACGCGGCCAAGCACGCCGGGGCGAACCGGGCGCACGTCTCCCTCGTACGGGACGAGACCGGCATCGTGGTGGAGGTCGAGGACGACGGCCGCGGCGGGGCCGACGCCCGGCCCGGCGGCGGGCTCGCCGGCCTGCGCCGCCGTCTGGCCGTCTTCGACGGCACGCTGGCGATCACCAGTCCCCCCGGCGGCCCGACCCGTGTCAGGATGGCCGTGCCATGCGAATAGCCGTAGCCGAAGACCTGTACCTCCTGCGTGACGGGATGGTCCGCCTGATCGAGGCGTTCGGGCACGAGGTGGTGGCCACGGCCGCCACCGGGCCCGAGACCCTCGACGTCCTGCGGACGCACCGCCCGGACGTGTCCGTCGTCGACGTCCGGATGCCCCCGACGCAGTCGGACGAGGGCCTGCGCGCGGCCCTGGCCGCCCGCGCCGAGATCCCCGGGCTGCCCGTCCTGATCCTCTCCCAGCACGTCGAACAGCTCTACGCCCGCGAACTGCTGGCCGACGGCACCGGCGGCGTCGGCTACCTGCTCAAGGAGAGCGTGTTCGACGCCGACCAGTTCATCGGCTCCCTGGAACGGGTCGCGGCGGGCGGCACCGCCATGGACCCGGCGGTCATCGCGAAGCTGCTGTCGGGCAGCGCCCCCGACCGCGGGCTGGAGCGCCTCACCGAACGCGAGCGCTCCGTACTGGCCCTGATGGCGGAGGGCCTGTCCAACCACGCCATCGCCCGCCGCCTGTTCCTCAGCGAGGGCGCGATCAGCAAGTACACGACCTCCCTGTTCGGCAAACTCGGCATCACGGACGACGACGACACCAACCGCCGCGTCCGTGCGGTCCTCACCTACCTCAACCGCCAGTAGCCCCCCCGAGCCCCCGTCACACCACGTACGTCGCCTCGTTGCGCCCCAGGAGGTAACCGAGCTGTAATCGGTTGTGCGCTCCGAGTTCCTGCTTGATGGCGGCGATATGGGCCTGGAGGGAACGCTCGCTGATCCCTATGCGGCGCGCGATGGCCTTGTCCGAGTAACCTTCCACCAGCAGGCGGCTGATCGACTCCCGGATCGCCGGGACGACCTCGTCGGCCGCCTTCGCGGCGTGGAGGGGGACGAAGGGAAAGGGCTTCGCCCGGTCCCAGGCCTTGTCGAACGTGTCGCGGAGAAATCGTACGATAGTCGGTTCGGTAATCGAGATCGCCGTGGTACGGTCCTCGTTCGCCGAAATGAAGGCGACGTCGTCCACGATGATCAAACGGTCGAAGAATTCTTCGAGCGTCCGTACTTGAGCGCCGTATTCCGTTACGGCGCGGACGTATTCCTTCGTCGCCTCGTCGAATCTCGTGGTGTGCTGATACAGGGTCCGCATCGCGATCCCCGCCGAGATTTGCCGGCGTACGGATTCCAGCGCGTCCTTCAGTACCGCGCTGGGCCGCGCCCCGTCGGGCTGGGCGGTGAGGATGTCCCGCCGGACCGCCCCGAGGGCCTCGTTGATCGCCGTCGAGATGCTGCCCAGGCCGTGCAGATACCGCACACCGGGCCCGACGACCTCCTCCGCCGGGGCCTCGACGGCCGCCGCCGCGGCCGGCCGGGCCGCCTGCTGGGCGGCCTCCTGCGCCAGCAGGCCCAGGTGCGTTGCGAGTTCCCGCAAGAAGGCCTGCGGTTCTCCCGCCGCGGCCGTGCACAGCTCCGCAGGTGCACCGCTCTGTGCGGTTTTGACGTATTTGACTACGTCCACTACCCACCCCTGTCTGTCCGGTATGGAGCTGTTTGCAGCGGTTGAGACCCCGTGGGTTCCCGCAATGCGTAAACCGGAGCCATCGTAGGTCTAGTTCCTCTCGAGCGGGCAGGGGAGATTTGGTCTCACCGCAGGAACGAACACCGAGAAGGCGCACCGGAGATCAGGACCACCCGGATACCGCCTCGGTTTGGCGTTCCTGGAATGTCCAAACACGAAACGACTCGAGGGGACTGGGCAAAATGGGGAAGAACCGCATGGTGACTCGTCCGGCCAACCGTGTTTCGGGAATCCGCGGACGCGTGGTTCTCGCGACGGCCGGCGTGGCCCTCGGACTCGGAACGGCGGTCGCCGGTTTCGCCACCCACGCCGCCCAGGACGCCTCCCCCGCGGGGTCCGTCAGCCACCTGCGCTCCGGCGACGTCGGCTGGAACCTCGTGAACCCGCACGTCGCCGCCGGTGAGAACGGCGAGGCGGGCGACGTCGGGTGGAACAACCCGCAGCCCGCGACCACCCCGGCGCCCACCCCCACCTCGACCAACGACGTTGGCTGGAACTGATCGCCCACCGACGCCCCGTCCTGCACTGCATCACCTCCCGCCACTGACCGACCGGCAAAGGAATGGCTGATCCTCGTGGTTGCCTCCCCATGGTTCCTGACCGCCGAGACCGCCGCAGGCCCCGCCCCCGCCGCCGTCCGCGTCTACTGCTTCCCGCACGCCGGCGGGAACCCCCGGACCTTCCTCGGGTGGCAGCCCGCCCTGGAGGGCGACGCGCGGATCGCCGCCGTCTGCCCGCCCGGCCGCGGCCACCGTTTCCGCGAGCCGGCCCCCGCCTCCCTCCCGGCCCTCGCCGACGGAGCCGCGGCCGCCATCGCCCTCGACGACGACACCACCGCCGGGCGCCCCTTCCTCCTCTTCGGCCACAGCTTCGGCGCGGCCCTGGCCTTCGAGGTGGCCCGCCGCCTGGACGGCGTGCGCGGCTTCGCCGGCCTCGTCGCCTCGGGATGCGCGGCCCCCTCCCTGCTGCCCACCCCCCGCGTCGTCGAGACGGCCCGCCTGGAAGGCCGCGCCTTCACCGAGGCCGTCGGGTTCTTCGGCGGTCTGCCGCCCGAGGTGATGCGCGACGAGGCCGTGCAGGAACTCCTCCTGCCGCACCTGAAGACCGACTTCCGCATGGTCGCCGCCCACCGCTACCGCCCGGGCCCCCCGCTGAGCGTCCCGGTCACCCTGCTCAACGGCACGGACGACCCGCACGTCGGCCCCGCCGCGCTCGACCCCTGGTCCCGCGAATGCGCCGCCCCGCCCCGGCGCCACTGGGCCGTCGGCGGCCACTTCTACTTCGAGGACGGGCCGGACGCCGCCACCTCCCTGCTGCGCTCCCTGGCCCGTGCGGCAGCGGCGTCCGCGAAGGTGACGAAGCCGGTGGCTTCGGGATCAACCGTCCCCGGCGATGAGTACGTTGAGCTGATCTGACGGCCCGCCCGACGTACGACGGCACCCCAGCGAGGACCCCTCATGAGCCACAGCCCCAGCACCGACCCCGCCGCCCGACTCCGGCGCGGCGAGGCCTTCCGGGACCTGCACACCGGCCCCGGCCCCTTCGTCGTCCCCAACCCCTGGGACGCCGGCAGCGCCCGCATCCTGGCCTCCTTCGGCTTCGCCGCCCTCGCCACCACCGGGGCGGGCCTCGCCCACAGCCTCGGCCGCCCCGACGGCGCCAACCGGCTGACCCGCGAGGAGCTCCTCGCCAACGCCGCCGCCATCGTGGACGCCACCGGACTGCCCGTCACCGCCGACCTGGAGAGCGGCTTCGGCGCGCGCCCCGAGGACGTCGCCGAGACCATCCGCCTCGCCGCCCGGGCCGGCCTGTCCGGAGGCTCCGTCGAGGACGCCACCGGCCGTGACGAGGACCCGCTGCGGCCGCTCGACGAGGCCGTCGAGCGGGTCGCCGCCGCCGTCGAGGCGGCCAAAGGGCTCGACTTCCCCTTCACCGTCACCGCCCGCGCCGAGAACTTCTTCCTGGGCCGGCCCGACCTCGACGACACCATCCGCCGCCTCCGGGCGTACGAGGCCGCCGGCGCCGACGTGCTCTACGCGCCGGCGCTGCCCGACGCCGAGTCGGTCCGCGCCGTCTGCGCCGCCGTCTCCCGGCCCGTCAACGTCCTGATGACCGGCGCCCTGAAGCTCTCCGTCGCCGAACTCGGCGCCCTCGGCGTGCGCCGCGTCAGTACCGGCTCCGCCCTGTCCCGCGCCGCGCTCGGCGCCCTCACCCGCGCCGCCCGCGAGATCACCGGGCCGGGCACCTTCGGCTTCGCCGCGGACGCCCTCCCGTACGCCGAGGCCAACGCGCTCCTGGCGGCCCCGGCCGCCACCACCCCGCCCGGGTCCGCCGCCACCGTGTCCGCCGCCCCCGCCCCGCCCGCCCCGTCCGCCGCCGACCGAGAGAGCGATCCGGCACCGTGAGCCTTCCGTACGCGACACCCACCGCGCCCGCCGGCCCGGGGGCCCGACCGGCCCCCGCCGCCGTCCACCTGTCCGCGCCCCGCTACGTCCTCGGCGAACTCCGCTGCGACCACACCACCGTCGAGGGCCTGCGGGAACGCGCCCGCCGTTTCGGCATGCCGCCCCGCGCCGACCTGTGGGGCTGGGGCTCGGTGTACCGCACGGCCAAGTCCCTGGAGACCCTCGCCGCCGAGACCGCCCGCGCCACCCTCGACGGCGCGGGCGCCGCACCGGCCGACGTGGACTGCCTCGTCCTGTGCTCCACCCGCTTCCCCGGCGGCCCGCGCACCCACGGCGCCTTCGTCGAGAACGTGATGGCCGCCACCGGCCTCGGCACCGCCGCCTTCACGGGCCTCACCCTCGGCCGCTGCGCCAACCTCCTCGCCGGGATCCGCACCGCGCAGGCGTACGTGGCCTCCGGCATGCACCGCACGGTCATGGTCGTCACCGCCGACCGGATCGCCGACGAGTCCGCCCGCATGGAGAACTTCGCCCTCTTCAGCGACGGCGCCGCCTCCTGCCTGGTCAGCGCGGACCCGCTCGGCCCCGACGCCTACGAGGTCGTCGCGGGCGCCGGGGCCCAGGACCCGGCCGGGCTCGACTGGTCCAACGAGATCAGCTCCGACCTGGCCCGCGAGGTCAACCGGCAGATCCTCGACGAGGCCGGCATGAAGATCGGCGACATCCGGGGCGTGCTCCACGCCAACCTCTACAAGCCCCTCGTCGTGCTCAAGGAACGCCAGGCCGGCTTCACCCGCGAGCAGCTCTTCCTCGACAACATCCCGCGCCTGGGCCACTGCTTCGCCGCCGACCCGCTGATCAACCTCGTCGACCGCGCCCGGGACGGGGCCCTCAAGCCCCACGGGCACTACCTGCTGGCGTCCAGCGTCCCGGGCGTACGGATAGCCGTCCTGCTCCGCGCGCTGCCGACGGCCGCGCGCACCCCCGAAGACCCGGCCGACGCCGACGCCGACGCCGACGCACCCGCAGCCGCACCCGAAGGATCCCTGGCATGAGCGCGCACCCGACCCCCGACGAGGAGACCTCCCTCGACATGGCGCGCAGCTTCTACGCGCCCGCCTTCACCCTCCCCGACCTCACCACCTCCCTGCCCCAGGGCCCCTTCGAGGCCTCCCCGGAGGGTGCCGCCGAAGCCGCCCGGATCACCGCCGGGCCGCCCGCCGCGCTCTTCCGGCGCCTGATCGCCGACCAGGAGAGCGAAGCCGTCCTCCTCGCGGCCCGCCGCGTCCTGGCCGCCTTCCTGACCCCGGCCGAAGAGACCGAGGACCCGGCCGCCGGTCTCGCCGCCCCCGGACCCGATCCCGCCGGTCTCGCCGCCGTCGGGCCTGACGCCGCCGGATCCGGCGTCCTCGGGCCCGACGCCGACGCGGACGCCGTCGCCGCCCACGTCCTGGCCGCCCGCGCCGAGTTCGCCGCCGTCCTCGCCCCGCTGCGCACCCACCCCGACCCCGAGGTCCGCACCGCCGTCCTGCGCCAGCGGGCCCCGCTCGCCCTGACCGGCGGCTGCTGGCTCGACACCCTCTCCCAGGCCGCCACCCAGCCCGCCGAGATCGTCGGCCGCCTCTTCGGCCAGCACTGGCTGCTCCAGGGCGAGGGCACCTCCGAGGCCGGCCTGCTCGGCCGCCGCCGCCGGGCCCTCATCGGCCACGGCGTCCACCTCCCCGGCGTGGAGGCCGCCGCCTTCCTCGACGAGGCCGGCGCCCGCCCGCTCACCGCCTTGCACGGCGCCTTCCACCTGGCGCTGTCCCGGCTGCCCGCCTCCTTCCTCCCCGAGGTCGTCGGCGTCCACTACGCCGCCCACGCCCTCGGCCTCGACGAACTCCTCCTCGGCACCGAGCCGATGCTCGCCGAGAGCGACGTACGGCCCGTGCTCGCCGCCTACCTCGCCTTCACCGAGGACTCCCCGACCGGCCGCGCCGACCGCCGCCGCGCGCTGGCCGCCGTACGCCTCCTGCTGCGCCTGGAGCGCGAGCACACCGCCGCCCTCGCCGAGCTCGCCGCCTGGCACGACGGGCTGTCGCTGGACGCGAAGGTCGCCCGGATCGTCGAACGGCACGCCCCGCACGCCGGCCGCCAGCACTCCGCCGTACGCCTGGGCACCCGGGCCCTCACCGACTGGCTGGACACCGGCGACCTCGACGCCCCCGCCTTCGTCCGCGAGCTGCGCGCCTCGCGCTCGCTGAGGCCCGCCCGCGACGGCGGCCCCTGCCGCTTCCTGAAGGCCGTCAAGTTCGGCGGCCCCATGTTCGGCATCTTCGACGAGCGCGAGGCCGCCGTCCTCACCGACTGGGCCCGCGCCATCGCCGACGGCGAGCCCGCCGGGGCCGACCTCGCGCCCGCCACCGCCGGGGACGCGCCCGCCCGCGCCTGGAGCGCGCGGCTCGCCGTCGACCCCGCCGACATCCTGGTGCGCGAGCCCGAAGGCCCCGAGGACCACCGCCGGTTCTTCCACCGGCTCGTCAACTTCGAACACCACCCCAACGTGCTGCCGCTCGCCCGCGCCCGCGCCGAGGCCGGCCTCGCCGAGGCCGAGATCCTCTTCGAGCACGGGGCCGAGGGCCTGCTCACCGACGCCTCCTGGTTCCCGTACACCCCCGAGGCCCTGCTGGAACGGGTCGAACGGATCTACTGGGACAAGCTCGTGGACCCGTACGAGCCGCTCACCGAGATCCCCTCCCGCGACGAGGTGGTCTTCGAGCAGTCCACGTACGCCCTGGGCAGCCTCATCGACGGCACCTGGGCCCACCGCGTCGGCAACCTCGGCCGCCGCGGCCGGCGCAGCGACGACATGCTCTTCTCCATCTACGCGGACGAGATGGGCCGCGGGGACATGGCCAAGAACCACATCACGATCATCCACAAGGTCCTGGCCAGCATGGACATGGACCTGCCGCACATCCGGCAGGAGGCCTTCCTGCACCAGGGCGACCTGCCGGACCACCTCTACGGCTTCTCCGTCCACCAGCTCTGCCTGTCGCTGTTCCCCGACACCCTCTACGACGAGATCCTCGGCTACAACCTGGGCATCGAGATGTTCGGCCTCGGCGCGATGCGGATGCACGAGATCCAGAAGCTGCGCCGGCACGGCCTCGACGTCTCCTACGAAGAGGCCCACCTGTCCATCGACAACTTCTCGGCGGGCCACGCCCGCCAGTCCGCCGACCTCGTCGTCGCCCACCTCGACGAGGTCCGCCACCTCTCCGGCGACGAGGCCGTCCAGCGCGCCTGGCGGCGGATCTGGCGCGGCTACGCCTCCTTCGCCTTCTTCATCGAACACGCCCTGGTCAAGCGGGTCCGCGCCGCCGGGGCCGAGACGGCCGGCGCCCCCGCCGAGCTGGTCATCTGAGGAGCCGGACCATGGAACCGACCACGAGCTTCGACCCCGAGGTGCTCGCCCTCCCCTTCTACGAGGACTCCCACCGCCGCCTCGCCGCGGCGGCCGGCGCCTGGTGCGACAGCAACCGCGTCCTGTGGGAGGAGGCCCGCGCCCTCGACCCGGACGCCGCCGGACGCCGCCTCGTGCGCGCCCTCGGCGCGGCGGGCTGGCTCACCGAACTGGACCCGCGCGGCGTCCCGGTGGACGACTTCCGGGCGGTGTGCCTGCGCCGCGAGGCCCTCGCCTACGCCGAGGACCTGGCCGACTTCGCCTTCTCCGTGCAGGCGCTGGCCGCGACCCCGCTGCTGCGCTTCGGCAGCGAGGCGCAGCGCCGCCGCTACCTGCCCGGGATGGCCGCCGGCACCCTGATCGGGGCGTTCGCGGTCTCCGAGAGGGAGGCCGGGTCCGACCTGGCGTCGGTCGGGCTGGAGGCGGTGCGCGAGCGGGACGGCTCGTACACGCTGAAGGGCCGCAAGGCGTGGATCGCGAACGGCACCATCGCGGACGTGTTCGTGGTCATCGCCCGTACGGGGGAGGGCCCGGGACCGCTGGGCCTGTCGGCCTTCCTGGTGCCGGCCGCCACGCCCGGGCTGCGGGTCGAGCGGATCGACGCCATCGCCCCGCGCTCCTTCGCCCACCTCTCCTTCGAGGACTGCCGGCTGCCGGCCGACGCGGTGCTCGGGCGGCCGGGCAAGGGGTTCGTGGTCGCCGTGGACCTGCTGGAGCGGTTCCGCACGACCGTCGGCGCGGCCGCCCTCGGCTTCGCCCGGCGCGCCTTCGACACCGCCCTCGCGCACGTCCTGGCACGGGAGGCGTACGGGTCCGTGCTCTTCGACCTCCAGCTGGTCAAGGCCCGCCTCGCCGACATGGAGGTGCAGCTGAACGCGGCCTCGCTGCTGGTGGCGCGGGCCGCCTGGGAGACCGACCGGGGCAGCCGGCGCTTCGCCCGGCACTCCAACATCGCCAAGGTCCACGCCACCGAGGCCGCGCAGGAGGTGGTGGACTGCGCGGTGCAACTGCTGGGCGCGGCGGGGATCGTCCGGGACTCCGTCACCGAGCGGCTGTACCGGCAGATCCGCTCGCTGCGCATCTACGAGGGCACCTCGGAGGTCCTGCGCATGGCCATCGCGGGCTCCCTCGACATGCGCAGGGCGGCGCGCGCCGCAGCCTGACCGCCCGTACGACCCGCCCCACCCGTAAGACCGTTCAACGAGGAGATGCAGTGAACGCCCCGAGCACCGTCGAGCCCACCCCCGTCGAGGCCGTCCGCCTCGCGGACCCCTACCCCTTCTACGCGCGCCTGGTGGCTGAGCGCCCCTTCGCCTTCGACGAGGCGCTCGGGGCGTGGGTGGCCGCCGACGCGGCCGCGGTGCGCGCGGTGCTCGGCGCCGGCGCGCTGCGGGTGCGGCCGGTGGCGGAGCCCGTTCCGGCGGGCATCGCGGGGACGGCGGCCGGGGAGGTCTTCGGCGAGCTCGTACGGATGACGGACGGGGCGGCGGCGGTCCGCCTCAAGGGGGTCGTCGCGCAGGCGCTGGCCCGCGCCGACCTCGGGCGGGCCGCCGCGCTGGCCGCCCGCTTCACCCGCGAGGCACTGGCCGGGGGCGGCGAAGTCCCGTACGAGGAGCTGATGTTCGGGGTGCCGGCCCGGGTCGTCGCGGCGCTGAGCGGCCTGGCCGACGGGGCCGACCGCGAGGCGGCCGCGGCGATCGGCGACTTCGTCCGCTGCATCCCCGCCTCCGCGGCGGAGGACGACCACCGGGCGGCCGCGTCGGCCGCCGCCCGACTGCGCGAACTCCTGGGCCCGCCCCTGGCCGCCGCGTCCGCCACCGATGCGGGGTCCGGCGCCGGGGTGCTGCCCGGGGCCCGGACCGGCCGCGAGGGCGCGGCCCCCGCCGGGGCGCCGGCTCCGGCGGGTGGTTCGGCGTACCCCGCCGGCCGGGCGAACGGGCTGCTGCGGGAGCTGGTCGCGGCCGCCGAGCGGACCGGCTGGGAACACGCCGGACCGCTGCTCTCCAATGCCATCGGCTTCCTCTCGCAGACCTACGACGCCACCGCCGGCCTCATCGGGAACACCCTCGTCGCCCTCTCCCGGGGCGCCGGGGCCCCCGACACCGGGGCGCTCGACACCGGGGCGCTCGTGCGCGAGGTGGTCCGGTACGACGCGCCGATCCAGAACACCCGCCGCTTCGCCGCCGGGGCCTTCACCCACGCGGGTTCCACCGTGGAGCCCGGTCAGCCGGTCCTCGTCCTCCTCGCCGCCGCCAACCGTGACCCCGCCGTCAACCCGGACCCCCACACGCTGTCACCCGGAAGGGTGAATCCGACCGTGTTCACCTTCGGTGCGGGAGCCCACCGCTGCCCGGGCGGGGAGCTGGCGACGGTCCTCGCCACCGCCGTGGTGGACGGACTCCGCAGGGCAGGCTGGAGCACCTCAGCGACCCCCGCCTACCGCCCTCTGGCGAACGCCCGGATCCCGCTCCTCTAGCGCGCGAGAACGTCCAGGACGCAGCCCCCGCAACCGCGATCAGGCCGGGGGTCACCCACCCCCATGCCTCCAGACAGGACAAAACGCACCATGTCGGACAACAAGTCGGACCACACCCACCTCTGGATGCGGCACGAGGCCCGCCCCACCGAGCGCCGCGCCCCCCTCACCCCGCAGGACGCCGCCCGCCTCGTCGAGGCCGGAGTCCGCATCACCGTCGAGGAGTCGGCCCAGCGCGCCTTCCCCCTCGGCGACTACGCCGCCGCCGGCTGCGCCACCGCCCCCACCGGCAGCTGGCACGAACAGGCCCCCGACGACGCGTACGTCCTCGGCCTCAAGGAACTCCCCGGCGGCCCCGGCGCCCCCGCCCTGCGCCACCGCCACATCTACTTCGGGCACGCCTACAAGGGCCAGTCCGGCGCCCGCGAGCTGCTCGCCCGCTTCACCGCCGGCGGCGGCGCCCTGCTCGACATGGAGTACCTCACCGACGACACCGGCCGCCGCGTCGCCGCCTTCGGCTACTGGGCCGGCTACGTCGGCGCCGCCCTCGCCGTCCTGCACCACCGCCGCGCCCTCACCACCCCGCTGGTCCCCACCGACCGCCCCGCCCTCGACGACCTCCTCGCCTCCACGGCGCCGGCCGCGGACACCACCGCCGCCCTCGTCATCGGCGCCCTCGGCCGCTGCGGCCGCGGCGCCTGCGACGCCCTCGTCCAGGCCGGCCTGGAACCCACCCGCTGGGACCTGCCCGAGACCCGCGACCTCGACCGCGCGGCCCTCCTCGGCCACGACCTCCTCGTCAACACCGTCCTGACCAGCACCCCCGTACCGCCCTTCCTGACCAAGGCCGACCTGGACGAACCCGTCCGCCGCCTGCGCCTGGTCTCCGACGTCACCTGCGACGTCACCTCCGACTGCAACGTCCTGCCCGTCTACGACGAGACCACCACCTGGGCCGAGCCCGTCCGCGCCCTGCGCGACGGCGAACGCCCCCTCGACCTGATCGCCATCGACAACCTCCCCTCCCTCCTCCCCGTCGAGGCCAGCACCGCCTTCTCCGCCGAACTCGCCCCGCACCTGCTGCGCCTGGCCGAGTGGGACGGCGTCTGGGCCCGCGCCCTGCACACCTACCGGACGGCCGTCGAAGCCCAGGAGGCACCCCTTGTCATCTGACCCGCCCGCGCCCGCCGCGGCCCCCGCGTCCGGCACCGTCCACTGGATAGGCACCGGCCTGTCCACCGGCCGCTCCGGCCTCTCCCTCGTCTGCGAGCGCGCCCGCCGCGTGGTCCTGTGGGACCGCACGGCCGAGCGCGCCGCGGTCCGCCTGGCCGCCCTCGGCCTGGCGGGCCGCGCCGAGGTCCGCGCCCTCACCCCCGCCGCCCTGGCGGCGGAGACGGGCGCGGGCGACGTCCTCGTCTCCATGCTCCCGGCCACCGAGCACGCCCCCCTGCTCGGTCTGGCCGCCGACCGCGGCGCCCACTTCGCCTGCACCAGCTACACCTCCCCGGATCTGGCCGAACAGGCGCAGCGGGCGGCCGCGCGGGCCCGTACCGTCGTCCTCACCGAGGCCGGGCTCGACCCCGGCATCGACCACCTCATGGCCCACGACCTCGTCGCCCGGGCCCGCGACGCGTTCGGCCCGTCGCCGGCGACCGCCGTGTTCACCTCCTACTGCGGAGGCCTCCCGGCGGACCCCGGACCGTTCCGCTACCGCTTCAGCTGGGCCCCGTACGGGGTGCTCAGCGCCCTCGGCAACCCGGCCCGCTACATCGACGGGTGCGCCGAGCTCACCGCCTCCCGCCCCTGGGAGGCCACCACCCCCCTGACCCTGGCGGGCGAGGAGTTCGAGGTCTACCCCAACCGCGACAGCCTCCCCTTCGTCGCCCAGTACGGCATCCCGTACTACTGGCACCTCGACAGCTTCGTCCGCGGCACCCTGCGCAACGCCGGCTGGCGCACCGCCTGGGAGGAGGTCTTCGAGACCGTCGCCGCCGGGGACCAGGACGCCGTCCGCGCCCTGGCCCACGAGCTCGCCGCCCGCCACCCGTCCGGCCCCGCCGACCTCGACCGCGTCGTGCTGTCCGTCTCCCTGGAGCTGCGCACCCGGTCGGGCGAGTGCTGGCGCGGCTCCCGCCTGCTCGACCTCACCGGCGGCCCGGACGAGTCGGCCATGGCCCGCTGCGTCTCCCTCCCCGTCGCGTACGGGGTGACGCGGATCCTGGCCGGCGCCCTCCCCGCCGGGCTGAACCGGGCCGCCGGGACGCCCCGCGAGGCCTCCCGCTGGCTGTCGTTCCTCGGCGCCCACGGGCTCGCCGGCCGCTACGAGGAGACCGCCTCCACCCCCACAGGAGTACCGGCATGACCGCCTGACGTCCCCACCCCACCCCTCCCTCACCCCACTTCCCCCTCACCTCACCCACCGCACATCGAACGAGAGGTTCCGAACCATGGGGCACGAGAGCTTCCGGCCGGGCATCACGCACTTCCGCTGCGTGGGAGTCGGCGTGGGCCCGGCCAACCTCAGCCTGGCGTCCCTGCTGCACAGCAGGCCGGACGTACCCAATCTCTTCCTCGACCGCAAGGAGTCCTTCGGCTGGCACGACGGCCAGCAGATCCCCGGCACCAGCCTCCAGGTCTCCCAGTTCAAGGACCTGGTCAGCCTGGCCGACCCCGCCAACCCCTTCTCCTTCCTCTCCTACCTGCACGCCAAGGGCCGGGTGTACCACTTCCTCAACGCCCAGTTCGACGACGTGCCGAGGCTGGAGTTCCGCAACTACCTGGCCTGGGCCAGCCGCCGCAACGAGAACGTCGTCTTCGGCGAGGGCGTCGAGGAGGTCGACTTCGACGACGGGCGCGGGGTGTTCACGGTCCGCACCGAACGCCGCACCGTCACCGCCGAGAACGTCGTCGTCGGCGTCGGCAGCCGCCCCTGGGTGCCGCCGCTGGGCGCCCACCAGCTGTGCCCCACCCAGTTCCACGTCAGCGACTACATGGCCAACGCGCAGGACGTCGGCGGCAAGCGGGTCGTGGTCATCGGCGGCGGCCAGTCCGGCGCCGAGGCCTTCCTCGACCTGATCTCCCGCGGCGGCTGGGACCTGCCCCGCCGCGTCTCGTGGATCTCGCGCCGGCAGAACTACTTCCCGATCGACGACTCGCCCTTCACCAACGACTACTACATGCCCAGCCACGCCGACTACTTCTACGGGCTGCCGCGCGAGCGCCGCCAGTCGCTGAACTCCCGCAACGTCCTCAGCAGCGACGGCATCTCCGAGTCCACCCTGCGCGAGATCTACCAGGGCATCTACGTCCACCGGTTCGTGGAGGGCAACGAGGACCTCGTCGCCCTGCACCCGGGCCGCGAGGTCTTCGACGTCCGCCCCGGCCCCTTCGGAGGCTGGGAGGTCTGCGCCCGGCACACCCAGGAGGCGCAGTCCATGGAGAAGTTCGAGACCGACGTCATCGTCTGGGCCACCGGCTACCGGCCCGCCGCGACCGAGTTCCTCGCCCCGCTCGGCGGGCGCCTTGAGCGGGAGGGCGAGGAGCTGCGCGTCGACGAGGACTACGCCGTCCGCTGGGACGGACCCGCCGACCGCCGGATCTTCGTCCAGAACGGCGTCCGCGGCCAGCGCGGCCTCGCCGACCCCAATCTCAGCCTCAACGCCTGGCGCAGCCGGCGCATCGCCGACCGGCTGTGCGGCGTACGCGGGGACGAACAGCTCGCCTCCTTCATCGAGTGGTCCTCCAAGACCCCCCAGGACGAACGGTGGACCGCCTGATGACCACGGACCGCGCCGGCTCCTGCCGCCCCCTGTCCACCGACCCCGAGGCCCGCCCCGCGCCCACCGCCCCGCCGCAGCCCCCGGCCGGTCCCCCCGCGCCGGCCACCACCGCCGTGCCGTCCGGTTCCGCCTCCGTGCCGGCCGCCGCCGTTCGCGCCGTCACCGGCACGCCGTCCGGGCCCGCGTCCGGGCCCGCCGCCGACCCCACCGGCGCCGCCGCCTACCGCACCACCGCGCCCCACGCCGGCGGCCCCACCGGGGCCCGGACCGACGTGGCCGTCGTCGGCGCGGGCATCCTCGGCGTCCTCGTCGCCCGCGAGGTCCTCGCCCGCGACCCCTCCGCCACCGTCACCGTCCTCGACCGGGACATGATCGGCTCCGGCGCCACCCGCCGCTCCGCCGGACTGCACTTCCCGCGCGGGGCCAACGAGGCCGTCCGCGCCCTGGCCGCCGAGAGCGAGCGCTTCTACGCCGACCTCCACACCGCCCGCCCCGACCTGCCCATCCACCCCCTCGACATGACCGTCCTCGCGCCCGAGTCCGCCGAAGAGGCCCTGCGCGAGGCCTACCTCCCCGAGGCCAAGCTCCGCTGGACCGCCGAACTGCCCCCCTGCGTCCCCGCCCTGCCGAAGGACTTCGGGGCCTGGGAGGGCGACGGCTGCCAGTACGCCGACGTCCACGCCCTCACCCAGCTCCTCGCCGCCGAACTGCGCCCCGCCGTCTCCTTCCGCGAGGGCGTCGCCGTCGAGACCGCCGCCGCCGGCCCCGGCGGCACCCGGCTCACGCTGACCGGCGGCGCCACCCTCGACGCCGGCCACGTCGTCATCGCCCCCGGCCCCTGGACCGGCGAACCCGCCTGGCGCGAGCTCGTCGCCCCGCTCGGGACCCGGGTCAAGAAGGTCGTCGCCCTGCACGTGGACACGGCGCCCGCCCCCGGGGACCGGGCGGTCGTCCTGCACGAGGAGGACGCCTTCCTGCTGCCCGTCCACCACCGGGGCCACTGGCTGCTCAGCTACACCTGCCGGGAGTGGGACGCCGACCCCGCCACCGTCGACCCGGCCGTCACCGCCGGCCACCTGCGCGAAGGCCGCGCCCTCCTCACCCGCTACGCCCCCGCCCTGGCCGCCCACTGCCGGTCGGGCCGGGTGTTCTGCGACGCGTACGGGCCCGACGGCACGCCCCTGGCCACCGCCCTCGACCCCTACGGCCGGCTCGTCTTCGCGGGCGCCGCCGGCGGCTCCGGCTACCGCCTGGCCCCGGCGCTCGCCGCCCGCGCCGTCGACCTGATCCCCTCCCTCCCGTCCCCGCGAAAGGCCACGACATGATCATCGCGAGTTATGACGACGACGTGCTGGAGCAGGCGTTCGGCATCGACATGAGCGGCGTGGAGGGCCTCGGGACCGGCGCCGGCTGGGGCCGGGTGGCCCCCGGCCGGGCCACCGACGACCACCACCACGACGAGACCGAGCTGTTCGTCATCGTCTCCGGCCGCGGCCGCTTCCTCATCGACGGCGACCACCACGAGGCCGCCCCCGGCACCGTCGTCCTCTTCGAGCCCTTCGAGTCCCACGTCCTGGAGAACACCGCCGAGGACGGCACCGACCTGGTCTTCTTCACCCAGTACTGGCGCGACGCCCAGCGGGCCGCGCAGGCCGCCTCCGCACCCGTCCGCACCGGCTTCGGCGACCGCCCCGTCTTCGTCTTCTCCACCCCGCCCACCCCCAACGGCGACCTGCACCTGGGCCACCTCGCCGGCCCCTACCTCGGCGCCGACGCCTTCACCCGCTTCCAGCGCATGAACGGCACCGAGGCCTACCACCTCACCGGCAGCGACGACTACCAGAGCTACGTCGTCGGCGCCGCCCGCCGCGACGGCCGCACCCCCGCCGAGACCGCCGCCCACTACAGCGCCGAGATCGCCGAGACCCTGCGGCTGATGGACATACCGCTCGACCAGTACACCGCCACCGACCAGGACCCCGGCTACCGCCAGGGCCTCCAGGACTTCTTCAGCCGGATCGTCGCCTCCGGCGAGATCGCCGTCGGCGCGCACGACGCCCTCTACGACCCCCTCAGCGGCCAGTACCTCTACGAGGCCGACGTGACCGGCGGCTGCCCCGGCTGCGGCGCCGCCACCTCCGGCAACATCTGCGAGGAGTGCGGCGAACCCAACACCGTCGCCGACCTCGCCGAACCCCGCTCCGCCGCCACCGGCAGCGCACCCCGCCCGGCCCCCGCCGCCCGCTGGACCCTGCCCCTGCACGCCTACGCCGGCGACGTCCGCGCCCACCACCGGCGCGGCCGCGTCCCCGCCCGGCTGCGCGAACTCGCCGACCGGCTCTTCCGCCGCCCCGCCCTCGACCTCCCCCTCACCCACCCCTCCGGCTGGGGCGTCGAACCCCGCGAGGGCGACACCGACGGACAGGTCATCTGGGTCTGGCCCGAGATGAGCTACGGCTTCCTGCACGGCATCCAGTCACTCGGTGCCCGCCTCGGCCGCCCCTGGCGGGCCGACGGGCCCAGCGCCGACTGGAAGATCGTCCACTTCTTCGGCTACGACAACAGCTTCTACCACTCCGTGCTCTACCCGGTCCTCTACCAGCTCGCCCACCCCGGCTGGACCCCCGACATCGACTACCACGTCAACGAGTTCTACCTGCTGGAGGGGGAGAAGTTCTCGACCAGCCGCCGGCACGCGATCTGGGGCAAGGAGGTCCTCACCCCCGACACCGTCGACGCCGTCCGCTACTTCCTCGCCGCCACCCGCCCCGAGGGCGCCCGCACCGACTTCCGGCGCGCCGCCTACGAGGAAGTCCTCGCCGACACCCTCATCGGCACCTGGCAGCAGTGGCTCACCGACCTCGGCGCCCGCGTCGCCAAGCACCACGGCGGCCGCGCCCCCGACGCCGGCAACTGGACCCCCGAGCACACCGCCTTCCTCGCCCGCCTCGGCACCCGCCTCGACGCCGTCACCGGAGCCCTCGGCAACGACTCCTTCTCCCTCGCCCAGGCCGCCGCCGAACTCGACGGCCTCGTCCGCGACACCGTCCGCTTCACCCGCGCCGAAGGCCTCCTCACCGACACCCCCGGCTGGGAGGACGAGAACCGCACCGCCGTCGCCCTCGAACTGGCCGCCGCCCGCCTCCTCGCGCACACCGCCGCCCCCGTCATGCCCCGGTTCGCCGCCCGGCTGGCCGCCGCCCTCGGCACCGACACCCCGCGCACGTGGCCCCGCACCGTCGAACTCCTCGCCCCCGGCGCCGCCGTCGACCTCGCCGACGCCGTCTTCTTCCAGCCCTCCCCGGCCGCGCGGCGCGCGGAGGGCGCCGTCCGGGACGAGCCCGCCCTCACCCCCTGGCTCACCCAGGTCGCCCGCACCGCCCTGCGCCTCGGCGCCGACGAGCAGATCGCCCACCGCACCCTCACCCAGCTCGCGGCCGGATCCCTCCAGGCCGTCACCGTCCAGTACCAGATCCTCGACGCCCTCGACGTCGACCTGTCCATGGACGAACTCCTGCACGGCGGCACCCTCGCGGAACTCGCCGCCGTCATCGCCGAGCGCGCCGAGCCCTCCGCCGTCGCCGCCCTGACCTCGGGGGAGGCCCGATGAACCAGCACCGCCACGTCCTGCGCGAGATAGCCGAGCGCGGGCTGACCGTCAGCCTCGCCGACGGCGACCTGCGCCTCCAGGGCAACCGCGAGCGCATGGACCCCGAGTTCATCGCCCGCGTCAGAGACGCCAAACCCGCCCTCGTCGCCCACCTGGAGCGCGAGGCCGACCACGGCCCCGGCTTCCCCCTCACCCCCCTCCAGCGCAGCTACTACCTCGGCCGCAGCGGCGTCTTCGAGGTCGGCGACGTCTCCAGCCACGTCTTCCACGAGATCGAGGGCGACTGGGACATCGACCGGCTCCAGGCCTCCCTCGACACCGTCGTCGCCGCCCACAGCGGCCTGCGCTCCCGCTTCCTGTCCGACGAACGCCAGGCCACCCAGTACGGGGACCTCGCCCCCCGCATCGGCGTCCTCGACCTGCGCTCCCACACCCCCCGCCAGCAGGACGCCATCCGCGCCCAGCTCCGCGAGATGCGCTCCCACCAGGTCCTGCCCGCCGACCAGGCGCCCCTGCTCACCGTCGACGCCACCATCCTCGACGACGACAGGATGCTCCTCCACGTCGGCCACGACGGGCTCGTCATGGACGGGATCAGCATGTTCCTGTTCTTCCGCGCCTGGTGGCACGCCTACCAGAGTCCCGGCGCCGACGTCCACGAGGAACTCCCCTACGAGGACTACCTCACCGCCCTCGAAGCGGCCCGCGACAAGGCCCCCGCCCGCCGCTCCCGCACCTACTGGCTGGACCGCGCCGACGACCTCGCCCCCCACCCCGACCTGCCGCTGCGCACCAGCCCCGCCGCCCTGGCCGAGACCCGCTTCACCCAGCGCCGCGTCACCCTCGACCGCAGCGCCTGGACCGCCCTCAAGGACCGCGCCGCCGCCGCCGGCCTGACCCCCTCCGCCCTGCTGCTCGCCGCCTACGCCGAAACCCTCGCCACCTGGGGCGCCGGCGAGCGGTTCACCCTCACCACCACCGTCGCCCACCGCCCGCCCGTCCACCCCCGCGTCTTCGAGGCCATCGGCCAGTTCTCCGACACCCTCCTCGTGGAGGCCGAGGTCGACCGCGCCCTGACCTTCGCCGACCGCGCCCAGCTCCTCCAGGCCCGGCTGCACACCGACATCGACCACCGGCACTTCTCCGGCGTCGAGCTGCTGCGCGAACTCGCCCGCCGCCGCGGCGGGGTCACCGGCGCGCGCATGCCGTACACCTTCAACAGCGCCATCGGACACGTCAGCAGCGAGGTCGACGGCTCCGCCCTGGAGCTCTTCGGCAAGGAGGTCTACTCCGTCAGCCAGACCCCCCAGGTATGGCTCAACGCCTTCGCCATGGAGCAGCACGGCGCCCTCGTCGTCCAGCTCGACGGCATCGACGAACTGTTCTGCGAAGGCCTCCTCGACGACCTCGCGCACGGCTACCGCACCCTCCTCGAAACCCTCGTCGACGAGGCCTCCTGGCAGCTCCACGCCTTCGACCTGCTGCCGCCCGCCCAGCGCGAGCGCCGCGCCGCCGCCAACGACACCGCCGTCGCACTCCCCGACGAGATGCTCGGCGACGCCGTCGTGGCCCGGGCCGCCCTCACCCCCGCCGCCCCCGCGATCCTCACCTCCGACCGCACCGTCAGCTACGGCGAACTCCTGCACCGGGCCGCCACCGCCGCCACCTGGCTGCGCGCCCAGGGCGTCGGCCGCGGCGAACTCGTCGGCCTCGTCTGCCACCGCGGGCCCGAGCAGATCGTCGGCATCCTCGCCACCGTCCTCGCCGGAGCCGCCTACCTGCCCGTGGACGCCGCCCTGCCCGCCGCCCGCCAGGAGTACATGCTCGCCGACGGCCGGGTCCGCTGCGTGCTCACCAACACCGGCCGGCCCTCCGACGACTCCGTCGCCGCCTTCGACCTCACCCGGCCCTGCTCCGGCCGCGCCGAACTCCCCGACCGGCTCCCCGGATCCCACCCGGACGACCTCGCGTACGTGCTGTACACCTCCGGCACCACCGGCGCCCCCAAGGGCGTCATGGTCAGCCACCGCAACGTCGCCAACCTCGTCGCCGACTGCCACGACCGCTTCGGGATCACCGCCGAGGACCGGTTCATGGCCGTCAGCGCCTTCCACTTCGACCTGTCCGTCTGGGACGTCTTCGGCGCCCTCTCGGCCGGCGCCGCCCTCGTCATGCCCGACCGCGACAAGGCCACCGACCCCGCCCACTGGCTCGAACTGTGCTGGCTCTACGGGGTCAGCGTGTGGAACTCCGTCCCCGCCATCGTGGGCCTCCTCCACGGACAGGCCCGCTCCGACGGCGACGTACCGCCCGGGCTGCGCCTGGTCATGATGAGCGGCGACCGGATCCCGCCGGCCCTGCCCGCGCAGCTGCGCGAGCTCGTGCCCGGCCTGGAGGTGGTCTCCCTCGGCGGCCCCACCGAGACCACCGTCTGGAACATCCTGCACCCCGTCGCGGAGGACGAGGACGGGTCCGCGTCCATCCCGTACGGCCGCCCCAACTCCAACAACCGCGCCTACGTCATCGACCGCGACGGCCTCGACGCCCCCGACTGGGTCACCGGTGAGATCACCGCCGCCGGCACGGGCCTGGCCCGCGGCTACTGGGGCGACCCCGAGCGCACCGCCGAGCGCTTCTACGAGGACACCGCCCGCGGGGAGCGCATGTACCGCACCGGCGACCTCGGCCGGTACCTGCCCGACGGCAGCATCCAGATCCTCGGCCGCAGCGACTTCCAGATCAAGATCAACGGCTACCGGATCGAGGCCGGCGAGGTCGAGACCCGCCTCGCCGCCCTCGCCGAGATCGCCCGGGCCGTCGTCGCCCCCCAGGGCAACCGGCTCGTCGCCCACCTCGTCCCCTCCGGCGGCCACCGCCCCCACCTGTCCGAGATCCGCCAGGCCCTGCGCGCCGAGCTGCCGGACTACATGCTCCCGGCGGCCGTGCTCTGGCACGAGGAGCTCCCGCTCACCCGCAACGGCAAGGTCGACCGCACCCGGCTGGCCGAACTCGGCGCCCAGGCGCCCGCCGCCGGCCGCGCGTCGGGGGGCAGCGCCCCCGCCACCCAGGCGGAGAAGATCCTCTGCGACATCTGGTCCACCGTCCTGCGCCGCCCCGACGTCGGCGCCCTGGACACCCTGACCTCCCTCGGCGGCGACTCCATCGCGGCCGCCCGCATCCTCACCGCCGCCCGCAAGCGCTTCGGCGTCACCCTCACCCTCGACCAGTTCACCGAACTCGACACGGTCCGCGCGATGGCCGCCGCCCTCCTGCCGAAGGGGGCCTGATGCCCCCCGAACAGCGCGGAGAACTGCGCGCCCAGCCCCAGCCCCGCCAGGGGCGCGGGGAACTGCGCGACCGCCCACAGCCGACCGGCACCCGGCCGGCCACACCCCCGGCGGAGCCGGAGACGATCCGCCGGATCGTCGACGAGAGGCCCACCCGCGGCCACCTCCACGTCGCACGACTGGACGGCACCCGCACCATCCCCCTGCCCGAGCTCCACGACCGCGCGAACCGCCTCGCCCACCACCTGCGGAGCACCCACGGCATCGGCCCCGGCCACCGCATCGGCATCCTCGCCGCCAACAGCCTCGCCTGGGTCCTCCTCGACCTGGCCGCCCTGCGGCTCGGCGCGCAGACCGCCGGCCTGGAACCCGGCAAGTTCACCCCCTCCGCCGAACTCGCCGACCGCTACGCCCTGCACCTGCTCTGCACCGACCAGCCCGCCGACGGAGTCCCCGGCGTCCTCCCCATGGACGAGGTCCTGGCCCTGACCGAGCCCGGCCCCGGCCCCGACGCGCCCCTCCCGCCCGTCACCTGGGCCGCCGGCGACGTCACCACCATCAAGTTCACCTCCGGCAGCACCGGCGTCCCCAAAGGCCTCGGCGCCACCGCGGGCAGCATCGACAGCTCCCTCACCGCCGTCCAGGAGATCTTCGAACACACCCCCGACGACCACCTCTTCGTCTTCCTGCCCCTCTCCCTCCTCCAGCAGCGCTACTGGGTCTACTCCGCCCTCCTCCACGGCCACGACGTCACCGTCACCACCTACGAGGCCGCCTTCGCCACCCTGCGCCGCGTCCGCCCCACCGTCGTCATGGGCGTCCCCGCCTTCTACGAGACCGCCCGCCGCCAGATCGGGGCCCGCCTGCGCCGCACCCCCGGCCAGAGCCCCGAACAGGCCGCCCGCGCCCTGTTCGGCGACCGCGTCCGCTACCTGTGGACCGGCTCCGCACCCGCCTCCCCGGCCGTGCTCCGCTTCTTCCACCACGAGGCCCGCCTGCCCCTCTACGAGGGCTACGGGCTCAACGAGACCTGCATCGTCACCAAGAACCACCCCGGCGCCCACCGCGAGGGCAGCGTCGGGCGGGCCGTGCGCGGCAAGGAGGTGCTCATCGGCGACGACGGGGTCATCAGCGTCCGCAGCACCCACCCCGTCAACAACCACTACACCTACGCCCGCCCCGGCGACTCCGAGAAGGTCTTCTCGCCCGACGGAACCGTCCGCACCGGCGACCTCGGCCACCTCGACGAGGACGGCTACCTCTTCGTCCACGGGCGCGCCGACGACGTCATCGTCCTCGACAACGGCCGCAAGGTCATCGTCCGGCCCCTCGAGGAACTCATGCGCGCCGACCCGGCCATCGCCGAATGCGTGCTGTTCAGCCCCACGCAGACCGACCTCGTCGCCGTGGTCTCCCCGGCCGCCGCCCCCGCCGACCACGCGGCCATCGCCGCCCGCCTCGCCGCCGTCAACGCCGCCACCACCCCCGACGAGCGCATCAGCCGGGTCCTCGTCGCCGACCCGCCGTTCAGCATCGAGGGCGGCCTGCTGACCTCCCAGTACAAGCCGAAGCGCCCCGACATCCGGGCCGCCTACCACGCCCCGCTGCACTCCCAGGAGGCCGGAATCCATGCCTGACACCACCGCCGCGCGCACCCTCGTCGAGGACGCGGCCCGCGACCAGCTCGCCCTCGTCCTGGTCCCCGAGGTCCCCGCCGAGGAGATCGACCCCGACGCCGACATGGTCGCCGCCTACGGGCTGACCTCCCTCAACAAGGTCCTCTTCCTCACCGAGGTCTGCGAGGAGACCGGCGTGGACCTCGCCCACTTCACCGAGCACGACCTCGCCGACATGAAGACCCTCCGCGACGTCGCCGACGCCCTCGCCCGCCACCACCACGCCACCACCGGAGCCTGAACCATGAGCTGGACCGAACACGCCGCCGCCGTCCTGGAGAACGACCGGGTGCGCCTCACCCCGATCACCGAGGCCGACCGCGAGGGCATCCGGGCCGTGGCCATGGACCCCGACATCTGGCGCTACTTCGTCGCCGCCGTCGAGACCGACGCCGACTTCGAGGCCTTCTTCGACGCCGGCCTCGCCGACCACGCGGCCGGTCGCCGCACCGTCTTCACCCTCACCGACAAGGACAGCGGCCGCATCGCCGGCAGCATGAGCTTCGGCAACATGGCCGAGGCCGACCGCCGCCTGGAACTCGGCTGGTCCTGGCTCGGCCGCGACTTCCGCGGCCGCGGCGTCAACCACTGGGCCAAGGCCCTCCTGCTGGAACACGCCTTCGAGGTGCTCGGCGCCGAACGAGCCGAGTTCAAGACCGACGTCCTCAACGTCCAGGCCCGCCGCGGCCTCGCCAACATCGGCGCCACCGAGGAGGGCGTCCTGCGCAGCTTCAACTACATGCCCGGCGGCCGCCGCCGCGACGCCGTCTTCTACAGCATCCTGCGCGCCGAATGGCCCGCCGTCCGGGCGCACCTCGCGCGCGGCCCCAGGAAGGCCGTACCGGCATGAGCGGGCCCGCCGCCGCCGACCCCGGCATCAGCCACATACGGGTCCGCGGCACCCCGTACGAGATCGGCCGCGCCCACGGCGCGGCCCTCGCCACGCCCCTGCGGGCCTTCCTCGACGACGGCCTGGCCCGCCTCAACCACCTCGTCCCCCGGCCCCTGACCCTGCCCGCCCTGCTCCCGACCATCGCCGCCTACCGCAGGGCCGTCACCGCCTGCCTGCCCGACCTCGCCGAGGAGGTGGCCGGCCTCGCCGACGGAGCCGGCACCTCCGAGGACGAGGCCTGGCTGCTCCAGCTGCGCCGCGAGATCCTCGGCTACTCCAAGGTCCGCACCGGCGGCGACTGCACCACCTACGCCCGCACCGGACCCGGCGCCGGGCCGCCCGTCCTCGCCCAGACCGTCGACCTCAGCGGCGACCTCGACAGCCACATCAGCGTCCTGGAGATCGCCCGCGCCGGCACCGCCCGGCGCTCCCTCGTCCTCAGCTTCGCCGGCCTCCTCGGCTACCTCGGCCTCAACAGCGACGGCCTCGCCGTCGGACTGAACCTGGTCCTCGGCGGCACCTGGGGCCCGGGCGTCCCCCCGTACCTGGCCATCCGCCACCTCCTCGACACCGCGGCCGACACCGGCCAGGCCCTCAAACTCCTCGCGGACCTGCCGCTGGCCAGCTCCCGCTCCCTCATGCTCTGCGACCCCGAGCGCGCCCTCTACGTGGAACACCTCGACGGCGACCTCCGCGTCACCGAGGCCGCCGGCCCCCGCGCGCTCACCCACACCAACCACTACCTCCACCCGGACTTCGCCCCGGCGGACGAGCTGAACGTCTTCGCCCGCAACTCCTCCCTGCGCCGCCTGCACGCGGCCGCCGAAGGCCTGGCCGCCCTCCCGGCCACCGCGACCCCCGAGGACCACCTGACCCTCCTGTCCCAGCCGCCCGTGCGCGTCCCCGACCGGGGGGACATCCGCGCCGAACGCACGGTCGCCGCGGCCGTCATGCTCCCCGCGGCCGGCCGCCTCCACCTCCGCCCGGGGGACCCCGCACGCTCCCGCACCCGCGTCTTCGGCCTGTAGGCGCAGGCCGTACGCACGGGGCCGGGGAGGCCGTGCCAGAGAAAGGAGCACCATGGACGCCTGGCTGGTCGACCTCGACCAGGTCGCCCCCCAAGACATCAGCGCGCACTACCCCGAGGGCCTGACCGAGGAGGAGCTGCGGCGCGGCGCCGAGTTCGTCCACGCCCGGGCGGCCCACCGGTTCTTCCGGGCCCGCCTCACCGTCCGCCGCCTGCTGGCCGAGCGGCTCGGGCTCGCCGCCCACGACCTGCGCATCCACTACGACCCGGCCGGCAAGCCCTACCTGCCCGATCAGCCCGGCACCCACGTCAGCTGGTCCCGCTCCGACGGGCTGCTGCTGCTCGGCGCCACCGAAACCGGGCCCATCGGGGTCGACGTCGAGCTGGTCCGCCCGTCCACCAGCAGCCTCGACGTGCTCACGTTCGTCTACCCCGGGGTCCCGGACGGGGTCGGCGCCGACACCTTCTTCCACGCCTGGACCCTGCTGGAAGCCGCCGTGAAGGCCACCGGGCGCGGACTGACCGACGGCGCGCGGGAGGTCGACCTGGCCTTCGGGCCCGACGGTTCCGTCACCCTGCGCGGGATCACCGGGCACGGCGTCCTGCCCTGGCACGGGCACACCGCGCTCCAGCCCACCCGGCAGGACTGCCCCTGGGCGATGACCGCGTTCGTGTCCCGGGAACTGCCACCGGTGACCGTCCTGACCTGGCCGGACCGCGCCGGCGCCCCCGCGGGGCCCCCGGCGCGGTCCCCCGCCGGGGGGCTCAGGACGGGCTGACGACGGGCGTGCCGTCCGGGGCGATCGCCGAGAACCCCGTGTACGGGACCAGCGCGGGCGGCACGCCCACCGAGCCGTCCGCGCGCTGGTACTGCTCCAGGATCGCCACCAGCGTGCGGCCCACCGGCAGCGCCGAACCGTTCAGGGTCGCCGCGAAGGCCTTCCGGCCGTCCCGGCCGCGCACCCGGATGCCGGCCCGGCGGCCCTGGAAGTCGCCGCAGTCGGAGCAGGAGGAGATCTCCCGGTACGTCCCCTGGCCCGGCAGCCACACCTCGATGTCGTAGGTGCGCCGGGCGGCGAACCCGAGGTCCCCGGCCCGCAGTTCCACGACCCGGTGCGCCAGCCCCAGCCGCCGCAGCGCCGTCTCGGCGTGCCCGGTGAGCAGCTCCAGCTCCTCGGCGGCCCGGTCGGGGTGGCAGATCCGCACCAGCTCCACCTTCTCGAACTGGTGCAGCCGCACCAGCCCGCGGGTGTCCCGCCCGTACGAGCCCGCCTCCGCCCGGTAGCAGGGCGTGAACGCGGTCAGCGCGAGGGGGAGTTCGCCCTCCTGGAGGGTCTCGCCCCGGTAGAGGTTGACCAGCGGGACCTCCGCCGTCGGGATCAGCAGCAGGTCGCGGTCGGCGGCGTTCGTCAGGAACAGGTCGTCCTCGAACTTCGGCAGCTGCCCCGTCCCCGTCATCGTCTCCCGGCTGACCAGGTGCGGCACCCCGTGCTCGGTGTACCCGTGCTCGGTGGTGTGCAGGTCCAGCAGGAACGCGGCCAGCGCCCGCTCCAGCCGGGCCCCCGCCCCCCGGGTCACCGCGAAGCGCGAACCCGACAGCTTGGCGGCGCGCACCGGGTCCAGGATCCCCAGGCGGGTGCCCACCTCCACGTGGTCGCGCGGTGCGAACTCGAAGCCGGGCACCTCCCCCCAGACCCGCCGCACCACCGGCGGGTCCTGCTCGGTCCCGTCGGGGACGTCGGCGTGCGGCCGGTTCGGGACGGCCGGCAGCAGCGCGCCGAGTCCGTCCTCCGCCTCCTTCAGCTCCTCCGACACCGACCGCAGCCGCTCCCGGGCCTCCTGGAGCCGGGCCCGGGCGGCCGCGTCGGGCGGGCCGCCGACCTTCGCCGAGCGGTTCTGCTCGGCCCGCAGCTTGTCCCGCTCGGCGACCAGCCGGGCGCGCCGTTCGGTCAGGGTGCGCAGGGCGTCCCGGTCCAGGACGTAGCCGCGGCGGGCCAGGTCGGCCTCCGCCTCGTCCTGGAGCAGGCTGTGCGGGTCGTGCATGACGGCTCCTCGGTCTCGTTACGGGATGTCCTGCGGCTGCGGTACGTCGTGCGCGGCGGTGGCGACGGCCCGGTACCGCTCGGGCGCGCGGGCCCGCAGCCAGGCCGCGTACCCCAGCCCGCCGAGCGCGGCGGCGACCATCAGCCACGGGATCCGGTTGACCCACGCGGAGTCGGTGCCGGTGACCAGCGCGAAGTTGTCCAGCAGCAGCCACAGCGCGCCCGCCAGCCCGGCCAGGGCCAGCGCCGGCGCCAGCCGGGTCCGCCACCAGTGGGCGTCGGGGTGCCGGCGGAAGAAGACCAGCACCGCCACCGCCACCGCCGCCTGGAGGGCGACGATCCCGACGGTGCCCAGGGCCAGCATGGTCGTCGCCAGCGTGGTGTACGGGTGCGCGCCCGCGAGAGCGAACACACCGCAGACGAGGGCCGTGGCCACCGACAGCACCACGCTCGCCCGGTGCGGGGAGGCGTGCCGCGGGTGCACCCGGGCCAGCGAGCCCGGCAGCACCCGCTCGCGGCCCAGGACGAACAGGTAGCGGTTGGCGGCGGTGTGCAGCCCCAGCAGCGCCCCGAACAGGCTGGTGCACAGCAGGACCTGCATCACACCGGTCGCGAAGCCGCCGAGGTAGTCGTCCGACAGCCGGAAGAAAAGGTCGCCCAGCTCCCGCTGCGCGGTACCGGCCACCCGGTCCGCGCCGACCGCCCCGACGGCCGCCCAGCTGATCAGCGCGAAGAACACGGTGATGAGCACGACGGACGCGTACGTGGCGACGGGCACGCTGCGCTTGGGGTCGCGGCTCTCCTCGCCGTACAGCGCGGCCGCCTCGAAGCCCACGTACGAGATCAGGGCGAACATCAGCGCCACCCCGAGCCCGGGGGCCAGGACGGTGCCGGGCGCGAACGCCGCGGCGGGCAGGGCGTCCGTCCCGTGCCGCACGCCGATGGCCAGCGCCAGCAGGCCCAGCACCGCCACCTCGGCGACCATCAGCACCGCCAGCAGGCGGGCGCTGAGGTCGATCCGCCGGTAGCCCATCACGGCCGCCAGGGCCAGCGCCCCGCCGGTCCACACCGGCCAGGGCAGTGGCAGGCCGTGCGCGGCGGAGACCAGTTCGGCGAAGTACCCGAAGGCTCCGGCCACGCCCGCGACGGCCGCCGTGTAGGCGACGACGGCCGTCAGCCCGCCCGCGACGGCCAGAGGCCGGCCGAGCCCCTGGCCGATGTACGTGTAGAAGCCGCCCGCGCCCACCACGTGCCGGCTCATCGCCGCGTACCCGACGGAGAAGCAGAGCAGGATCAGCCCGGCGAGCGCGAAGGTGGCCGGCACCCCCGCCCCGTTGCCGATGGCGTAGGCGAGGGGCACCGAGCCCACCACTCCGGACATGGGGGCCGCCGCGGCGACCACCAGGAAGACGATCCGGGGGGTGGTCAGGGTCCGGCGCAGCCCGGGCGCGGCGGCGGGGGCCCGCCGCTCCGCTCTCGCGGGAATCGTGGAGGTCACCGGGACTACCTCGGGTGGGTGCGGATCAGGTCGACGGCCTCCGGGATGCCCATGTACGGCAGCCGCACCTCGGCCATGTCGTCCGTCCACCGCTCGGCGAGGTCGTAGCGCTCCTTCGGGGTGGTCTCCAGCAGCCTGCAGCCGGGGAACACCTCGTAGTCCTTGAGCAGCTCGGCGTGGACGAACATGCCCTGCTGGAACAGCTCCTCGCGCTCCAGCACGAACTCCTCCGACGGCAGCTCGTCCCACAGCTGCCGGCCGCGCCGGATCAGCTCGATCAGCCGGGGCCGGTACGAGGGGTTGCGCGCGAGGTGCTCGCGGACGATCGAGCTGCCGACGGTCAAGTGGCGGATCTCGTCGATGGACGCCCCGCGGGCGATCTCGGCGGCCGCCGGGTCGAGCAGCGTCCACTTGCGCTCGCTGAGCTCGGCGGCCGGCGCCAGCACGCCCTCGATGACGATGGTGAACACCGCGACCGCGCCGATGAAGTCGCCCTCGTCGCGCACGACGGTCGTGGCGAACTCGGCGATCGGGTTCAGCACGCGCCGCGTGTAGTCGGTGCCCTGCTCCCTGATGAACTCCAGCAGCCCCGCCTCGGGCACCCCGAGGTCCACCAGGTGCTTGCGGAAGATCATCGCGTGCCGGGCCTCGTCCACCACCTGGGTGGTGAAGAACTCCTGCTCGACGACGCCGGGCGCGCCGATCACGTAGTGGGACAGCACGTTCACGGCCCGGGACTCGGCCAGCGACCGGTTGCCCAGCTCCAGCACGAGCGCCTCGCGCAGCGGACCCTCCTCGCGCATGTGCGCGGGGGTGACGGCGTCGTGCCCGGCCTCGGCCCGCCCGCGCAGGGTCCCCTGGGCCACGGCCGACAGCCAGTACCCCAGGTCGCACTCCTCGGCGGTCAGGGTCATCTCCTGGGCGCCGTCGAGCAGGTTGGGCGCGCGGTCCCAGTCGGCCTCGACGGGGATCTGCGGAAGGGTGGTCATGACGCAACCTCACTGGGAGAAGCGGGAACGGAGACGGAAGCGGCAGGGGTGACGCAGGCGCTGTGCATGCGGCCGGCGAAGCTGAGCATCGGGGAGTCGACGGTGTGCGAGCCGCCCGTGACCTCGGCGAGGAGCATGTCGTGGTCGCCGACCTGGTGCCAGCCGAGGACCCGGCAGGCCATGTGGGCGAGGCTGCCGCCGATCAGCGGGGCCCCGGTGAGCGGGTCCGTGGACCAGTCGAAGCCCTCGAACTGCGCGTCGCCGAGCGGGCGCTGCGGGTTGGCGAAGCGGCGGGCGACGTCCTGCTGGGCCGAGCCGAGGACGTTCACCGAGAAGCGGCCGGCCCGGCGGACCATCGACGCGAACGTCGAGGTGGGCCGCAGGCAGGCGCCCAGGACCAGGGGGTCGCGGGAGAGGGTGACCACGGCGCTGGCGGTGGTGCCGTGCCGGACGCCGTCCCGGCTGACGGTCAGCACCGTCACGCTCGACGCCAGCCGGCGCAGGGCCAGCCGGGCCGCGTCGGGGTCCTCGTACCCCTCGGCGGCCGCCGAGGGCGAGCGGTCCGTCAGCCAGGCGGGGTAGCGGCTCACCGGTTCACCCCGACGGCCGGAGCGGAGACGCCCGTCGCGGCGAGGGTCGC
The DNA here is from genome assembly GCF_044763325.1 of Streptomyces sp. NPDC096136. Taxonomy (NCBI): domain Bacteria; kingdom Bacillati; phylum Actinomycetota; class Actinomycetes; order Kitasatosporales; family Streptomycetaceae; genus Streptomyces; species Streptomyces sp. NPDC096136. Next base: position 15,996 of record NZ_JBIWFZ010000029.1, on the reverse strand, counting down.
GGGGTGCTCGTCGTACGGCAGCGGGACCGGGCCGTCGGTGGCCGAGCGGCGCTTGAGCATGGCCGTCAGCTGGTGCACCAGCGGGGTGTCCTCCGGCTCGAAGGGAAGCCCGAACGGCTTGAGGAAGTTGCCGAAGACGCCCCGGTCGCCGAAGACGTGGAACGGCAGGGCCAGCAGCGCCCACTCGGGCCCGATCAGCCACATCCACAGCAGGCCGACCGCGGCCACGCTGAGCAGGCTGTGCATCGAGTTGTACAGGACGTAGAACGCCTTGTGGATCTGCTTGTCCGGGCTGCGCCGGTAGGCGATCGCGCCCGGGATGTAGCCGACCAGGTCGATGTACAGGAACAGGCCGATCGCCGCGAACCAGTTGATGTCCATGAAGTGCCACAGGATGAACCCGATCGTCACGGCGAACGCGACCAGGTACTCCAGGCGGTGCAGGTTGAAGGTGACCGGCGATTCCACCGGGTTCTTGATGTCCATGAGGGGTGTCCTTACTGCGGGCGGGCCGCGCGACGGGATGCTGCCGGTGGGTCAGGACAGGCGCAGCGGGCCGCCGGCGAAGTACTCGGCCAGCTCCGCGGCCACGCTCGCGCGCGACGGCGGGTGGAAGGCCAGGGCGCGGACCGCGGAGGCCAGGTAGGCCACGTCACCCGAACGGATGAAGGCCATCCCGCCGAGCATCTCCACGGCCTGGTCGACGGTCCGGGACAGCAGGTCCTGCGTGGCGTAGCGGGCGGTCAGCACCGCCGCCACCGCCTCGTCGCCCCCGGTGCCGTCCTCCAGGGAGCGGGCCGCGCCCTCCACGAGGGAGACCGCCGCGTCCATCCGGACCGCCAGCTCCGCCCGCTCCGAGGCGCTGCCCCGCCCGCCGGCCAGCACCTGCGCGACCAGCGTGGACGCGGCGCCGACGTACGCGGAGGTGGCGAGGAGCTCGAACCAGGTGAACCCGGCCGTCTGGAGGTCGTCGAGCCGGTCGGCGTCCTCGGGGGTGCTGTGGATGACGAGGTCCTCGGGGACCTCCACGTCGGTGAGCCGGACCTCGTGGCTCTGCGAGGCGGCCAGCACCGGAGTGGCCCAGAACGGCCGGGTCTCCACACCGGGGGAGGAGGCCGGGATCAGCATCAGCGCCAGCGCGGAGCGCCCGTCCTCCTCCGTCACCTGCACGCTGGCCGTCAGCACGTCCATCGAACCGGACAGGCTGCAGGGCTTCTTCGCGCCGTTGACCCGGTAGCCGCCCGGGGTGCGCTCGGCGACGACGGAGGGCGCCAGGATGTTCTGGTCGGTCCGCCCCTCGGCCCAGCCGGACGCCAGCAGCAGTCCGTCGGAGGCCACCGCGGACATCAGCTTCAGCTGGGCCGGGGTCAGCCGGTCGGCGGCCTCCGCCAGCCGGAACAGCATCGCCACCGTGAAGTGGTGCATCGTCGTGGCCACGCCCAGCGAGGGCGAGACGGAGGCGATCGCCCGCTGCACCCGGACCGCCTCCAGCGGACCGGCGGCCGCACCGCCGAACGCGGCCGGCACGAGCAGCCCGGGCCCGCCGTGCTCGCGGTACAGCTCCAGCACCGGGCTGTCCGCGGCCTCCCGGGCCGTGAGCGGCAGCTCTTCGAGTGCGTCGAGAAGACCTGCGTGGAATTGCTCGCAGATCCCGCGCGCTGTCGTCAGGGAACGCATCGCCGTGTTCTCCTCGGGCTCTCTCGGGCTCTCTGGGATTTCGCGTCCGGATCTTCGGGATTCCCGTCGGTCCGAAAGTCGAATATGCAGGGGAGAGTCTTCCAGTCGTCATCTGACTGAGGCCTGACGCTCATCTGACCAGCGGTTTTGCCTGACCCTCCCCTGACGGGCGGCTGACCGCGGGCGGCTGCGGCCTTGTGGGGCCCGGCGGCCCGTGCCATAAGTAGCGGTAGTGCTGCCGCGAGAATGGATTTCACATGACCGGAACGATTCTGGAGACGGATGTCGCGCTCGACGCCATCCGGCAGTACGCGGACGCCGGAAATCCGAGCGCGTATTTCGCCTTCAGTGACGGGAACAGCTATTTCCGGCTCCCGGACGGGCCCGGAGTGATCGTCTACCGGCCCGTCGGCCGCTACCTCGTCCAGTTCGGCGGCCCGTTCGCCCCCTTCTCCCCCGCCGGCCCGGGCGGCCCCCGTGGCCGCCTGCTGGCCGCGTTCAGGGCCTTCGCCGCCGAGCAGGGGCGCGAGATCGTGTCCGTACAGCTCCAGGGCGCGGACGCCGACGTCTACGTCGACCAGGGCTTCACCGTGAACCAGATGGGCGCCTCGTACGCCGTCGACCTGGAGGCCTTCACCCTGGCCGGCACGAAGTTCATGCAGCTGCGCAACAAGATCTCCCGCGCCCTGCGCAGCGGCCTGGAGATCAAGGAAGTCCCCTACGAGGACCACGCCGGGCAGATCGAGGCGCTGGACGCCGCCTGGCTCTCCACCAAGGGCGAGGGCGTCAAGCCCCTGGAGTTCCTCGTCGGCCAGACCGGCGGCCGCTACCAGCACCTGCGCCGGCTCTTCGCCGCCCTGCGCGACGGCGAGCTGATCGGCTACGTCTCCTACGCCCCGGTGTACGGGCCGCAGCCGGGCTGGATGCACGACCTGAGCCGCCGGCAGCCCGACTCCCCGCCCGGGGTGATGGAGGCCCTCAACAAGGCCGCGATCGACGTGTTCACGGCCGAGGGGACCCGCTGGCTGCACTTCGGGTTCACCCCCTTCACCTCCCTGACGGCCCCGCAGTTCCCGGGCCACAGCCTGGGCTTCCACTGGTTCATGGAGCACCTGTGGGAGCACGGCGCGCACATCTACCCGGCGCGCACCCAGCTGGAGTACAAGCAGAAGTGGGCGCCCTCCGCCGTACTGCCGGAGTACATCGCCTTCCAGCACGGCGCGAGCCTGCCCGCGCTGGTCCACGTCTTCCGCGCCTGCAACGCGGTCTGAGAGGGAGGCAGACGATGACGACGTCCGAGGAGATCCGGGCCCAGGGCCTGCTGGTCGTGGACCGCTTCCAGTCCTGCGCGGCCGCCCCCGACGACCTGGAGGCCGCCCGCCTCTGCGACGAGGACCTCACCCGCCTGGACGCCATGCTCCGCGCGGCGGGGGAGTAGCACCCCGCGGAAGGACCCCGCCGGCACGTCCGGCGGGGTCCTTCCGCGTGCCCGCGCGCCCCGCGTCCGGACGGGCCTGGACGAACGGCCGAAATGCCGGCCGGACCCCTGGGACGATCACACGCATACGCGACCAATTGCTTTGCCCTCCCCCGGGAGCGCGGGTAGGTTCACCCGAGCACGTGACATCAACTCTCCATGGGGGGAAGAGCTTTGAAGGTCCGTCAGATAGCTGTGGTCTTCGCTGCCGCAGCAGCGCTCGTCATCGGAACCACCCAGGCCGCCGGCGCCGCGACAGCGGGCCCGGCCCAGGGGCGGGGCAACGCGGAACAGCAGCGGGAGCAGGGCGAGCGGGCGGCCAAGGCCGGCCGCGCCCGCACCGGCGACGTGATCGCCACCTACAAGGGGAAGAAGATCAACCTCAGCAAGGACGGATGGTCCACCGCACAGGTGTGTTCGGAGTACCCGGACCTCTCCGTGAAGTGCTTCGACTCCGAGGCGGAGTCGGCCGCCGACATCGCGGCCTACTCCGCGGCCCACGAACCCGGCTCCGCGAACGCCCTGCCGACGGCCCCCGCGGGCCGCAGCACGCTCAAGCCGCAGGCCGAGGAGGCGCAGCGGAACGGCGCGCAGCCCGTCGCGGCCGTGGACGGCGACGGGACGCCGACCTGCGGGTTCGGGTGGACCTGCCTGTGGCAGGACGCCGGCTGGTACGGCCGCAAGCTCCAGTGGTCCGCGGACGGTTCGAAGAACCTCGGCGACTGGAGCTTCCGTGACAAGGCCTCGTCCACCTGCAACAACGACGAGATAGGCGGGATGAGCCTGTACGACTGGCGCACCGGGATGCCGGACCCCGAGATCATCACCGCCCTCGGCTACTGCCTGAAGAACCTCCACGTCTACGGCTACCCGTACGGCGGCAACTGGGGCGACAAGGCCGACGAGCTCGTCATGTGACATCCCGCTCGGGGCTGTCACCGCGCCCCCGTACGGATACCGTGCGGGGGCGCGCTCGTCCGGATCCGCCCGACCGTCACCGGAAGGCCCCCCAGATGCCCGTACCCGCACGCCACGCCGCCGCTCTCGTCCTGGCCGCCCTGCTGGGCGCCGCCGGATGCTCCGTGACCTCGACCCCGGAGTCCGGGACGGGGATCCCCGCCCATCTGCCCGCGCCCGATCCCCACGGGGCCTACACGCCGGAGGACGCGGCCCGGGCGGCCGCGTTCGCCGAGTGGGCCGGGGGCACCGCGCACGCCGAGTGGGCCGGGGCGGTCGCCCGGGTCAAGGCGGTGCAGGTGGTGGAAGCGGGGGACGAGCAGCACGTCCACCTCCACACCACGCTGCCCCGGGCCGAGGGCGGCGTCCCGCCCGCCGGGACCGCGGAGGTGCTCGCCGCCTACGGGGAGTGGCCGCAGCGGCCCGCCGGGGCGGTGCTCGTCGGCGTCTTCGACGGCGACGGGGGACGCGTGGGAAGTGCCGGAGTCGCCCCGCGGTGAGGGACCGCGCGGAGGCGGGGAAGCCGGGGTGGATCCCCGTCCTCCCCGCCCCGTCCTCCCCGCCCCGTGCTCAGCGCAGGGCGGGGCGGGTGCTGATCAGGGTGCCGGCCGGGCCGCGGACCAGCATCGGGCGGCGGCGCAGGGCCGGTTGCGGGCCGGACGGGCGCAGGACGTGGGCGACCAGCAGGTCCTGTACGGCCGGGCCGCCGGGGCCGGCCACCAGCTCGTGCCCGTCGTACGCGACCACCCGCCGGTCGAACAGCAGCCCCTGCCCCGGAGCCGGTTCCGCCTCCAGCAGGGGTACGCGCGGCCCGGTGCCGTACAGCCGGGACCGGCCCGTCCCGCCCCCGGTCCGCCCGACCACCGCCACGAGGGCGAACTCGCAGGCGTCCGGCACCGGTCCGGGCAGCCGTACCGGGACCGTCGCCCCCGCGGGCGCCACGGTCCGCACCCGGTGCAGCTCGATCAGCCGGTCCGCGTGGACGTCCAGCCAGGGCCCGCACAGGGCGCGCCGCAGCAGTGCGCAGAGCCCGGTCGTGAGCCGCCGGTCGGCGCCCGCGTCCGGGACGACGCCAGCGACGCCGTACGGCACGGCGGGCCGGAACAGCCAGTCGTCGTCCGCCGTCCAGGACATCCGCAGTCGCAGGGCCGGCTGCGGAGGGCCGGGGAAGCCGGCCGCGACCACCCCCGGCACGGGGTCCAGACCGACCAGCGCGAAGCCGTGCTCCCGCAGGGACACGGCTCAGCCCGCGGCGACGGGCGTGCGCTCGGCGGAGAGCCGGGCCAGGTCCAGGCGCTCGTCGAGGTGGCGGGCGGAGGAGTTGGCGCGCCACAGCGCGCCGCGGGCGATGCCCCGGCGCATGTAGGCGGTGTCGGCGCTCGGGATGACCACGTTGTGGAACCAGCCCGCCGCGTGCTGCGAGTCGATGGTGATGTGCAGCCGGTGGTAGGTGATGCCGACCTCGGGCAGGCCGAGGCGCTCCCAGGCGCGGACGACGTTGCGGAACCGGTCGGGGGCCAGCCATTCGGTCATGCCGAGGAAGCCGACCGCCTCCGGGTACAGGTGCCGGTAGCGGCACAGCAGCACCGCGAGGTTGCCGGAGTGCAGGTCGGTGGTGGTCATGGCGGCCTCGAGGTCCTCGTTGCGGACGTCGAAGACCTCGTAGATCTTGTTGAAGAGGTGGGTGTGCACGGCCTCGGGGTCGCCGTTGCCCATCTCGTCCCAGTAGTTGGCGGCGATCTCCATCTTGCTGGCGCCGGCCGTGCCGATCTGCATCATCGCGAGGAAGTCGTCGAAACGGCCGTCGATCAGGGACTCCTGGATGACGTACGTGCGCAGGTCCTCCTCGCGCGCCTCGCGGTTGATGAAGTCCGTGTAGTAGGGGTGCTTGAAGGCGCGGTGCTTGCGGACCAGGCCCTTCAGCCAGGACAGGAACGCCTTGGGCTCGGTGGGCGCGGACTCCAGCAGGCCGGGCTCCAGGTGGGCGTCCTCGGCGGCCAGGGTGGCGTTCTCCAGCAGGCGGGTCACCTCGTGCAGCAGCACCGAGCCCTCGGCGCTCGGCCGGTCGGGGATCTGCATCACGGTCTGGTAGATGCGCGAGAGCAGGAGCTGCTGGTGGTAGTGGGCGTCCTCGCGGGCGGGGCCGGCCACGGCCGCCGCGTTGAGGTCGGTGACGGCCTCGACGATACGGGCGCGCTCGCCCAGGAACTTGGCGTCGATCTCGTCGGCGTCGACGGTCAGCCAGGACGAGATCTCGTCCACGAGCGCGGCGGCGTCCGTCCTGCGGAGCACGGGAACGGTGTGGTGGTCGCTGCTGGGCAACTGCGTCTCCATGTCTGTCGGGGTCGCTCGGGAAAGCGACGCCTGTTCGGGTCGCGCCGGGCTGGGGAAGGGAACGTGCGGATCCGTCGACGGGACCCCCGGACGGGAGGGGCCGGAAGGGGCCGGAAAGGGCCGGATACGGTCGCCCCGCGGGTCCGGGGAGGACGAGACGGGCGCGTGGGGAGGCCCTGTCGGGCGGTCCGGGCGCCGCATGCCAAAGACACGCGCATCCCTGGTATCGGATCGGGATGCGCGTGCCTGGGATGAGCACCTGCGGAGAGGGCAGGATTCGAACCTGCGTGGGCAGAGCCCGTCCGGCGAAGAGCCGGACCCCATTCGGCCGCTTTGGGTACCTCTCCTTCGGCCTTTCTTGTGCCATCAGCTTGGCACGCGGCGGCTGACACGGGGCTGATGGATATCTGAGACGGAATTCCCCCGTCGGCCCCGAGCGGTCAGGGGCCCATCAGCGCCGGCTGGGATAGTGAGGGGCGATCGATCCCGACCTGATCCCGACTTCACGCACACAGGGAGTTCCCGTGGCCGCCGAGACCGCCGCCGAGACCGCCGTCGAAACCACCGCCGAGACCGCCAAAATCGCCGTTTCCCGCCTCTACAACGACGAGAACGGCGAATCGCATTTCATCGACGAGACCCTGGAGGTGACGGCCCTCAATTTCGCCCCGCCGGCGCCGTCGCTCTTCGTCTCCGACGGCATACCGGCCAAGCAGGCCGTGTACCTGTACATCCCGGCGGGGTGGTTCGGCGACTTCCACCCGGCCCCGCGCCGCCAGATCATGACCCTGGTCAGCGGCAAGATGGAGTGCGGCGTCAGCGACGGCACCTGGCGCACCTTCGTCCCCGGCAACACCCAGCTGGTCGAGGACACGGTGGGCAAGGGACACGCCACGAAGGCCCTGGAGGACTGCGTGATGATCGTCTCCCAGCTGGCCGACTGATCCGCCGCCACATGCGGAAGGGGGCCCGGGCCGACAGGCCCGGGCCCCCTTCCCGTGTGCCGTCAGCCCTTGACGTAGCCGAAGCTCTCGACGAGCTTCCCGCCCTCCAGGCGGTGCACGTTCACCCCGCGGACGAAGTCCTTCGGACCACCGCCCCAGCGCAGCGTCCAGCGGCAGACGGAACGCTCGCCGGCCACCCAGACGTCCTCCACCTCGAAGGTCATGTGCTCGTTGCCTGCGATCGCGGTCCAGAACTGCAGACATTCGTCGTAACCGACGTGCTTGGTGCCGTCGGGGGCCGGTCCGGAGTTCTCCAGCCGGCAGTTCTCGCCGAGGATGTCCTTCAGCAGGCCGGGGTCGTGCAGCTGGAATGCCTGGTTGAACTGTTCGATAACCTTGCGGGTCTGCTCGTCGGACATTGGAACTCCTCAAGTCTCATGACTCTGCACGGATGGCGGACCGTCGGACCGGCCGGACTGACCGCACCGGCCGGGGCCACAGGAGAAAGTAATACAGTCCAACGGCTCCCTGTCCAAGCCTTTGGAAGTTCCGGCCATTTGAGTCAGTCGCACGTCAGTGCCAGCCGCCTAGCTTTGTACTATGACCACAGCAGACGGTGCACCTCTCGCATTGGCCTATCAGCAGGCCATCGAATATCTGGCGGGTCTCGCCGATCGGCCGGTGGGTGCCACTGCCGGCTCCGAACAATTGCTGAAAATGTTCGGTGGCCCCCTGCCCGCCGGACCGGCCGACCCGGCCGGGACCATCGAGGTCATCGGCCGCGCGGTGGCCGAGGGCGGCATCCCGACGGCCAACGGCCCCCGCTACTTCGGCTACGTCACCGGCGGCACCCTGCCGGTCGCCATCGCCACGGACTGGCTGGTGGCCGCCTACGACCAGACCGCCAGCCTCTACAACCTCTCCCCGGCCATCGCCGTGGCCGAGGACGTCGCCGCCCAGTGGGTCCTCGAACTCCTCGGCCTGCCCGCGCACGCCTCCGTCGGCTTCCCCACCGGCTGCACCATGGCCCACCTGACCTCGCTCGCGGCCGCCCGCCACAAGCTCCTCGCCGAGGCCGGCTGGGACGTGGAGCGCGAGGGCCTGGGCGGCGCCCCGGACGTGGCCGTCGTCGCGGGCGCCCAGCACCACATGACCATCGACCTCGCCGCCCGCTACCTCGGCTTCGGCACGGCCCGCATCCGCAACGTCCCGGTCGACGACAAGGGCCGCATGATCCCCGCCGAACTGGAGCGCACCCTTGCCGGCCTCACCGGCCCGGTGATCGTCTGCGCCCAGATCGGCGACGTCAACTCGGGTGCCATCGACCCCGTCGGCGAGATCTGCGACATCGCCCACCGCCACGGCGCCTGGGTCCACGTCGACGGCGCCTTCGGCCTGTGGGCCGCGGCCAGCCCGAAGCTCCGCCCCCTCGTCGACGGCGTGGAACGGGCCGACTCCTGGGCCCTCGACGCCCACAAGTGGCTCAACGTGCCCTACGACTGCGGCATCGTCGTCATCGCCCACCCCGAGGCCCACCGCGCGGCCATGCTCAACGAACGCGCCGGCTACCTCCCGCCGGGCACCGACGGCGAACGCGACGCCATCGAGTGGGTCCCCGACTTCTCCCGCCGCGCCCGCAGCCTCCCGGTGTGGGCGGCCCTGCGCACCTTGGGCCGCGAGGGCGTGGCCGAACTCGTCGAACGCTGCTGCGACCACGTCCGCCACTTCGCCGAGCGCCTCTCGGGCGTCCCCGGGGTGGAACTCCTCAACGACGTCGTCCTCAACCAGCTCCTGGTCCGCTTCGGCGACGACGACGAGACCACCCGCCGGGTCATCGCCCGCATCCAGCGCAGCGGCGTCTGCTGGTTCGGCGGCACCCTGTGGGAAGGCCGGGCGGCGATGCGCGTCTCGGTCGTCAACTGGCGCACGACCCGCGAGGACGTGGACCGCAGCGCGGACGTCATCCTGGAATCCCTGGCCGCAGAACTGACCCCCTGACCCCTCGACCACCCCCCACCCCCCCCGGCCGGCCCCGACCCCCCGGGCCCGGCCGGGGGTGCGTGTCAGACCTCGCCGGCGGTCATGCCGCAGAGGGGGATGGCTTGTCATGGCCGAGGTCAGGGCAGGTCTCGGACCATGACCGCGTAGAGGGGCGAGTCGTCGGAGGGTGTGGCCGCGTCACATCTCTCGTAGCCCCACCTCTCGTACAGGGCCCGGACCTTCGTGTGGGTGGAGTCCACGAGGAGCGTCGCGAAGTCCACCTCGACGGACCGGACCAGCGCGTCGTGGATCCGCTGGGCCCTCCCGGTGCCCTGCCACCGGGGCACCACCATCAGCTCGGACAGCGCGAAGATCCGCCCGCGCACGCCGTCGGGCCGATCGGCTCCCTTCCACCACCCGCCGGGCTTGAACTTCGACCCGTACGCGTACCCGACGGGGCTGCCGTCCTCCCACCCCGAGACGCACGTCCAGTCCTCGCGCCCCGACCACAGGTCGACGAAGTAGGAGAACCGCTCGCGCGGGTGAAAGGGGTCGGGATCGCCCTCGTTGCGGCGCGCTCGCGTCGATGGCAGCGAAGGCGGCCAGGCAGCGTCGAACCCGCCTGGTCCTGCCCTCGGCCGCCGCGCGGCACAGGGTGACGTACGGCCGGGGCCGCCTGAGGAGGGCGGCTACGCGGCGGTGGGCTCCCAGGTGAAGCCGTCCGGGTCGGTGAAGGTGTCGGTGGTGCTGCCGAGGACGACGCGGTGCGAGCCGGTGCCGTCGACGGGGACTCCGAGGTCCTTGGCCAGGGCGCGGCGCTTGTAGAGGGCCAGCTTGACGGGGGTGGTGGGGCCGGCGGCGAACTCGACGTACTTGCTGCCGAAGCTCTTGGCGACCGTCAGGCCCCGGTCCGTGTAGAACTGCCTGGTGGTCTTGACCGCCTCGACGCCGAGGAGGAGGACGATCTCGTCGATCCGGCCGGTGTCGGGGGCGGTGTTCTTCTTTTCCGAGGTGGCGATCTTCCAGATCGTGCCGTCCGGGGCCCGGACGACGCCGCCGTAGCCCCACAGGGACTTCGTGGCCGGCTTGAGGACGGTGGCGCCGGCGTCCACGGCAGCGTTGAAGAAGCCGTCGACGGTGGCGGGGTTGGAGACCGTGAGGCCCAGGGTGAAGCCGCGGAATCCGGTGGTGTGGGCCTCGGACGGCCGCAGGTGTACGTGGGCGCCGACGCCGAAGGCGGTGTAGAAGTGGCGGGCGGCGTCGACGTCGGCCACCTCGAGGGTGACGGAGGCGAGGGACGTGGTGGTGGAGGCGGTGGTTTCCATGTCCCTCACGCTACGGGCGGCACGGCGGACGGGGCTTCTCGATTCCTGACCGGTCGCCCGCCGCCCGTCCGGCGTCTACTGGAGGTCCGACTCCTCGCAGCGGGCCACCCAGGACGCGAAGGGTTCCTCGGGGGACGTGCGGCCCGCCAGGTAGGCGCGGGTGACGCGTTCCACGTAGTCCGGGAGGTCCGCCGCCGTGGTCTTCAGGCCGCGGAGCTTCTTGCCGAAGCCGCCCTCCTGGTCCGCGGCGAGGGAGAGGCTGCCGCCCAGGTGGACCTGGAAGCCCTCGACCTGGCGGCCGTCCTCGTCCGCCACCAGCTGGCCTTTCAGGCCGATGTCGGCGACCTGCGTGCGGGCGCAGGAGTTGGGGCAGCCGTTGAGGTTGATGTTGAGGCCCGGGAGGTCCGGTTCGCCCGACAGGCGCTTCTCCAGCTCCGCGACCAGCGTCGCCGCCCGTTCCTTCGTCTCGACGATCGCCAGCTTGCAGTACTCGATCCCCGTGCAGGCCATCGTGTTGCGCCGCCAGGGCGAGGGGCGGGCCTGGAGGCCGATCTCCGCCAGGTCGGTGATCAGGGGTTCCGGATCGGCCACGTCCAGGACCAGGAGCTTCTGGTACGGGGTGAGGCGGACCCGGCCGCTGCCGTGGGTCTCGGCCAGGTCGGCCAGGGCTGCGAGCTTCGTGCCCGAGAGGCGGCCGGCGAGGGGGGCCGCCCCGACGTAGGACAGGCCGTCCCGCTGGGGGTGCACGCCGATGTGGTCGATCGGGGCCGGGGGGAGCGCGGGGGCCGGGCCGTCGAGGAGGGGGCGGCCCAGGTACTCCTCCTCCAGGACCCGGCGGAACTTCTCCACGCCCCAGTCGGCCACCAGGAACTTCAGCCGGGCCCGGCCGCGCAGCCGCCGGTAGCCGTAGTCGCGGAAGAGGCGGGCCACCGCCGCCCACACGTCGGGGACGTCGGCGAGGGGGACCCACACCCCGACGTGCTGGGCGAGGATCGGCACCGTGGAGAGGCCGCCGCCGACCCACATGCCGAAGCCGGGGCCGTGCTCGGGGTGGACCGCGCCCAGGAAGGCCAGGTCGTTGATCTCGTACGGGACGTCCGGCAGCCAGGACACCGCCGACTTGTACTTGCGCGGCAGGTTGGAGAGGGAGGGGTCGCCCACGTACCGGGCGGCGATCTCCCGTACCGCCGGGGTCGCGTCGAGCACCTCGTCCGCGCCGACCCCCGCCACCGGGCTGCCGACGATGACGCGCGGGCAGTCTCCGCACGCCTCGGTCGTCGACAGGCCGACCTCCTCCAGCCGCCGCCAGATCGCCGGCACGTCCTCGATCCGGATCCAGTGGAACTGCACGTTCTGGCGGTCCGTGATGTCCGCGGTGTTGCGGGCGAAGCGCATCGAGACGTCGGCGACCGCCCGCAGTTGGGCGGCGTCGAGGGTGCCGCCGTCGCTGCGCACCCGCATCATGAAGTGCTCGTCCTCCAGCTCCTCCGGGGCGAGCGAGCCGGTCTTCCCGCCGTCGATGCCGGGCTTGCGCTGGGTGTACAGCCCCCACCAGCGCATACGGCCGCGCAGGTCGTCGGGGTCGATGCTCGCGAAGCCCTCGCGGGAGTAGACCCGTTCGATGCGTTCTCTGACGAGGAGGGGGTCCTCGACCGCCTTGAACTCCTCGTTGGCGTTGAGGGGGTCGTGCTCGCCCAGGGCCCACTGGCCCTCCGGGCGCTTGGCGGCGGCGGGGCGCGCGGATCTGGCGGTCCGGACCGGCGGCGCGGCGACTGTTTCCGTCATGGTCCTGCTCCTTGTCGTCAGCGTCAGGTGGTGCCGAGGCCCGCGACCGGGACGATCATTCCGCTGGGCAGCCAGTTCGCGGACGCGGTGTGGTGGTGGCCCCCGGCGCCCGCGCCCCCGCTGCCCGGGACGTACAGCACGGCGGCGGCGTAGAGCTTCGCGGGCGCGGGGCCCGCCGAGCCGCGCGCCGCGCGCCAGGCCTCGTACCCGGCGGCGGTCGGCACCTCGCCGGGGAGGCGCTCGCCCAGTGCGGCGGCGTACTCCACCGCGGCCGGGCTGGTCGGGGCGTAGCGCAGCGGGATGAGCTGGCCCGCGCTCGGCGAGAGCAGCGGTGCGGTCAGCAGCCAGGGCGCCAGGTAGGTGCCCTCGGCGACGGTGCGGCCGGCCTCGACGTCGTGGACGGCGGCGTCCGCGCCCGCCCAGCCGGAGGTGACGACCAGCGGGCGGCGGGAGGAGGCGTCGGGGGCGGTGACGGAGATCCCCGCGCGGGCGGCGGCGGTCCGCACCTCGGCGGCCGCGGCCCGCCCGCGCGGCGAGTCGTCCTCGACGAGGGAGACGGCCCGGGTGCCGCGCCCGGCGAGGAAGGAGACGGTCTCCCGCAGCGCGCCCGCGTCCGCCGCCGCCAGGGCGTCGGACGGGCAGCCGGCCGGCGGCTTCGCGCTGCCGCCCAGCAGCGACCCGGCGGCGGCGCTCGCGCACTCGGGCCCGTCGGCGCCCCGCAGCCCGGCCGGGGCCGGGGCGGCCCCCGCCCGCCCGGTGTCCACGGAGAGGGGGGCGACGGCCCCGCCGGCGGAGACCCACACCTGCCCGGGCCCGGCCGGCAGTTCGACCGGGACCCAGGTCAGGGCAGATCCGGGCCGGGGGCCGCCCCGGGCGAGGCGGTCCCGGACGGTTCCGGCGGAGGCGTCGGGGGCGGCGACGGCCACCAGGTTGTACCCGGGCCGGTTCGGCACCACCAGCACCGGCACCCGCTGCCCGCCGAGGCCGACCGAGCCCAGCACCGGGCCGCCGGCCGCCGGGACCGCCGTCCCGCCGCCCGGCGTACCCAGGCTCCCGGCCAGGGCCGCGCAGGCCGCCGCCGCGGCGAAGTACGCCGTGGCGGCGGAGCGGCGGGCGAGCAGCCGCGTCCGCAGGAGCAGCAGCACGCCGAGCGCCAGGGCGGCGGTCAGGACGACCGCCGCCAGGAGGACTGCGTTCACCGCCGGACGACGCTGTCGCTGACCACGAACAGCACGCCGTGCGGCTGCGCGTCGCCGTAGTCGCCGTGCGGCCAGGAGGCCCGGTTGAAGCCGACGCACGGCTTGCCGGTGCTCTCGTCGCGGAAGGACCGGTCGAGGGTCACCCGGCCGCGCCGGTCGAGGTCGAACACGCACACCCGGTGGTCGCCGCCGCCCCCGAAGGACCCGGCGACGAAGTAGTTGGCCACCGCGATCCGGCTGACCTGCGTGGTCTCCCGGTAGACGCCGTCGGCGCCGCGCTTGAAGTTGTCCATGGCGCCCCAGTGCGGGCCGCCGGAGCTGACGTCGCGGATCGGGACGGTGCTCACCAGCTCCGGGCAGTCCCGCTCCCGCCCGCCGCGGCTCGCCTCCGCGAGCTCGTCGACGGAGCACTTCGCGCCGTCGCCGGCCGCGAGCAGCTTCTGGATGTCCAGCACGTAGACCATGCCCGTCGTCTGGTCCAGCGGCTTGCCGTAGGGCACCGACTGGCCCATCACCGTGTGGAAGAGGAACCGGTCGTCGGGGCTGACGGCCAGCCAGCTGCCGTTGTCGCCGCTGCCGGTGACGTCCTTGTCGCTCTGGAAGGTCCGGTAGGCGGTCGTGTCGTCGAAGACCTCCTTCCACTGCGGGGCCGGCGCGGTGATGTCCGGCGTGTAGAAGACGGCTCCGCCCGCCATCGAGGAGACGAACGCGCCCTTGTGGCCGGGCCGGTTGGTGAGCGCGGTCTCCATGACCACGCGGGACTCGCGGAAGAAGGCCCGCTGCTCCTGCGCCCCGCGCGGCCCGTCGGCGACCTTGGACACCGACTTCAGCACGGGGTCGTCGCGCTTGGTGATGTCGAAGACCCGGACGGTCTGGCGGGCCAGGTTCTCCTTCAGCGCCGAGTCCGGCGTCATGAAGTTGCGGGCCTCGGCGAAGTCGCTCGCCACCATGACGTTCAGGTCCTCGCGGACCGCGATGCCGTGCGGGTTGGCGCAGGTCGCGGCCGGCAGCGCCGGGACGTTGCCGCACTGGGCCGGGTCCTCGCCGGCCTCGGTGGCGGCCGGGATCTCGGCGAGGGTCCGGCCGTCCTGCCCGATCCGGACGATCTCGCCGGGCGAGCCGGCGGCGCCGTTGCCGACCCGCACCTGGCCGTTGGTGTAGGTGCAGGGGCCGGTGACGTTCGGTCCGCCCATGTACGTGCCGTACGCGGTGCCGTCGCTCAGCACCTGGTAGGCGTCGGGCAGGGTGCCGCAGGGGGTGTCGGCCGCCGTGTTGACCCCGGCGATGGTCAGCGCGGGCAGGGCCTTCGCGTCGAAGACGAAGGTGGTGTCGCTCATGATGCCGCCGGCGTAGATCCGGTCGCCCTTGTGCCACACGTACTGCATGTGGTGCGGCTCGTTGCCGTTGCCCGGGCCGACGGTCACGGTGTTGGCGACCTTGCCGTACGTGGGGGAGCCCGGGGTCGCGTCGATGACGGTCAGGAAGTCGGGCGCGGGCTGCTTGGCCGGGCCGGCCCAGACCAGCATCCACTGCCGGCCCGGGCCGCCGGCGGGGGCCACCAGGTGGTTGGTCGCCGAGTAGGTGACGCCGTCCGAGCCCTGGAAGGTGGAGGTCCAGGTCTCCGGCGTGCCGGCGGCGGCGGGTTCCGCCGCGGTGAGCATGGAGGCGGTGAGTCCCACCGCCGACAGACAGAGTGCGAGGCGGCGTATCAGCCTTCCTCGGCGCGGTCCTTGCAGGCTCATTTCTCCGCGTGCCCTCTCCGGGGATATCGGACAGAATGTGGGGGGAATCGACGGCGCTATTTCCGGTCACTGTCGCACAGGGGCGCTGGCGGTCCGCTGATGAGCCGCTTACCGGGCCCTGACCGCACTCCGCAAAACCCCAGAAATCAAGGAAACGTACTGGTCAGTGACGTGGAGTGGCTGGTTCGTCCGGAAAATACCCCCGATCAGCGGACCGTCAGTGCTTTATGTGTCGGCATTGCTAATCTCGGCTCAGAAAATTCCTGACCGGTTCGCCGCGTTCCCCTTTTGAAGGAGCCGCCGGGTGACGACGATCCAGGCACACGGAGATAGGAAAGAGCTGGCCGAGCGGGCGGGCCGGGAGCTGGAGGACGCCTCCGCACCGGAGATCCTCACCTGGGCCGCGGACACCTTCGGTGCGAGGTTCTGCGTGACCTCCTCGATGGAGGACGCGGTGGTCGCCCACCTCGCCTCGCGGGTCATGCCCGGGGTGGACGTGGTCTTCCTGGACACCGGCTACCACTTCGAGGAGACGATCGGCACCCGTGACGCGGTCGAGGCCGTGATGGACGTCAA
>NZ_JBIWFZ010000028.1:24493-94491 GCF_044763325.1 Streptomyces sp. NPDC096136 | reverse complement strand
AGACAGGCCCGGGAATCGGCGGAACTCGCAGATCACCCCCACCTTCGGGGAAGCCCGACGGCGGTTCAAGACACCCGGGCGCCGGCCGGGGCGGGCCGCCCCGCGGGGTGTGTCCCGCCGGCGGGACACACCCCGCGGGGCGGGACGGGCGTCCGCGCCGCCGGGGGTCAGCGCGGTCCGGCCTGGACCAGCGAGGCGGCGATGTGGCCGGCGATCCGTCGCGGCGAGGGCTGGCGCAGCACCAGGTTGGCCCGCAGCCGCAGTCCGGTCGAGGCGGTCAGGCGCTTGCTCAGCTCCGCCGAGAGCAGCGAGTCGAATCCGATCTCCTTGAACTCCTGGTCGGGGTCGATCGAGGCGCTGGAGGCGTGGCCGAGCACGACGGCGACCTTCTCCAGGACGTGTGCGAGCACGAGCGCCCCCGCGTCCTCCTCGGAGAGGGCGGCGAGCCGGTCCGTCAGGGGCACGGAGCGGTCCTCGGCCGCGGGCCCGTCCGCCGCGGGGGCCTCCTGCGGCGCCGCCACCGCCGCCGGGGCGTGCGAGGAGGCCAGCCAGTACCGCTGCCTCTGGAAGGCGTACGTCGGGAGGTCCGCCCGCGGGCGCTCCCCGAAGAGGGCGTTCCAGTCCACGGACCCGCCCCGGACGTGGAGTCCGGCCAGCGAGCCGAGCACGGCCTCCACCTCGTCGCGGTCCCGCCGCGAGGAGGACAGGACCAGGGCGTCGTCGAGGTCCTCGACGATCTCCTGTACCGGGACGGTCAGCACGGGGTGCGGGCTCATCTCGACGAACACCCGGAAGCCGTCGTCGGCCATCCGCCGGACGGAGGATTCGAAAAGGACCTTTTCGCGGAGGTTGTCGTACCAGTAGTCGGCGTTCAGCCGTGCGGTGTCGATGACCTCGCCGTACAGGGTGGAGTAGAAGGGGACCGCCGACGGCCCGGGGGCCACCCCGGCCAGCGGGCCGGTCACCTGCTCGCGGACCCGGGCCACCTGGTGGGAGTGCGAGGCGTAGTCGACGGCTATCCGCCGGGCCTGGACCCCGTCGGCCTTCGCCTTCTCGACGAACTCGTCGAGCGCGTCCGGCTCCCCGGAGACGACCACCGAGCGGGGACCGTTGACGACGGCGACGCCCACCCGGCCGCTCCAGGGGGCGAGGCGCCGCTCCACGAGGTCCGCGGACTCCGCGACCGACGCCATCCCGCCGTGGCCGATCAGCTCCACGAGGGCCCTGCTGCGCAGGGCGACGATCCGGGCGGCGTCCCGCAGGGACAGGGCGCCGCTCACGCAGGCGGCGGCGATCTCGCCCTGGCTGTGTCCGACGACCGCCGCCGGCTCCACGCCCCAGGAGCGCCACAGGCCGGCCATGGAGACCATCACCGCGAACAGCGCCGGCTGGACCACGTCCACCCGGTCCAGGGAGGGTGCCCCCTCCGCGCCGTGCACCACGTCGAGCAGCGACCAGTCCACCCACTCGGACAGGGCCTCGGCGCAGGCGTCGAGCTGCCGGGCGAAGACCGGGAAGGTCGCGTACAGCTGCCGGCCCATGCCGACCCACTGCGAGCCCTGGCCGGGGAAGACGAAGGCGACGCCGCCGGGCTTGCCGGCCGCGCCCCGCACC
Organism: Streptomyces sp. NPDC096136; assembly: GCF_044763325.1. Taxonomy (NCBI): domain Bacteria; kingdom Bacillati; phylum Actinomycetota; class Actinomycetes; order Kitasatosporales; family Streptomycetaceae; genus Streptomyces; species Streptomyces sp. NPDC096136. The sequence goes on along the minus strand of NZ_JBIWFZ010000028.1, from coordinate 92,877 downwards.
ACCGCGGGCGACTCCGCGCCCTCTCCGAGCGGGGCGAGCGCGTCCAGCAGCCCGTCGCGGCCGCGGCCCAGCACCACCGCGCGGTGCTCGAACCGCGACCGGTGCGCCACCAGCGACGCGCCGATGGCGGCCGGATCCGCGTGCGGGTCGGCGGCGAGCAGCTCCCGCAGCCTGCGTGCCTGCCCCTCCAGGGCGGCCGGGGTCCGGCCGGAGAGCACCCACGGCACCAGCCCGCCGGCGACCTCCGGGCCCGGGGCGGCGCGCTGCGCCGGCTCCTGCCCGGGGGCCTCCTCCAGGATGACATGGGCATTGGTGCCGCTGACCCCGAACGAGGAGACCCCGGCCCGCCGCGGGCCGTCCGCCCGGGTCCACTCGCGGCCCTCCACCAGCAGTTCGACGCCGCCGCAGGACCAGTCGACGTGCCGTGAGGGCTCCCCCACGTGGAGGGTCTTCGGCAGGTGGCCGTGGCGCATGGCCATGACGGCCTTGATGACCCCGCCGACCCCGGCGGCGGCCTGGGCGTGGCCCATGTTCGACTTGAGGGAGCCCAGCCAGAGCGGACGGCCCTCGTGCCGGTCCCTGCCGTAGGTGGCGAGCAGGGCGTCGGCCTCGATGGGGTCGCCCAGCACGGTCCCGGTGCCGTGGGCCTCGACCAGGTCCACGTCGGCGGGCGCGACCCCGGCGTTCGCCAGGGCCCGGCGGATCACCTTCTCCTGGGCGCGGCCGTTGGGGGCGGTCAGGCCGTTGCTGGCGCCGTCCTGGTTGACGGCGGAGCCGCGGACGAGGGCGAGCACCGGGTGGCCGTTGCGGCGGGCGTCGGACAGCCGCTCCAGCAGCAGGACGCCCACGCCCTCGGCCCAGCCGGTGCCGTCGGCCCCGTCCGCGAAGGCCTTGCAGCGGCCGTCGGGCGAGAGCGCGCCCTGCCGGGCGAACTCCACGAAGGCCGCGGGCGAGGACATCACCAGCGCCCCGCCGGCCAGGGCGAGGGAGCACTCCCCCGCCCGCAGCGACTGCACCGCCATGTGCAGGGCCACCAGCGAGGACGAGCAGGCCGTGTCCAGGGACACCGCCGGCCCGGTCAGCCCCAGCTCGTAGGCCACCCGGCCGGAGGCCACGCTCAGCGAGCTGCCGTACAGCAGGTAGCCCTCCAGCTCGCTGCGGCCCGCCTCCAGGAAGCGCCAGCCGTACTCGGTCGAGCTCACCCCGGAGAAGACCCCGACCTCCTCCCCGCGGACGTCGGCGGGGACGATGCCGGCCCGCTCGAAGGCCTCCCACGAGGTCTCCAGCAGCAGGCGCTGCTGCGGGTCGGTGGCCAGCGCCTCGCGGGGGCTGATGCCGAAGAACTCGGCGTCGAAGCCCGCCGCGTCCGCCAGGAACCCTCCGTGGCGCACGTAGGCGCTGCCCGCGGCGTCGGGGTCCGGGTCGTACACGTCGCGCCAGCCGCGGTCGGCGGGGAAGGCGCCCACGACGTCCCGGCCGTCGCGGACCACCTCCCACAGCTCCTCGGGCGAGGAGACGCCCCCCGGGTAGCGGCAGGCCATGGACACCACGGCGATGGGCTCGCCCCGGCCGGCCCTGAGGGCCTCGTTCTCCTGGCGGAGGCGGTCGCGTTCCTCGATCAGCGTGCGCAGCGCCCGCTGGACCCGGTCCGCGCCCTCCGCCGGCTTGTCCGCGGAGTCGGTCATGTCACTACCTCTTCTCATCCAGGGCCAGGTCGAGCAGCGCGTCCAGGTCCATGCCCGCCAGTTCCTCCGCGTCGGCGGCCCCGTCCGCCGGCTCCGCGGCGGCGCCCGCCGCGTCCGGGTCCGCGCAGGCCAGGACGGCTTCCAGGAGGCCGGCCCGGCGCAGGGCGTCGACGGGGACGTTCCGCAGCGCTTCGCGGATCCCGGCGTCCGGGTCCGCCGCGGGGCGCAGCAGGCCGAGGAGGTGCGGGGCCAGCTCGCGCGGGGTCGGGTAGCTGAAGACGAGGGTGGACGGCAGGCGCAGTCCGGTCGCGGCGGCGAGGCGGTTGCACAGTTCGACGGCGGTCAGCGAGTCGAATCCGAGCTGGGTGAAGGGCTGGTCGGGGTCGACGGCCGTGCCGGCCGGGTGTCCGAGGACGACGGCGGCCTGGTCGCGGACCCAGTCCAGGACGGCTTCCTCCGCCTCCGGTTCCGGCAGGGCCGCCAGCCCGGCGGGCAGCCCGGCGCGGCCCGCGTCCGGGGCCGTGCCCGTCCTGCCGCGGCGCGGGCGGCCGTCGGCGAGGCCGCGCAGGAGCGGCGGCAGGCCGTCGGCCCCGCCCCGCAGGCCGGCGGGGTCCAGGCGGGCCGGGATGAGGACCGGGCGGTCGACCGCGCACGCCGCGTCGAACAGGGCCATTGCCTCGGGGGTCGGCATGGGGGCGATGCCCATCCGCCGGAGCCGGGACAGGTCGGCCCGGCCCAGGTCCTGCGTCATGCCGCTGCTCTGCTCCCACCAGCCCCAGCACAGCGAGGTGCCGGGCAGGCCGGAGGCCCTGCGCTGCGCGGCCAGGCCGTCCAGGAAGCCGTTGGCCGCGGCGTAGTTGGCCTGTCCGGCGGTGCCGATCGTGCCGGCGAGGGCGGAGAACGGGAGGAACGCCGACAGGGTGCGCTCCCGGGTCAGCTCGTGCAGGTGGACCGCGCCGGCGACCTTGGCGCGCAGCACGCGGTGCAGGCTCTCGGCGGTCAGCGACTCGACGGTGCCGTCGGCCAGGACGCCCGCCGCGTGGACGACCGCGGTCAGCGGGTGGCCGGGGGGCATGTCCGCGAGCAGGCCGGCGACGGCGGCCCGGTCGGCGATGTCGCAGGCCGCGACGCGGACGGCGGCGCCGGCCGCCTCCAGCTCCGCGACCAGCGCGGGCACCCCGTCGGCCGCCGGTCCCCGGCGGCTCGCCAGCACCAGGCTGCGCACGCCGTGTGCGGCGACCAGGTGCCGGGCCACGAGCGAGCCCACGCCGCCGGTCCCGCCGGTGACCAGGACGGTGCCGCCGCCGAAGCCGCCGCCCACGTCGAGGACGAGCTTGCCGGTGTGGCGGCCCTGGCTCATCTCGCGGAAGGCGGCGCGCGCGTCGCGGACGTCGCGGACGCGGACCGGGCCCAGCCGTATGCTGCCCGCGGCGAACAGCTCCATGACCTCGTGGAACATCGCCCGGAGGGCGTCCGGGCCGGCCGAACCGTAGAGGTCGAAGGCCTGGTAGTCGACCCCGGGGTGGTCGGCGGCCACCTGCCGGGAGTCCCGGATGTCCGTCTTGCCCATCTCGATGAAGTGCCCGCCGTGCGGCAGGAGTTCCAGCGAGGCGTCGACGAAGGCGTGCGCGAGGGAGTTCAGGACGACGTCCACGCCGCGGCCGCCCGTGGAGTCGAGGAACTTCTGCACGAAGTGCAGGTCGCGCGAGGAGGCCAGGTGGGCGTCGTCCAGGCCCTGGGCGCGCAGGGCGGGCCACTTGGCGGGACTGGCGGTCGCGTAGACCTCGGCGCCGACGTGCCGGGCGAGCTGCACGGCGGCCGTGCCGACGCCGCCCGCCGCGGAGTGGATGAGGATGCGCTGCCCCTTGCGCAGCCGCATCACGTGGAAGAGGGCGTAGTAGGCGGTGAGGAACGTGCTCGGTACGGACGCCGCCTCGGCGTGGCTCCATCCGTCGGGGACGGGGGCCAGCAGGCGGTGGTCCGCCACGGCCACCGGGCCGAAGGCGCCGGGGAAGATGCCGGTCACCCGGTCGCCCGGCCGGAAGGCGGTCACGTCGTCGGCCGTCTCCAGGACGGTGCCGGAGCCCTCGCTGCCGAGTCCGGCGTCGAAGGCGGTCCGGTCGATGAGCCCGAGGGCGATCGTCACGTCGCGGAAGTTGAGGCCCGCGGCCTGGACGGCGATGCGGACCTGGCCGCTCTCCAGGGGCGCCGCCACCTCGGGGCAGGGGACCCAGGCGAGGTTCTCCAGGGTGCCCTTGCGGGGGATGCCGAGCCGGTGGGCGCCGTCCGAGGGCGGTTCGAGCCGCCCGTCCGCGGGCGCGACCGGGGCCATGCGGGGGACGAGGGGGGAGCCGCCGCGCAGCGCCAGCTCCTCCTCGTCGAGCCGCAGGGCGTCCGGGAGGCCGGCCCGGGAGGCTTCCCCGTCGTCGGTGTCGACGAGCCGGAACCTGCCGGGGTGTTCGGTCCGGGCGGAGCGGACCAGGCCCCACGCGGAGGCCCCGGGGAGGCTTTCGACGCCCTCCCCGGCGGCGGTGGCCTGGGCCAGGCGGGTGAGCACCACCAGCGTGGTGGCGGCGAGCCGCTCGTCGGCGAGGAACCGCTGCACCCGGTCCAGGAGGCGCTCGCCGGCGTCGCCGACGGCGGTGGCCGGGTCGGCCCCGGGGGTGACGAGGTCGTCCAGGCAGAGCACGAGGTGGCGGGGGGCGCCGTCGCCGCCGGGCACCTCGGCGAGGGAGGCGTGGAGCGCGACGGCCGCGTCGCCCGCCGCGGCGAGCCGGGCGCCCGTGCCGTCCGCGGTGCCGAGCACGGCCCAGGGCGCGGGGGCGGTGCCCGGCGCCTCCTGCGGGGCCGGGAGCCAGTCGAGTCCGTACAGCGGGCGCTCGCCCGCGCCGCGCGCCGCGCGCACCTGCTCGGCGACGGCGGGGCGGAAGGTCAGCGCGTCGACGCGGGCGGTCTCGCGGCCCCGCTCGTCGGCGAGGAGCAGGGACACGACGCCTTCGCCGCGGGGCGTGAGGCGGACGCGGACGGTCGGGCCGCACTCCCCGGCGAGGGCCACGCCGGACCAGGAGAAGGGCATCCAGCCCTGCTCGTCGGTGACGGTGATGACTCCGCCGACGACCACGGCGTGGAGGACGGTGTCGGCGAGCGCCGGGTGGAGGGCGAAGCCGCCGCCCGCCGCCGCGGCGTCCTCCGGGAGGGTGGCGAGGGCGAAGAGGTCCTCGCCGCGGCGCCAGACCTCGCGCAGTCCGCGGAACGCCGGGCCGTAGTCGAAGCCGCGGTCGGCGAGGGAGTCGTAGAGGCCGTCGAAGGCGAGCCGTTCGGCGCCGGCCGGGGGCCACGCGGACAGCGGCGGCCCGGCGTCGGCCGGCACGGGGTCCGGTGCCAGGCCGCCCATGGCGTGGCGGGTCCAGCCTCCGGCGTCCGCGCCGTCCTCGGCGGGGCGGGCGTACACGTCCAGGGAGCGGCGTCCGGTCCCGTCCGGCGCGCCGACGACGACCCGCACCTGTACGCCGCCCGCGTCGGGCAGGACCAGGGGGACCTCCAGGGAGAGTTCCCCGACCGACGGGCAGCCGACGCGCCCGCCCACCGACAGGGCCAGGTCCAGGTACGCGGTGGCCGGGACGACGACGGAGTCGAAGACGGCGTGGTCGGCGAGCCAACCGTGGGTGCGCAGGGACCACAGGCCGGTGAAGACCGTCTCCCCGGTGCCGGGGTGGTCCACCGCGGCACCGAGCAGCGGGTGCCCGGGGGCCTCCAGGCCGGCGGAGGCCACGTCCGCCGGGGCGGTCCCGGCCTGGAAGTCCAGCCAGTGGCGCTGGTGCTGGAACGCGTACGTGGGGAGGTCCACCGGCGGGTGCGTGCCCGTGAGGGCCGCCCAGTCCACGGCCGCGCCGCGGACGTGCAGTGCGGCCAGGGCGCCGGCCAGGCCCTCGGCCGCCCCGCGGCCGCGCCGTGCGGAGGCCACGACGAGCGCGTCGACTCCCTCGGCGGTGAAGGCGTCCTGGGTGAGGCCCGCCAGCGTGGAGCCGGGGCCGACCTCGACGAAGACCCGCGCTCCGGCCGCGCGGGCGTGCTCGACGGCGTCGTGGAAGCGCACGGGTGCCCGGACGTGCTCCACCCAGTGCGCGGCGGAGGTCAGCTCCGCGGCGGTGGCCTCGCGGCCCAGGAGGGTGGAGACCACCGGAATCGAGGGTCCGTCGCCGGCGGGGAGGGCGGGCAGGGCCGCGGCGAACTCCTCCAGGACCGGGTCCATGAGCGGGGAGTGGAAGGCGTGGTCGACCGGGAGGAGCTTGGCGGAGCGGCCGTCGGCGACGAGCCGGTCGCGCAGGGCGCGGACCTCCTCGCGCAGGCCGGAGACCACCACGGACTCGGGGCCGTTGACGGCCGCGACGCCGACCCGGGTGCAGCGGCCGATCAGTTCGCGGACCTCGACCTCCGGGGCGCGGACGGCCAGCATGGCGCCGGGCTCGGTGACGGCCTGCATGGTCCGGCCGCGGGCGGCCACGATCCGGGTCGCGGTGTCCAGGTCGAGCGCCCCGGAGACGTGGGCGGCGGCGATCTCGCCGACCGAGTGGCCGATCAGGCGGTCGGGTCGCGGGCCGTAGCGGGTCAGGGTCCGGTAGAGGGCGACCTGGAGGGCGAACAGCGCGGGCTGCATGACGTCCGTGCGGTCGGATCCCTCGGGATCGTCGGCGAGGAGGAGGGGCTTCAGCGCGAAGGGCAGGTGGGCGTCGAAGCGGGCGCAGACCTCGTCGAGGGCCTGCTCGAAGACGGGGTAGGCGGCGCAGAGCTCGCGGGCCGCTCCGGTCCACTTCGCCCCCTGGCCGGGGAACATGAAGACGGTGCCGCCCGTCTCCGCGGCGGCGCCGCGCACCACCGCGGGGGTCTCCGCGCCCTCGGCGAGCGCGGCGAGGGCCTCCAGCAGGCCTTCGCGGTCGCGGCCCAGGACGACGGCGCGGTGCTCGAACCGCGCCCGGTCCGACACCAGCGCGGCGGCGACGGCGGCGGGGTCCGCGCCGGGCCCGGCGGCGGCGAAGGCGCGCAGCCGCCCGGCCTGGGCCCGCAGGGCCTGTTCCGACCGGGCCGACAGCACCCACGGCAGCAGGCCGACGGCGCCGGGGGGCACCCGGTCGGCGGGCTCGGGGGCGGGCTCCTCCTCGGGGGCCTGTTCGAGGATCAGGTGGGCGTTGGTGCCGCTGGCGCCGAAGCTGGACACGCCGGCCCGCCGGGGGCGTCCGGGGGCGCCGTGCCACGCGCGGGCCTCCGTGAGCAGTTCGACCGCGCCGGCCGACCAGTCCACGTGGGTCGACGGCCGGTCCACGTGCAGGGTGCGGGGCATGACCCCGTGCCGCATCGCCATGATCATCTTGATGATGCCGCCGACGCCCGCGGCGGCCTGGGTGTGGCCGATGTTCGACTTCAGCGAGCCCAGCCACAGGGGGCTGCCCGGCTCGCGGTCCTGCCCGTAGGTGGCCAGCAGGGCCTGCGCCTCGATGGGGTCGCCGAGGGTGGTGCCGGTCCCGTGCGCCTCGACGACGTCGACGTCGCCCGTCTGGAGGCGGGCGTCGGCCAGGGCGGCCCGGATCACCCGCTGCTGGGCGGGCCCGCTCGGTGCGGTCAGGCCGTTGGAGGCGCCGTCCTGGTTGACGGCGGAGCCGCGGATGACCGCCCAGATCCGGCGCCCGTTGCGCCGTGCGTCGGAGAGCCGCTCCAGGACCAGCATCCCGACGCCCTCGGAGAAGCCGGTGCCGTCCGCCGCGTCGGCGAACGCCTTGCACCGGCCGTCGGCCGACAGGCCCCGCTGCCGCGCGAACTCGCGGAACACCTGGGGCGTCGCCATGACGGTGACCCCGCCGGCGAGGGCGAGTCCGCACTCGCGCCGGCGCAGCGACTGCACGGCCTGGTGCACCGTCACCAGGGAGGAGGAGCAGGCGGTGTCGGTGGAGACGGCCGGCCCCTCCAGGCCGAGCGCGTACGACACCCGGCCGGAGGCCACGCTCAGCAGGGAGCCGGTCTGCGCGTAGCCCGAGATGACCTCCGGGGTGACGTGGTGGTTGCCGTAGCCGAAGTACGCGATGCCGGCGAAGACGCCGGTGTCGCTGCCGCGCAGGCTGTGCGGGTCGATGCCGGCCCGCTCCAGGGACTCCCAGGAGGTCTCCAGGAGCAGCCGCTGCTGCGGGTCGGCGGCCAGCGCCTCGCGCGGGTTGATCTCGAAGAACTCGGCGTCGAAGTCGCCGGCGCCGTCCAGGAAGCCGCCCGAGCGGGTGTAGCAGGTGCCCGGGCGGTCCGGGTCCGGGTCGTACAGGCCCTCCAGGTCCCAGTGGCGGTCCTGCGGGAAGTCGGAGACGGCGTCCGCGCCGGTCCGCACCAGCTCCCACAGCTGCTCCGGGGAGTGCGCGCCGCCCGGGAAGCGGCAGGCGACGCCCACGACCGCGACGGGCTCGGCGGCGGCGTCCGTCAGCTCCTGGAGGCGTCCGCGCGTCTCGATCAGCTCGATCGAGGTCCGCCTGAGGTATTCGAGGACATCGGCGCTGTTGTCGTTCGTCATCGCTCTCCCCTAGCCGAGCTCTTTGTCCAGCAGCGCGAGGAGCTCTCCCGCTGAGGCCGAAGTGATCTGGTCGACGATGGCGACCGGTGCTCCGGTGCCCGCCATCGAGCGGACTCGGCCCTGCAGCTCGCCGAGCAGAGTGGAAATGGCGGTCCTGTCCTGCGCCTCCAGCCGGAGGAAGGCCTCTTCCAGCCGGGAGCCCAGCCGTTCGATCTCCTGGGCCAGCGAGTCGGCCGGGGACTGCGGGGGCGCGGAGTCGAAGGCGACGGCCGCGAGCAGGAACCGGGCGAGGGCGGCCGGGTTGGGGTGGTCGAAGACGAGGGTGGCGGGCAGCTTCAGCCCGGTCACCGCCGACAGCCTGTTGCGCAGCTCCAGCGCGGTGAGCGAGTCGAGCCCCAGCTGCTTGAAGGCCGCGTTCGCACCGATCCGGGCGGTGTCGCGGTGGCCGAGGACCAGTGCGGTCTGCGTCCGGACCGCGTCGAGCAGCGCCGCCTCCGCCTCCTCGGGCGGCAGCGCGCCGAGGCGCTGCGCCAGGCCGCCGGGATCGGCGGGCCCGCGGCCGGCCGGCCCGCCGGGTCCGCCGGGCGTCCCGGCCAGGCCGGCCAGGAGCGGCGAGGCCGCGCCGGGGGCGGCGGGGTCCAGCCGGGCCGGGACCAGGACCGGCTCGTCGAGGGAGAGGGCGAGGTCGAAGAGGGCGAGCCCCTCCCGCGTGGCCAGCGGCAGCACGCCCTGGCGGCGCAGGCGTTCGACGTCGGCGTCCGCGAGGCCGGCGACCATCTCGCTGCGTTCGGCCCAGAAGCCCCAGCACAGCGAGGTGGCCGGCAGCCCTTCGGCCCGGCGGGCCCGCGCGAGGCCGTCGAGGAACCCGTTGGCCGCCGCGTAGTTGGCCTGCCCGGCCGTCCCGAGCACGCCCGCGACCGAGGAGAAGAGCACGAACGCGGACAGGTCCAGGTGCCGGGTCAGCTCGTGCAGGTGCCAGGCGCCGCGGACCTTGGGCGCGAGGACGGTGTCCACGCGCTCCTCGGTCAGCGCCTCGAGAACCCCGTCGGCCAGCACGCCGGCGCAGTGGACGACCGCGGTCAGCGGATGCCCGGCGGGCACGGCGGCGAGGAGCGCGGCGACGGAGTCGCGGTCCGCGACGTCGCAGGCCACGACGTCGACATGGGCTCCCGCCCCGGTCAGCTCCGCGCGCAGCGCGGCCGCCACCGGGGCATCGGGGCCCCGGCGGCCGGCCAGCAGCAGCCGGCGCACTCCGTGCCGCGCCACGAGGTGGCGGGCCAGCAGGGCGCCCAGGCCGCCGGTGCCGCCGGTGATGAGCACGGTGCCGGAGCCGAGCGGCGGTACGCCGTCCGGCGCCGCGGCCCCGTGGGCGCGGGCCAGGGCCGGGGCGGCGGCCGCACCGGCCCGGAGCCTGATCTGGGGCGCGCCGGAGGCGGCCGCCGCGGGGACGGCGGCGAGGGAGGCGGGTGTGCCGTCGGTGTCCACGAGGGTGAAGCGGCCGGGGTTCTCGGTCTGCGCGCTGCGGACGAACCCCCAGACGGCGGCGGCCGCGGGGTCGGCGGCGGGCGTCCGCTCGTCGTGGACGGCGTCCTGTGTCACGAGGGCCAGGCGGGAGCCGGCGAACCGGTCGTCGGCGAGCCAGTCGCGCGTCCAGCGCAGCACCCGGTGGAGGGCCTCCTCGACGCGGGCGGGAGCAACGGCGCCGTCGGCGTCCGGGAGGCCGAGCCGGGCGATGACGACGGGGGGTGCCGGGGCGCCCGGGGCGGCGGGTTCCGCCAGTGCGGCGAAGGTCCCGGCGGCCGCGTCGGGCGCGCCCAGTACGGCGTACCGGTCGGGGGCGGGGGCGGGGGGCAGGGCGAGGGGGGTCCAGTCCACCCGGAAGAGGGAGTCCCGGTGGTCGAAGCCCAGCGCGGTCAGCTCCTCGACGTCCGCGGGCCGCAGGCCGAGCGCCTCGATGCCGCCGACGGGCGCTCCGGCGGCGTCGGCGAGGGCCAGGGAGAGCGTGTTCTCCCCGGCGGGCGCCAGGCGGACGCGCAGCACGCCCGGTTCGGCCCGGTCCGCGCGCAGGCCGGTGCAGCGGAAGGGCAGCCAGCCCTCGGGCCGGGAGCCGTCGACGATCCCGCCGAGGCCGGCCGGGAGCAGCGCGGCGTGCAGCAGCGCCGGGTGGACGCGGTAGCGGCCGGCCGCGCCGTCGGCGGCGGGCAGCTCCACCTCGGCGAGGAGGGCGTCGCCGTCGCGCCACACCGCGCGCAGGCCGCGGAAGAGGGGGCCGTGGGAGAAGCCGAGGGCGGACAGGCGGGCGTACTCGTCCTCGAAGGGGACGGCGGTCGCGCCCGCGGGGGGCCAGGCCGCGGTGTCCCGGGCCGGGCGGGGGCCGGGGTCGGGGTCGGAGCCGACGGCGCCGACGGCGTTGCGCGTCCACTCCGTCTCGTCCCCGCCCCGGGAGTGCACGGTGAGCGCGCCCTCGGCGTCGACGACCACGCGGATCTCGCGCTCGCCGGTGCGGGGCAGCACCAGCGGTGCCTCCAGGGTGAGTTCGCCGACGCGGTCGCCGCCCGTCCGGTGCGCCGCCCACAGGGCCAGCTCCAGCAGGACGGCGGCGGGCACCAGGACCGCGCCGTGGACCACGTGCCCGGCGAGCCACGGGTGGCGTTCGAGGGACAGGCGCCCGCTGCCCGCCAGGCCGCCGGTGCCCGCGCCGGCGGGCAGGTCGACGACGGCGTCGAGCAGGGGGTGGTCGGAGGTGCTCGCGGCGTCGGTCTCGGCGGGGGTGTCCAGCCAGTAGCGCTGCCGCTGGAAGGCGTAGGTGGGCAGCTCGGTGAACGGGCCGTCCGGGTCCGGGAGGGCGGTCCGCCAGGTCACCCCGGCGCCGGCCACGAAGGCCTCGGCCGCCGAGCGGTGGAAGCGGGCGAGGCCGCCCTCGCCCCGGCGCAGGGTGCCCACGGCGACGGCGACGGCGTCGGCGCCGGCGTCGTCGAGGGTCTGCTCCACGCCGACCGCCAGGACCGGGTGGGCGGACGCCTCGACGAAGAACCGGAAGCCCTCCGCGGCCAGGGCCCGGGTCGCCTCCTCGAAGCGGACGGTCCGGCGCAGGTTGGTGTACCAGTACTCGGCGTCGAGCCCGCTGGTGTCCAGCCATCCGGCGGTCACCGTCGAGAAGAACGGCACCCGGGCCGGGCGCGGGCGCAGGCCCTCCAGCAGGCGCCCGAGCTCTTCGCGGATCGCCTCCACGTGCGCCGAGTGGGAGGCGTAGTCCACCGGGACGCGGCGGGCCCGGACCCCGTCCGCCTCGCAGCCGGCGAGCAGCGCGTCCAGCGCCGCCACGTCGCCCGAGACCACCGCGGACGAGGGTCCGTTGACCGCGGCGACCGACAGCCCGTCCGTCAGCCGTGCGCGCACGGCCTCCACCGGGAGCTCGACCGAGACCATGCCGCCGAGTCCGGACAGCGCCAGGATCGCCTTCGAGCGGAGCGCCACCACCTTCGCGGCGTCCTCGACGGTGAGGGCCCCCGCGACGCACGCGGCGGCGATCTCCCCCTGGGAGTGGCCCACCACGGCCTCGGGCAGCACCCCGTACGAGCGCCACAGCTCGGCGAGGGAGACCATCACGGCCCACAGCGCGGGCTGGACGACGTCCACCCGCTCCAGCGCGTCGGCGTCGCCGAGCACCTCCTCCAGGGACCAGTCGACGTACGGTGCCAGCGCGTCGGCGCACTCGCGCATCCGGCGAGCGAACACCGGGGAGGACGCCCACAGCTCCCGGCCCATCCCGGCCCACTGCGATCCCTGCCCGGGGAAGACGAACACCGTCCTGCCGCCCGGCCCGGCGACGCCGGACACCACGCCGGCGCCGCCGCTGCCGTCGGCGGCGGCCGTGAGGGCGGCGAGCAGGGCGTCGCGGTCGGCTCCGGCGACCACCTGGCGGTGGTCGAACAGCGCGCGCGTGGACACCAGCGCGTGGCCCACGCCGGCCAGCGGCAGGTCCGGGTGGGCGGCCACGTGGTCCCGCAGCCGCAGCGCCTGGTCCCGCAGGGCCTCCGACGAGCGCGCCGACAGCACCCACGGCACCGGTGCGGGGAGTGCGGCGGGCGCCCGCCCGGAGGGCCGGGGCGCGGTCTCCTCCTCGGGGGCCTGTTCGAGGATCAGGTGGGCGTTGGTGCCGCTGATCCCGAAGGCGGACACGCCGGCCCGCCGGGGGCGCCCGGGCGTCCACGCGCGGTGCTCGGTCAGCAGCTCCACCGCGCCGGCCGACCAGTCCACGTGCCGCGAGGGACGGTCCACGTGCAGGGTCCGGGGCAGCACCCCGTGCCGCATCGCCATGACCATCTTGATCATCCCGCCGACGCCCGCGGCGGCCTGGGTGTGGCCGATGTTCGACTTCAGCGAGCCCAGCCACAGGGGGCTGCCCGGCTCCCGGTCCTGCCCGTAGGCGGCGAGCAGCGCCTCCGCCTCCAGGGGGTCGCCCAAGGTCGTGCCGGTGCCGTGCGCCTCCACGGCGTCCACGTCGCCGGCCGCGAGTCCGGCGTCGGCCAGGGCCGCCCGGATGACCTTCTCCTGCGCCAGCGCGCTCGGCGCGGTCAGCCCGTTGGAGGCCCCGTCCTGGTTGACGGCCGAGCCGCGGATCACCGCCAGGACGCGGCGGCCGTTGCGCCGCGCGTCCGAGAGCCGTTCGAGGACGAGCACGCCCGCGCCCTCGGAGAAGCCGGTGCCGTCGGCCGCGTCGGCGAACGCCTTGCACCGCCCGTCGGCCGACAGGCCCCGCTGCCGCCCGAGTTCCACGAGCACGCCCGGGGTGGGCATCGTCGACACCCCGCCGGCCAGCGCCAGCGCGCACTCCCCCGAGCGCAGGGACCGCACGGCCTGGTGGACGGCGACGAGCGAGGACGAGCAGGCGGTGTCGGTGGACACCGCCGGGCCCTCCAGGCCCAGGACGTACGCCACGCGCCCGGAGGCCACGCTCGTGTAGGTCCCGGCGAGCACGTGGCCCTCCACCTCGCCGGCCGCCGCGCCGCCCATCCGCGGGCCGTAGTCGACGGCGTAGATGCCGGTGAAGACCCCGGTCGCCGAGCCGCGCAGCCCGGCCGGATCGATGCCGGCGCGCTCCAGCGCCTCCCAGGAGGTCTCCAGCATCAGCCGCTGCTGCGGGTCCATCGCGAGGGCCTCGCGCGGGCTGATGCCGAAGAACGGCGCGTCGAACTCGGCCAGGCCGGACAGGAAGCCGCCCGCGCGGGCGTACGTCGTTCCCGGCGCCTCGGGGTCCCCGCCGTAGAGCGCCTCCAGGTCCCAGCCGCGGTCGGCCGGGAACCCGCCCATCGCGTCCACGCCCCCGGACACGACGTCCCACAGTCCTTCGGGGGAGGTCACCCCGCCCGGGAAGCGGCATCCCACTCCCACGACCGCGATGGGCTCGCGCGCGGACTCCTCCAGCTCGCGCACCCGCTCGCGGAGCTCCTGCGCGTCGCCGACGGCGCGTCGCAAGTAGGACCGGAGCTTGTCGACATCCTCCACCAGGGCCTCCCCCAAACCGTTGCTCAGCAGTACAGGTGCGGCTACACGTATCCGCGGTCGATCAGCTCGTACAGGTCGTCGTCGCTGTGGCCTTCCGGTCCGCTCCCCTCCTGCGGCTCCGGGTCCGGCGGGGCCTCCTGGACCCGCGGTGCGAGGAGGTCGAAGAGGTGCCGGGCGAGCCGCTGCGGAGTGGGGTGGATGAAGGCGACGGTGGCCGGGAGCCGCACTCCGGCGGCGGCCGCGAGCCGGTTGCGCAGCCCCACCGCCAGGGCGGAGTCGAAGCCCAGGACCTTGAAGGTCTCGCCCGCCCTCGCCGCGAGCCCGGCGGCCGTCACGGCCGGGTCGGCGGCGCTCAGCAGCGCCGCCGTCTCGGCGCACACGAGGGCGAGGACGGCCGCCTCCGAGCCCAGGCCCGCGGCCTTCCCGGTGCCCGCGTCCGGTCCGCCCGCCCCCGTGGAGGGCGCGGCGCCGTCCACGGGCGGGGTCAGCCAGTACGGGCGGCGCCGGAAGGGGTGGGTCGGCAGGGCGACCCGGCGCGGCCGCCCGGCGGCGAACACCGCCTCCCAGTCCGCGGGCACGCCGCGCACGTGCAGTTCGGCCAGTGAGGCCAGGACCTCGCCCGTGCTGCCGTCGTGCTTGCTGAGCGTGCCCACCACCGCCGGCGCGACCCCGAGCGCGTCGGCCGTCTCCTCGACCGCCACCTGGAGCACCGGATGCGGGCTGACTTCGACGAAGGTGGTGTGCCCCTGTTCGACGAGGTGCCTCGTGGCGGCCTCGAAGCGGACCGTCCGCCGCAGGTTGCGGAACCAGTAGGCGGTGTCCAGCTCCGCCGGGTCGAGGGGGCCGCCGGTCACGGTCGAGTGGATCGCCGCGGTCGCGGGCAGGGGGGTGATCCGGCCCAGTCCGTCCGTCAGCCGCTCCTCGAACCGGTCCAGCAGCGGCGAGTGGCCGGGAACGGTGGACCTGATCAGGCGGGCGCGGGCGCCCGAGGCCTCGCAGGCCGCGACCAGTTCCCGGACCGCCGCGGTCTCGCCCGAGACGGTGGTGGAGTTGGGGCCGTTGACGGCGGCGATCCCGATGCGGTCGCCCCACCGCCCGAGCAGCTCCCGCACCCGGCGTTCGGGCAGCAGGACGCCGGCCATGGCGCCCTGTCCGGCGACCGTGGCGAGCAGCCGGGAGCGCAGGGCGACGATCCGGGCCGCGTCCTCCAGCGTCAGGGCGCCCGCGACGTGGGCCGCGGCGATCTCGCCCTGGGAGTGGCCGATGACCGCGTCGGGGGTCACGCCCAGCGAAGCCCACACCCGCGCCAGGGACACCATCATCGCGAACAGCGCCGGCTGGACGACCTCGACGCGCTCCAGCGACGCGGCCTGCTCGGCACCGGTCAGCACGTCCACCAGCGACCAGTCCGCGTGCGGCGCGAGCGCCCGTGCGCACGCGTCGACCGAGCGGGCGAAGACCTCCGACTCCTCGTACAGCCGCTTCCCCATGGCCGGCCACTGCGCCCCCTGGCCGGGGAAGACGAAGACGACCGGGCCGGCCGGCTCCGTGGCCGCCCCGCGGACCATCCGCGCCGGGTCGCCGCCCGCCGCGAACAGGCCGAGGTCGGCCAGGGCCCGCTCACGGCCGCCGCCCAGCAGGACGGCCCGGTGCGCGAACCGGGAGCGCGTCGTGGCCAGGGAGTGGCCGACGTCGGCCGCCGACGGCGAGGCGTCCGCGACCAGCAGGTCCCGCAGCCGCGCCGCCTGCTCGCGCAGGGCCGGCTCCGAGCGCGCGGAGAGCACCCACGGCAGCACGGCGGGCGCCGGGGCCGCGGCGGCGGACGGCTGGGGGTGCGCCGGCGCCGCGGGGGCCTCCTCCAGGACCACGTGCGCGTTGGTGCCGCCCATGCCGAACGCCGACACGCCCGCCCGGCGCGGACGGCCGGGCCGCCGCGGCCAGGGGCGCGCGTCCCGCAGGACCTCGAAGTGCTCGTGGAAGCCGGCGATGGCGGGGTTCGGGGAGCGGAAGTTCAGGCTCGGGACCAGCCGGGCGCGGTCCAGGCAGAGCGCCGCCTTGACGAAGCCGACGATTCCGGCGGCGGGCTCCAGGTGTCCGACGTTCGTCTTCACCGAGCCGATCACCAGGGGGCGTTCGCGGCCGGTCCGCCGGAACACCTCGCGCAGGCCGGCCGCCTCGGCCGGGTCGCCCATGCGGGTGCCGGTGCCGTGGGCCTCGACGTAGTCGACGCTGTCGAAGGGGACGTCCGCGCGGGCGAGGGCGGCCAGGACGGCGGCCGCCTGCCCGCTCGGGCTGGGGTCCGGCATCCGGGTGGACGACCCGCCGCTGCCGACGCCCCAGCCGCGCACCACCGCGTAGACGTGGTCGCCGTCGGCGAGGGCGAGGTCGAGCCGCTTCAGCAGGACGAACGCCCCGCCCTCCCCTCGGGCGAAGCCGTTGGCCCGCTCGTCGAAGGTGAAGCAGCGGCCGTCGGGCGAGAGGGCGCCCAGGTTGGCGAGGGCCGCTCCCGCCTCCGGGTCGGCGATCAGGTGGACGCCGCCCGCGAGCGCCGTGTCGACCGCGCCGGCGCGGATCCGTTCGCAGGCCAGTGCCAGGGCCACCAGCGAGGAGGACTGGCCGGAGTCGGCGCAGAAGCTCATGCCGCGGACGTCGAAGAGGGCGGAGATCCGGTTCGCGATCATCGCCCCGTTGGAGCCGAGCGCGGCGTAGTGGTCGTCCCGGTCGGTTCCCGACAGCCTGCGCAGCAGGTCGTAGCCGGAGGGGGCGGTGCCGACCACGACGTCGACCTCGCGGCCTGCGAGCGCCTCCGCCGGGACGCCGGCGTCCTCGACGGCCTCCCAGGCGAGCTCCAGGCCCAGCCGCTGGACGGGGTCCATGGCGGCGGCCTCCGCCGGTCCCGTGCCGAAGAACTCCGCGTCGAACCCGTCGATGGCGTCGAGGAAGGAGCCCTGCTCCAGGGTGGCCGCGTCCGGATGGGACGTACGGTCCCGGCCGGCCGCGCGGGAGGCGGGGAAGGTCCCGACGGTCGACTCCCCGTCGAGCAGGAGGCGCCAGAACGCGCGCGGGTCGTCCACACCGGGGAACCGGCACGACATCCCGATGACGGCGATGTCGGCGGCGGCGCCGTTCATACGCGTTCCCTTCCGGTTCTCTCGGCTTCTCGCTCGGGGGGGGGGGGGGGGACGGCGGCGGTGTCACCGCCAGGAGGACAGCGGCCCCAGCAGCCCGTCGGGCGCGTCCATGAAGGCGTAGTGGCCGCCCTCGACCGTCCGGAACTCGACCGGGTCCGCGTAGCGGCTCCACCCTTCGAGGTCCTCGGGGCCCGCGTCGGCGTCGTCGCTCCAGTGCAGGACGACGACGGGGCAGTCCACGCGGGCCGGCTCGGTCCGGCGGTACGCGCCCGCGGCGGCGTGGTCGCGCAGCAGGACGAACATGCCCAGGTCGATCATGTCCGGCCGGGGGTCGATGCCGCGGCCGCGGACGAACGACTCCAGTTCGGCGCGCAGTTCCGGTTCGGTCAGGGTGAGCATCCGGTCGCGCGCGGCGTCGTGCGGGGCCGGCTGGCCCGACACGAAGAGGCGTTCCGGCGCGGGCAGGCCGCGCTCGGCGATCCGGAGCACCGTCTCGTACGCGGGCATCGCCCCGGCGCAGTGCGCGAAGATCGCGTACGGCCGGTCGAGCAGCGGCGCCAGCTGTTCGACGAGGCTGTCGGCCAGGTCCTCGTAGGTGCCGTAGTGCGGGTGCGCCAGCCGGTTCTCGCGGCCGGGGAACTGCACCGGGCAGACCTCGGCGCCGCCGATCGCGGCCGGCCAGGCGCTGAAGGCCGAGGCCCCGGACCCGGAGAAGGGGAAGCAGAAGAGCCGGGCGGGGGCGTCCTCGGACGGCGGGCGGACGAACCAGGGCGAGGTGGCGGTGGGGGTGCCGGTGGTCATGGGGTCCGCCGTTTCTCGCCGACGAGGGGCAGGTGGGTCATGCCGGCGATGAAGTACGACCGCAGGTGCTGCGGTTCGCCGGCCAGTTCGAGCGACTCGAAGCGCGCGAGCAGTTCCTCGAAGAAGACGCGCAGCGTCATCCGGGCCAGCGGGGCGCCGATGCAGAAGTGCGGGCCGAACCCGAACGCGCCGTGGCGCTTGGCGCCGGCCCGGGTGATGTCGAAGACGTGCGGGTCGGGGAAGACGGACGCGTCCCGGTTGCCCGAGCCGATCCACGCCACGACCGCGCCGCCGGCCGGGACGGTGCCCCCGGCGATCTCGACGTCGTCCACCGCGTACCGCATGAAGTTGCAGGCGGCCGAGGTCCAGCGCAGGCCCTCCTCGACGAGGTCGGGGACCAGCGCGGGGTCGGCCGCCGCCTTCCGGTACTGCTCGGGGCGCTCGATGAGCGCCCCGACCGTGCCGGAGACGGTGTGCGGGGTCGTCACGTTGGCGCCCAGCAGGATGCTGTAGCCGTCGAGGGCGATCTCCTCGTCGGACAGGGGCTCGCCCCCTGGACGGACGCTCGTGAGGTGGTGGAGCAGGCTCTCGTCCTCCACGCCGGCGGCCCGGTGGGTCCGGGCCCAGTCGCGGACGTAGGTGAGGAGCTCGTGGTGGGAGATGGCCAGGGTCGCGGCCTCGCTGCCCAGGCGGAAGTGCGGGTCCGAGGGGGCCGTCACCATGGCGGTCAGCCGGACGAGCTCCTCCCAGTCCTTCTCCGGGATGCCGAGCAGCGGGCCCGTGACCAGCGCGGGGAGCAGCAGCGCCTGTTCGGCCAGGTCGAAGACCTCGCCGTCCAGCGCGGGTTCGAGGAAGCGGACGACCGTGGCGCGGATCCGGTCCTCCCAGACCTGCACCGCGCGGGCGGTGAGCTTGGAGCCGAGCGGCCGGCGGACCTCGGTGTGCCGCGGCGGGTCGGTGGAGGTCATCAGCACGCCGGCGGCGGGGTCGTCCGTGCCGAGGTGGGTGGGGACCGTGCCGCGTTCGGAGGTGAACGCGCGGTGGTCGGACAGGACGCGGCGGACGTCCTCGTAGCGGGTGACCGACCAGAACGCGCGGCCGTCCGGCAGGACCTGGTGGTGCAGGGGCGCCCGCTCCCGCATCACGTCCCAGATGGGGTGCGGGTCGCCGGAGGCGTAGAGGTCCAGGTCGAACAGGTCGACGCCGTCGAGGTCGACGTCGCGCGCGGGGCCGGGCGTCAGCCTCACGCCCCCGTCCTCCCCTGCTCGATCAGCTCGGCGACCCGGGCCGGGGTCTGCGCCAGGTAGAAGTCGCGCACGGACAGCTGCACGCCGTACGCCTCGGACACCTGCTCGATGATCTTGATGCCGCTCAGCGAGTTGCCGCCGATGGCGAAGAAGTCGTCGTCCACCCCGACTTCGCGGCCGCCCAGGTGTTCTCCCCAGAGCGCGGCGATTTCCTGCCCCAACGATCCCATTGCCCGTCCGTCCTTCCTCCGCCGGCCGGGAGTCCCCGGCCGCGCCGTCCCGCCGGCGGGACACATTCCTCGAATGGCCGGATCGAGTGTCGCGTGGATGCGCGTCCGCTCACACCGCTTCGGCGGTGCTCCGGTGCCCGCCGGCCGGTGGGGTTGAGAGTGCGCCGGCGGGCCTGCTTCCCGGGACCGTCCCGCCGGCGGGACAGGGGGAAGTCCGCGCGCGGCCCGCCCCGCCCCGGCCGTGGCGTTCCTTGACCGGCCGATTCGCGTTCAGTGAACGTGAAGGGGATTTAACGACGTTAGAGGCGCAGTCGAACGAGGGGGAACGACGTGGGGCATACGGGTACGGACGCGGACGTGGTCGTCGCGGGTGCCGGGCCGACGGGCCTGATGCTCGCCTGCGAGCTGCGGCTGGCCGGCGCCGACGTGGTGGTGGTCGAGCGGCTCGCGGAGCGGACGGGCGAGTCCCGGGCCGGCGGGATCCACTCGCGCACCTTGGAGGTGCTGGACCAGCGCGGGGTGCTGGACCGCTTCCTGGCCGAGGGCGAACCGCAGCCGGTGGGCCACTTCTCCGGCCTCTACCTGGACTTCGACGAGTCCGAGTCCAGGCACCCCTATCCGCTGATGATCCTGCAGTCCGCCGTCGAGCGGATCCTGGAGGAGTGGGCCGTGGAACTCGGCGTGCGGGTGCGCCGGTCCGCGGGGGTGAGCGGGATCCGCCAGGACGGGGACGGGGTGACGGTCGAGCTGGACACGGGGGACGCGGCGCCCGCGGAGCTGCGCGCCCGGTACCTCGTGGGCTGCGACGGCGGGCGCAGCACGGTGCGCAAGCTGGCGGACGTCGACTTCCCCGGCACCCCGGCGACGATGACCGCGCTGATCGGCGACGTGGAACTCCCCGGCCTGCCCGAGGACTACGTCTGGGTGCGGCGCACCCCCGGCGGCGACTACTCGGCGATCGCGTTCGAGCCCGGCTGGTACCGGGTGATCACCTCCGAGTACGACCGGGTCGCGGACCGCGACGAGCCGGCGACGTTCGAGCAGCTCCGGGAGTCCCTGGTCAGGGTCGCCGGCACGGATTTCGGCATGCACTCCCCCCGGTGGGTCTCCCGGTTCAACGACGCGGCGCGGCAGGCCGCGCAGTACCGCAAGGGCCGGGTGCTGCTCGCGGGCGACGCGGCGCACATCCATTTCCCGGCCGGCGGGCAGGGGCTGAACATGGGGGTGCAGGACGCGGTCAACCTGGGCTGGAAGCTCGCCTCGGTGGTACGGGGCCGGGCCCCGGAGAGCCTCCTGGACAGCTACCACGACGAACGCCACCCCGTCGGGGAGCGCGTGCTGCACAACACCCGGGCGCAGGCGGCGCTGGCCCGCCCCGGCGCGGCGACGGACGCGCTGCGCGAGGTGTTCGGCTCGCTCATGGTCTTCGACGACGTCAACCGGGTCCTGCGGCACATGCTGACCGCGCTGGACGTGCGCTACCCGGTCGGCGGGGACCACCCGATGGAGGGCCGCCGGGTCTTCGACGCCGACCTCAAGACGGACGGGGGCGTCATCGGCGTCTACGGGCTGCTGCACGCCGCCCGCCCCGTCCTGCTCGACCTGGGCGGGAGCGCCGCGGTGGCGTCGGCCGCGGAGGGCTGGGCCGATCGCGTCGACCTCGTCGTGGCGCGTGCCGAGGACGCCCTGTGGCCCGTGCCGCCCGTCGGCGAGGTCCCCGCCCCGGCGGCCCTGCTGATCCGGCCCGACGGCCATGTGGCCTGGGCGGCGGACGCCGTGGGCGCGCCCGAGGCCGCCGCACTGCGGACGGCCCTCACCACCTGGTTCGGGCCGGCCCTGCGGGGGTGAGGGCGCTCCCGCCGGCGCGGTGGCACACGGAAGACGGCGGCCGCCGGACCCCCGGCCGGGGGTCCGGCGGCCGCCGTCTCGCGTCCTGCGCTCTCAGGCCCGGGTCACGCCCGCTTCTTGAACGCGGAGACCGCCCACACGTACCCGAGGAGGGCGAGCCCGACGCACCAGGCGACGGCCGCGAGCGCGTCGCCGCCCGAGGGGTGGCCGGTGAGAAGCCCGCGCAGGGTCTCGATGATCGGGGTGAAGGGCTGGTACTCGGCGAACTGCCGGATGCCCGTACCCATGGTCTCCGCGGGGACGAACGCGGTGCTCAGGAACGGCAGCATGATCAGCGGGACGGTGGCCAGGCCGGCCGACTCCACCGTCTTGGCGGCCAGGCCCGTGGCGACGGTGAGCCAGCCGGCCGCGAAGCTCAGCAGCACGATGACGCCGACGACGCCGAGCCAGTCCAGGGCACTGGCCGCCGGGTCGAAGCCCATCGCGAAGGCCACGCCGATGATGGCGGCGCAGGCCACCAGGCAGCGCACCGAGGTGATGACGACGTGTCCGGTCAGCATCGCCCCGCGGGAGACGTCCATGACCTTGAAGCGGTTGATGATGCCCTTGGTCATGTCGTCGTTCACGGCCGTGGCGGTGGCGCCCAGACCGTAGCTGATGGCCATCACGAGCAGGCCGGGGGTGGCGTAGTCGACGTAGTCCTCGCCGACGCTGAAGGCGCCGCCGAACACCCCGACGAACATGAGCATGATGACGATGGGGAACAGGACCGCGTTGAAGACCGTGACGGGGTTGCGCACGGTGTGCTTCAGGTTGCGGCGCAGCATGATCGCCGAATCGGCCAACGGCGTCGAGACCGTGCTCACTGTGCGATCGCCTCCTTGCTGGTGTGCTGGGTGCCCGTCTGGTCGGTCAGGGCGAGGAAGACGTCGTCGAGGTCCGGGCGCTGCACGGAGAACTCCAGGGCGTCGAGTCCGTGCGCGTCGAGCCGGTCGAGCAGGGCCCGCACCGAGCGCGTCTCGCCGTCGCCGGGGACGCGCAGGGTCAGCTCCTCCTCGTCCCGGAGGGCCTCGGTCAGGACCCGGGCCGCGGCGTCGAGTTCGACGGCGTCGGCGAAGCGGAACCGGACGTGGGTGCCGGGGATCTGGCGCTTGAGATCCTCGGGGGTGCCCTGGGCGACGAGCCGGCCCTGGTTGAGGACCGCGATCCGGTCGGCGAGCTGGTCGGCCTCCTCCAGGTACTGGGTGGTGAGGAAGATGGTGGTGCCCTCGGCCACCAGCTCGCGGACGATCCCCCACATGGTGCGCCGGCTGCGCGGGTCGAGGCCCGTCGTCGGCTCGTCCAGGAAGATCACCTGCGGGTTGCCGACCAGGGTCATCGCCAGGTCCAGCTTCCGGCGCATGCCGCCGGAGTAGGTCGAGGCCTGCTTGTCCGCCGACTCCGCCAGGTCGAACCGCTCCAGCAGCCCGGTGACCACCCGGCCGCCGTCGCGCACGCGCTTCAGGTCCGCCATCAGCTGGAGGTTCTCCCGGCCCGACAGCAGCTCGTCGACCGCGGCGAACTGGCCGGTGACGCCGATGGCCCCGCGCACGCGCTTCGTCTCGGTCGCCACGTCGTGCCCGGCGACGCGCACCGTGCCGGCGTCGGCCTTCATCAACGTCGTCAGGACGTTGACCGTCGTCGTCTTGCCCGCCCCGTTCGGGCCGAGCAGGGAGAAGACCGATCCCGCGGCGACGTCGAAGTCGATGCCGTCGAGCACGACCTTGTCACCGTATGCCTTACGCAGCCCTGAAACTGCGATCGCTGAACTTCTCATGCCTCCACTTTCCTCTCCGGGCCTGTCATCCACCTGTCACGCCCCTGACACGGCGCTGGAGTCCGTCTCCGCTGATCAGAGGGACTGTTCCGCGATCACTTCGAGGACCTCCCGGCCGGCGTCGACCAGGTACATGTGGTCACCCGGGAACTCCGCATAGGTGAAGCCGGCCGTGGTCGCCGCCTGCCACTGCCGGGCCTCCTCCTCGGTGACCAGACCGTCGGCGGCCCCGCGCAGCGAGCAGATCGGCACCGCCAGCGGTACGTCGGTGCTCGGTACGTAGCTCTCGTGCATCTCGCAGTCGGCCTGGAGCACGGGGAGGATCAGCTCGCGCATCTCCGGGTGGTCCAGGGCCTCGTGCCGGAACCCGGCGAACTCCTCGACCCGGGCGAGGAACTCCTCGTCCGGGAGCCCCGCCGCCCGCCGCTCGCGCTGGGTCCAGGGACCCGGCGAGCCGCTGACGACCAGCCGTTCGACGCGGACGCCGCGCTCGCCCAGCAGGTGGGCCAGCTCGTAGGCGAGCACGGCACCCAGGCTGTGCCCGAACAGGACGGTCCGCGCCCCCTCGCCGAGGTCCGCCACCACGTCGTCGATCGAGCCCTTGGCCGCCTCGAAGACGTTGCGGTACGGCTCCTCCATGATCCGCCGCTCCCGCCCCGGCAGCTCGACCGAGGTCACGCGCCACCGGCCGGCGGCCAGCTCCCGCCAGGGGTGGAAGAACGAGGGGCCCGCTCCGGCGAAGGGCACGCAGAGCAGTGTGGTTTCCGTCATCGCGAGCAGCTCCGATCATCCGTCCGACGGTTCGTCATGCCAGGTCCTCCAGCTTCCGGTTGAGGACCTCGAAGACCTCGGACACGGGTCCGGGGAGGTTCATCTCGTGGTGGGTGGCCGCCACGTCGTGCTCCTCGATGGTGCCGAGGACGTAGGGGCGCCACAGGTGGGCGTACATCTCGTCCTTGAGGGTGGCGTGGAAGAAGACGACGTCGCCGTCGTAGACCGGGGACTCCCAATCCATCATCAGGTTCGTGTTGTTGGCCAGGACCCGGGACATGTTGTCCAGGAACTCCTGCTGGTTCCCGGTGCCGATGTACTGGCCGAAGAAGTCCTCGAGCTCGTCGCGGTAGTCGTCCACCGTCTTGTCGCGGTGGATCTCCGACCAGCCCTGGCCGCCCGGCTGGGAGTCCAGGATCGCCGTGAGGGCGATCTCGTGGCCGCGCCGGGCGAGGCCCGCCGCGACGGCCTGGACGAGGGTGCCGCCGTAGGACCAGCCGACCAGGTTGAAGGGGCCTTCCGGCTGGATCTCCAGCATCTCCCCGATGAAGTGGTCGACCATCTCGTCGATGGACTCCACCAGCGGGGCCCGGCCGTCGGCGCCGCGCGACTGGAGGGCGTAGGCCTGCCGGCCCTGCACGTGCGTCACGAAGCTGAAGTACGCCCAGCCCAGGCCGCCTCCGCCGTGGAAGAACCACAGGGGCTTCCTGCCGGTGCCGGGGTCGCTGTTGAGCGGAAGGACGACGCCGAACGGGTCGGCGACCTCGTCGGGGACGGCGCCGGCGAGCAGCAGCGCGGCGAGCGCGGCCACCGTCGGGAACTTGATGATCGTCCGCAGCGGCAGCTCGACGTCGAAGTCCTTGCGGATGCGGACGCTGAGGCGGGTGGCGAGCAGCGAGTGGCCGCCGAGGGCGAAGAAGTCGTCGTCGACGCCGACGTCCTCCCGGTCGAGCAGTTCGCGGAAGACGGCGGCCAGCCTCTCCTCGTGGGAGTTGCGCGGCGCCCCGCCGGACGGGGCGGTGGCGTGCTCCGCGGGCAGGGCCTGCCGGTCGAGTTTGCCGTTGGGGGTCAGCGGGATCGCGGTGAGCGGGACCAGCGCGGACGGCACCATGTAGTCCGGAAGGCGTCCGCGCAGGTGGGCGGTGAGCTCCGGGAGCAGCGCGGCGGCCGGGCCGGCGTCCGCCTCGGGCACCACGTAGCCGACGATGCTCTTGTCGCCCTGCCGGCTCTCGCGCACCACGACGGCCGCCTGGGACACGGCGGGGTGTCCGGCCAGCACGTGCTCGATCTCGCCGAGTTCGATCCGGAAGCCGCGGACCTTGACCTGGTGGTCGGTGCGGGCGATGTACTCCAGCTGGCCCGCCTTGTTCCAGCGCACGAGGTCGCCGGTGCGGTACATGCGGGCGCCGGCGGGGCCGAACGGGGAGGGCACGAACCGCTCGGCGGTGAGCTCCGGACGGTCCTGGTAGCCGCGCGCGAGTCCGTCGCCGGCGATGTACAGCTCGCCCTGCACCCCGCGCGGGACCGGGCGCAGCCGGGCGTCGAGCACGTAGACCTGCGTGTTGCCGATCGGCGTGCCGATGGCGACGCCGGCGCCCGCCTTGAGGGGGGCCGTGGTGGACCAGGTGGTGGTCTCCGACGGGCCGTACCAGTTGCCGGCCTCGGCGGCCTGTTCGGCCAGGGTCTCGGCGAGGCGGACCGGGACGGCCTCCGCGCCGGTGATGATCCGCAGGCCCCGGGCGGCGTCCGGCTCGTGGGTGAGCAGCATCTGCCAGAAGCCCGGGGTCGCCTGGACCACGGTGACGTCGTGGCGGCGCAGCAGGGCCACCATGGCCGACGGGTCGGTGACGGTCTCCTTCTTCGCCAGGACCATGGCGGCGCCGGAGACGAACGGGAGGTACAGCTCCGTGTTGGCCATGTCGAAGGAGACGGTCGTGCTGAACAGCATCCGGTCGGCGGCGGTCAGCGGGAACCGGCGCCCGGCCGCGGCCAGGAAGTTGGCCACCGCGCCGCGCGGGACCGCCACGCCCTTGGGGGTGCCGGTCGACCCGGACGTGTAGATGACGTACTGGGTGTTGTCCGGGCGGACGGTGACCTCGGGGGCGGAGTCCGGGTACCGCCCGTGGTCGGCGGCGGCCAGGGCGTCGGCGTCGAGCACGAGCGCCGGCTTCGCCTGGTCGAGGACGAAGTCGATGCGCGAGCGCGGGTGGTCCGGGTCGATCGGCACGTAGGCGCCGCCGGCCTTCACCACGGCGAGCAGGGCCACCGGCAGGTCCGCGGTCCGCGGCAGGCACACGGCGACCAGGGACTCGGGGCGCACCCCCTGGTCGACGAGCCAGTGTGCGAGGCGGTTCGAGCGGGCGTCGAGCTCGCGGTAGGTGAGCGTCTCCTCCTCGCAGACGAGGGCGGGGGCGTCCGGGGCGGCCTCGGCCCGCCGGCGCAGGGCCTCCACCAGGCCGCCTTCGAGGGTGGGCTCGGCGGTGTCGTTGACCTCGGCGAGCAGCCGCTCCCGCTCGCCGTCGACGAGGACGTCGACGTCGCCGATGCGGGCCTGCGGGTCGGCGGCGAGCTGCTCCAGGACGCGGGCGTAGCGGGCGGCCATGTCCTCGACGGTGTCCCGGTCGAAGAGGTGGGTGGCGTAGGAGATGTCGCCGCGCAGGGCGCCGTTCTCGTCCGTGGTCATGCTGAAGAACACGTCGACCTGGGTGGTCGCGAGGAGGGCCTGCCGGTACTCGACCTCCAGGCCGTCGAGTTCGAGGGACCACTTCTCGGTGTTCTGCCAGCCGCACATCACCTGGAAGAACGGCCGGTAGGCGGCGGAGCGGTCGGGGTTGAGCTGTTCGACCAGGACCTCGAAGGGCACGTCCTGGTGCTCGTAGGCGGCCAGCGCCTTGTCGCGCACCTGGGCGAGCAGCTCGGCGAAGGTCGGGTCGCCGGAGAGGTCCATGCGGATGACCAGGTTGTTGACGAAGCATCCGATCAGGTCGTTCAGCGCCTCGTCGGTGCGGCCGGCGATCGGGGTGCCGACCGGGATGTCCTCGCCGCCGCCGAGCTTGCCCAGCAGCACGCCGAGCGCGGCCTGCATGACCATCGACATGGTCAGCCCGCGCCCGTCGGCGAGCTTCTGCAGTCCGGCCATCACCTCGGCGGCGACGGGGATGGGGACCGCGTCTCCGTCCGTGCCCGCCTCGACGGAGCGGGGGCGGTCGAGCGGGAGGTTCAGCGGCTGCGGGACGCCCTCCAGCTCCCGCCGCCAGTAGGCGATCTGCTGCGCGCCGAGGCTGCCCGGGTCGGCCAGGTCGCCGAGGACCTCGCGCTGCCACATCGTGAAGTCCTTGTACTGGACGGGCAGCGGCTCCCAGTCCGGGGCCCGGCCGGCCCGGCGCGCGTTGTAGGCGGCAGCCAGGTCGCGGGCCAGGGGCGCGCCGGAGCTGCCGTCCGAGGCGATGTGGTGGACGACCAGGACCAGGACGTGGTCCTCGGGTCCGGAGCGCAGCAGGCGTGCCCGCAGGGGGATCTCCGTCTCCAGGTCGAACCAGTGCGCGACGGTCTCGTCGACGGCGGCGGACACGTCCTCGGCGGCCACCTCGGCCACCGGCACCCGGACCTGCTCCAGCGCCCGCTCCAGGGGCAGGATCAGCTGGTGGGGCTCGCCGTCGTCGTCCGTCAGGTAGGTGGTGCGCAGGATCTCGTGCCGGTCGACGAGGTCGCGGAGCGCGGCGAGGAGGGCGTCCTCGTCCAGTCGCCCGGTCAGCCGGAACGCCGAGGAGATGTTCCAGGTCTCCGCACCCTCCAGCTGGTGCAGGAACCATGTGCGGCGTTGCACGAAGGACAGCGGAATCATTGCTTCACTCCTCATACGAACATCTGGCGCAGACTGGGGCGACGCGGGACGGCCGATTCCTCCAGCCACGGTGCGAGCGCGGCCACCGTCGGCAGGTCGAAGATCTTGCGGATGGGTATCTCCAGCCCCAGCTCGGTCCGGGCGCGGCTGATCAGCCGGGTGGCGAGCAGGGAATGCCCGCCGAGCTCGAAGAAGCCGTCGTCGATGCCGACCCGCTCCAGGCCGAGCACCTCGGCGAACAGCGCGACCAGCGCTTCCTCGCGGGCGGTGCGGGGCGCGCGGTAGGGGGCGCCGGTGAACTCCGGCTCGGGCAGGGCGGCCCGGTCCAGCTTGCCGTTGGGCATCAGCGGCAGCCGGTCCAGCAGGACGAAGGCGGAGGGCACCATGAACTCGGGCAGCCGCCCGGCGGTGAACCGGCGGAGCTCCTCGGCGTCCGTCGCGCCCGAGGGGACGGCGTACGCGACGAGCTGCCTGCCGGAGCCGGCCGCCGCCGGCCGGGCGATGACGGCCGCCTGGGCGACGGCGGGGTGCGCGGTGAGCGCGGCCTCGACCTCGCCGGGTTCGACGCGGAAGCCGCGCACCTTGACCTGCGCGTCCGCACGGCCCACGTACTCCAGCAGGTCGCCGCCGTTCCAGCGGGCCAGGTCGCCGGTGCGGTACATGCGCGAGCCGGCCGGGCCGAACGGGTCGGCCACGAAGCGGTCGGCCGTCAGGTCGGCGCGGCCCTGGTAGCCGCGGCCCACGTTGCCGCCGACGTACAGCTCGCCGACCGCGCCCTGGGGCACCGGTGCCAGGTCGGGGCCCAGGACGTAGGTCCGCATGTTGCCGAGCGGGGTGCCGACGGGCGCGCTGCCGGCCCGGTCCGCGGCCCCGCCGGAGACGGTGTGGGCGGTGGCGTAGAACGACTCGCTCTGCCCGTAGGCGTTGACGACCCGTACGCCCGGGAAGGCGCCGCGCACCTTCTCGACGAGCGAGGAGGGCAGGGCCTCGCCGGCGAAGACGACCGTCTCCACGGCGGTGCGGCCGGCGATGCCGTCGACGAGTTCGGCGAAGGCGGAGGGGACGGTGGAGATGACGCTGCCGCTCCAGCCCTCCTTCCGCTCGCCCAGCACCAGGACGTCGCGGACCAGTTCGACGACCCCGCCGGCGGCGAGGGTCGTGAAGATCTCGAACACCGAGACGTCGAAGTTGACGGACGTGCCCGCGAGGAGCCGCTTGCCGGGTGCCATCCCCACGCGGGAGGCGAGTTCCAGCACGCCGTTGACGATGTTCGCGTGGGTGATGGCGACGCCCTTGGGCGTGCCCGAGGAGCCGGAGGTGTACATCACGTAGGCCAGCTGGTCCGCGTGGGGCGGCCGGGCGGGCCCGGTGGCGTCCCCGGCCGGGCCGAGCGTGTCGAGGAGGAGGTCCGGTGCCTCGTGCCCGGGCAGCCCCGCGGCCGTCGCGGAGTCCGTCAGGACCAGGCGCGGGCGCGCCTCGGCGAGGATGGCCGCCAGGCGGTGGCTCGGGTACCTGGGGTCGACCGGCAGGTAGGCGCCGCCCGCCTTCAGGACCGCGAGCAGTGCGACGACGAGCTCCGCCGTCCTCGGCAGGGCCAGCGCGACCAGCGACTCCGGTCCCACGCCGCGGCGGGCCAGTTCGCCCGCCAGGCGGTCGGCCCGGGCGTTCAGCTCGCGGTAGGTGAGGGTCTCGTCCCCCGCGACCACGGCGGGCTCGTCCGGGGTCCGGGCGGCCTGCGCCTCGACGAGGC
Organism: Streptomyces sp. NPDC096136; assembly: GCF_044763325.1. Lineage (NCBI taxonomy): Bacteria > Bacillati > Actinomycetota > Actinomycetes > Kitasatosporales > Streptomycetaceae > Streptomyces > Streptomyces sp. NPDC096136. Next base: position 63,699 of record NZ_JBIWFZ010000028.1, on the reverse strand, counting down.
CGCCCACGGTGGTGTCCGGGGTGGGCACGGCCGTGTCGTTGAAGGCGGCGAGCAGCCGGTCGCGTTCGGCCGGCTCCAGGACCTCCAACTGTGCGGCCTTCAGCTCCGGGGAGGCCGCCACCTGCCGCAGGACGCGCACGAGGCGGTCGGCGATCGCCTCCACCGCGTCCCGGCCGAAGACGCCGGGCGCGTACTGGAAGATCAGCTGGAGGTGCGGGTCGGCCGCCGCCATCAGGGCCAGCGGGTAGTTGGTAGCCGTGGCCGGGCGCAGGCCCGTGAAGGCGATGCCGTCCGCCGCGGTGCTCGCGGCGGCGAGGCCCTCCCGGTCGACGGGGTAGGACTCGAAGACGAACAGCGTGTCGAAGAGGGTCTGCCGGCCGACGGCCCGCTGGACCTCGGTGAGGCCGCGGTGGTGGTGGTCCAGCAGGCCGGCCTGCCGGTCCTGGAGCCGGGTGAGGATCTCGGCGAGGGTGTCGCCGGGGGCGTGGGCGAGGCGTACGGGGAGGGTGTTGATGAACATCCCGACCATGGCGTCCACGTCCGTCACGGCGGGCGGGCGCCCGGAGACGGTCGCGCCGAACACCACGTCCCGGCGGCCGGTGAGCCGGCCGAGCAGCAGCCCCCAGGCGCCCTGGACCAGGGTGTTGACGGTGACGCCCAGCTCGGCGGCGCGCACCGCCAGGGCCCGCGCCTCCTCGGCCGGGAGCGGCACGTCGAGCTGTTCGACGCCCTCCTCCCCGATGCCCTCGGAGCCGGGGGCGAGCAGGGTCGGTTCCTCGACCCCGTCGAGCTCGGCCGTCCACGCCCGGGCGGACTCCTCCTCGTCCTGCCGGGCGCGCCAGGCCAGGAACGCGCCGAAGTCGGGGGCCGCGGGCAGGGCGGCCGGGTCGCCGCGGGAGCCGTAGAGCAGCAGCAGGTCCCGCATCAGCAGGGGCGTGGACCAGCCGTCGAAGAGCACGTGGTGGGAGGTCATCACGAGGTCGGCGCGGCCGGGCTCGGTGACGACGAGGGACAGCCGGATGAGCGGCGGGGCGTCCAGGGCGAAGTGGGCGGCCCGGTCCTCGACGAGGAACCGCTCGAACGCCTCGGTGCGCCCGGCCGCGTCGGCGCCGGTCAGGTCGAGGTACTGCCAGGGCAGGGCGACGCCCTCGGCCGGCACCACCTGGACGACGTCGCCGTCGGCCCGGTCGACGTACGCGGCGCGGAGGTTGGGGTGGCGCTCCAGCAGGGCCTGCCCGGCCCGGCGCATGCGCTCCGGGTCGACCTCGCCGGAGAGGTGGAACACCAGCTGGTTGTGGTAGGGGTCGAACGCGCTCCCGGCGAGCATCGTGTGGAAGAGCATCCCGGACTGGGTCGGGGTCGCCGGCCAGATCTCGGCCAGCCTGCCGTAGCGGGCCTCCCAGGTGTCGATCTCCTCCTGGCCCGCGCCGACGAGGGGCGCGTCGGACGGGGTCAGTCCGCCGGCGCCGGGGGCCGCGGCGTGCCGGGCCAGGGCGGTCAGCGCCCGGACCCACAGCCCGGCCAGCTCGGCCACCTCCTCGCGGGGGAGCACCCCGGCGGGGAAGGCGAAGGTGGCGGTCAGCTCGTCACCGCCGGGGGCGGGGACGGCCACGACGCCGACCTCCAGGGCGGAGGGAAGCGGCATGTCGGCGTCCGGCGCGGCGGTCAGGTCCCGGTACGCGGGGTCGGCCGCCCAGCCGAGGCCGCCCAGCTCGCCGGGCAGCTCCTCGCCGGAGCTCCTGCCGAGGTAGCCGAACCCGATCTGCGGTGCGGCGGAGTCCTCGGGGAGGTCGTGGCCGGCCGCCGCGCGCACCTGCTCCTTGACGGCCTTCAGCGCCCGCCCGGCGGCCGGGCCGCCAGCGAAGGCGTCCGCGAGGTCGACGCCGGCCAGGTCGAGGCGGGCCGGGAAGACCGCGGTGAGCCAGCCGACCGTGCGGGACAGGTCGGCGCCGGGCACCGCGTGCCCGTCCCGTTCCCGCCCCTCCAGCCGGACCGACACCGGCGCCCCCGGCAGGGCGCGCGTCTCGCGGTGGCGGGCCAGGGCCAGCGCCAGCGCGGTGACCAGCCCGTCCTCGGCGCCGGTGCGGTAGGCGGAGGGCAGCAGGTCGAGCAGGGCCGCCGTGACGTCCGCCGGCACCCGGACCCGTACCGTTTCCGCGGTGGCGGCGAGGTCCCGCGCCGGGTCGGGCCGGCGCGTCCCGAGCAGGGGCTCGTCCGCGTACGGGGCCGGCCGCGGCTCGGCGGACCGGGGGGCGGCCGGCCCGTCGGCCAGGGCGTGGGCCCAGCGCCGGTACGAGGTGCCGGTCCGGGGGAGTTCGGGGGTGCGGCCGTCGCGGGCCTGCTGCCAGGCGCGGACCAGGTCCGCGACCAGGATCGGCCAGGACACGGAGTCCACGGCCAGGCGGTGCGCGACGACCAGCAGCCGGTCGGGGCCCGAATCGGGGGTGAGCCGGACGAACTGCGCCATGACGCCCGCGTCGGGGTCGAGCCGGCCGGCGGCGGCGTCGAGCTCGGCCCGCACGGCGTCGCCCCGGGCCTCCCGCAGCAGCGCGCCGGCGTCCACGCTGCCGGACGGCTCCACGAACAGGGCGGTCCCGTCCCGGTCGAGCCGGGCGCGCAGCACGTCGTGCCGGTCCAGGACGGCCTGGACCGCCGCGGCCAGCTCCGGGCGGGCGACGCCCTCGGGCAGGGTCAGCACCCTGGAGGTGCACAGCCGGCCGATGCCGCCGCCGCGCGCGAGGAGGTCGCGTGCCGCCGGGGGCAGCGGGGCCCGGCCGACGGCGCCGCCGGGCAGCTCGGCCAGGGCCGGGGGCTCCTCGGCCCGCCCGTCCACCAGTTCCGCGAGCCGGGCGACCGTGCGGTGTTCGAAGATCTCCCGCACGGTGATGACCGTGCCGCGGGCCTTGGCCCGGGCGACGACCTGGATGGAGCGGATGCTGTCCCCGCCGAGGGCGAAGTAGTCGTCGTCGATGCCGACCCGCTCCAGGCCGAGGACTTCGGCGAAGAGCGCGCAGAGGGTCTCCTCGCGCGCGTCGCGCGGCGCCCGGCCGGTGGAGGCCTGCGCGTAGTCCGGTACCGGCAGCGCCTTGCGGTTCAGTTTCCCGTTCGGGGTCAGCGGGATCTGCGAGAGCGGCACGATCGCGGTGGGGACCATGTACTCGGGGAGGCGTTCGCGCAGGTACTCGGGCAGCCGGGCGAGCAGCGGGCCGATCGACGTGGCGAGCGAGGGGTCGTTGGACCGGATCCGGCCGCCCGCGCCGGCGGCGAAGGCGCCCGTGACGGGCCGCCGGCCGGCCTGCGGCGCGGGCAGCAGGACCAGGTCGAAGCGGCGCGCGTCCGCGCCGGACCAGGTGACGACCGCGTCCCGGCCGTGGTCGCGCGCCGCGCGGCGCAGTTCCTCCGGGTCGGCGGGCCCGGCGCCCGGGCCGGGCGCCGGGTCGAGGACGCCGGCCGCGACGGCCGCGGCGGACTCCTCGGCCAGCCGTGCGTTGGGGATCCCGGTCACGCGCACCGGGCCCGAACGGTCCACCCGGAGGGCCAGTTCGCCGAGGTCGTCGGGTCCGGTCCACGGCACGGCCGGTACGCCGGCGAGGTCGAGCGCGTCGGCCGGCTCCTTGTGCAGGACGACCTCGTAGCGGTGCCGGGTCAGTTCGTTGTGCGCCGACGCCGCCTTCAGCCGGATGTCGACGCCGACGGGGCGGCCCTGCGCCCAGTCGGTGAACCACTCGGGGGCGACGACCAGCTCCCGCTCGGCGAACACCGCCTTCTCCACCAGGCCGCGCAGCTCCTCGGTCGCCGCGTAGGGGTGCGCCGCGCGCTGCGCGGCGGTGAGCAGCATCCGCAGCGTGGCGGCGTTGCGGACGTCGCCGACGATCACCCGGCCGCCGGGGGCGAGCAGTTCCACGGCCTCGCGCAGCACCCGGTCCAGGTAGTCGGCGCTCGGGAAGTACTGGACCACCGAGTTCAGCACGACCGTGTCGAAGGCGCCGCGGGGCAGCCCGGACACGTCGTCCGCCGCCTGGGCGCTGAGCCGGACCCGGTCGCCGTGGCCGGCCTGTTCGGCCTGTCGGCGGACGCGGTCGACGACGGTGGCCGAGATGTCGGTGCCCCAGTACTCCTCGACCTCGCCGACGATCTTCGCCAGCAGCAGGCCGGAACCGACACCGATCTCCAGCACCCGGCGCGGCGCGTAGCGCAGCACCTGCGCCACCGCCGCGTCCTGCCACTCCCGCATCTGCCCGCGCGGGATCGGCTCGCCGTCGTAGGAGGAGGTCCACAGCTCGAAGTCCTCGCCGAGGGCCTCGTCGCCGGAGCCGGCGTAGGTGTCGTCGTAGACCTGGCGCCACTCGTCCACCCGGGCGGCGGCCTCGGCGTCGGCGTCGGCCGCCGCGCCGTGCGGGCCGGGCACCACGTAGCCCACGAGGCGCTTGTCGTCCTCCCGGTCCTCGCGCACCACGACCACGGCCTGGGCCACGCCGGGGTGGCCGGCCAGCACGTTCTCGATCTCGCCCAGCTCGATGCGGAAGCCCCGCACCTTCACCTGGAAGTCGGTGCGTCCGACGTACTCCAGGCGGCCGTCCGCGGACCATCGGACGAGGTCTCCGGTGCGGTACATGCGGGTGCCGGCGGGGCCGAAGGGGCAGGCCGTGAACCGCTCGGCGGTCAGGCCGGGCCGGCCCTGGTACCCGCGCGCCAGACCGTCCCCGGCGATGTACAGCTCGCCCTGCACCCCGCGCGGGACCGGGCGCAGCCGCGCGTCGAGCACGTACACGCGCGTGTTGCCGATCGGCGTGCCGATGGCCACGCCGGCGTCCGGCTCGACGGGCGCCATGGTCGACCAGATGGTGGTCTCGGTGGGGCCGTAGACGTTGAACACCTCGTCGGCCCCGGCGGCGAGCGTCCCGGCCAGCCGGGCCGGCAGGGCCTCGCCGCCGGTCAGGACGCGCAGGCCCTTCACGGCGTCCGGCTCGTGCGTGAGCAGCATCTGCCAGAACGCCGGGGTCGCCTGCACCACGCCGACCCGGTGGCGGCGCAGCAGGGCCACGACCTGCGAGGGGTCGGCGAGGGTGTCCTTGCCGGCCAGTACGACGGCCGCGCCGGACACCAGCGGCAGGTAGAGCTCCAGTGCGGCGATGTCGAAGGAGACGGTCGTGACCGCGAGCCAGCGGTCGGCGGGCGACAGCGGGACCCGTCGGCCCATCGTGGCGAGGAAGTTGTCCAGTGCGCCGCGCGGCACGCAGACGCCCTTGGGGTTGCCGGTGGAGCCCGAGGTGTAGATGACGTAGGCGGTGTGGTCGGGCATGACGCGCGGGGCGGGGGCCGTGTCGGGGTGTCCGGCGCCGCCGTGCGCGCCGGCCAGCGTCTGGGCGTCGAGCACGAGGGCGGGGCGGGAGTCGGCGAGGATGTAGGCGATGCGGGACTCGGGGTGGTCCGGGTCGATCGGGACGTAGGCCGCGCCCGCCTTGAGGACGGCGAGCAGGGCGACCACGAGTTCCGGCGAGCGGGGCAGGCGGACGGCCACCGGGGACTCGGGGCGCACCCTGCGGGCGATCAGCCAGTGCGCCAGCCGGTTGGCCCGGGCGTCCAGCTCCGCGTAGGTCAGGGTCTCCTCCTCGCCGATGACGGCGGGGGCGTCCGGTGCGGTGCGGGCCCGCCGGGCGACGGCCTCGGCCAGGCCCGGCTCCAGGGTGGGCTCGGCGGTGTCGTTGGCCGTGCGCAGCAGCCAGGCGCGCTCGTCCGCGTCGAGGACGTCGAGGTCCGCGACGCGCACGGCGGGATCGGCGACCGCCTGTTCCAGGATGCGCACGAACCGGTCGACGACGGCGACGGCGGTGGGGTGGTCGAAGAGCTCGGCCGCGTACTCCAGGCGGCCGTGCGCGCGGCCGGTGGCGTCCGGGACGATGTTGAAGAACAGGTCGAACTTGGCGGTGTCCGTGCCCAGGGCGACCGGGGTGACCCGCAGGCCCGGCATCTCGATCTCCGGCCAGACGAACTGCCAGGCCAGCATGGTCTGGAACAGCGGCTGGTAGGAGGTGGAGCGGTCCAGTCCGATCAGTTCGACCAGCCGCTCGAAGGGGACGTCCTGGTTGTCGTAGGCGGCGAGGGCCTTGTCCCGCGCCTGCTCCAGCAGCTCGCCGAAGGAGGGGTTGTGCGACAGGTCGGCGCGCAGCACCCAGGTGTTGACGAAGAAGCCGATCAGATCGGCCAGGGCCTCCTCGGTGCGCCCCTCGATGGGGCTGCCGATCGTCACGTCGTCGCCGCCGCCCAGCTTCTGGAGCAGCACGGCCAGCGCGGCCTGGGCGGCCATCGGGGCCGTGGCGCCGTGCTCGGCGGCCAGTTTCCCGAGCCGGGCGACGAGTCCGGGTTCCAGCTCGAAGGAGACGTGGCCGCCGCGGTGGCTCGCCACCGCCGGCCGGGGCCGGTCCAGCGGCAGGTTCACCGGCTGCGGCACGTCCGCCAGCTCCCGGCGCCAGTAGTCCAGCTGCCCCGCCGCGATGCTCCGCGGGTCGGCCTCGTCGCCCAGCAGCTGCTGCTGCCACAGCGTGTAGTCCTTGTACTGCACCTCCAGCGGCGCCCAGTCGGGCGCGCTCCCCGCGTGGCGGGCTGCGTACGCCCGCATCAGGTCCCGCAGGAACGGGCCCATCGAGGCGCCGTCCGCCGCGATGTGGTGGAAGACGAACGCCAGGACGTGCTCCTGCGGGGCGACGCGGAAGACGGTCGCCCGCAGGGGCGGTTCGGTGTCCAGGTCGAAGGGCTCGGCCACGGCGGCGCGCAGCGCGGCGTCCACGGCGTCGGCGGCCGCGTCGGCCACCCGGAACTGCGGGTCCGCCTCCTGCGGCGGCAGGATCAGCTGCTCGGGCGTGCCGTCCGCGTCCTCCGCGATCAGGGTGCGCAGGCTCTCGTGCCGGGTGACGACGTCGCGCACCGCCGCGGCCAGGGCCCGCGTGTCCAGCGGTCCGTCCAGGCGCAGGACGAACGGGATGTTGTAGGTCGCGGTCGGGCCCTCCAGGCGGTGGAGGAACCACATCCGGCGTTGCGCGAAGGACAGCGGGATCATCGACGGTTCTCCGATACGGTCATCTGGCCCAGTCGGGGGCGCAGCTGCGGGCGGTTCGACTCGGCGAGTTCCGCGATCTGCTCCGCCAGCCCGGCGACGGTCGGATTGCGGAACACCGTCGTGACCTTCACGTCGACGTCGAGGGCGTTGCGGATGCGGCCGGTGAGCCGGGTGGCCAGCAGCGAGTGCCCGCCGTGGTCGAAGAAGTCGACGTCGATGCCGATCTCCTCCACGCCCAGCAGCTCGGCGAACAGCCGGCACAGGGTTTCCTCGGTGGGGTTGCGCGGGCCCCGTCCGGCCTCGGCCCGGGCGGGGAGGTCCGGTGCGGGCAGGGCCTTGCGGTCGAGCTTCCCGCTCGGCGTGGAGGGGAGCGCGGCCAGCGGTACGACGGCGGAGGGGACCATGTACTCCGGCAGGTGCTCGCGGGCCAGGTCCGTCAAGGCCTGGGGGTCGAGCCGGTCGGGGGTCCGGCCGGCCGCCGGGACCACGTACACGACCAGGCGCTGGTCGCCGGGGCGGTCCTCGCGGACCAGGGCGACGGCGCTGTCGACGTCCGGGTGCGCGGCGACCGCCTGCTCGATCTCTCCGAGTTCGATGCGGAAGCCGCGGAGCTTGACCTGGAAGTCGGACCGGCCGATGTACTCGACCCGGCCGTCCCCGTTCCAGCGCACGACGTCGCCGGTGCGGTACATCCGGCTGCCCGGCGCGCCGAACGGGCAGGCGACGAAGCGCTCCGAGGTGAGGCCGGTCTGGCCGAGGTAGCCCCGGGCGAGCCCGGTGCCGGCCAGGTAGAGCTCGCCGGCGACACCGGGGGCGACGGGGCGCAGCGCCGCGTCGAGCACGTACACCTGCGTGTTCCACACGGGTGCGCCGATCGGCACCCGGTCCGCGCCCGGCAGGTGCCGGTGGGCGGTGACCTCGACGGAGGCCTCGGTGGGACCGTAGAGGTTGTACACGCCGAGGTCCGGCAGGAGGCCGGAGACCTTGTTGGCCAGGGCGGGCGGGAACGCCTCGCCGGCGACCTCGATCCAGCGCAGGCTGTCGCAGTCCTTGGCCGAGGGCTCGCCCGCGAAGGCCTCCAGCAGGGAGGGCACGAAGTCCGCGCCGGTGACCCGCTCGCGTCGGATCAGGTCGGCGAGGTAGGCGGGGTCGCGGCGGCCGTCGGGGCGCGCGATGACCACGGCGGCGCCCACCTGGAGCGGTGCGAAGATCTCCGGCACCGAGACGTCGAAGCTCGCCGTCGTGCTGAGCAGGACCCGGTCCTGCGGGCCGACGTCGAAGTGGGACAGGCCCCACTCCAGCCGGTTCATGATCGCCCCGTGGGCCACCTGGACGCCCTTGGGGCGGCCGGTGGAGCCGGAGGTGAAGATGACGTACGCGGCGTGGTCCGGGGTCAGGGCGCGCACGGGGTCCGTGTCCGGGTACCCGGAGACGTCCGGGAGGTCCGCGTCGAGCACGAGCAGCGGGTCCGCGCCCTCCAGCACGAGCCGGACCCGGTCCTCGGGGAGCTCGGTGTCGACCGGCACGTAGGCGGCGCCGGCCTTCACCACGGCGTAGACGGCGACCATCAGGTCCACGGAGCGGGGGACCTTCACGGCGACCAGCCGCTCGGGGCCCGCGCCCCGCTCCACGAGCCAGTGCGCCAGGCGGTTGGCGCGGCGGTTGAACTCGGCGTAGGTCAGGGTCTCGTGCTCGCCGATCAGCGCCACCCGGTCGGGCTCGCGCCGGACCTGGGCCTCGAAGGCCCCCGGCAGGGTGTCCGCCGTGACGGGGTGCGCCGTGTCGTTGACCCCGGCGACCAGCCGGTGCCGCTCCTCGTCCGACAGGACGTCGACGGCGCCGACGGGGGTCCGGGGGTCCTCCAGCACCCGGTCCAGCACCCGCACGAGCCGGGCGGCGAGGACCTCGGCGGCGGCGCGGTCGAAGAGGGTGGTCTGGTAGTCGAGGGAGAGCCGCAGGTAGGGGTCGGAGGAGTTGAGGGTGAGCGGGTAGTGCGAGCCGGCGAAGGGCCGGATGGCGTCGATCGTGAAACCCGCCGACTCGTTGGCCTCGACGATGCCCTCGCGGTCGATCGGGTAGTTCTCGAAGACGACGATGGTGTCGAACAGCGAGGGCAGCCCGACGCCGCGCTGGATGTCGGCCAGGCCGTAGTAGTGGTGGTCGAGCAGGGACACCTGCCGGTCCTGGAGGTCGGTGACGACCTCGGCCAGGGTGTCGCCCGGCCGGCAGCGGACGCGGGTCGGCAGGGTGTTGATGAACAGGCCGACCATCTCGTCCGAGCCGGCCAGGTCGGCCGGGCGGCCGTTGACGGCGGCGCCGAACACCACGTCGTGCTGCCCGGTGAGCTTCGAGAGCAGGACCGCCCACGCGCCCTGGAGGAGGGTGTTCAGCGTGACGCCGAGTTCGGCGGCGCGGCGGGCGAGCTCGCGGCCCTTGTCGATGGAGAGCGGGACCTCGACGCGGCCGAGGGCCTCGGCCTCCCCCCGGGCGGTGCGGTCGGCGGCCACCAGGGTGGGCTGCTCGAAGCCGTCGAGCTCCTCCTTCCACCGGGCGGCGGAGGCCTCCCGGTCCTGCCGGGACAGCCAGGCGAGGTAGTCGCCGTAGCCGCGGACCGGGGGGAGCTCCTCGTCGCCCGCGTACAGGCGGACCAGGTCCTTGATGACCAGCGGCGACGACCAGCCGTCGAAGAGGGTGTGGTGGGCGGTGACGATGAGCTTGGAGCGCTGCGGCCCGCAGGTGAGCAGGGCCAGGCGGATCAGCGGCGGCCGCGCGGGGTCGAGCTGGTCGGCCCGGTCGGCGGCGAGGGCCGCGTCGAGCGCGGCGTCCTGCGCGGCCTCGTCGCGGCCGGTCAGGTCGAGGTGCCGCCAGGGCACGGCGACCTGCTCGGCCACGATCTGGACGGGGTCGCCGCCGGCGGTGGCGAGGAACGCGGAGCGCAGGTTCGGGTAGCGGTCGAGGAGCGCCTGCCCGGCCGCCCGCATCCGCGCCGGGTCCACGGGTCCGGACAGGTGCAGCACGAACTGCATGTGGTAGACGTCGAAGGTGCCGTCGGCGAGGGCCGCCTGGAACTGGATGCCGGACTGGCCGGGGGCCTGCGGCCAGACCTGGACCAGCCGGCCGTAGCGCTCCTCCCAGCCGTCGATCTCGTCCTGGCCGACCGGCACCAGCGGGGCGTCGGAGGGGGTGAGCCCGCCGATCCGCGGGCGGGCGGCGTACGCGGCCATGCCGTGCAGCACCTCGACCCACAGGTCGGCCAGCGCGGAGACCCGCTCGCGGGAGAGCACGCCGGTGGGGAACATGAACACGGTCTGGAGGCGGGCGCCCTCCGCGGTGTCGGTGACGACCGAGTTGACCTCCAGCGCGGACAGCGCGGGCAGGTCCGGGTCGGGCGTCGGGATCAGCTCGGAGGACCAGCCGGACGGGGCCCAGCCCTGGCCGCGCAGGTGCTCGGGCACGTCGGCGTCGGAGATCCGGCCGAGGTAGTTGAAGCCGATCTGCGGGGCCGCGTACTCCTCCAGCTGGGCCGCGGTCTCCTCGTTCAGCCAGCGCAGCAGGCCGTAGCCGAGGCCCTTGTCCGGGACGCCGCGCAGCTGCTCCTTGACCCGCTTGAGCGCCTGTCCGGCCGCGGGGCCGCCGGCCAGGACGCCGTCCAGGTCCACGCCCCGCACGTCGACCTTGGCGGGGTACATGCTGGTGAACCAGCCGACGGTCCGGGAGAGGTCGGCGCCGGGGACGGCGTCCTCCTCGCGGCCGTGGCCCTCCAGCCGGACCAGGGTCGAGCGGTCGTCGCCGCGCCAGCGGTTCACCGCGAGGGCGAGGGCGGCGAGCAGCACGTCGGTGCCGGTGCCCTTGAACGCCGCGGGGAGGCGGGTCAGCACGGCCTCGGTGACCTCGGCGGGCAGCTGCACCCGTACGGTGTCGAGGGTGGACATCACGTCCACGGCCGGGTCGAAGGCGCGCTCGCCGAGCGGGAGGTTGGCGGACTCCAGCACGTCGCGCCAGTGGTCCAACTCCTCCTCCCGCTCCGGGGAGAGCGCCTCGGACTCCAGGGCGGCCGCCCAGCGGCGGGCGGAGGTGCCGACGGCGGGCAGGTCGGGGGTGCGGCCGGAGCGGACCTCCTGCCAGGCTTCGGCGAGGTCGGACATGAGGATGCGCCAGGAGACCCCGTCCACGACCAGGTGGTGCAGGACCACGAGGAGCCGGCCCTCGCCGGAGTCCGCGGCGAACCAGACGAAGTCCGCCACGGTGCCGGCCGCGGGGTCGAGCCGGCCGGCCGAGGCGTCCAGTTCCGCCCTGGCCGCCTCCAGCTCCGCGGGGTCGTCCCACCCGCCGGCGACGGGGACGCGGCGGACCAGGTCCGCGGCCCGTACGGAGCCCTGCGGGCGGACGACGAGGGAGGGCTCGCCGCCGTCGCGCACGAGCCGCGCGCGCAGCAGGTCGTGGCGGTCGAGCACGGCGTCGAGCGTCGCGGCCAGCCCGGCCGCGTCGATGCCCCGGGGCAGGTCCAGCACGATCGACATGGCGAAGCGGTTCAGCCCGCCGCCGTGCTCGAACACGTGCCGGGCCACCGGCTGGAGCGGCATCGGGCCGACGCCGCCTCCGTCGAGCTCCGCGAGGACGGGCACCCGGTCGCCGCGGTCGGCGGCGGCCTCCGCCAGCCGGGCCGCCGTACGGCACTCGAAGATCTCCCGCGTGGTGAGGTCCAGGCCCCGGGCCCGGGCCCGGGCCACGACCTGGATCGACCGCAGGCTGTCCCCGCCCACGGCGAAGAAGTCGTCGTCGACGCCGACCCGGTCGACGCCGAGCACGTCCGCGTACGCCGCGGTGATGATCTTCTCGGCCTCGGTGCGCGGCTCCCGGTAGGCCTCGCCCAGGAACTCCGGTTCGGGCAGCGCCGAGCGGTCCAGCTTGCCGGTCGGGCCGAGCGGCAGCCGTCCGACGGCCACGAAGGCCGAGGGCACCATGTAGTCGGGCAGCCGGGCCGCCGTGAACCGGCGCAGCTCGGCGGCCGAGGCGCCGGCCTGGACGTCCACGTCGCCGATGCCGCCGGCGCCGTCGTCGCCGACGGCCCCCTCGCCGGTGTGGACCACGTAGGCGACGAGCCGCTTGCCGCCCGAGGGCGCCTCGCGGCCGATGACCACGGCCTCGCTGATGCCGGGGTGCGCGGTGAGCGCGGCCTCGACCTCGGCGGTCTCGATGCGGAAGCCGCGCACCTTGACCTGGCCGTCGCCGCGGCCGACGCACTCCAGCCGGCCGTCGGCGTTCCAGCGGGCCAGGTCGCCCGTGCGGTACATGCGCTCGCCCGCGGGGCCGAACGGGTTGGCCACGAAGCGCTCCGCGGTCAGGCCGGGGCGGTCGTGGTAGCCGCGGCCGAGGCAGGTCCCGACCACGTACAGCTCGCCGATCACGCCCTGCGGGACCGGGGCGAGGCCGGGGCCCAGCACGTAGGCGCGCATGTTCCCCAGCGGGGTGCCGATCGGCGCGACCTCGCCGCGCTCCCACTCCTCGGACGCCGCGACGGAGAACGCCGTGGCGTAGAAGCTCTCGCTCTGCCCGTAGGAGTTAACGATCTGCGCGCCGGGCAGGGCCTCGCGCACCTGCCGCACCAGCCGGGCCGGGAGGACGTCGCCCGCGAAGACGACCGAGCGCACGTCGTGCGCCTTCTCCAGGTGGCCCGCCAGCTCGCCGAGGACCGAGGGGACGCCGCTGAGGACGTGGCCGTCCCAGCCGTCCCGTTCGGCGAGGGCCAGGGCGTTCGCCACGACCTCGGCGGTGCCGCCGGTGGAGAGGGTGGTCAGCAGCTCGAAGACCGAGACGTCGAAGTTGACGGAGGTGCCCGAGAGCATCTTCCAGCCGGGCGGCGCGTCGAGGACGCGCACCAGTTCCCGTACGCCGTTGACCACGCTGCGGTGGGTGATCGCCGCGCCCTTCGGCTTGCCGGTGGAGCCGGAGGTGTACATCACGTACGCCAGGTTGTCCGGGGACAGCGGCGCGGTGCGGGCGGCGTCGTCCGGCGCCCCCTCCGGCGCGGCCTCCCAGGAGGCGCGGTCGTCGAGGTTGACGGTCGGGACCTCGTGCTCCGGCAGCTCCCGGGCGGTCGCGGTGTCCGTGAGCACGAGCCGCGGGCGGGCCTCGGACAGCACGGTCCGCGCCCGTCCGGCGAGGTACTGCGGGTCCAGCGGCACGTAGCCGGCACCGGACTTGAGGATGCCGAGCAGGCCGGCGACCAGGTCCTCGGTGCGCGGCAGCGCCAGCACCACGAGGTCCTCCGGCCCGGCGCCGCGCCGGATCAGCTCCCACGCGACGCCGTTGGCCCGCTCGTCGAGCTCGCGGTAGGTCAGCGTCCGGCCGTCGCACACGAGCGCGGGGGCGTCCGGCGTCCTGGCCGCCTGCTCCTCGAAGAGCTGCGGGACGGTCAGTGCGGGCAGTTCGGCGGCGGTGTCGTTGAACCGGTCGAGCAGCAGGCCGCGCTCGGTGTCGTCGAGGACGTCGACGGCGCCGACGGCGCGCTCCGAGTCGGCGGCGAGGGCGCCGAGCACGCGCACGAACCGGGCCGCGAGGGTCTCGACCGTGCCCCCGTCGAACAGGTCGGTGGCGTACTCCAGGCGGACCTCCGCCCCGCCCGACGAGTCCGGGATCATGTTGAAGAACAGGTCGAACTTGGCCGTGCCGGTCTCCAGCGTCTCGGACTCGGCCGTGAGCCCGGCGAACTCCAGCCTGCCCAGGGGCTCCTGCCAGGCCAGCATCACCTGGAAGAAGGGGTGGTAGGCGGTGGACCGGTCCGGGTTGAGCAGCTCCACCAGCCGCTCGAAGGGGATGTCCTGGTTGTCGTAGGCGGCCAGCGCCCGGTCCCGCACCCGCAGGAGCAGTTCGCGGAAGGTCGGGTTCCCGGAGAGGTCGACGCGCAGCACCCAGGTGTTGACGAAGAAGCCGACGAGGTCGCGCAGTTCCTCGTCGGTGCGGCCGGCGATGGGCGCGCCGATGGGGATGTCGTCGCCGCAGCCGAGGTGGTGCAGGAGCACCGCCAGCGCCGAGTGCATGACCATGGAGACGGTGATGTCCTGCTCCGCGGCCAGCTTCTCCACGGCGGCGAGCAGCCCGGGTTCGACCGGGAAGCGGACCAGACCGCCGTCGGGGCCCGTGCGCTTGGGGCGCGGGCGGTCCGTCGGCAGGGCCAGCGGCTGCGCCATGTCGGCCAGGGCCTCGCGCCAGTACGCCAGCTGTCCGGCGGCCAGGCTGTCCGGGTCGCTCTCGTCGCCGAGCACGTCCTGCTGCCACAGCGTGTAGTCCGCGTACTGGACGGGAAGCGGCTCCCACGCGGGGGCCGCTCCCTCCCGGCGGGCCGCGTAGGCCTCGGCGAGGTCGCGCAGCAGCGGCCCGAGGGACTCCCCGTCCAGGGCGATGTGGTGCACCACGAGCACGAGGGTGTGCTCGCCCGGCCCGGTCCGCAGGAGCGTGGCGCGGATCGGCGCGTCGGCGGCCAGGTCGAAGGTCTCCTTGGCCGCCCGGTCGACCGCCGCCGCCCGCTCCTGCGGCGCGACGGCGAGGACCGGCAGGCCGAACGGCTTCTCCCCGGACGCCAGGACCCGCTGGTGCGGGATCCCGTCGTCGCCCTCGACGATCACCGTGCGGAGGACCTCGTGCCGGTCGACGACGTCGCGGAGCGCCGCCTCGAGCGCGCCCGCGTCCAGCTCACCGGTCAGCCGCAGGGCGAAGGCGCCGTTGTAGGTCGGCGAGGGGCCATCGAACCGGTCCACGAACCACAGCCGGCGCTGCGCGAACGACAACGGGATCATTGTGTCTCCAAATTCGGCGAACCAGGGAGCAGGTCGGTCGTCGCTCAGCTCTGGTCGAGCAAGGTCAAGAGTTCTTCGTTGTAGAAGTCGTCGATGGAGATCGCCCCGGACAGCGTGGAGAAGTACCGGTCGATGTGCTCCTGGTGGCCGACGAGCTTGCGCAGCATCTCCGTGCGCCCCTCGGGCTTGAGCTCGGCCACGTTGAGGGCGCCCTGGTACTGGCTGTGCGCCTCGTTGCCCAGGGCGTTCTCGTAGCGGCGCAGCGCGGACCGGAGCGCGGTGTCCTCGTGCAGCCGCTCCCCGACGAGGTCGGTGAGCGACTGGGCCTGGACGAAGGCCTCGGTGATGCCGCGGGCGGTGATGGAGTCCTTGTGGTTGACCGCGTCGCCGACCAGGACCCATCCGGGCCCGTAGGCCTTGCGGAAGAAGTTCTCCTGGTGGCCCGTGCCGTACATCTGCTCGACGCGGCTGCCCTCCCGCATCCGCCCGTACAGGTCGGGTGCGGTGGTGCGGACGGCTTCGAGGTAGGCGGGCTCGACGTCCCTGCGGACCGTGTTGTAGTCGGCCTGCGGGAAGTAGGTCATGATCAGCTTGAGGTCGTCGTTGGTGGGGACGGCGGCGACCCAGCGCCCCGGCCGCTCGTACAGCTCGAAGCTGGAGGGGACCCCGGACCAGTAGCTGTAGTAGACGCAGGTGGCCCGGGGGTGCTCGATGACGTGGGGCGCGCCGGCCTTGCGGGCCACCAGCGACCGCATGCCGTCCGCGCCGACGACCAGGCGAGCCCGGTCGGTGGCCTCGGCGCCGCCGGGCGTGGTGTACCGCACGCCGACGACCCGGTCGTCCTCCCAGAGCAGGTCGTTGACGGCGCAGCCCTCGCGGAACTCCACGCCGGCCGCCACGGCGCCCTCCGCGAGGATCGGGTCGAGCACGTAGCGCCGGGGCGCGTACGTGGTCGTCAGGCCGTCCATCGGCAGGGAGAAGCCGTCGATGCGGACGCCGGGGCCCTCGTAGCGCTCGTGGGTGATCGGCTGGCAGCCGGTGTCGCGGATCCGCCCCAGCAGGCCCCACCGGTTCAGCAGGGCCACGCCCTGCATGTGGATGTAGTGCGAGGACAGCGTGTCCTGCGGGAAGCGGGCCTTCTCCAGGAGCAGGACGCGGTAGCCCCGCTGCGCGAAGAGCATGGCGGTCGGCGAGCCGGCGCAGCGGGCGCCGACGACGATGACGTCGTAGTCGGACACGGCGTCCCCCCTCACCGGCTGGATTCGATGTAGGCGGAGATCGACGCGATCGTCGGGTTGAGGAACATCTGGTCCATCGGGACCTCGACGCCCAGTTCCTCGATGTAGGCACCCTGGATCTTGGTCATGATCAGGGACTGGCCGCCGAGGGCGAAGAAGTCGTCGTCGGCCGCTATGTCGTCGCGTTCGAACTCGCGGCACCAGATGGCGCGCACACCGTCGGCAATCATCACAGTCCTCTCGCTTGGGCATCGACGAGCGCCGCGCGGTCCACTTTTCCGTGCGGGCTGAGCGGGATCCGCGGGACGTTGGTGAACCGGGCCGGCACCATGTTCCGCGGCAGGTCCTCCAGGAGGCGGGCGCGCAGGTCCTCCTCGGCGAGGTCGCCTCCGGCCGGGACGACGAACGCGGACAGCTCGGCCTCGCCGGAGCCGGTGTAGGTGACCGCGACGGCGGCCTCCCTGACCCCGGCCAGCCGGCCGAGGGCGCGTTCGACGTCGGAGGGGTCGATGCGCATGCCCCGCACCTTCACCTGCGCGTCGATCCGGCCGAGGACGACCAGTTGCCCGTCCTCGTCCACGTAGCCGCGGTCGCCCGTGCGGTACAGCCTGCGCGGCACCCCGTCGACCTCGATCGTGGTGAACTTCGCGTTCTCGGGCCCGCTGCCGCCCAGGTAGCCGGCGCCGACGCCGGTGCCGGAGATGCAGATCTCGCCCTGCTCCCCCGCCGCGACGCCGCGCAGCTCCTCGTCGAGGAGGTGGATGTCGGTGTTGTGGGCGGGCCTGCCGACCGGGGCGACCTCGTGGGCGCCGGGCCGGTACCCGGCGAGGTCGTAGGAGGTCGCGACGTCCGTGCACTCGGCGACGCCGTACTGGTGCAGGAGGGTGCAGGTGTTGCCCTCGCGCCGCGCCCAGTCCGCCAGCCGTTCGGCCTTGAGGGGCTCGCCGCCGAAGAGCACGTAGTCGAGCCGGGCCAGCGCGTCGCCGCCGCGCGCGGTCTCCCAGTCGACCAGCAGGTACAGGGTGCTGGAGGCGCAGTGCACGGTGCGGACGTCGTGCTCGTTCAGGGTGCGGTACGCCAGCATGGGGTCGAAGTTCCGGCTGGCCATGAGGTGCTGGGTGGCGCCGCAGAACAGCGGTGTCATCAGGGCGCGCTGGGAGAGGTCGAACCCGAAGGCGCTGACGACCAGGTTGTGCGAGCCCCGGTGCAGGCCGTACTCCAGCCTCAGCCAGTTCATCAGGTTGAACCAGCCCGCGTGGCGCACGGCGGTCAGCTTCGGGGTGCCGGTCGATCCGGAGGTGAAGACCGCGTAGCACAGGTCGTCGCCGGTGACCTCGACGGCGGGCGCGGTGTCCGGGAGGGCCGCCAGCCGGTCCGACAGCTCCTCGAAGCCGGCGACCTCGACGGGCGGCGCCTGCCCGAGCAGCCCGGCGGTGGCCGGGGAGGCGACGATCAGGGCCAGGTCGGGGACCTGGTCCAGCAGCAGCCGGAGCCTGGCCGGCGGGTAGGCCGGGTCGAACGGCACGTAGGCCGCGCCCGCCTTGAGCGTACCGAGGATCGCGACGAGCAGGTCGGCCGAGTAGTCGAGGCAGAGGCCGACCTTCGCGCCGCGGCCGGTCCCGCGCGCGGCGAGGAAGTGCGCGAACCGGTTGGCCCGCGCGTCCAGCTCCGCGTACGTCACCTGCCGGCCGGCGCAGGAGACGGCGACGGCGTCGGGGGTGGCCCGCGCGTGCGCCTCGAACTGTCGGTGGACGACGGGTGCCGAGGGCAGGGCGACCCGCTTTCCCTGAAGGATCATCAACTGGCTCCGGTGTGAGAGGTGTCCGGCGGAAGGGGCCGCCGGCGCACCACGGGGAACGGGACCGGCCCGCGCGTCCCGGCGGCCCGCGCGTCCGGGCGGCGCGCCGCCGCTAGGCGGTCTTCCGGTGCTAGGCGGTCTTCCGGTCGGCGGTCTCGATCAGCCGGGTCACCCACTGGTCCACGGGCAGGCCGTGGGCGGCCGCCGTCTGCGAGAGGTGTTCCAGCTGGTCGGCGGAGAGCTCGATCGTGAGCGTCGTGACCTGGCGGCGCTTGGCCGCGGAGTCGGCCAGCCGGGACACCCCGGGCTCCTCGCCGTCGGCGGCCGCCGGGAGGGCCGCCGTGTCGTTCTGGACGGCGAGGGCGGCGCGGACCGCCCGGCGGAGTTCGTTGCGCGACCACTTCTGCCGCTCGGCCTTGCGCAGCCAGTAGTCCTGCTCCGGCGGGGCCAGACGGGCCACCTCGGCGTGGTGGGCGAAGCTGAGGGCGTCGCGCCTGCGGTGGTGGTCGAACCGCCGCGCCACCCAGGCGTAGTTGCGCAGGGTCTGGTAGTCGAGCCCGGTGCGCTCGATGGCCTCCTTGTAGCGGCGCCACCCGTAGGCGGCCTCGCCGAAGCGGAGCCAGTCGGCGAGCCACCAGGCCGAGGAGTTGCCGAGCTCGCGCAGGTTGGTGCCGATCTGCTCCCAGGAGCGCTCCGGCAGGTTCGCCGGGAGGATCATCCCCGTCTTGCGCACCTCGGCCTGTGGTCCCGCGAAGGACAGGACCACGTCTCCGTGCGCGGGCCCGCCGCCGTTGCCGACCGGCCGGGCGGCCCGGAAGCCGCCCGCGGTTCTCGCAGCGCCGCTCACAATCTTCGTCCCCCAATTCAGAGTGTCTGCCTGGGCGCCAGCCGGCCGGCCGCCCGGGCGTCCGGGCGGCGGTCGCTGTCGCTGCGCTGCGTCCGGCCCGCCCGCGTGCGCGGGCGGCGAGGGGACGCAGGTGTGCGGGGCCCGTGGGCGGGCGGTCCCCGTCCGGTCAGTCGGCCGCCATGGCCTCGCGCAGGCTCCTGGGGCGCAGGTCGGTCCAGTTCCGCTCGACGTACTCCAGGCATGCGGCCCGGTCCGCCTCGCCGAAGACCACCCGCCAGCCCGCGGGTACCTCGGCGAACACCGGCCACAGGGAGTGCTGGTCCTCGTCGTTGACCAGGACGTGGAAGCGGCCGTCCCCGTCGTCGAAGGGGTTCGTGCTCACGTGACACTTCCTTAACTGTCATGGGATGACTCGGGAAGGGGAATCGCGGGGCCGGGTAGGGGAAGCGGGCGCGGGGCGCCGATCGGCGTCGCGACAGGGTGTCCGGCGCTCCGGTTCGAGCGGTGGTGCGGTGTCCCGGCCTTGCGGGCCGGATCGCGGGGACCGTTCGGGCTGGGCTGCCCGCGTTGCCGGTCCGGCTAGGCGCCCACTGTATACACGGCCCTTTTGAGACACGGTCGAGTCCCGCTCGGGAGACCGGGCCGGGGCGGTCGCGGCGCGCCCGGGCCTCGACCGCCTGAGGATCGTTGGAGAGCCGCCACACCTGCGGCACAGGTCACCTGATGCGCGCACCCCGCCAGCCGGGCTCCGCTCTATGGTGCGGGGGTGCGCGGCCCGATCCGAGGGAGAGAGATGGACAGCACACGTCCTGCCTTGCGCTTGTTCGTCCTGCACCACGCGGGCGGCTCCCACCTGCCCTACCGCCACTGGCCCGCCGGACTGCCGGACACCTGGGACGTGCGGCTGCTCGACGCCCCGGGCCACGGCTTCCTCCTCGACCTGCCGCCGATCACGGACGCGGGCCGTCTCGCCGACTTCCTCCTGAGCGGGATCGAGGCCGAACTCACCGTCCCCTATGCCCTTTTCGGCCACAGCATGGGCGCCCTCGTCGCGTACGAGATGACCCGGCGGGCCGCCGGCCGGGGGCTGCCGCTGCCCGTGTGGGTCGGTGTCTCCGCGCGCACGGCGCCGCAGCCGGTCGGGCCGGACCGGCCGTACCACGAGCTGCCCGACGCCGAGTTGCGGACCCGTCTGAACCTGCTCGGCGGCACCCCCGACGGGATCTTCGACGACCCCGAGCTGTGGTCCGTGTTCGAGCCGGTCATCCGGGCCGACCTGCGCCTGGTGGAGGAGTGGCGCCCGGCTCCCGGGGCCGGGCCGCTGCCGGTGGCGCTGTCCGCCTACGCGGGCGCCGGGGACGCGCACGCCTCGCCGGCGCGGATGGCCGGCTGGGCGGCGTACACCGAGCGCTTCCTGGGCCTGCGGGTGCTGGACGGCGGCCACTTCTACTTCCAGGACGATCCCGGGCCGCTGCTGCGGCAGATCGAACGGGACGCGACGGCGGCGCTCGACGCGGCGGGCGCGGCGCGCTCCTCCTGACCCGTGCGTTGCCGGCCCGTGCGAGGAGAAGACATGCAGTTCCGCATTCTCGGTCTGGTGGAGGTCCGCGACGAACAGGCCGGCCTGCACCTGCTGCCCACGGGCGCCAAGCAGCGCGCGCTGCTGGGGGCCCTGGTGGTGAAGGCCGGGCACCACGTCTCCGTGCAGCAGCTCATCGACGAACTGTGGGGCGAGCGGCCGCCCGCCAACGCGGCGAACGCGCTCCAGGTCCAGATGGCCCGGCTGCGCCGGCTGCTGTCCGGGCCGCAGGACGGCCGGGACGGGCGGCGGCGGGAGCGGCCGCCGTGGATCACGACCACCTCGTGCGGGTACACCCTGCGGATCGCCCCCGCAGAGACGGACGCCGCCTGCTTCCAGCAGCTCACCGACACCGCCCGGCGGGTCCTGCACGAGGACCCGGGGCGGGCCGGCGAGCTGCTGCGCCGGGCCCTGTCGCTGTGGCGCGGGCCGGCCCTGGAGGGCAGCGTGCTCGGCGACATCTGCGCGGGCCGGGCGGCCCAGCTGGAGGAGCACCGGCTGACCGCGCTGGAGATGATGTACGACGCGTACCTGCGCACCGGGCGCCATGGCGAGATCACCGGCGAGCTGATGGTGCTCACCACGGACAACCCCTTGCGGGAGAGGTTCTACGACCTGCTGATGGTCGCCTTCTACCGCTGCGGCCGGCAGGCGGAGGCGCTCGGCGTGTACGAACGGGCGCGCAACCGCATGGTGCACGAGCTCGGTGTCGAGCCGGGTCCCGTCCTGCGCGGCCTGATGCAGGCGATCCTCCACCACGACCCGGCCCTCGCCGCCTCGGCGGGACCCCTCCCGGCCGGACCGTCCCGGGCGGGGACGGCGCCCGCCGGGGCGGACGCGGCGGGCGGGGACGCCGTGCTCCCGCTCTTCGAGGAGATCTCCCGCCTCCAGCGCCGCATCGAGCAGCTCCAGCAGGAGCAGAACCGGCTCCTGTGCCGTTTCGACGAGTTGACCGGTGCGGCCGCGCGGGCGGTGGCGGCCGGGTCAGGACCGGCCCGGGGACCCGGGTTCTAGGGGCAGTACTCGGCGTTGACGATGGGGAGGATGGTCTCCGCTCCCCAGTTGGCGTTGTAGTTGAAGGTGAGCTGGTGGCGGGCGTCCTCGGTGAAGGCGGACAGGGAGATCCAGCCCAGGGCGCCGCCGTCGTGGTACCAGAGGACGGTGCCGCAGCCGAGGGTGAGCCGTTCGATGCCGAGTCCGTAGGAGGCGCCCGGGAAGTCCGGGTTGTCGACGGTCGTCTTCATCTCGGCCAGCTGCCGCGGCGGCAGCAGGCGCCCGCGCATGAGGGCCTCGTAGAAGCGGTTCAGGTCGCCCGCGCTGGAGATGATGTCGCCGTTGCCCCAGCTCTGCGACGGGTTGGTCTCGGTGACGTCGTCGATCCGGTCGGGCTGGGCGGCGAAGAGCCGGGAGTATCCGCGGGCGCTCGGCTGGGGCAGGAGGGCGCTCGTGCCGGGGTTGGACGTGGCCTTGAGCCCCAGCGGCTCGATGATGCGGCGGCGCACCTCCTCCGCGTACGGCCGGCCGGCGGCCTTCTCCAGGACCATGGCGGCCAGGACGTCGTTGGTGTTGGAGTACCAGTGCCTGGCGCCGGGCCGGAACGGCGGCTCGTGGGAGAGGGCCACCTGGACGCGCTGCTCGGGCGTCAGGGTGTCGTACCGGTGCCGGAGGTAGCCGTCGCCCGCCAGGTAGGTCTCGGCGTACTGCTGGTCGGCGAGGAAGTCGAAGAGGCCGCTGGTGTGGTTGAGGAGCTGGCGGACGGTGATCGCGCGGCCGTCGTTGCCGTTGCCCGCCACCAGGCCGGGCAGGTGGTGGTCCACCGTGTCGTCGAGGCCGATCTTCCCCTCCGCCTCCATCTGGAGCAGGGCGGTCGCGACGAAGGTGTTGGTCATCCCGCCGATGCGGAACCGGTCGTTCTTGCCGCGCGGCGCCCCCGTCGTCCGGTCGGCCACGCCCGCGGCCGTCTTCCACACCCCGCCGCCGTCCCGTCCCTCGGCGGCCACGCCGGGCACCCCGGCGGCCACCGCCGCTTCGATCGCGCGCTCCGTCGCCTGGTGGCCGGCCGCCGGTGGCGTCTCCCATGCCGCCCGGGCGGGTCCCGTGAAGGCGGTGGCCATGAGTGCGACCGCCGCGAGTGCGACCACGCCGGCTCTGGGTCTCTTCCGCATCGTCATACCCCTCTCCGGAAATTCATCTGGTCGGAAAATACCTGCCCACAGGTTCTTTTCGGCCTTGGCGGCCGAATTCCCAGGCAACGGCGGGCCGAATTGGATCCGCACAGGCGAAAGGGCCGTCCCGTCGACGGGACAGCCCTGGGGCACCGCACGGCGCGCGGCCGTTCGAACGCTGCTCCGGCGGACCTCCAGCCCGCCCCGCCACAGTTCTCGCCGGTTGTGTACGCCCCTTCTCCTGGAGGCACGATGGCACGTCAGGCCGGTCACACCGCGGCGGCGCAGGGCAGCCCGGCGACCGCTCCCCCACAACCCCCGTCGTGGCAGCCGCAGGCCGCGGGAGCCGCGCCGCGCAGGGGCCAAGTGCTGACGACCAAGGTGGGCCTGCAGATGCCGGCCGGGATGGCCTACGACGAGTGGGAGCGCGCCGGGCACCAGCTCGTCGGCGTGCTCGACTCGTCCTGCTGGTGGCTGGGCGACTGGCTCAAGTACGGCAAGGACCACTACACCGACCGGTACCAGCGCGGGATCCGCGCCGCCGGCCTCTCGTACCAGACCCTGCGCAACTACGCGTGGGTGTCCAGACGCTTCGACCTCGGCCGGCGCCGGCCCACCCTCAGCTTCCAGCACCACGCCGAGCTGGCGTCCATGCCGGTCGGGGAGCAGGACCTCTGGCTGGACCGGGCCGAGCAGCGCCAGTGGACCACCAAACAGCTGCGCGCCGCCCTGCGCGCCACGCGCCAGGGCGGCCGGCCGGACCGCGCGCCCATCGAGCCGAGCCGCCGCCTGGAGGTCCCCGGCAGCCGCGTCCAGTGGTGGCACAAGGCCGCGGAGCAGCTGGGCGTGGACTTCGAGCAGTGGGTGATGACCACCCTGGACAGCGCGGCGGCGAGCGCCCTGGAGGACCTCGGCGGGCGGGAGGAGCGCCGGGAGGCGGTCAGCGCCTGAGGCCCGCGCGCGGGGTCACCGCCCGGGGCCGGGCGCGGGACCGGGCGCGGGGCCGGCGCCGCGTCAGGGCAGCCGCCCCATCAGTCCCGCGGTCTCGCGCCGGTACGTGCACGCGCTCTGTCCGAACGACTCGCGCACCCGCTCGCGCACCTCGTCGGGCTGCTCCTGGCTGAGCTTGAACATGCCCTCGGCCCCGGTCACCGTCAACCGGAAGGCGCCCACGTCGGGCACGATCTTCCGGAAGTAGTCGAGGGACCCGTTCATGTCCCAGCCGTCGCCGAACGCCCCTTCGAAGGCGCGCACGGTGGACTTCACCACCTCCAGCGTCTCCTCGATCGAGTCGATCTTCTCCACGACACCCCGGACGTGCACCGAGGTGAAGTTCCAGGTGGGAGCGGCCGGGCTCTTCGCGTACACCGTGGGCGACACGTAGGAGTGCGGGCCGGTGAAGGTCAGCAGCAGGACGCCGCCCGTCTCCAGGGCCGCCCAGTGCGGGTTCGCGCGGTTCATGTGGCCGAGCAGCGTGGCCCCGGGAAGCTCGCCGGTCCATTCGCCGGAGGTCACGGGATCGAAGATGACCGGGAGGTGCGTGGCGAACGGACCGTCCTCGGGGCTGCCGTTGGCCACCGCGAGCGCCATCGGATTTCCGCGGACGAGGTCGACCATCCACGAACTGTCCGGTTCACGGTAAAAGCTGGGCACGAACACCCGGATTCCCCCTTTCGGCAATTGCCTCCTGAAATCTCCGCCGACCATACCGGCGTCCCGCCGACAGGACAACGATTCCGGATACAGCTCGTCCAGATAACCCTTCAAACGCTCTTCATGCAGTTTTCGAGTTGCCTCGGGGACTCCTCCGGGCAACACTTCAGAACGGTCTCTCGGGCCACCGGCCGAGTTTTCCAGACGCAAGGGGGAGAATTTCCTATGGGCATAACGGGCAGGCGCGACCAAGAGATCTACGACGTCGTCGGCATCGGGTTCGGCCCGTCGAACATGTCGCTCGCGATCGCCTTGCAGGAGCACGGGGCGGGCGTCCCGCCGCATCCGGTCAGGTCCCACTTCTTCGAGCGGCAGCCCACGTTCGGCTGGCACCGGAACATGCTGCTGCCGTCGACGACCATGCAGATCTCGTTCCTGAAGGACCTGGCGACCTTCCGGAACCCGATGTCCCGATTCAGCTTCGTCTCGTACCTGCACGCCGCGAACCGGCTGGTGCAGTTCGTGAACAACCAGAGTTTCATCCCGACCCGGCAGGAATTCCACCAGTACCTCGAATGGGCGGCCGCCGGCCTGCGCGACCAGGTCACCTACGGCGCCGAGGTCACCTCGGTCCGCCCGGTCACCGGCCCCGGGTCGCGCACGCCGGACCTGCTGGAGGTCGAGGTGCGCACCGGCGACGGGGTCAGCGTGGTCACCGCGCGCAACGTGGTCGTCTCGACAGGGCTGGTGCCGCGCATGCCGGCGGGGGTGTCGGCGGGCGAACGGGTCTGGCACAGCTCGGAGTTCCTGACCCGGTTCAACGCGCAGGACCCGGCGGAGCTCAAGAGCGTGGCGGTGGTCGGCGCCGGGCAGAGCGCGGCCGAGGTCACCCGGTTCCTCTACGACTCGCTGCCCCACGCCGAGGTCTCCGCGGTGATCCCGTCGTACGGCTACTCCGTGGCCGACGACACCCCCTTCGCCAACCAGGTGTTCGACCCCGACACGGTCGACGAGTACTACTTCGGCACCGAGGGGGCGCGGGACGCGTTCTGGCGCTACCACCGCAACACCAACTACTCGGTGGTCGACGCCGACGTCATCCGCTCCCTGTACCAGCGCTGGTACGACGAGCAGGTGCGCGGGGTCCAGCGGCTGCACTTCCGCAACCTGACCCGGGTCGAAGGGGTCGAGGGCTCGGAGAGCGGGGCGCGGGTGGTCCTGCGCTCGCTGCTCGACGACAGCCGGGAGGAACTGGCCGTCGACGCGCTGGTGTTCGCCAGCGGCTACGACGGCCTGGACCCGGCCCGCCTGCTCGGCGAGGACTTCGACCGGCACTTCCAGCGCGACGCGGCGGGTCGGCACCGGGTGGAGCGCGACTACCGGCTCGTCCCCACCTCGGGGCTGACCTGCGGGGTCTACCTCCAGGGCGGCACCGAGCACAGCCACGGCCTGACCTCGGCGCTGCTGTCGAACATCGCGATCCGCAGCGGCGAGATCGCCGACTCGATCGTCCTGCGGCGGGCCGAGCAGGAGCTGGGGCGCCGCGTGGAGGAGGCGCCCTCGGCGGCCTGAGGCGCGACGCCGCGGGGCGGCCGATCACGGCACCTTCCGGGAATCCCGAGGAGGCCGCGGATTGCTTTCCCCGGCTTCCGGGGCGGCTGTCCCGTCGGCCGGACCTCAGCCCCTCAGGCCGACGGCGCGCAACATGCGGTGGTCGGAGACGGCCGGGTCGAGCGGGAGGACCTCGGCCTCGCCCCGGGTGAGGTCCGGGTGACCGAAGAACACGTAGTCGAGCTTCTTGTCGTTCCAGGTGGGGGTGTCGTCGGGGTCGGCCTCGACGAAGCCGGCGGAGTAGAGGGGCTCGGTGGAGGCCGTGCCGGGCGAGTGGTTGAAGTCGCCGGCCAGGAGGACGGGGAGGCCCTGGTCCCGCCAGGCTCCGGCCTGGGCGGCGAGCCGGCGCGCCTCGGGGGCGCCGCGGGTGCCGTCGTCCCAGTAGAGGTGCACGGAGCAGGCCCAGTTGGCGAGGCCGTGCAGGGTGTTGCGCACGCAGGGCACCCTGATCGGCTCGGACTCTCCGCCGACGGTCAGGTCGAGGTCGGCCGTCGCGCTCACCGGCCCCCGCACCAGGACGGCGTTGCCGTAGGGGCGGCCGCCGCAGACCTGCGGGAGGCCGGAGAGGGTGGGGCCGTAGTGGCCCTGGAAGCCCTGTGGGGCGAGCCGGGCGAGGATCTCGTCGTACTGCGGCTCGCAGACCTCCTGGAGGAAGAGCTGGTCGGCGTTCCATCCGGTGGCGGCCGCCTGGGCCACGACGCTGTCGATGCGCCGGCCGTCGTCGTAGGGGGCGGCGGCGCACATGTTGCCGCAGATGTTGTAGGTGACGACGCGCAGCGGCGGTGCCCCGGCGGCGCGGGCGGGCGGCGCCGTGCAGGGGGTGGCGAGGAGGAGGGCGGCCGAGGCGGTGAGGGCGGCGTGCAGGGGGCCTGGAAGGCGGCAGCGCATGGCGGGGCTCCCGGTCGGGCTGGGTGCGGGCGGGGGCGGGGGGCAGGGCTGTCACCGGTCAGGTCCCCGGCACCGGCGCGCATACGCACACCAGTGGGTGCGCGCCCCCGGCGCGGGGCCAACTGCCGTGCGCGGGGCGCGCATCGGGCTCGGGAGCGGCTGTCGTGGCGGCGGGGGCGTCGGGTAGCTTTCCCCGGTAACCGATCTCGATCCCATTGGGGCTGACGTGGTGGAGCTGGACGGGAGCGGGGCCGGGCCGCTGGAGGCGGACGATCCGCGCCGGATCGGGGAGATCGCGCTGGCCGGGCGGCTCGGGGCCGGGGGCATGGGCCGGGTGTTCCTGGGGGTCTCGCAGGGCCGGTACGTCGCGGTCAAGCAGCTGCTGGCCTCCGTCGTCGGCGAGGACGAGGACTTCGTACGGCGGTTCGGGCACGAGCTGGACAACCTCGCCCGGCTGCCCGCCGGGGCCACCGCGCCTCTGCTCGCGAGCGACCGGACCGCGCGGCCCCCGTGGTTCGCCACCGCCTACGTACCCGGGCTCACCCTGCGCGAGGCCCTCGAGGTGCACGGCGGCCCGCTGCCCGCGGCCTCGCTGTGGCGGCTGCTGCGGGAGGCGGCCGCCGGCCTGGAGCCGGTGCACGCGCTGGACATGGTGCACCGGGACCTGAAGCCGTCCAACGTCATGCTGACCCTCGACGGGCTCACCCTCATCGACTTCGGCGTCGCCCGGGCGGCCGAGCAGAGCCGGCTCACCCGGACCGGCATGGTCGTCGGCACCCCCGCGTACATGGCGCCCGAGCAGGCGTCGGGGGCGCGGGGCCTGAGCGGTGCCACCGACGTGTTCGCGCTGGGGTCCGTCCTCGCGTACGCGGCCTGCGGGGAGCCGCCGTTCGGGGACGAGTCCGGGCACGGGGTGCTGTACCGCATCGTGCACGAGGAACCCGGCCTGGATCCGCTGCGGGAGCTGGACGCGGAGCTCGCCGAGGTGGTCGGCGCCTGCCTCGCCAAGGATCCGGGGGACCGGCCCGGGGCCGCCGAACTGCTCGAACTGGCCTCCCGGCACGTCCCGGACGAGGGTCCCCTGTGGCCGCAGGCCGTCACGGCGCGGCTGTCGGAGCGGGCCGCCTTCGCGGCGCGGGTGCAGGAGGTCGACGTACCGACCCTTCCGCTCGGCGCGAAGGGGCCCGCGGAACCGGAGCCGGAGCCGGAAGCGGCGGCCGGGACCGGGCGGGCCGAGCCGGCCGGGCGGGGCCGGCGCGCCCGGATCCTGCTGGCCGTCGTCCCCGTGGTCGTGGTCGCGAGCGGGACCACGCTCGCCGTACAGCACCTGCCGTTCGCCTCCTCGCCGCCCGCGAAGGCGGAGGCGGGGGCCGCGCCCCGGGAGGGCGGGCCGGCCTCGTCCCCCGCACCGGGCGGCCCCTCGGCCCCGGCGGCCGGGGCCCCGTCGGCGCCGGGCGCCTCCCCATCGGGCACGGCCCCGCCGGCGGCCTCACCGGCCCCGGGCGGGACGGTCCCGGGCGGGCAGGACCCCGGGGGCGCGGGGCAGGGCGCCGCGGGCGCGCCCCAGGGCGGCGGCCCCGGGAGCGCCCCCGGGACGGGAGCGGCGCCCGGTACGGGCACCGGCCCGGCCCCCGGTACGGCGAACGGCGCGGGCGGGTCGAACCCCTCCGGTGGAGGCGGGTCCACGACGGCCGCGCCCCCGCCGCCCGCCTCCGGGGCGGGGCGCTACCGCAACGGGAACAACGGCGAGTGCGTCGTCCAGGTCTTCGGCTCCTCGGCCCCCGGCGACTGCGGGAGCGGGTCCGCCCGGTGGGCCGTGCGCGGCAGGCCGGACGGCAGCTTCAAGCTCGTCAACGAGCAGAGCGGCCAGTGCCTGTACTCCAACGGACCCAACCAGGCCGTCTTCGTGGGGGACTGCGCCCAGGACATCGGCCGGCTGTGGCGTACGGGGGCGAACGGGACCCTCCGCGACTCCGCGGGCGCCTGCCTCGACCTGGGCTTCGGCGGCGGCCTGGTGACGTCCGGCTGCGACGGTGACGCCTCGCAGCGCTGGACGCGCCAGTCCTGAGCGGCACGCCGGAGGAACCGGAGTACGGACCTGGCGTACGGACCTGGCCGGAACTTGCTGTCATGACCACGTAAGATGACGGCCGGCACCGGCGGGTCCGCCGGCGCTCCGCCCCGCCCGAGGGAAGTGGATGCGCGGGGCACCGATCGAGCGTTCCCGTGCTTCTGATACCTATTCAAGCCATGAACATGATCACTCGCCGGCAGGCGCTGGGGCTCGGCTCCGGTGTGGCCGCAGCCATCGGACTGGCCGCCTGCTCGTCCAAGTCGACCCCCGCCCCGGCGGCCGGCGCCTCCGGCGCGTCGGGCGCACCGGGCCCCTCCGGAGCGCCCTTCTCCCTGCCCACGGGCACCATCGACGAGACCTACGAGGGCCACCGCATCCAGATCACCGTGGGCCCCGGCGGCCACCACGGCATGGCCATGCCCGTCGTCAAGATCGACGGCAACGACCTGCACCTCATGCCCAACGCCGACGGCAGCTGGGTCACCGTCGTCAACCACTACGAGACGTTCCCGGACCCCATCTCGGCCGCCCGCGCCGCCGTCCGCGAACTCCAGGGCGCCGACCTCGTCCCGTTCATCGCTAAGGAAGCCAAGCTGTGACCGTCCGCAAGAACCAGGCCACCCTCACGCCGGACGAGAAGCGCGCCTTCGTCAACGCGGTGCTCGAACTGAAGCGGACCGGCATCTACGACCGGTACGTCAACGCCCACAACTGGTTCCTGCTGAACGACTCGGACTTCGGCGACCGGATAGGCCACCGCTCCCCGTCCTTCCTGCCCTGGCACCGCCGGTTCCTGCTGGACTTCGAGGCGGCCCTCCAGCGGATCGACCGGAACGTCTCGCTCCCCTACTGGGACTGGACCGTCGACCGCACGGCCAACTCCTCCCTGTGGGCCTCCGACTTCATGGGCGGCACCCGGCGGGGGCGCGACGGCCAGGTGCTCGACGGCCCCTTCGGCGCCCAGGGCGGCAAGTGGGTGCTGACGGTGGGGGTGGACCGCCGCACGTACCTGCGGCGCGGCCTGGGCTCCGGGACCCCGCAGCTGCCGACGCGGGCCGATGTGGACTCCGTGATCGCCATGCCGGTGTACGACGCCGCCCCCTGGAACAGCGCCTCCAGCGGGTTCCGCAACGCCCTGGAGGGCTGGCGGGGCGTCAACCTGCACAACCGGGTGCACGTCTGGGTCGGCGGCCAGATGACCTCGGCCGCCTCCCCCAACGACCCGGTGTTCTGGCTGCACCACGCCTTCATCGACAAGCTGTGGGCCGAGTGGCAGGCCAAGAACCCGAGGTCGGGCTACCTGCCCGCCACCCGGACGGCGAACGTGGTCGACCTGCGATCCGTGCTGAGCCCGTGGAACAACGTGACCCCGGCCGACATGCTCGACCACCACAAGTTCTACACGTTCGACACCGAGGCCGGCGGGCAGCAGCGCTACTAGGGGCCGGCCGGAGGGGCTACCGGGCGGTGCGCAGGACGGTGCCGCGGCGTTCGAACTCCAGCAGCGCCTCCACCCCGGAGGCGGCCTCGGCGCCGAGTTCGCGCTCCAGGAGCCACAGGGCCGCGTCGATGCCGGAGCTGACGCCGCCCGCGCAGACCAGGTCGCCGTCGTCGACGACGCGGGCGTCGCGGACGTCGTGGCCGAGGTCGCGCAGGTCCTGCTTGGCCCGGACGTGGGTGGTGCAGGGGCGGCCGTCGAGCAGTCCGGCCGCGTGCAGGACGAAGACGCCGGTGCACACGCCGACGACGGTGAGGCCGGGCCGTGCGGCCCGGCGCAGCGCCTGCGGGAGGGTGCCCTTGCCGATCTCGGCCCAGACGCCGGCGCCGTCGCGCTTGCGGTAGCCGCCACCGAGGACGACGACCGCGTCGGCCGAGGACGGGTCCCAGCGGCCCGGTACGTCGACGACGGTGCCGAAGGAGGCCCGGACGCGGCCCGGGCGGCCGGTGGTGACCAGGGTGGGTTCCACCGGCCGGCCCAGGGCGGCCGCGAGGGCGAACACCTCCAGGGGGCCGAACAGGTCGAGTTCCTCGACGCCGTCGAAGGCGACGAGGTGGACGCGCAGGGGCCTGGCGGCGGGCGCCGGGACCCCGGGCGCCGCCGCGGGCGCGGGATTCCCGGCCGCCGCCGCGGGGGCCGCGCCGGCCCAGCCGGCCGCGAGGGCCGCGCCGCCGGTC
Source organism: Streptomyces sp. NPDC096136 (assembly GCF_044763325.1). Classification (NCBI taxonomy): domain Bacteria; kingdom Bacillati; phylum Actinomycetota; class Actinomycetes; order Kitasatosporales; family Streptomycetaceae; genus Streptomyces; species Streptomyces sp. NPDC096136. The sequence goes on along the minus strand of NZ_JBIWFZ010000028.1, from coordinate 32,818 downwards.
AGGGTGGTCGCGAGCAGGTGCCGTCGGTTGAAGTCGCTCATGGGCAGGTGGTCGTACGGCGGGGCCGGGGGGTTCCCGGCCGTCCGCCGTCAGCCGGTGCGGCGGTATTCGGCGAGCACCTCGGCCGCCGTGCGGTGGGCGACGGCGGCGAGGACCGGGTTGGTCCCGCGGTAGTAGTGCTCGGCGGTGAGGCCGAAGCAGAGCGCCCATCCGCGGCCGCGGGCCCAGGTGGCGTCGTCCGCCCCGGCCGCCTCGCGGAACGGGGCGCGGGTCGCGGCCGTCAGGAGGGTCCAGGCGGCCATGGTGTCGCAGGCCGGGTCCCCGGCGCCCACCCCGCCGAAGTCGATGACGGCCCGCAGCCGTCCGCCCCGGGCCAGCAGGTTGCCCGGCAGGAGGTCGCCGTGGAGCCAGACGGGGGCGCCCTCCCACTGCGGCAGCCGGAGGGTCTCCTCCCACAGGGCGGTCGCGGTGTCCGCGTCGTGCGTCCCGTCCGCGCCGAGGTCGCGGATCGCGGCGCGGACGCCCTCGTCGCGGGTGGCGACCGGTCCGCCGCGGAAGGACACCGGCGCTCCCGCGGCGTCGACGCCGCGCAGGGCCGCCACGAAGCGGCCGAGCGCGACCGCGGTCCCGTGCAGGTCGGCGGCGGGTTCGTCGAAGAGGTCCTCGCCGTCGAGCCAGCGGTAGACCGACCACGGGTGGGGGAAGCCCTCGCCGGCGACGCCCCGGCCCAGCGGCTCGGGGACGTCCAGCGGCAGGTGCGGCGCGAGGTGCGGAAGCCAGCGGTGCTCCTTGGCCACGTCGGCGGCGGCGCCCGGAATCCGGGGCAGGCGCACCACCAGGTCGCCGCCCAGGCGGTACATGGCGTTGTCCGTGCCGGCGGAGACCACTCTGCTGACGGGGAGGCGGGCCCACCGGGGGAACTGGGCCCGGATCAGCGCGGCGACGAGCGCCTCGTCGGTGTCGGCCTCGTCCTCGTGCATCCTGGCGCCGGCTGCCACGGAGCTCCTCGGGTCGGTGCGGGGGTGCGGGCGGCCTGGAGCCTACGCGGCGCCGCTGCGCGGGGGCGAAGGGATTTCTGCGGCGTACGGGCCCGTACGCCGGAGCCCGTACGCCGGGGGATCGGATCCCCCGGCGCACGGGCGGGTCGCCTGCGGCGCCGCTCAGGCGGAGTGGTCGTGCTGGGCCTCGCGGAGGTGGGCCGGGTGCGGGGCCGGGCCGCCGTGCGCGACCGGGACGGACGGGCGGCGGTTCAGCTTCTCGCCCTCGACGTCCATGTTCGGCAGCAGCCGGTCGAGCCAGCGCGGCAGCCACCAGGCGGAGTTGCCGAGGAGCGCGAACAGGGCCGGGACCAGGGCCATGCGGACCACGAAGGCGTCGAAGAGGACGGCGGCGGCGAGGCTGAAGCCGACCATCTTCACGAAGTCGTTCGTCTCCAGGATGAAGCCGGAGAAGACGCTGGTCATGATGATCGCCGCGGCGCTGACGACCCGTCCGCCGTAGCGGAACCCGGTGACGACGGCCTCGGTGGGCGGGGCTCCGTGGACGTACGCCTCCCGCATCCGGGTCACGAGGAAGACCTCGTAGTCCATCGCGAGGCCGAACACCACGCCGATCATGAAGATCGGGAGGGTGCTCATGACGGGGCCGGGCTGCTCGATGCCCAGGACGCCGGCGAGCCAGCCCCACTGGAAGACGGCCACGACCGCGCCGAGGGCGGCGGAGACCGACAGGAGGAAGCCGAGGGCGGCCTTGAGCGGGACGAGCAGCGAGCGGAAGATCAGGACCAGGAGGAGGAAGGCGAGGCCGACGACCAGCCCCAGGTAGGGCAGCATCGCCTCGTCGAGGGTCCGGGAGAAGTCGATGAACAGGGCGGTCTGGCCGGTGACCAGGATCTCGGCGCCGGTGTCCGCCTCGATGCCGCCCGCCCTGGCGCGGATGGTGGTGACCAGCTCCTCGGTCCGGTGCTCGGTGGGGCCGGAGGCAGGGACCACGTTGAGGACGGCGGTGTCGCCGGCGGGGTTGGGCGTCGCGGGGGTCACCGTGGCGACGCCGTCGACCTGGGCGAGTTCCCTGCCGACCGCGGCGGCCGCGGCGGCCGCGTCCTTGGCCTGGACGGTGACGGTCAGCGGGCCGTTGAAGCCGGGCCCGAAGGACTCGGACAGCATGTCGTAGGCCTTGCGCTGGGTGGTGTCGAGCGCCATGGTGCCCTCGCCGGGCAGGCCGAGCTGGAGGCTCGCGGCGGGCACCGCGAGGGCGCCGAGGCCGAGGACGCCGACCGCGAGGACCAGCAGGGGGCGGCGTACGACGAACTGCGCCCAGCGGGTGCCGAGGTTGGGCCCGCGCCGCGCGGCGAGCCGGTCGGCCCTGCGCTGGAGGCGTGCGCTGAGCGGCTTGCCCTGGATGGCCCGCCGCTCCAGGCGGGGCATGACCTTGACGGGGGCGAAGCCGAGGAGCGCGGGGACGAGCGTGACCGCGATGAGCACGGCGATCGCGACGGTGCCGGCGGCGGTGAGGCCCATCTTGGTGAGCATCGGGACGTTGACGACGGCGAGGCCGGCGAGCGCGATGATGACGGTGAGGCCGGCGAAGACGACGGCCGAGCCGGCGGTGCCGACGGCCCGGCCGGCGGCGTCGGCGCGGTCGCGGCCCTCGGAGATCTCGGCGCGGTAGCGGGAGATGATGAACAGGGCGTAGTCGATGCCGACCGCGAGGCCGATCATCAGGGCCAGCGTGGAGGTGGTGGCGGACAGGCCGAGGGTGCTGCCGAGGGCGGTGACGGCCGCGCTGCCGACGGCCACGCCGATGACGGCGGTGAGCAGGGGCATGCCGGCGGCGACCAGGGAGCCGAAGGTGAGCAGCAGGACCACGGCGGAGACGAGGATGCCGATGCCCTCGGCGCCGCCCATGGCGGCCTCGACCTTGACGGCGTCGCCGCCGGACTCGACGGTCAGGCCGTCGGCCCGGGACTTCTCCAGGACGGCGTCGAGTCCGTCGTGCGCCGCGTCGGTCAGCTTGAGGGCGGGGACCTTGTACGCGGCCACGGCGTAGGCCGTGGTGCCGTCCTTGCTGACGGCGCCGGTCGTGAAGGGGTCCGAGGCCGAGACCACGTCGGGCGCCTTGGCGAGGGCGGCGACGAGGCGCTCCACCTTGGCCTTCTCGGCCGGGTCGGAGAGCGTGCGGCCGGCGGGGGCGCGGACGACCACGCGGGCGGTGGCGCCGTCCGCGCTCGCGGCCGGGAACTTCTCCTTGAGGACGTCGAAGGCCCGCTGCGACTCCGTGCCCGGCATGGAGAAGGTGTCGGCGGGCGGGGGCGGGGCGGTCGAGGCGGCGAGGCCGACGGCGACCAGGACGGCGAGCCACAGCAGGGTCACCAGGCCCCGCCGCCGGAAGGCGAACCGGCCCGTCTTGTAGAGGAAGGTGGCCATGGCGAACAGACTCCCGTGGGGTTCGGCGGGGAAGGAGGCGTCGGAGGAGCGGTCCCGTACGGCGCGGGGGCCGTCGGGTGGCACCACTATGGCACACGCATGGCGCTACAGGGAGCCATATCGACGCACGAACTGATGTCACGACCGCACCACATGGCGCCAAAGAGTCTCGAAACCGGGCAGATGTTTCCCGCGGTAGCCCCGAACTACGCTTGGAACAAGGAGGCTCCATGCAGGCGCCACCATGACACCACCACGGCTCCAGCTGCCGCGGTGAGCGGTCGGTGAGCGCGCGGTGAGCGGGCCGGACGACCGTGGTTCCCGTCGCCGGACCACAGAGGTCCGGCCCGGTACGAGGAGCAGGTCATGGGCACGCTGAACGGCAGGACGGCACTGGTGACGGGCGGCTCCCGGGGGATCGGCCGGGCGGTCGCGCTGCGGCTGGCGGCCGAGGGGGCCCTGGTCGCCGTCCACTACGGCGGCAACGAGGAAGCGGCCCTGGAGACGGTGGCGCTGATCGAGGAGGCGGGCGGCCTCGCCTTCGCGGTGCGGGCCCGCTTCGGGGAGGAGGGGGCGGTGGACGCGCTGTTCGAGGGGCTGACCGCCGGGCTCGGCGGGTGCGGGCTGGACGTCCTCGTCAACAACGCGGGCATCGGATCGGGCAGTTCGATCGGCCAGGTCACCGAGGAGGAGTTCGCCCGGCTGCTGGCGGTCAACGTCACCACCCCGTTCTTCGTGATCCAGCGCGCGCTGCCGCTGCTGAACGACGGCGGGCGCATCGTCAACATGGGCTCGACGGCCAGCCGCTTCGCGGTGACGAGCCAGATCGGGTACACCGTCACCAAGGCGGCCCTGGAGGCGATGGCCCCCTCGCTGGCCAACGAGCTCGGCCGGCGCGGCATCACGGTGAACACGGTGGCGCCGGGCGCCGTCCGCACCGACATGACCGCCGGCTACACGGCCGTCCCGGAGGTGGTCGCCGCCCTGGAGGGGATCACCGCGCTCGGGCGGCTCGGCGAGCCGGAGGACGTCGCCGACGTGGTCGGCTTCCTGGCGGGGCCGCAGGGGCGGTGGATGACCGGCCAGACCGTGGACGTCTCCGGGGGCACCTGGCTCGGCCCGCTCGGCTGACCACCGCCCCTCCGGGCGGTCGCCGGACGATCGGCTCCGGTGATCGACTCCCGTGGATAATCACCGCCATGCGGTTCTCCATCCTCGGCGAGACTCTGGCCCTGCGCGACGACGGCACCGAGGTCCCCCTGGGCGGGCCCGCCCGGCGCGCCCTGCTGACCCTGCTGCTGGTGCGCCCCCGGGAGGTGGTGGCGGCCGACCGGCTGGCGGACGAGATGGCCCCGGACGGCGCGATGTCGGCGCACGCGCTGCAGTCCCAGGTGTCCCGGCTGCGCGCGGCCCTGGGGCCGGCCGTGATCGAGCGGGCCGGGGCCGGCTACCGGGCCGCCGTGGACCCCGAGGACGTGGACGCGGGCCGGTTCGAGCGGCTGGTCCGCGAGGGCCGCGCCGCGCTGGCCGGGGACGACCTCCTTCGTTCGGTCGAACTCCTACGCGGGGCAATGGAGTTGTGGCGCGGACCGGCGCTGGCCGACCTGGCGCACCTGACGGAGGCCGACGCCGCGCGGGCCGCCGGCGTACGGCTGGAGGAGCTCCGGCTCGGGGCCGTCGAGGACCGGATCGAGGCCGAGCTGCGGCTCGGCGGCCACCGGGACGCCGTGGCGGAGCTGCGGGAGCTGACCGGCCGCCATCCGCTGCGCGAGCGCCTCGCCGCCCTGCTGATCCGGGCCCTGTCCGCCGAGGGCGGGCAGGCCGAGGCGCTGGCCGTGTACGAGGAGACCCGCAGCCGGCTGGCCGAGGAGCTCGGCAGCGACCCGTCGGCCGAACTGGTCTCCCTGCACCGGGAGCTGCTGGACTTCGACCCCTCCCCCGCGCAGGTCGGGCCGCCCGCCCAGCTGACCTCCTTCGTGGGCCGCGCCGACGAGGTCGCCGAGGTGGCCGGCATGCTGCGGGTGGCGCGGCTGGTGACGCTGGTGGGGCCGGGCGGGGTCGGCAAGACCCGGCTGTCGGTGGAAGTGGCCGCAGCCGCCTCGGACGACGTGTGCTTCGTGGAACTGGCCCCGCTGCGCGACGGCGCCGGCCTGCCGCAGGCGGTGCTGGCGGCGCTCGGGCTGCGCGGCAGCGGCCTGCTGCCCGGCGGCGGGCAGGGCCCGTTCGAGCGGCTGGCGACGGCCCTGGCGGACCGGATGCTGCTGCTGGTCCTGGACAACTGCGAGCACCTGGCCGAGGAAGCCGCCGCGCTGGCCGGGCGGCTGCTGGCGGTCTGCCCCCGGCTGCGGATCCTGGCCACCAGCCGGGAGCCCCTCTCCGTCATCGGGGAGCACCTGTGGCAGGTGCGGCCGCTGGAGGACGGGGCGGCCGTACGCCTGTTCACCGAGCGGGCCTCGGCGGTCCGGCGCGGCTTCACGGCCGCCCCCGGGCGGGTGGAGCGGATCTGCGCGGCGCTCGACAACCTGCCGCTGGCCATCGAGCTGGCGGCGGCCCGGCTGCGCACGATGGACGTGGAGGACCTGGCGGGCCGGCTCGACGACCGGCTCGGCGTGGCCTCCGCCCGGGCCAACCGCAGCGCCGACGAGCGACACCGCACGCTGCGCTCGGTGGTCGCCTGGAGCTGGGGCCTGCTGTCCGGGCCGGAGCAGCGGGCCGCGCGGCGGTTCAGCGTGTTCCCCGCGGGAGCGGCCTCCCGGGCGGCGCTGGCGGTGTGCCGGGCGGACGGCGAGGACGGCGAGGACCTGGGGTCGGAGGTGCTGGAGTCGCTGGTGGACAAGTCCCTGCTGGAGTTCGCGGGCGGGCGCCTGCGGATGCTGGAGACGATCCGCGCGTACGGCGCCGAGCGGCTGGAGGAGGCGGGCGAGACCGCGTCCGCGAACGCCGCGCACGCGCGGTACGTGCTGGAGCTGGCCCGCGCGGCCGATCCGCACCTGCGGGGGGCCGGGCAGCCGGAGTGGCTGGACCGGATGGCGGCCGGCCACGGCGACCTCCTGGCCGCGCTGCGCCGGGCGGTCGGGGAGGGCAGCTGGGAGACGGCCCTGGAACTCCTGGCGCCGGCCTCGGCGTACCTGTGGATCCGCGGGGTGTCCGGGTCGGTCGCGGCGCAGGCCGCCGCGGTGCTCGACGCCGTCGGGGACGCTCCCCCGGCCGGGCTGGGCGAGGAGTACGCGGCGTGCGTGCTGCTGGCGGCGGCCGGTCCCGGCGGGCTCGCGCCGTGGCGGCGCCACCGGGCGCGGGCCGGTCGCCTGCTGGCCGCCGCCTGGCCGCAGGACGGCGGGGCCGGCGGACGGTACCCGGTGGTACTGCTGCTGTGGATGATGCGCAACGCGGCGGAGGCCGATCCGCTGGAGGCGTTCGCCCTGGTGTCGGCGCAGCGCGACCGCCCCGATCCGTGGGTCCGGGCGGTGGCCGCGTACGTGGCCGGGTTCGGGCCCCTCGGGGCGGGCGACCCGGCGGGCGCCGAACGGGCCTTCGCCGAGGCCGCCGAGGGGTTCCGGGCGGCCGGCGACCGCTGGGGCGGCGCGCTCGTCCTGGACGTGCTCGCGGGGATGGCTGCGGCGCGCGGGGACCGGGAGGGGGCGGTGGCGCTGACCGACGAGGCGCTGGCGCTGACCGAGCGGCTCGGCGCCCTGGAGGACAGCGCCGACCTGCTGGTCAACCGGGGCGACCACGTCGTGGACGCGGACCCGGCGCAGGCCGGCGCCGACTACGCCCGGGCGGCGGCCCTCGCCCGCCGCGCCGGGGGTTCCGCGGCCCTGGCGGCGGCCCTGCGCGGGCTCGGCGACCTGGCCCTGCGGGACGGGGACCCGACGGAGGCCGGACGCCTGTACGGGGAGGCCCTGGAGCGGATCGACCCGCACTGGGTCAAGAGCGCGGGGAGCCGGGTCCGGGCCCTCGTCGGACTGGGCCGGGTCGCGCAGGCGCACGGCGACCGGGCGGCGGCCCGGGCCCGCTACGCGGAGGCCGCCGCGGCGGCGTCGGCCGTGGTCGGCGGCACCGGCCCGGAGGCGCTGCGCCTGCTGGGCCTGCCGCGGGAGGTCGTCGACACGCTGGTCGCGCACGCGCCCTGACGCCCGGACGGCCGGACGGCGCCGCCCCGATTCTGCCGCCACCGGCCCCCGCCTGGACAGCCCTGCCCGACCAGCGTGCCCCGGCCGGCCGCCCCGAACGACCCCCGCGGACCCCGCGCCCCGTCGGCGGCCGGGCGATCCCCCACGAGCCCCGGGGCACCTCTCCCGCGGCCGGGGCACGCCGCGGCTGCCGGGCGGCACCGCCCGCCGGGGGCCGGAGCGGCAGCCGGACGACGGGGGCGCGGGCGCAGGCCGTACGGAGCCGGCCCGAGGCGCTGGAGCAGCGGCCGGGTCACGATCTGCACCGCCCTCCCCGGTGCACCCGGAGCCCGGGCCGACCTCCGCGCCGTCGCGCCCGTCGGGCGAGACGGGTCCGGGTGCGCGGGAGCGGCCGGGTGGGGCGCTGATGGGCGGCGTACAGGAATCCGGAGGGAGCCGGGCCGGGACCGGGCCGGGCCGGCACGACGAGCGCGGCGGGGCGGCGACGCGGGCACGACCGGCACGGAGGGGCGGGGCGGCAGACACGACGCGCGGGACGGGCACGGCGGCACAGCCCGGCGGAGGCAGGCGCCACGCACGGGACGGGCACGGCGGCACAGCCCGGCGCGGCGCGGCGGGCGCAGCGGGGCGGGCGAGGCGCGGCGGCACAGCCCGGCGGAGGCAGGCGCCACGCACGGGACGGGCACGGCGGCACAGCCCGGCGGAGGCAGGCGCCACGCACGGGACGGGCACGGCGGCACAGCCCGGCGCGGCGCGGCGGGCGCAGCGGG
>NZ_JBIWFZ010000028.1:0-24394 GCF_044763325.1 Streptomyces sp. NPDC096136 | reverse complement strand
GGCGGGCGAGGCGCGGCGGTGTGTGGCGGGGCGGGCGAGGCGCGGCGGTGTGTGGCGGGGCGGGCGAGGCGCGGCGGTGTGTGGCGGGGCGGGCGAGGCGCGGCGGTGTGTGGCGGGGACGGGGTGGGTGTCCCGCCGGCGGGACAGGTGGGGCGGTGGAGGGGCTCGGGGATTGCCCTCTCGAGGGCGCCCTTGCCATGCTCGAACGCGGCCACGGCCGACCGCCGCCTCCGGACCACCGGCCTGGCGGGCGCGGAGGGTTCGGGCACGGCGGCGCCCCGGACGGCGCGGCCCGTGGCCGGGGAGCCTCGACCGCCGTCCGGCGCCGGACCCGCCGCCGCCGACGACCCGTGCGGGCCGGCCGGACACCACCCGCCGGTCGCCTTCCGTTCCGCTCGGGTCCGCCCCGCTCTGCCACCGTCCAGACCAGTCCCGCCACCCCAGGCCCCTCAACCCCGCCCCTGGAGCCCATGGATGAACACCGAACTGCTGATGTCGGACGCCACCCACTTCCGCATCGACTACGTGATCAACCCGTACATGGACACCGGCGTCCAGCCGGACGCCGGGGCCGCCGTCGCCGAGCACGACGCGATCGCCGCCGCCCACGTCGCGGCCGGCCGCACGGTCCGCCGGATGGCGTCCGCTCCGGAGTGCCCCGACATGGTGTACACGGCCAACGGGGCCTGGGTGTGCGGCGACCGCGCCGTGCTGGGCGACCCGCCCGCCGCCCGCGCCGCCGAGATCCCGTACTTCCGGTCGTGGCTGAAGGAGAACGGCATCGACGTGTTCGACGCCCCGTACGCCTTCAGCGGCCAGGGCGACACCCTGGCCTGCGGGGACCTGCTGCTGGCCGGCCACGGACAGCGCACGGACCGCCGGATGCACGACGTCCTGGCGGACCTGACCGGCCACCAGGTGGTGCCGCTGCGCACGGCCGGGGCCGAGTGGTACGACCTGGACCTGGCCGTCGCCGTGATCGACGAGGGCACGCTCGCCTACTACCCCGGCGCGCTGGAGGCGGAGAGCGTCGGCGTGCTGCACTCCCTCGGGCTGGAGCTCATCGAGGTCGCCCCCGTGGAGGCCCGGGCCTTCGCCCTCAACCTGATCAGCGACGGCACGACCGTGACGATGACCACGGGCGCGCCCCGGCTGGCCGCGACCCTGCGCGAGCGGGGCTCCACCGTGGTGGAACTCGACACGGCGCAGCTGCGCAAGGGCGGTGGCGGGGTCCGCTGCACCGCCCTCACCCTCGACAACCCGGTCCCGGCGGCCCGCTAGGACACGCCGGGGGGTTCGGCCCGGGCCTGGACGGCGGACTGGAGGACGTGGGCCGCCCAGTCGTTCAGGCTGAGCCCGCAGGCGGCCGCCACCTCCAGGAGCCGTTCCAGGTCCGGTTTCGGCAGCTCGATCCGCAGCGTCGCCGCCCCGTCGGCGGGGTCCGCCGCGGCCCCGCCGCGCTGTTCGGCGAGGCCGGCCCGGAGCTGTCGGCGGAGTTCGTTGCGCGACCACCGCTGTTCCTCGGCGCGGCGCAGCCAGTAGTCCTGCTCCGGCCGGGCCAGGCGGGCCACCTCGGCGTGGTGCGCGAAGCTGAGCGCGTCGCGGCGCCGGCCGTGCTCGAACCTGCGGGCCACCCAGGCGTAGTTGCGCAGGGTCTGGTAGTCGAGCCCGGTCCGCTCCACGGCCTCCCGGTAGCGGCCGCTGTAGGCGTTCTCCCCGAACAGGAGCCAGTCGCCGAGCCACCACGCGGACGAGCTCGTCAGGTCGCGGAGCTGGGTGCCGATCTCCTCCCAGGTCCGCTGCGGCATCGCGGGCGCGAAGGCCATGCCCGACCTGGTCAGCCCTTCCAGGCAGGGCAGCCGGCTGAGGGTCACCCTGCGCTGGCCGGGAACGCGGGGTTCCCGGGTGGTCGTCGGCTCTTCTCGTGTGCGGATGCCGGACATCTCGCATCATCCCCCTGCGGCTCGACCGGCCACTCGGCGCGTCATGGCCTTCCGGCTGGCCACACTAGGCACGCGCGGGCACGCCATCACGGGGGTTGAGACGGACTTGACGGCGATCTGAGCAATCCTGCGGAGGAAGCCGGGCCCCGCCCGGCGGCCGCTCCCGCCCGGCGGCCGTCAGGCGGCCCGGGTGATCACGATGTCGCCCATGCCGGTGCGGGCCCGGACCTCGACGACGCCGTCGGAGCCCTCGGGGCCGCCGGAGGCGCCGAGGGAGTTGTGCACCCTGCCCAGGCGGGAGGTGACGTCGAGCCAGGCGGCGACGGAGGCGCGGATGCCGATGTCGATCCGGCCGGCGGCGGTCTGGAGGTCGGCCTTGCCCCGGGCCAGCTCGGCGATCCGGATGGCGCCGCTCGCGGACCTGGCCTCGACCGAGCCGTGCGCCCGTTCGACCGTGATGGCGCCGTTGGAGCTGTTCGCCCGTACGTCTCCGGTGACCTCGCCGATCTCGGTGTCGCCGTTGAGGTTCTTGACGGTGGCCGTGCCGTCCACCCGGCCGAGGCGGATCCGGCCCGCGCCGTGCACCTCGGCGTCGCCGGCGCACCGCTCCAGGAGGACGTCGCCGTGGCCGGTGCGCAGCTCCGCCGGGCCGGCCGCGCCGACCCGGATGTCACCGGCGCCGCACTTCAGGACGCACGCGCCGAAGGTGCCGTCCAGGACGAGGGCGCCCACGCCCGTCGCGGCCCGGACCCGGGAGCCGGCGGGCAGTTCGATGCGCACGTCGACGGAGCCGATCCGGCCGAACGGGAGGCGCTTCCTGGCGCCGCGCACCGTCAGCGTGCCGTCGGCGTGGTCGATCCGGCTCTCCCGGGCCGCCCGCTCGTCCTCCGGGTCGGCGGGGTCGGCGGGGACCACCTCGACGACGGTGTCCGGCCGCTCGCCGGCCGTGAGGAACACGGATCCCACCTCGATCTCGACGGAGACGGCGATCGGTGCGGGGGTTTCGAAGGCAAGCATGACGGTCCGATCCTCATGACGTGGTGCGGGTGCCCGCCGGTCCGGCGGAGGAAGGTGCGGGAGCGGCCGGGCGGCGCGCGTCAGCGGACCCAGCCGGTGTAGCTCTGTCCCGCGCGGGTGCGGCGCAGTCCCGCGGGCGGCTCGGCGGCGGCCCCGGCGAGGGCCGCGGACAGGGTGCGCACGACCCAGGAGTTGACGGAGATCCCCTCGCGGACCGCCGCCTCCTCCGCACGGGCCTTGAGGTGGGCGGGCAGACGGAGGTTGATCCGCGCCGTCCCGCCCTCCTCGCCCTCGGGCGGGAGGGGGGCCGGCGGTACGGCCGGGGCGGCCGGGCGCTCGTCGAAGGGGGGCTCGGCCTGCGGGACGGTCACGACGAACTCGGGGTCCAGGCCGCGCAGCCGTACCGACACCGATCCCGGGGCCAGGTCCCGCGTGACCTCGTCCATCGCGTCGGACAGGGCGCCCAGCAGGATCAGCCGGGCGGCCGACTCCAGCGGAGCCGTGAGCCGGCCGGCCAGGGCGCGGGCCTCGTCCCCGCCCGCGTCGGCGGCGACGGCGAGCTCGTGCCGGAGGTTCTCTACGTACGGCCTCAGATCCATGGCGCCACTATGGCACACGCGTGACACCATGACCAGAATCGACGTGTGCCAGGTCACCGGCGGTGGCGGCGCCACACCGGACGCCACGACCGGACGCCACAACCCGGCGCCACAACCCGGCGCCACACCGGGCTCCAGCTGCCGCTCACCGCCGGCGGTCCGGCAGCGGACGGGCGGTGAGCCGACGGTGACCGCGCGGTGAGCGCCCCCGCGCACCCTGGGGCACATGACGAACACCACCGCGCCCACCACCGCCGCCCGGACCGTCCTGATCTCCGGCGCCTCCGTCGCCGGCCCCGCGCTGGCCTACTGGCTCCACCGCCACGGCTTCGCCCCCACCGTCGTCGAGCGCGCCCCCGCCCTGCGCGAGGGCGGCTACGCCGTCGACTTCCGCGGCGAGGCCCACATGGCGGTGCTGCGCCGCATGGGGATCCTGGACGCCCTGAAGGCCGTCCGGACCGGCACGGGCTCGATGTCGTACGTGAACAGCGCGGGCAGGCGGCTCGCGGACCTCCCCGCCGACCTGTTCGCGGGAGACCTGGAGGTCCTCCGGGGCGATCTGGCCCGGGTCCTGTACGACGCCACCAAGGAGCACACCGAGTACGTCTTCGGGGACTCCATCGCCTCCCTCGCCGAGGACGCCGACGGCGTCCACGTCACCTTCGAGCGCGGCGCGCCCCGCCGCTTCGACCTGGTCGTCGGCGCCGACGGCCTGCACTCGCGCACCCGCGCCCTGGCCTTCGGACCGGAGGAGCGGTTCGTCCGGCACCTCGGGGTCTACTGCGCCGTCTTCACCACGGCCAACCACCTCGGCCTCGACCGCACCGGGCACGCCTACCTCACCCCCGGCCGGCTCGTGTCGATGTACAGCGCCCGCGGGAACACGGAGGCCAAGGGCGTCTTCTACTTCGGCTCGCCGCTGCTGGACCTCGACCGCCGCGACGTGGCGCGCCAGCAGGCGCTGCTCACCGAGCGGTTCGCGGGCAACGGCTGGCAGAGCGACCACCTGCTGGAGCAGATGCGCCAGGCCCCGGACTTCTACTTCGACTCGGTCGGCCAGGTGCGCATGGACGGCTGGTCGCGCGGCCGCGTCGCCCTGCTCGGCGACGCCGCGTACTGCCCGTCGCCCCTGTCGGGCATGGGCTCGGGGCTCGCGCTGGTGGGCGCGTACGTGCTGGCCGGCGAGCTCGCCGCCGCGCACGGGGACCACCGCACCGCCTTCGCCCGGTACGAGCGGGAGATGCGGGCGTACGCGGAGGGCTGCCAGAAGATGGGCGACGGGGTGGCCCGGATGATGGTCCCCGAGAGCCGGCTGCTCGCGGCCTTCCTCAACCGCTACTACAAGGTCATGCCGTACCTGCCGGGCAAGAACCTGCCCGCGCGGATGGCCCGCAAGGCCGCCGAGAACATCACCCTGCGCGACTACACCGCCGAACCGGCCTCCCGTTAGACCGCTCCGGAATCCGGCTGGACACCAAAACCTATATCCTCTAGTTTTTTACCTAGAACAACCAGCCAAGGCTTGTGCCGAGGCCAGAGGGGAGGCGCCGCATGGTCCGCGCGGGACTCAACGCCGCACGGCTCACGGAGGCGGCCGCCGAGATGGCGGACGAGGCCGGCATCGAGAACGTCTCGCTGTCCGCGCTCGCACGGCGGTTCGGCGTCAAGGACGCGAGCCTGTACTCGCACGTGCGCAACCTGCGGGACCTGCGGGTGCGGGTGGCCCTGTTGGCCGGCGAGGAGATGACCGGGCGGATCGCGGTCGCCGTCGCCGGGCGGTCGGGCAAGGACGCGCTGGTCGCGTTCGCCGACGCCTACCGGGCGTACGCCCTGGAACGCCCGGGCCGGTACGCCGCGTCGCAGATGCGCTTCGACCCGGAGGAGGTGGCCGGCTCGGCCGGGCTCCTGCGCAGCGTGGAGCTGACCTACGGGATGCTGCGCGCCTACGGCCTGGAGGACCCGGACCTGACGGACGCGGCCCGGCTGCTGCGCAGCACCTTCCACGGCTACGTCCACCTGGAGCTGAGCGGGGCCTTCGGGCACTCCCGCGAGGTGCGGACGTCCTGGGCGCGCGGGCTCGACGCACTCCACGCGGCCCTGGAGAACTGGCCGACGACAGACGAGGGGGAGAGGGAATGACCACCACACCCGCCGCCGGGACGCTCGCCGTCCCGGGGGCCACCCTGTACCACGAGCGGCGGGGCGAGGGCCCCGTCCTGCTCCTGATCCCGGGCGGGGGCGCGGACGCCGGCCTGTACGCGGGGATGGCGCCGGCCCTGGCCGCCGCCGGGCGCACCGTGGTCTCGTACGACCCCCGGGGCCAGTCCCGCAGCACCCTCGACGGCCCGGCCGCCGACCAGCGGGTGGAGGACTGGGCCGACGACGCCCGCCGGGTGCTGGAGCTGGTCTCCCCCGGCGAGCCCGCGGACGTCCTCGGGTGCAGCGCGGGCGCGGTCGCCGCGCTCGGGCTGCTGGCCCGCCACCCGGAGCGGGTGCGCCGCGTGGTGGCGCACGAGCCGCCGCTGGTGGAGGTGCTGGAGGACCCCGCACCGTACCGGGCGCTCTTCGCCGAGGTGCGCGGGCTGACGCGGACCCGGGGGCCGGGCGAGGCGATGGCCCGCCTGGGCGAGGGCCTGGGCGGGGAACCGGCCCGGCGGGAGGAGCCCGCCGAACTGCCGCCCGAGATCCTGGAGATGGCGCCGCGCATGTACGCCAACCAGCCGTTCTTCCTGGAACACGTCCTGGCCCCGTTCACGGGCAGCACCCCGGACGTACCCGCCCTGCGGGCCTCCGCCGCCCGCCTCGTCCTGGCGGCCGGGGAGGACTCGCGGGCGATCCCGGCCCTGTACGGCCCGGCGACCCGGCTGGCGGACCTGACCGGCGCCCGCTTCGCGGAGTTCCCGGGCGGCCACGTGGGCTGCGCCGAACACCCGTCCCGCTTCGCCGCCCGGCTGCTGGAGGTCCTGGACGGGAACTGAGACCCCGTCCGCCCCCGCCCCTGCCCGGCGGGGACAGCGGCGCGGCGTCAGGCCCGGCGGGCCGGCAGAGGCATGATGCCGTCGAGGACCGTTTCGCAGGCGGTGCGCAGGTCGGCCGCCAGGTCCCGCTCGCCCTCCGGGCTCCGCGCCCAGCGGAAGACGGTGCCGAGGTAGACGTCGCGCAGCAGGAGACCGGCCAGGCGCGGGTCCACGTTCTCGGAGACCTGGCCCCGCCGACGGGCCTCGACGACGAACTCGCTCAGCATGTCGCTGAGGAAGGGCTCCTCCTGGAGGACGTAGCCCGCCTTGACCCAGGCCGTGGTGAGGGCCCGGGTCAGGGCGCTGTCGCGCAGACTGATGTCGGCGAGCAGGCCCATGCACTCCAGGAGTGCGCGGCGGGGGTCGTCCTCGGTGGTGGCGGCGAGGCCTTCACCCAGTACGGTGCGGCGCTTGGCCCCCCATTCGGTGATGAGGTCCTCCTTCCGCTGGAAGTGGTTGAAGAAGGTCCCGCGCGCCACGTCGGCCTTGTGGGCGATCTCGTCGACCGTGGTCTGGTCGTAGCCCTGGCTCGCGAAGAGCTCGATGGCCGCGTCGTAGATGCTGTCGCGGACGCGCTGCTTGTTGCGCTCCCTGCGGCCTTGCGGGGCATCTGCGGTGATGGTGCTGGTCATGTGATCTCCTGTCGCGCGACCGCCGGCGCGCAAGGCCGCTGGCCTCCTGACGTGACCAGCGGCGGGAGACGTCCCGCCGCACCGGCACCTTCGACCTTTTGTATCACGATCAATTTATGAATCACAGTCCATCTTCTGTGGTCGATCACACGTCACGCGGCCGCCCCGGCGGTGATGTCCCGGATGCTCCTGCCGCCCAGGAGCTGGCGCATCGGGATCTCCCAGTCCAGGGTGCTGCGCAGGTCGCGGCTGAGCTGGGTGGCGGTCAGCGAGTCGATGCCGTAGTCGCGCAACGACCGCCGTACGTCGATCCGTTCGGGCACCATGCCCAGGACCCGGGCCGCCCGGTCGACGAACAGGCCGGTGCGGTCCCCGGGCTGCCCCTCCCGCACGTCCGCCTCCGCCCTCCTGTCGGTCTCCTGAGGCGGGGACGTCCGCTCATACGGGGGACGGGCCGCGTACGGCCGCGGTTCCGCCTCACCGCGCAGCCGGCCGAGGGCTCCCGAGGAGCCGCGCAGGACGCCGGCGGCGGCCGAGGCGGTGCGCAGCGGGACGGCGAGGGCCGACTGGAGCCGGACGGCCAGGGGCGGGGCGGCGCCGACGCGGCGCAGCCGGATGCCGAGGAACTCGGCCAGCAGGCGCCCGTCCGGGCCGAGGACGTGCACCGCCGCGCGCGCGGCGTCCCCCCGCAGGAGGGGGGCGACGGTGGCGTGGACCCAGAACTCCTCGGTGAGGTCCGCGTGGAAACGGACCCGGTCGAAGGCCTCCGCCGTGTAGGCCCGGTGGTCCCCGGGAGTGTGGGGCAGGGCCGCGATCAGCGGGAGGAAGCAGGCCTCCCAGGCTCCGTGGGCGGGCATGCCGGGCCCGGGCCGGGACATCTGGGCGACGGCCTCGCCACCGCGCAGCCACAGGTGGCGCAGGGTCCGTATCGCGGGCAGCACCTCGTACCCGCGGCGGGCGGCGCCCGCGAGGAACTCCCGGGGCGTCAGGTGCCGGCGGCAGCGGGCGAGCGCGTCGTCGACGTCGGCCCGGCCGTGGCGGGAGGGCGGTGCGGGAGCGGTGTGCAGCTCGGCGCGCAGGCAGGGGACGGGGTCCCGGCCGAGGGCGTCCGCGCGGGCGGTGTACGTGCCGGGGCGGCCGGGGTCCAGCCGGAGACGGACGGTGCGGACGGCCCCCTCGTCGGGGGCCTCGACGAGTTCCCCGCCCACGACGACGCGGGTCAGGGTCACCTCGTCGGCGCGGGCGGAGGCGCGGGCGAGGTCGTGGAGGTGGGCGAGGTGGGCGACCGGGGGGACGGGGGTGAGGCCGCGCAGCCTGATCCCGGCGATCCGGTGGTCGTAGGGGATGTCCGCGACGTGGCTCCCCGCGGCGGGGGCGTGGACCGCGGCCGGGAGGCGGCGCAGCGGCTCGGCCTCCCAAGGGTAGGGCGGGAGCGGGGCGGGACGGGCCCGGTCGCGGAACCAGCGGTCCCAGCGCACGGGGCCGCCGAGGGCGAAGTAGGCGCCGAGGGAGCGGGCGAGGGACAGGGCCTCGCCCTCGGGCAGCCGGCGGGTGGTGGAGGTGACGACGGCGACGGGGGCGCCCAGCTCCTGGAGGGTCTCCTCGACGGCGGGGCCCAGCAGGGGGTGGGGGCTGATCTCGACGAAGACGTGCTCCGCCTCCTTGGCCAGGTGCCGGACGCTGTCGGCGAAGCGGACGGGGCGGCGGAGGTTGTCCGCCCAGTACCCGGCGTCGAGTTCGGTCCCGTCGAGGTAGGCGGTGCGGACCGTGGAGTGCATCGGGGTGCGGGCGCGGCGGGGTGCGACGTGGGCGAGCAGGTCGAGCAGGTCGTCGCGCAGGGGGTCCATGGCCGGGCAGTGCGAGGCGACGTTGGTCCGTACGAGGCGGTGGAAGACGCCCTGCTGTTCCAGGCGGCGGGCGATCCGGCGCAGTCCGGCGCGGTCTCCGGCCAGGACGGTGCTGGTGGGGGCGTTCTCGGCGGCCACGCAGACACCGGGCTCGTCCGCGATGAGGGCCTCGGCTCTCTCGTGCAGGAGTTCCACGGCCATCATGGCGTTCTGGCCGGTGGTGCGCTGCAGCAGGGCGCTGCGGCGGCAGATGACGGCGGCGGCGTCGGCGAGGGAGAGCGCTCCGGTGGCGGCCGCGGCCGCGGGTTCGCCCATGCTGTGGCCCACGCAGACCTCGGGCTCGACGCCCATGTCGCGCCAGTGCGCGGCCAGGGCCGTCTGGACCGACCACAGCAGGGGCTGGATCGTGTCGACCCGGTCGGGGACGGAGTCGTCGCCGTCCTCGGCCAGGATCTCGCGCACGGACCTGCCCGTCTCGGCCCGGACGACGGTGTCGCAGGCGTCCAGGGCGGCGCGGAACGCGGGCGAGGAGTCCAGCAGCGAGCGGCCCATGCCGGGCCACTGGGATCCCTGGCCGGGGAAGACGAAGACGGGGCGGCGCGGTCCGGCGAACCCGGCTTCGCCCGTACCGCCGTCGGGAGTGGGGCGGTCCTCGGCGAGGGCGCGCAGGGTGCGGGCGAGTCCGTCGTGGTCCTCGCCGGTCGCCCAGAGGCGGTACGGGTGGGCGTCGCGCTTGAGGGCGGCGGTGGCGCAGAGGTCCCACAGGGGGTGTGCGCGGCCCGCCCCGCCGGGGGCGAGGTGGGCGGCGTGGGCCGCGGCGAGGCGGCGCAGGGCGCCGGGCGAGTGCGCGCTGAGGACCAGCAGGTGGGTGGGGCGGTCCGGGGGCAGTTCGCTGAGGCCGTGCCGGGGTGCGGCGGGCCGGGGGACGGGCGAGGCGACGACGACGTGGGCGTTGGTGCCCGACAGGCCGAAGGAGCTGACGCCGGCCACGACCGCGGCGGAGCCGCCCTGGGCGCCGACGGGCTCGTTGCGGGTGACCAGCCGCAGGGGAGCGTCCTGCCCCGCGACTAAGGAGTGCGGGCTGGTCGCGTGGAGCGAGGCGGGGACGAGGCCGTGCTGGGTGATCAGCACCGTCTTGACGAGGCCCGCGATGCCGGCCGCCGCCTCGGCGTGGCCGATGTTGGTCTTCACCGAGCCGATCCTCAGCGGTCGGTCGGCGGGGCGGTGGCCCCTCACGGCCTCGGCGAGCGCGAGGAGTTCGACCTCGTCGCCGGTCGGGGTCCCCGTGCCGTGGGCCTCGACGTAGTCCAGCCGGCCGGGGTCCGCCCCGGCGCTGCGCCAGGCACCCCGGATCATCGCGGTCTGGCCGTGCACGGCCGGGCGGATCAGGGAGCCGCTGGCGCGGCCGTCGTTGGTGACGGCGCTGCCGGGGAGCAGGGCCAGGACCGGGTCTCCGGCGTGGAGGGCGTCGCGCAGGCGCTTGAGGACGACGACGGCGACGCCCTCGCTGCGGACGAAGCCGTCGGCGGCGGTGTCGCCGAACCGGCAGCGGCCGCCCGGTGAGAGCATCGCGGCCTGGGAGTAGGCCACGGCCTCGTGCGGGGAGAGGATGACGTTGGCCCCGCCGGCGACGGCGAGGTCGCTCTCCCCGGTGAGCAGGCTCTGCCGGGCCATGTGGACGGCGACCAGGGACGAGGAGCAGGCCGCGTCGAGGGTGACGCTGGGGCCGCGCAGGTCGAGGTCGTAGGAGATGCGGCCGGCGGCCATCGCCCGTACGCCGCTGCCGGCGACCTCCCTGAGGGTGTGGACGTTCAGGTCCTCGCCCCGGGCGTACTCCGCGGTGGCCTGGCCGATGAAGACCCCGGCCTGGGTGCCCGCCAGCGACGAGGGCCGGATGCCCGCCCCGTCCAGCGCCTCGCGCAGCACGAGGAGCAGGAGGCGGTGCTGCGGGTCCATGGCCGCCGCGTCGGCGGGGGAGATCCCGAAGAACTCCGTGTCGAAGCCGAAGGGGTCGTCCAGGAAGCCGCCGTAGCGGGAGTCCGTCTTGCCCGGGACCCCCGGCCCGGGTGCGTAGTACGCGTCGATGTCGAAGCGGTCCTGCGGTACCTCGGTCACCGAGTCGGTGTTGGCGACCAGATTGTCCCAGAACTGTCCGACGCTGTTGGCCTGGGGAAACCTGCACCCCATGCCGACGACCGCCACGGTCGTCTCTTCCTTCCACGATTCCACGACTGCCCCCTCGTCCGATGTGAGTGCGCGGGAGCCGCCTCCCCCGCAGCTCCACCGCGCCTCGATCGTAGTTCAAGTCTGTACTTGAGAACAATGATGGATCGGAGGCCATATCCGGATGGGGACACTCCGCGAACTATCCCACTTCCCAAAGTCGTTGGCCTGTAGTAGAAAGTTAGACCCAAGCCCAAAAATGAACTCCAGTCAGATCTGAGAGACCTGTGAGCGAGAAGGGGTGAACTCCATTGGCTCCGCGCACGTCACAGCACACGGCGTCACCAGGCACCGGAGCAGGAGCAGGAGCAGGCACGCGGGCGGAGGCACCGGAGGGGCCCGGTGAACTGCCGGCCCTGCTGCGCCGGGCCTTACGGGTCCCCTCGCTCCGGGCCAAGTACGCCCCCGTCCTGGCCGACGGCCCGGTACGGCTGACGGACCTTCCCGTGCTGACCCGTCAGGAGCTGGCGCTGGCGACCGAGGAGGTACTGGTCTCCGGGTCCCGGCCGGCCGCCTCGCTGATCTGGGCGGACGGCGGCACGGTCCGCACGCCCTCGCTGAGCCTGCTGCCGGCGGACCTGTTCGCCGAGCGGGTGCGCGGCGCCTGGCGCCCGCTCGGCCCGTCCGACGTCCTGACGAACCTGCACTCCTGCGAACGCCTGCGCCCCGACCACCACTTCTTCAACCGCTTCGCCGCCGCTTCGGGCGCCGCCTGCCTGCCGCTCGGCCCGCTGCCGGACGGCGCCCAGGACGCATGGCTGGACTTCTTCGCCCGTACGGGGGTCACCGCCCTGAGCGCCCCGCCCGAGACCGTCGCGAGGCTCGCGGGCGCCGCCGGGGCCGGCCGGCCGCTCCCCTGGCTGCGCACCCTGCTGCTGGGCGGCACCCTGCACGACACCACCTCCGACTCCCTGCTCTCCGACCGCTTCCCCTACACGCAGGTCTGGCGCCTGTACGGGACCCCGGCCACCGGGGTCGCCGGGCAGCACGGGCCCCACTGCCTCACGGGGCTCTACCACCCGCTGCCGCACCAGCACGTCGAGGTGGTCGACGGGCGGGTCCTCGTCACCACCCTCGACGCCCGCCGCGACCCCCCGCTGATCCGGTACGCGACCGAGGAGCGCGCCGAGTACGCCTCCTGCGTCTGCGGCGCCGCGGGTCCGGCCATCCGGCTGCTGGGACCCGCCGACCCGCACTTCCGGCTCCACGGGCGCGGGGTCTCGGCCCGGGAGCTGGTCGATTCGGCCCTGGCCACGGGCGAGGTGACGGCCGCCCAGGTGGCCGTGGGCCGCGGGCAGCGGGTGCAGCTCCGGGTGCTCCTGGCGCCCGGCGTGCCCGACGACCACTACACGCACGACTGGATCCGGTACCAGGTCCTGGAGAGCCGGCTGAGCCTGCCCGCCTTCGTCCTGGACCAGCCCGAGGTATTCGACGTCGTCTCCGTGGAGCGCCTCGACGGCACTTCCGCGCTGGCCGCCGATGAGTTCTGACACCCCGCGGCCGCCGGACCGGCCGCCGCGCCGTCCGCCCGGCCGCAGGCCCGGCCGCACGCCGTACCACCCGCCCCACCCCACGCTGGATCACGAGCCGTACGAGGAAACACCACCAGGTACGAGAGGAACTTCCATGTCCTACCAGTCCCCCACCCTTCCTTCCCCCCAGGGCGCCGCCGAGCAGGCCGAGGACGAGATCCTGATCGCCGTGCGCGCGGTGGCCCCCGAAATCGACGAGATGATCCGGGCCGAGCCGCTCCCCGAGGGCTGGCTGCCGGGCTGGGACGTCGCCGGAGTCGTCCTCAAGGCGGCCCCCGAGGGCTTCAGCCCGCAGCCCGGCGACCGGGTGGTGGGCGTGGCCACGGGTACCGAGTGGGGATCGTGCATGACCCTGCCCTCCGAGTACGCCGTGGTCCTGCCCGACCACGTCAGCTTCGAGCAGGCCGCCGCACTGCGGGTCGCGGTGCTGACCGCGCTGCGCCTGGTGCGCGGCGCCGGCTCGGTGACCGGCCGCCGGGTGCTGGTCACCGGGGCGGGCCGGGGCATCGGCCGGCTGCTGGTGGAACTCGCGGCCGCGCTGGACGCCGAGGTGACCGCCGTGGTGCGGGACGCCGGCGAGGCCGCCGAGGTGGCCCGGCTGGGTGCCCGTCGGGTGATGACCCCGGAGGCGGTCTCCGAGGGCTTCGAGGGTTCTTTCGACATCGTGTACGAGGCCGCCGCGGGCGATCTGTTCGCCGCCGGACGGGGGCTGACCGCCGACGGCGGGCTGGTGTTCCTCTACGAGAGCTTCGCCCCGCAGGGCGCGGACATCGGCTTCTTCCGGTTCTTCGGCGGTCCGGAGCAGGCGGGGCTGCGGCACTTCGTCTTCCGTACCGCGACGCCCGAGGACCGCGAACTGGCCCAGCTGCTGGACCTGCTGACCACGGGTGAGCTCTCCCTCGGACGGTCCTCCGCCCGGGCCGGGGAGCGGGCCGGGGTCTGATCCGGCCCGGGCGTGCGGGCCCGGGCACCGACGAAGGGGGCGGCCGTTCGGCCGCCCCCTTCGGGCTGTCCGCCGGGGCGGGGCCCCTGATGGTGTCCCGGCCGCGACACGGCGCCGCGGGCGGATGGTGTCCCGGCCGCGACACGGCGCCGCCCCCGGCACCGTGTCGCGGTGTCGGGGGCGGCGCCGTTCGTGCCGTGCCGGGCGTCAGGCACCCGCGGCCGGGCCCAGCCAGGTGGTGAGCTCCTCCAGCAGGTGGCCGGTGTCGCGCTCGTGGCCGTGCGCGGCGATGTGCCCGTCGGGCCGGATCAGGTAGTAGCCGGTCCGGCCGCAGCCGGTCGGACGGCGGACCGATCCGGCGGCGAGGTCCACCGCGCGCACCTGCGGCCAGGGCGCGGCGAGGGCGCGCAGCTGGGTGCGCCAGGCCGCGGCCGTGCCCCGGCCGACCACGGCGAGGGTCCAGGACGGAGCCTCCGCCGCCGGCCCGGCGATCCCGTGCGGGAGGGCCAGTTCCCTGGGGAAGACCGCGCCCACCTCCAGCGCTCCGGGCCGTTTCGCGCGGGCCGAGCAGCCGGTGCGGCCGGACGGCAGCTGGCTGGGCCGGAGGGCGGGGTAGGACAGGCGGCGGCCCGCCATGACGGGCGCGTAGAGCCGGAAGGCGCCGGTGCGCTCGGCGGCGCGGAAGGCGGCGTCCCGGGCGGCGACGGCGAGCCGGCCGCGGACCAGCCAGCCCCGGGTCTGGATGTCGGTGTCGCGCACCACCCGCCGGACCACCGCGGAGCGTTCGGCCCCGTACCCGAGGAGCAGGGCGGACGGGGCCTCGCCCCGGACCACCGCGGCGATCTTCCAGGCGAGGTTGTGGGCGTCCTGCATGCCGGTGTTCATGCCCTGGCCGCCGGCGGGGCTGTGCACGTGGGCGGCGTCGCCCGCGATGAAGACCCGGCCCAGCTGGTAGGTGCTCGCGTGCCGGGCGTGGATGCGGAAGACCGTCTCCCAGCGGGGCTCGACGAGGCGGACCCCGCGCGGGCCCCGCTCGTCGACGATCTGCTGCATCCGCTCCAGCCCGGCCCGCTCGCCGGGGGCGAGGCTGGAGAAGAAGCGGTAGACCCCGTCGGGGAGCGCCACGATGACGAGGGCTCCGGCGGGCGACTGGTAGTACAGGGCCTGGTCGGGCGGCAGGTCGCCCTCGATCCGCGCGTCGACCAGGGCGAAGGCGCTCTCGTACGTGCTCCCGTCGAAGCCGCTGCCCAGCTGGGCGCGTACCGCGCTGGAGGCCCCGTCGGTGCCCACGACGAAGGGCGCGCGGGTGCGTTCGATACGGCCGTCGGCGTGTTCCAGTACGGCGGTGACGGGGTCGGTGCCGTCGATGCGGCCGGAGAAGTCGATGCCTTCCAGGGTGAGCAGGCGCACGCCGTGCTCGACCTTGCCGCCGAGGGAGAGCAGCCGGCGGCGCAGGACCGCCTCGGTCTCGTTCTGCGGGAGGCAGAGCGGGGCGAGGTGCTGGGGGAAGTCGAAGGTGGCCAGGCGCCGGCGGTCGGAGAAGTAGCTGAAGGCGTTGATCTGCAGGCCCGCCTCGCGCAGTTCGTCGAGGATGCCCAGGTCCTCGAAGAGGTCGAGGCTGCGCGGCCAGACCAGCAGGGCCTTGGGCAGCGGCGAGGGTTCGGGGGCGCGGTCGATCACGCGCACGCGCACGCCGCGGCGCAGCAGTTCGCAGGCGGCCGTCATCCCGGCGGGGCCCGCGCCGACGACGAGGACGTCGTAGGGCTCCGGGTCCGGAAGCTGTGTGGTGGACATGAACGCTCCTCCATCTCATTGACGACTACTATCAGATGTCTTATGGTTCATCGCAATCTTACACATCGACAACGGGAGAAGAGAAGATGCGCTACCGCTACCTGGGCGACACCGGCCTGTCCGTCTCCGAACTGTGCTTCGGCGCCATGACCTTCGGCGGCGGGGCGAGCTTCCTGGGCGCCGAGGACCGCAACTGGTCCGAGTTCGGCACCGTCGACGACTCCAACGTGCTGCGCATGATGGACCAGGCCCTCGACGCGGGCATCAACTTCTTCGACACCGCCGACGTCTACAAGAACGGCATGGGTGAGGAGTTCTTCGGCCGCACCCTCGGCAAGGTGCGCGACCGCGTCATCATCGGCACCAAGGGCCGCTGGCGGATCACGGACGACCCCAACGACATCGGCGCCACCCGCCACCACCTGTTCGCCGCGGTGGAGGCCAGCCTGCGGCGGCTGAACACCGACTACATCGACCTGTACCACATCCACGGCTTCGACCCGCGCACCTCGCTGGACGAGACCCTGCGCGCGCTCGACGACCTGATCCGCTCCGGCAAGGTCCGCTACATCGGCGTCTCCAACTTCGCCGGCTGGCAGCTGATGAAGGCGCTGTCGGTCTCCGAGCGCCGCAACCTCAGCCGCTTCGTCTGCTACCAGGGCTACTACAACATCGCCGCCCGCGACCTGGAGCGCGAGATCATCCCGCTCGCCGTGGACCAGAACGTCGGCATCACCGCCTGGTCCCCGCTGGCCGGAGGCTTCCTCACCGGCAAGTACCGCCGCGGCGAGGGCCGCCCCGAGGGCAGCCGGCTCTCGCAGCGCACCCCGGCCGAGTCGGCGCCGCTGACCGACCCCGACCAGGCGTACGACATCGTCGACGCGATGGCGCAGATCGCGGAGGACCGCGGCGCGACGGTGGCGCAGGTCGCGCTCAACTGGGTGCTGGCCAAGCCCGCCATCGCCTCGGCCGTGGTCGGCGCGACCAAGCCGCACCAGCTGGAGGACAACCTCCGGGCGATGGAGTGGAGCCTCACCGAGGACGAGGTGGCCCGTCTCGACAAGGTCAGCGAGACCCCGGCGCCCTACCCGTACTGGCACATCGGCACCGTGGGCGCCGACCGCAAGCTGCCGGGCGACGTCTACCCGGCCTGATCCCGTCGGTCCCCGCCGCCTTCCCCCGCCGGCGGGGACCGGCGCGGCCGCGGCGGACCGGCCCCCCGGTCCGCCGCGGCCACCTCCCCGTACGCGCACCGACCACCCACAGGAACCACCCACCGCGACAGGAAGCCAGGCCCCATGACCACTGCACCCGCCGCCGCGCCCGTGGCCTCACCCGCCCCGCCCGCGCCGCCCTCCGCGCTCCCCGCCCTGGACTACTCCCGTACCGTGGACCGGCTGCTGGTCCATCGGGACGCCCTGGGAGAAGTCTTCCTGACGGACCTCCAGCCGATCGACGACCAGCGCTACGCCGCAGGCGTCCAGCTGCCCCGCTCGCACGCCTACTACGGGGACCACCTGCTGCGCCCCGGCTGCTACGACCCGCTCCTGCTCCTGGAGGCCTGCAGGCAGGCGGCGCTGGCGGGGGCCCACCGCTTCTACGGGGTCCCGTCCGACAACAAGTTCATCCTGACCCACCTGCGCCTGCGCCTGGACCGGCCGCAGATGGTCGTGGTGAGATCGGCCCCGATCGCCCTCGCGCTGCGGGTCACCATCGTGAGCCGCAAGGAGCGCGAGGGCCGGGTCACCGGACTGGACTACGAGTTCGACCTGACCGTGGGCGGCGTCGTGATCGGCCGGGGGGCGGTCGGGCTGCGCTTCAAGACGCCCACCGGGTACCTCACCCTGCGGCTCAACAACCGCGACGGCCTGGCCCTGCCCTCCTCCGCCGCGTATCCGGTGCGGACGCCGGGCACCCCCCTGGCCCCGCACCTGGTCGGGCGCGCCAACCCGGACAACGTGGTCCTGGTGGACACCGTGGCGGCCGGGGACACCGCGCAGGCCCTGCTGCGGATACCGGCCCAGCACGCGAGCATGTTCGACCACCCGCAGGACCACCTGCCGGGCATGGTCATCGCCGAAGGCGCGCGCCAGCTGGCCCTGTTCGCCGCGCTCGACGTCCGGGGGCTGGCCGGCGCGAAGACCCTCGTCACCGAGATCGACGTGCTCTTCACCCGGTTCGGCGAGCTGGAGGACGAGACGGTGCTCACCGCCCGGGCGGGCGGCGGGCCGGAGTCCGGCCCCGGCGGCCCGGTCTACACCCAGGGCGGCGTCCTGGAGCCGGAGGACGCGGACGGGCCGGACCCGGAGCGCGTGGCGGCCCTCCAGCAGGTTCCGGTCCGGGTGGAGGCGACCCAGCGGGGCGAGTCGCTGTGCGTCATCTCCTTCGTCCTGACGCGGCTGTCGTCCTGAGCGCACGGAAAGGACGGCACGCATGAGCGTGATGACAGCCACCGCGACCGCGGCGCGGGCGCCGCTCGCCGGCACCGCGGCGGGGGCGGTGACCGCAGCGGCCTTCAGCGACGTGGACGAGACGCTGATCCGCGTGAAGAGCATGTTCCGCTTCCTTGCGCTCCACCTGCGCCGACGCGGCGAGCCACCCGCCACCTACGAACGGCTGACGGACGGCCTGCGCCGGGCGGCCCGGCGCGGCGAGCCCCGGGAGCGGATCAACCGGCGCTACTACGCGCTACTCGCGGGGGAGTCCGTCGAGGAGCTGGAGCGCAGCGGGCGCTCCTGGTTCGCCCACGAGCGGGAGCAGCCCGGCGGCCCGTACCTCCCGGCGGTGGAGCGGGAACTGCGCGGCCACCGGGCCGCGGGACACTCCGTGGTCCTGCTCTCGGGCTCCTTCTTCGCCTGTCTCCAGCCCGTCGCCGAGGACATCGGCGCCGACCACGCACTGGGCTCCCGCCCGGTGGTCCGGCGCGGGCTGCTCACCGGCGAGGTGCTCGTCCCGATGATCGGCGCGGCCAAGGGGCGGGCGGTGCACATCAGCGCGGCCCTGCGCGGCTTCGACCTCGCCGACTGCTCGGGGTACGGGGACCACACCAGCGATCTGGCACTGCTGAGCGCGGTGGGCCGTCCCGTGGCCGTGGGCACCGACCCCGAACTGGCCGCCCACGCCCGCCGCCACGGCTGGAGGACGTTGGAGGCCGACGGGCATGCCTGACCTCGCGGCGGGCCGCACCCGGCGGCCCGCCCCACCACTGGAGACACCATGAATCGCATCGGAATCCTGGCCACCGGCTCCTACCTGCCCTCCACGGTCGTCGGCAACGAGGAGATCGCCCGCAGTTCGGGGGTGTCCGCCGAGTGGATCGTGCGCAAGACCGGCATCCGCGAGCGGCGCCGGGCCGACGACCGCGACGCCACCTCCGACCTGGCCGCCCGCGCGGCCCGGGCGGCCCTCGAACAGGCCGGCGTGGCCGCGCGGGACGTGGCGTACATCGTGCTGGCCACGTCCACGCCCGACCACCCGCAGCCGGCGACCGCCGGCATCGTGCAGCACCTGATCGGGGCGGAGAACGCCGCCGCCTTCGACATCAACGCCGTGTGCAGCGGCTTCGTCTACGCCACCACGGTGGCCGAGCGGCTGCTGCGGGCGGCCGAACCGGGGCGCTACGCCCTGGTCATCGGCGCCGACATCTACTCCCGGATCCTGGACTACTCCGACCCCAAGACCGCCCTCCTGTTCGGGGACGGGGCCGGGGCGGCGCTGCTCGGCACCGTCCCCGCGGACCGCGGCATACGGGAGACGAGCCTTTTGACGCGCGGGGACCAGTACCGGCTGATCAGCGTGCCCGCGGGCGGCAGCCGGATGCCGGCGAACGACCGCACCCTGCGCGAGGGCGCCCACTTCTTCCGCATGGACGGGCGCGGTGTGCGCAGCTTCGTGCAGGACAACCTGCCGGGGGCGCTGCACGAGCTGCTGGCGAAGGCGGGCGCACGGCCCGAGGACATCCGGCACTTCGTCCCGCACCAGGCCAACGCGGTGATGCTGGGCGAGGTCTGGCCCGCCCTCGGCCTGACCGGCGCCACCATGCACCTGGCGATGGAGCGGTACGGCAACACCGGCTCCGCCTCCGTCCCGGTCACCCTGGACCTCGCCCACCGCCAAGGGCTGTTCGCCGACGGCGACAGCGTCCTGCTGGCCGGGTTCGGGGGCGGGATGACCGTGGGGGCGGTGCTGGCCGACTGGGCTCCCACGGCCTTCGCCCGGCCCCGTGCCCAGGAGCTGGCCGCCGTCCGCTGACGCCTCCTCCCCCGCCCCACCCCGTTCCGAAAGGGCACTGCCATGGACACGCACACCAGCGACAGCGGTCGGGGCTTCGGCTCCTCCGCGGTGGACGACGAGGCGGACGTCAGGGCGCTGCTGCGCGTCCGTACGGCCCGCCGCCGGCGGGCCGTACTCCGGCATGCCGTGGAACACTCCCTGCACGCACGGCTGTTCGGGGAGGCGCCGGTCACGACCGGCGCCTCCCCGACCTGACAGGTTTCTTACACTCATCGATTGACACCCAGACGTAAGACATCTTATGGTCGTCGTGCATCATCTAGTTAATCGAAACCGTACCCCTTGTTCTCCCGGTTAGGAGGAGCTCCGTGTCCGACCACCGATCCGGCAACCGCGCGAGCACCGTGGCCACGACCGTGGGGCTGAGCCTGCTGGCGCTCAACCTGCGCCCCGCCATCGGCAGCGTCTCGCCCGTACTCGACGACTTACAGCAGTCCCTCGCGCTCAGCGACTCGGCCATCAGTCTGCTCACCACCCTGCCCGTGCTGTGCCTGGGCATCTTCGCGGCGGTCTCACCCGCCCTTTCCCGCCGCATGGGCACCCCCGGCGCCCTCGTGCTCGGCTTCGTCCTGCTGATCGCGGGCATCCTGATCCGACTGGACCACTCCGTCTGGGCGATGTTCGTCGGAACCGCCCTCGCCGGGGCCGGCCTGGCGATCGGCAACGTCCTGATGCCGGCGGTCATCAAGAGCGCCTTCCCCGACCGCGTCCGCCTCTTCACCGGCATCGGCACCGGCATCCTCAGCGCCGGCGCGGCCCTCTCGGCCGGCTTCGCCGTCCCGCTGCGCGACGCCACCGACAGCTGGAGCGGCTCCCTGGCCCTGTGGGCGGTCCCCGCCGCGGTCGGCCTCGTCGCCTGGCTGCCGCTGCTCAAGAACTCCAAGCCCGCCCCGGCCGCCGCCGGGCCGGCCGCCGACCAGGGCTCGCTGCTCGGCGACGCCATGGCCTGGCAGGTCACCGGCTACCTGGCGCTGCGCGCCCTGGTGTACTTCACCGCCCTGGGCTGGCTGCCCACGATCCTCGCCGACCTGGGCTACAGCAACTCCTCCTCCGGCGCGCTGCTCTCCGTCGCGATGCTGGTCAGCGTGCCGGGCGCGCTGTTCGCCCCGATCCTCGTCGGCCGCAAGGGCACCTCCCCGATGGTGGTCGCCATCGCGGTGGCCGGCGCGGTCAGCCTGCTGGGCCTGCTGTGGGCGCCGGCCGCGGCCGCCCTGTGGGTCGCCGTCCTGGGTGTGACCCTGGGCGCCGGACACGCCATGGCCCTCACCTTCATCGGCATGCGCTCGCCCAACCCGCAGACCGCCGCCCAGCTTTCGGGCATGGTGCAGACGATCGGCTACCTCGCCGGCGGCATCGCCGGCCCGCTCCTGCTCGGCCTGCTGCACGGCGCCACCGGCGGCTGGACCGTCTCCCTGGTCCTGCTGGCCGCCTTCACCCTCCCCGAACTGGTCCTCGGACTGCGCTCCGGCCGCAACCGGGCCGTGCGCCCGCGCCGGCGCGGCGAGAGCGCGGTCCCCGTCACGGCGGCGGCCCCGGCCGGCGCCCCCGCCGCCGCGCCCAAGGCGCCCGCCCTGCGCGACTGACGCCCCACCACCCCCGACCCGTACGTCCCCACCCCCAGGAGCACCCCCATGTACCACGTCGCCGTCGCCTTCGACGTCCAGCCCGAGCACCGCGAGACCTTCATCGCCGCCGCCCACGCGGACGCCCGCGACTCGGCCGTGGACGAGCCGTTCACGCAGCGCTTCGAGCTCGTCGAGGACGAGGTGGACCCCAACCGCTTCTACCTGGACGAGGTCTACGACGACTCCGCCGCCTTCGACCGGCACATGGCCGGCCCGCACTTCGCCGCCTTCTTCGAGCGCATCGCCGGCATCGCCCAGGGCCCGACCTGGCTGATCCGCGGCAGCCGCGTCGTGGACCGCAGCACCGCGAACGCCCCCGCCGCGGCCTGACCCTCCGCCCTCCGGCACCCCTTCCCGCGCCCTCCCCCGGCGCCCGGCGGCCGGTCCCCCACCCGGCCGCCGCCCTCCCCCCTCCGAGCACCACACGACCGACGAGACCCAACCAAGGAGATCCCCTCCCATGTGCAGCCCCCAGGTGATGGAGCTGGTCCACGGCGAGCCCGGACACAGCTGCGCCGACCACGCGACCGACGCGGGCACCGCCCACGACGCCGCGACCGGCCAGGACGGCGCCCAGCCGGCCGAACGCCCCCGGACCCCCGCCCCGCTCATCCGGGGCAGCCGGGTCAGCGACCTCACGCACGCCTTCGGCAACGACTTCCCGGTCCTCGAACCGATCGTGCTGAAGCCGAACATCGAGCACTTCGCCGACATCGCCTCCGAGGGCTTCAACGCCAACAAGCTGGAGATCGACGAGCACACCGGCACCCACGTCGACGGTCCGGCCCACCTCATCGACGGCCCCGTCTACACGGACGAGATCCCGATCGACCGGCTCATCGCCCCGCTGTGCGTCATCCGCATCGGCGAGCGGGCCGCGAAGGACCCCGACACCACCCTGACCGCCGACGACATCCTCGCCTGGGAGCGCCGCCACGGCCGGATCCCGGACGGTGCCCTGGTCGTCATGGACTCCGGCTGGTGCCCCCGTATCGACACCCCCGGCGCCTACATCAACCGCGACGCCGACGGAGTCCCCCACTTCCCCGGGCTCGGCTTCGACGCCGCCGAACTCCTGGTCCGCGAGCGCTCCATCGTGGCCGCCGGAACCGACACCCCCAGCCTGGACGCCTCCAAGAACCTCCAGATCGACGACCCGGGCGCCCACCGCATCGTGCTGGGCGACCTGCGCTACGGCGTGGAGAACATCGCGAACCTCCACACCGTCCCCGACGTCGGCGCCACCGCCGTCATCGGCCTGATCCGCCACCGCAAGGGCTTCGCGGGCCCGTGCCGCATGTTCGGCATCCACTGAGCCGCCGACCCGGCCCCCCGACCGGTGAAGTCCGGCACCGGCACGTCCGGTGCCGGACTTCGCACGTCCCCCCGGACAGGAAGAAGAACAGCCATGACGCAGCACCCCCGCCCGGTCGCCCTCGTCACGGGCGCCAACAAGGGCATCGGCCGGGAGACCGCCCGGCAGCTGGGCCTGCGCGGGATGACCGTCCTCATCGGCGCCCGCGACACCGACCGCGGCGAGCGCACGGCCGCCGCCCTGCGCGAGAGCGGCGTCGACGCCCGCGCCCTCACCCTCGACGTCACCCGCGAGGAGACCGTCGCGTCCGCCGCTGCCGCCGTCGGGCACACCTACGGCAGGCTCGACGTCCTGGTCAACAACGCCGGCATCGTCGAGGAGGACCTCCCGCCGAGCGGGACCACCGCCGAGCTGGCCTCGCGCATCTACGCCACCAACGTCTTCGGTGTCATCGCCACCACCCACGCCCTGCTCCCGCTGCTGCGCGAGGCACCGGCCGGGCGGGTGGTCAACCTCTCCAGCCGCCTGGGGTCCCTGGCCAAGGCCGCGGACTTCGAGGCCCCGCACCGGCTCCTGCTGGCGTACAACTCGTCCAAGGCCGCGCTGAACTCGCTCACCCTGCACTACGCCCGCGAGTTCGCCGGCACCCCGCTGAAGGTCAACTCGGCCACCCCCGGCTACGTGGCCACCGACCTCAACCGCCACCAGGGGACCCGTACGGTCGAGGAGGGCGCCCGCATCGTCGTCCACCTGGCCACCCTCGCGGAGGACGGCCCCACCGGCGGCTTCTTCGACGACGCCGGCGCGGTCGACTGGTAGCCGCGCGGCCCGCGTACGGACGACGGAGGCGGCGGCCGGCCCGTACGGGCCGGCCGCCGCCTCCGTCGTCGTGTCAGCGCTTCGGGCTCCAGGCGGTGACCGCCTTCTCGCAGCGCTCCAGCTGCTCCAGGAACGACTGGGCCTCGCCCGGGGCGAAGCAGCCGTCGAGCAGTTTCTCGATCTCCTCGATCACCACGTCGGCCTCACGGATCAGCGTCTTGCCCGCGGGGGTGAGGCGGACCTCCAGGATCTGGAGGTGGATCGGGTGCGGCGTGCGCTCCACCAGCCCGCGGCCCTCCAGGGTGGAGAGCACCGAGGACATGGTCTGCGGGGTGACCATGCACCGGCGCGCGAGGGCCGCACCGGACAGCCCGGACTGCCGGGACAGTTCGAACAGGACTCCGTACTGCGGAACGTTGATCTTGAACGGGCGCAGCGCCGCGTGCTTGGCGGCGGTCAGTTCCTGCTCCAGCCGCTTGATGCGCTGTCCCACGCGCTCTTGTTCCGAGGTCACCATGGACACAAGCCTACCCTCATACGCCTTATTGTTGTATGCCCCCTTCGGACTATCCGAGTACGTATGCAGCCACCCTCCGCAGCCACCCTCCGCAGCCGTGATCAGCCGGCGACGGTCCAGGCGTCGGTGCCGGTGAGGAGGGCTCCCAGGTCGGCCTTGCCGTAGCGGTCGACGGCCGCGTCGAGCTGTTCGGCCATGAGGGTGTCGTAGACGGGGCGTCGGGTGTTGCGGAAGACGCCGATGGGGGTGTGGTGGAGGGTGTCGGGGTCGGCGAGGCG
>NZ_JBIWFZ010000027.1:0-94874 GCF_044763325.1 Streptomyces sp. NPDC096136 | reverse complement strand
AGGAACGGACGCTTCCTTTGTACTCACCCTCTCGGGCTTTCCTCCGGGCTTTCGTTCTTTCCTGCGTTTCCGACTCTATCAGACTCTTTCGTGTCTGACTTCCTCGGCGCTTTCCAGGTTCTTCGCTTTCGCGCTTTCCCTTTCCGGCGGTTCCGACTCTATCAGATCCTTTCGGGCCTGACTCCCAGTCAGAGGGGGTTGCGTTCCGGGCTGTTTGGCCCTTCCGGCGAGTGAGACAGTAGCGGATTCCCTGCCCCCGAAGCCAATCGGCGGCTGCGTCCTGGAACGCGGATTCCTCATTCGCAAATACGCATGAAAACGAGACGACACAGTGCGTCGTTCGTTCGAATGAGTAGTGCGGGATGGCTGTCCGGGGACCGACCGGAGTCGGCGCTCACGTCGGACAACTCGAAGAACCTTACGGACAGGGAACAGCCGTGTCAACCCCCGGCTGACCGTCCGGCGAAACTCACCCGGTCCTCATGTCCCAGGGGCTACGCTGCCTGCCATGACCACGCATGCACCCACGCTCAGCCTTCGTTGGTGGCCCGCCTGACGGCGGCCGACCATCCACGCGAGCACGCATGCGCTCACGGCCGCCGCTACGGCGGCCGTTTCCGTTTCTCCCCTCCCGGGAGTGGCTGGGCCGCCCGACGCGGCGGCCCCGACACCACACCGCAGGACATGAGGGAGAGACAGGACATGACGAGGATCTTCAGCGGGATCACCCCGTCCGGGCACCTGACGCTGGGCAACTACCTGGGAGCCCTGCGGCAGTGGGTCGCGGCCGAGCACGCGCCCTCGGACGCGCTGTTCTGCGTCGTCGACCTGCACGCCCTGACCGTGGAGCACGATCCGGCGCGGGTGCGCCGGCTCAGCCGGCAGGCCGCGACGCTGTTCCTCGCCGCCGGACTCGATCCACGGCGGTGCACCCTCTTCGTCCAGAGCCACGTCGCCGAGCACACCCGGCTCTCCTACCTGCTGGAGTGCACCGCCACCGACGGCGAGCTCCGGCGGATGATCCAGTACCGGGAGAAGTCCGCGAAGGCGGAGTCGGCCGGCCACGGCGTACGGCTGTCACTGCTGACCTACCCCGTGCTGATGGCCGCCGACATCCTGGCCTACGCCGCCGACGAGGTGCCGGTGGGCGAGGACCAGCGGCAGCACGTGGAGCTGACCCGGGACCTGGCGGTGCGGTTCAACCAGCGGTACGGGCAGACCTTCGCCGTGCCCAGGGTGACGCTGCCCGCCGTGGGCGCGCGGGTCATGGACCTCCAGGACCCGACGTCGAAGATGGGGAAGTCCAGTGAGAACGGCGCCGGGATCGTCTACCTCCTCGACGAGCCCGCGGTGATCACCAAGAAGGTGATGCGGGCGGTGACGGACAGCGGCGAGGGCGGAGTGGTCTACGACCGTGCCGCGCGGCCCGGGGTGGCGAACCTGCTGGACGTCCTGGCCGCCTGTACGGGCGGGGATCCGGAGAAGCTGGCCGAGGGCTACGCCCAGTACGGGCCGCTGAAGCGGGACGTCGCCGACGCCGTCGTGGAACTGCTGCGGCCGCTGCGCGAGCGGCACGCCGAGCTGGCGGCGGATCCGGGTGAGGTGGAGCGGGTACTGCGGGAGGGGGCCGAGCGGGCGCGGGGCATCGCGCGGCCCGTGGTGGACCGGGCGTACGAGGCCATCGGGCTGCTGCCCGCGTGAAGAGGGGGAGGCCGGCCCCGGGTGCGGGGCCGGCCTCCGTCCGTGCGCGCGTGCGCGCCGTGCGTCAGCTGTTGCCGGTGGCGAGTTCGCGGCTGCGGTCGCGGGCCGCTTCGAGGGCGGCGATGAGGGCCGCGCGGACGCCGTGCTTCTCCAGTTCGACGATGGCGTTGATCGTCGTCCCGGCGGGGGAGGTGACGGCCTCGCGGAGCTTCACGGGGTGTTCGCCGCTGTCGCGGAGCATCACGGCGGCGCCGATGGCGGCCTGGACGATGAGGTCGTGGGCCTGGGCGCGGGGCAGGCCGAGGAGGATGCCCGCGTCGGTCATGGCCTCGACGAGGAAGTAGAAGTAGGCGGGGCCGGAGCCGGAGAGGGCGGTGGCCGCGTCCTGCTGGGACTCCGGGACGCGCAGGGTCTTGCCGACGCCGCCGAAGATCTCCTCGGCGTGGGCGAGGTGCCCGGCGGTGGCGTGGCTGCCGGCCGAGATGACGGACATGGCCTCGTCGACGAGGGCGGGGGTGTTCGTCATGACGCGGACGACGGGGGTGCCGGGGGCCAGCCGCTCCTCGAAGAAGGCGGTGGGGATGCCGGCGGCTCCGCTGATGACGAGGCGGTCGGCGGGGACGTGGGGGGCGAGCTCTTCGAGGAGCTTGCCCATGTCCTGCGGCTTGACGGTGAGGATGAGGGTGTCGGCGCGCTTGGCGGCCTCGGCGTTGCTGACGGCCTCGACGCCGTAGCGGGTGTGGAGCTCGGCGGCGCGCTCCGGGCGGCGGGCGGTGACGAGCAGTTTGGCCGCGGGCCAGCCGCCCCGGATCATCCCGCTGAGCAGGGCCTCGCCGATCTTGCCGGTACCGAGGACTGCGACTGTCTGGGTCATGCCCGATTCACCTCGCCGAACGAACGTGGAGACGTACGGGATCATCCTCGCACCGGGCGGCGTGAGGCGGGACGGGTGTCCGCTCCGTGGGCGCCGGGCCGCTGTCAGGGGGTCCTGCGGCGGAGGGTGGCGGCGCCGAGGGCGAGGACGAGCAGGGCGCAGGCGGCGACGATGACGGCGTCGCGGACGAAGGCGGCGGTCATGTCGGTGTGGGTGAGGACCTGGGTCATGCCGTCGACGGCGTAGGACATCGGCATGACGTCGGAGATGGCTTCGAGGACGGGGTGCATGGTGCTGCGGGCGGCGAAGAGGCCGCACAGGAGCAGCTGGGGGAAGATCACGGCCGGCATGAACTGGACGGCCTGGAACTCGGACGCGGCGAAGGCGGAGACGAACAGGCCGAGGGCGGTGCCGAGGAGGGCGTCGAGCAGGGCGACGAGCAGCAGCAGCCAGGGGGAGCCGATGACGTCGAGGCCGAGGACCCAGAGGGCGAGGCCGGTGGCGAGGAGGGACTGGACCACGGCGACGGCGCCGAAGGCGAGGGCGTAGCCGGCGATGAGGTCGCCCTTGCCCAGGGGCATGGCGAGGAGGCGTTCGAGGGTGCCGGAGGTGCGTTCGCGCAGGGTGGCGATCGAGGTCACGAGGAACATCGTGATGAGGGGGAAGATGCCGAGGAGGGACGCGCCGATGTTGTCGAAGGTGCGCGGGCTGCCGTCGAAGACGTAGCGGAGCAGGGTCAGCATCAGGACGGGGACCAGCAGCATCAGGGCGATGGAGCGCGGGTCGTGGCGCAGCTGGCGCAGGACGCGGGCGGCGGTGGCGAGGGTGCGGGCGCCGTTCATCGCTGGGTCTCCCGGGTGAGTGCGTTCTCGTTCTGGTTCTCGTTCTGGTTCTCGTTCTGGTTCTCGTTCTGGTTCTCGTTCTGGTTCTGGTTCTGGTTCTGGCCGGCGTTGGCCTCGTCGACGAGGCGGAGGAAGCCTTCCTCGACGGTGGCGCTGCGGGTGCGGGCGCGGAGGGCTTCGGGGGTGTCCTGGGCGAGGATGCGGCCTTCGCGCATGAGGAGCAGGTCGTGGCAGCGCTCGGCCTCGTCCATGACGTGGGAGGAGACGAGGAGGGTGGTGCCGCGGGTGGCGGCGAGGTGGTGGAAGAGGTCCCAGAGGTCGCGGCGCAGGACGGGGTCGAGGCCGACGGTGGGTTCGTCGAGGACGAGGAGTTCGGGGGTGCCGAGGAGGGCGACGGCGAGGGAGACGCGGCTGCGCTGGCCGCCGGAGAGGTTTCCGGCGAGGGCGGTGGTGCGGCTGGTGAGGTCGACGTCGGCGATGGCCCGTTCGACGGCGGTACGACGGCGGTCGGCGGCGGCGCGTCCGGGGTCGAGGACGGCGGCGAAGTAGTCGAGGTTCTGCCGGACGGTGAGGTCGTCGTAGACGGAGGGGGCCTGGGTGACGTAGCCGACGCGGGAGCGGAGCTCGGGGTGGCCGGCGGGGCGGCCGAGGACGTCGAGGGTGCCGGTGGCGTGGGCCTGGGTGCCGACGACGGTGCGCATGAGGGTGGACTTGCCGCAGCCGGAGGGGCCGAGGAGGCCGGTGATGCGGCCGCGGGGGACGTCGAAGGCGATGTGGTCGAGGACGGTGCGGGGGTTGCGGCCGGTGCCGCGGCGGACGGTGAGGTCGCGGGCGTGGACGGCGGGCGGCGGCTCGTCCGACTGATTATTCATCATGCGATGAATAATGCTCCCGGGGGTGCCGGGCGTCAATCGGCCTGACGTCGGGAGGGGCGGCCGCCCCGTGCGCCGGGGTGCGGCTACTTCTTGCGCTTGGGGCGGCGGCGGGCGGCCGGGTTGCCCGTACGGGCGGTGCGGCGGCGGTCGTACTCGGCGGCGGCGCGCTCGTACTCGGCGCGGCGGAGCTTCTCGCCGGGGGCCTCGGTGAGGCTGCGCAGGAAGTAGGCGAGGAGGGAGCCGATGAAACCGATCGTCTTCAGCCCCTTGAGGGCCGCCTCGTCGGAGGACGGGGCGGGGCGGCGGCCGAAGGACTCCCAGGTCTTGGCGAAGGCGATGGCGGTGGCGATCGCGAAGAGCACGATCACGGAGATGCTGAGGAAGGCGCCGACGTTGCCGATCTCCAGGCCCTGGTAGGCGAGGCGCAGGAGGTAGGCGCCGAGGGCCGCGGCGGCGAGCGAGCCGACGGCGACGGCGGCGCGGCGCAGGGCGTAGCCGCCGTCGTGGTGCACCCAGGTGGTGCCGAAGAACCGGATCGGCTCGGGCTGCGGCCCGGCGGGCTGCCCGGCCGGCGCGGCGGGGGTGCTCTGGTCTCGCTGCTCTTCGCTCACACCGGCGATTATCCACCGGCGGGACTGACCCGCCGGTGGTGTCTCACCTGGCAGAACGGGTGACCGTCCGGCTACGGCGTCAGCCGCAGCGGCCGGCGACGTAGCCGTCGGAGCCGGTGTGGACGTAGGCGTCGGAGACGAACTGGCCGTTGCCGATGCAGTCCCACAGGTCGGTCGTGCCGTACGGCCCCGAGACCGTGGTGCCGGGGCACTGGCAGCGGATCGTGACACTGGCGCCCAGGGGCAGGACCCGGACGAGGGAGTAGTTGGTGCCCGGGCCGGAGCGGACGTTCACCTGGTAGCCCGGTGCGACCTGGTAGCTCTGGAAGCCCGAGTCGGCGGCCGCGAGGCCCTCGATCTGGCTGGAATCGTTCTCTACGGACATATGGATTCTCCCCCCATGGGTGTTGCTCCGCGCAACGCGCGCAGGGTAGCAAGCCCTTGGATGTTCCCATGGGCCATCGACTAGGCTCCTTCGGGGGTGGTGAGCGGTGCAGTCTCTGCGCGCGGAATCCGCCGGGTTTCCGGAGTACGCCGGGCAGTACCGGCTCGAATCCGTACTCGGCTCCGGCGGCATGGGCGTCGTCCACCTGGCCGCCTCCAGTTCGGGGCTGAAACTCGCCGTCAAGGTCGTGCACGCCCAGCACGCCGTGGACCCGGAGTTCCGGGCGCGGTTCCGGCAGGAGGTCGCGGCCGCGCGCAGGGTGAGCGGCGCCTTCACCGCTCCCGTCGTGGACGCCGACCCGGATGCCGAACGGCCCTGGATGGCCACCCTGTTCATCGACGCCCCGACGCTGTCCGAGCGGGTGCGCGAACGCGTCCTGGACCCCGTCGAGCTGACCCGCCTCGCCGCCGGGCTGGCGGAGGCGCTGCGGGACATCCACCGGGCCGGCGTGGTGCACCGGGACCTGAAGCCGAGCAACGTGCTGATGGCGCCGGACGGGGTGCGGGTCATCGACTTCGGCATCTCGCGCCCGGCGGACAGCGACCTGCGGACGGAGACCGGCAAGCTGATCGGGACCCCGCCCTTCATGGCGCCCGAGCAGTTCCAGCGGCCGCGCGAGGTCGGGACGGCCGCGGACGTGTTCGCGCTGGGTGCGGTGCTGGTGCACGCGGCGACCGGGCGCGGGCCGTTCGACTCCGACAGCCACTACCTGGTGGCGTACCAGGTCGTGCACAGCGAGCCCGACCTGACCGGGCTGCCGGCCCGGCTCGTGCCGATCGTGACGCGCTGCCTGGCCAAGGACCCGGCCGAACGGCCGACCGCCGAGGCGCTGATCGCGGAGGTACGGGCCGCGACGAGCCCGACGGCCGAGGACACCCAGGCCTTCATACCGCGGCCGCGCCTGCCCGTCGCCGACGAGGTCCTGACCCACCAGCGCGACGACGGCACCGCACCCGCCGCCGGACCGGCCCCGGAGGCGGGTCCCCCGTCGAAGCCCCGCCGGCGCCGCGCGGTGCTCGCGGCCGCCGCCGGGCTGGCCCTGGCCGTCACGGCCGCGGGCGGGTACCTGTACCTGGGGGCGGACGACGGCCCGTCCCGCCCGCAGTCCGCGCCCGGGGCGGGGACCGCGCAGCGCTTCGCCCCCTGGACCGCCGAGATCGGCGACCGCGGCACCGGCAACCGGGCGGCGGCCTGCTCCTGGCTGGCCGACGGGCTGTACTGCTCAGGTCGGGGCCTGGCCGTGGCACGACTGGACCCGGCGAAGGGCACGGCGCTCTGGTCCGTGCGGTCGGCGGCCGGCGCCGACCGCACGGCGGCGGACAGCGCCCCCCGGTACGGGGGCGGGGTGCTCCTGTCGGTGGCTTCGGGGAGCCGGCTGCTCCAGGCGCTGGACCCGGGCAACGGGACGGAGCGCTGGAAGCGGACCCTGCCGGACGCCACCCAGACGGTCGTGGCCGGCGACCGGGTGCTGCTCGCCGGTCCGACCGGGGAGGTGACCGCCCTCGACGCGTCCACCGGCGCCCCGCACTGGACGAAGAGGATCGGCGGAGTGGGCTCCGTCTGGTGGTCGGGGCCGGACGAGGCGGGGCGGCCCGCCCTGTACGTGGCCTCGCGGGACGCGGACGGCCGCTCGACGCAGCTCGCCTCCGTCGCCCCGGACAGCGGCGCCGAACGCTGGCAGCTGCGTACGTCGGGGCTGCTGCGCCTGGCGGGGGTGGCGGGCGGTGCCGCCTACCTGCTGGACGACGACGCGTCCGGCCGGACCAGGGCCGTCGTACGGGTGGACCTGGCGACCCGAGCCCAGCACCGCACCACGCTGGCGGTGCCGCTGTTCGACGCCGAGGCGGCCATCGGTCCCGACGGCACCGCCTACGCGTTCGGGACGGGCGGGCGGCTCGTCGCCGTCGGCCCGGACAAGGAGCGCTGGCAGCTGGAGACGGGCATGGCCTCCGCC
Source organism: Streptomyces sp. NPDC096136 (assembly GCF_044763325.1). NCBI lineage: Bacteria > Bacillati > Actinomycetota > Actinomycetes > Kitasatosporales > Streptomycetaceae > Streptomyces > Streptomyces sp. NPDC096136. The sequence continues at coordinate 87,572 of NZ_JBIWFZ010000027.1, read as the reverse complement.
TCCCGCCCGGTGTTCGCGGACGGGCGGGTCTACCTGACCGCGTCCGACGGCCGGCTGCTGGCCGTGGACGCCGCCGCCGGGAGGCTCCTCGGGCAGACCAGGCCGCGGATGGCCGCCGCGCAGGGCACGTTCAGCGCCACCCTCCCCGCCCCCGTCGTCGCCGACGGCCGGGTCTACGCCTCCGCGCCCGACGGCACGGCGTTCGCCCTGGACGCGCGGAACCCCGCCGGCTGGTGACGGCCGGCGCCGCCGGGCGCAGTCCCGGGCGGCGCAGCGGAGGTGCCGCCGCACGCCGCTGAGGTGTCCCCGTGCGGGAACGGACACCGAACCCCGCGCGGGAGACACGTAACCCCGGCTCCCGGGGGCCGGGAGCCGGGGTTCCGACGGGCCGGGGGCCGGGGTTCCGGAAGGTCAGCCCAGCTTCGAGACGTCGCGGACCGCGCCCTTGTCGGCGCTGGTGGCCATCGCCGCGTACGCGCGCAGGGCCGCCGAGACCGTGCGCTCGCGGGTCTTCGGGGCGTAGACGCCGCCGAGGGCCTCGTGGCGGGCGGCCAGCACGGCCTCGTCCACCAGGAGCTCGATCGACCGGTTCGGGATGTCGATGCGGATCCGGTCGCCGTCCTCGACGACCGCGATGTCGCCGCCCGAGGCCGCCTCCGGAGAGGCGTGGCCGATGGACAGGCCCGAGGTGCCGCCGGAGAAGCGGCCGTCCGTCACCAGCGCGCAGACCTTGCCGAGGCCGCGGCCCTTGAGGAAGGAGGTCGGGTAGAGCATCTCCTGCATGCCGGGGCCGCCGCGCGGGCCCTCGTAGCGGATGACGACGACGTCGCCGGGCTGGATCTGCTTCGTGAGGATCTTCTCGACGGCCTCGTCCTGCGACTCGCAGACGACCGCGGGGCCCTCGAAGGTCCAGATCGACTCGTCGACGCCGGCCGTCTTCACGACGCAGCCGTCGGCCGCGATGTTGCCGCGCAGGACGGCGAGGCCGCCGTCCTTGGAGTACGCGTGCTGCACGGAGCGGATGCAGCCGCCCTCGGCGTCGAGGTCGAGGGTCTCCCAGCGCTCGGACTGGGAGAAGGCGGTCGCGGAGCGCTTGCAGCCGGGGGCCGCGTGCCACAGCTCCATGGCCTCCTCGGACGCCGTGCCGGAACGCGCGTCCCACCGCGCGAGCCAGTCCTCCAGGCCCTCGGAGTGGACGGTGGTGACGTCCTTGTTGAGGAGGCCGCCGCGGTGCAGCTCGCCGAGGATGGCGGGGATGCCGCCGGCGCGGTGCACGTCCTCCATGTAGTACGTGCCGCCGGGGGCGACGTTCGGGGCGACCTTGGCCAGGCAGGGGACGCGGCGGGAGACGGCGTCGATGTCCTTGAGGTCGTAGTCCAGGCCCGCCTCCTGCGCGGCCGCCAGCAGGTGCAGGATCGTGTTGGTCGAGCCGCCCATGGCGATGTCCAGCGCCATGGCGTTCTCGAAGGCCTCGCGGGAGGCGATGCTGCGCGGCAGGACGGACTCGTCGCCGCCCTCGTAGTAGCGCTTGGTGATCTCCACGACCGTGCGGCCGGCGTTCTCGTACAGGGCGCGGCGGGCCGTGTGCGTGGCGAGGACGGAGCCGTTGCCGGGGAGGGCCAGGCCGATGGCCTCGGCGAGGCAGTTCATCGAGTTGGCGGTGAACATGCCGGAACACGAGCCGCAGGTCGGACAGGCGTTCTCCTCGATGCGCAGGATGTCCGCGTCCGAGACGTTCTCGTTGGAGGCGTCGACCATGGCGTCGATCAGGTCCAGCTTGCGGACGGTGCCGTCGACGAGGGTGGCCTGGCCGGCCTCCATAGGGCCGCCGGAGACGAAGACGACGGGGATGTTCAGGCGCATCGCGGCCATCAGCATGCCCGGGGTGATCTTGTCGCAGTTGGAGATGCAGATCAGCGCGTCGGCGCAGTGCGCCTCGACCATGTACTCGACGCTGTCCGCGATCAGGTCGCGGGAGGGCAGGGAGTACAGCATGCCGGCGTGGCCCATGGCGATGCCGTCGTCGACGGCGATCGTGTTGAACTCGCGCGGGATCGCGCCGGCGGCGCGGATCGCGTCGGAGACGATGCGGCCGACCGGGGCCAGGTGGGTGTGGCCGGGGACGAACTCGGTGAAGGAGTTGGCGACCGCGATGATCGGCTTGCCGATGTCCTCGCTCGCTACGCCCGACGCGCGCATCAGCGCACGAGCGCCTGCCATGTTGCGGCCGTGGGTGACGGTGCGGGACCTCAGCTCGGGCATGCGGTTTCACTCCCCATGAGTGCGGCTGCGCGTACGGCGGCCGCGACTGCGGATATGGCTCGGTTACGAGGCTACGCCCCACGCCCGCGATCCGGACACCTGGTCCGGATGCCGGGACGGCGGGGTCGCTCCTCGGTCACCGTCCCGCTCACGCCTCGGTGAGGTAGCGCTGGAGGGTCGGGGCCACCTGCGCCACGATCTCCTCCGGGTCCGCGGACGCGAGGGGCTCCACCTGGACGACGTAGCGCACGAAGGCGATGCCGATCAGGTGCGAGGCCGCCAGCTCGGCGCGGAAGGTCGGGTCCGGGACGTCGAGGTCGGCGGCGACCCGCTCCAGGACCCGGCGCAGGATCAGGGTCCGCAGCACCCTCGCGGCGGCCTCGTGGGTGAGCGCGGAGCGGATCACGGCGAGCAGCGGGGCGCGCGTGGCCGGGTTCTCCCACACCCCCAGGAAGTAGCGGGCCAGCCGCTCCCCGATGCCGTCCGGGCCCTCGCCGACGACGGCCGGGACCACCAGGGCGGGCTCCATGGTGACCTCGATGGCGGCGGCGAAGAGGTCGTCCTTGCTGCCGAAGTAGTGGTGCACCAGCGCCGGGTCCACCCCGGCCACCTTCGCGACACCGCGCACGGAGGTCTTGTCGTACCCGCGCTCCGCGAACACCTCGCGGGCGGCGAGGCGGATGCGCTCCTGGGTGCCGGGCCCGTCGTCCGCCTCGTCCTGGCGGGGCCGCCCGGGGCCGCGCCGCCGCCGGGCCGGCTCGGTCACCGCCGGCCCCCGTCCGGGGCGGCGAGGTGGCGGCGGGTGAAGGCCAGGGCCTCGGCGAGATCGGCCTCCCGCTCGGCGGAGGACATGGCGCGCCGCGTGTTGACCTCGATGACGATGTGGCCGTCGAAGGAGCTGCGGGCCAGGCCCGTCAGCAGTTCGGCGCAGGGCTGGGTGCCGCGCCCGGGGACCAGGTGCTCGTCCTTCGCGGAGCCGTTGCCGTCGGCGAGGTGGATGTGGGCGAGGCGGTCGCCCATCCGGTCGATCATGGCGGTGGCGTCGGTGCGGGCGGTGGCGGTGTGCGACAGGTCGACGGTGAAGTGGCGGTAGTCGTCCTTGGTCACGTCCCACTCGGGCGCGTAGGCGAGCATCTCGCGGTCGCGGTAGCGCCAGGGGTACATGTTCTCCACGGCGAACCGGACGTCTGTCTCCTCCGCCATCCGCCAGATCCCGGTGACGAAGTCGCGGGCGTACTGGCGCTGCCAGCGGAACGGCGGGTGCACGACGACGGTGGACGCCCCCAGCTTCTCGGCTGCGGCCCGGGCCCGCTGGAGCTTGGTCCACGGGTCGGTGGACCACACCCGCTGCGTGATCAGCAGGCAGGGCGCGTGCACGGCGAGGATCGGCACCCCGTGGTGGTCCGACAGCCGGCGCAGGGCCTCGACGTCCTGGCTGACGGGGTCCGTCCAGACCATGACCTCGACGCCGTCGTAGCCGAGGCGGGCGGCGATCTCGAAGGCCGTCGCCGTGGACTCCGGGTAGACGGAGGCGGTGGAGAGGGCGACTTTCGGGGCGCTGCTGCTCGGATTACGGACCACGGAGCCAGATTACGGGCCTGCCGCCCACGCCCCGGCACGCAAACCGACTCTCGTCATACTTTTCACATGGACGCGTGCGGGCGAGCGGTGGAAGCGGTGGCGGGAAGGCTCGGCGTTCGGCTACGAGCCCGACGCGCCCTGGCCCGCCCGCGGGAAACGTCGAGGCGGGCGAGGACATCCGCGACCTCGCCCGCCCTGAGGGCCACGCCCTCGGCGTGCGGGTGATCGAGACCCCCGAGGCCGTCCTGACGGCCTGCCAGACCCCCGAGCAGGCCTGGCACTTCGCCACACCGATGGCCCCGCCCCGTGCCCCTACGGCAGGTGGTCCAGGCGGCGGAGGATGACGCCTTCGCGGAGGGCCCAGGGGCAGATCTCCAGGGTGTCGACGCCGAAGAGGTCCATCGCGGCCTCCGCCACCAGGGCGCCCGCCAGGAGCTGGGAGGCGCGGCCGTCCGAGACGCCGGGGAGGGCGGACCGTTCCGCCGTGGTCATCGTCGCCAGGCGGGGGACCCATTCCTCCAGGGACTTCCGCGTCAGGTCGCGCTGGACGTACAGGCCGTCCGCCTCGCGGGCCGCGCCGGCGATGCGGGCCAGCTGCTTGAAGGTCTTCGAGGTGGCCACCACGTGGTCCGGTGCCCCGAAGCGGCTGAATTCGCCGACCGTGCGGGCGATCTGCGCCCGCACGTGGCGGCGCAGCGCCTTCACGTCCGCCGGGTCCGGCGGGTCGCCCGGGAGCCAGGCCGAGGTGAGGCGGCCCGCGCCCAGGGGGAGGGAGGCGGCGGCGTCGGGGTCCTCGTCGATGCCGTACGCGATCTCCAGCGAGCCGCCTCCGATGTCGAGGACCAGCAGCTTGCCCGCCGACCAGCCGAACCAGCGCCGGACCGCGAGGAAGGTGAGCCGGGCCTCGTCCTCACCGCTGAGCACCGGCAGCTCGACGCCGGTCTCGGCCTTGACGCGGGCCAGGACCTCGTCGGCGTTGGGGGCCTCGCGCACGGCGCTGGTCGCGAAGGGGAGGACGTCCTCGCAGCCCTTGTCCTCGGCGGCCTGCACGGCGTCGCCGATCACCGAGACCAGGCGCTCGACGCCCTCCGGGGTGATCGCCCCGGACTCGTCGAGCAGCTCCGCGAGCCGCAGCTGCTCCTTGTGGGAGTGCGCGGGCAGCGGGCGCGCGCCGGGGTGCGCATCCACCACCAGCAGATGGACCGTATTCGAACCCACATCCAGCACACCGAGTCTCATACGGGAAACGCTACTGGGCCGGACGCGGGGCGGTGGAGTAAGGGGCGCTTACGCTTGACTTTGTGCCAAATACGAAGAAGGCCATCAAGAAGCAGTCGAAGAAGAGCAAGGGCGCAGGGGCGGACGAGAAGGGCCTCGACTTCCCCCGGGCCTGGGTGGAGTTCCCCGATCCCGCCGACGAGGAGCAGGTCTTCCGCTGTGACCTGACCTGGCTGACCTCCCGCTGGACCTGCATTTTCGGCCGCGGCTGCCAGGGCATCCAGGCGGGCCGGGCCGAGGACGGCTGCTGCACGCTGGGCGCGCACTTCTCCGACGAGGACGACGAGAAGCGGGTCGCCGAGCACGTGGCGCGGCTGACGCCCGAGCTGTGGCAGTTCCACGACGTCGGCAGCGAGAGCGGCTGGACGCAGCTCGACGACGACGGGGAGAAGCAGACCCGCCGCTGGGACGGGGCGTGCATCTTCCTGAACCGGCCCGGCTTCCCCGCCGGGGCCGGCTGCTCGCTGCACATCCTGGCGCTGCAGAGCGGGCAGGAGCCGTTGGAGACGAAGCCGGACGTGTGCTGGCAGCTGCCGATCCGGCGCACGTACGACTGGATCGACCGGCCGGACGACACCCGTGTGCTCCAGGTGTCGATCGGGGAGTACGACCGGCGCGGCTGGGGGCCGGGCGGGCACGACCTGCACTGGTGGTGCACGTCGGCGACCTCGGCGCACGGGGCCGGGGAGCCGGTGTACGTGTCGTACCGGGCGGAGCTGACGGAGCTGATGGGCGAGGCGGGGTACGCGGAGCTGGTGAAGCTGTGCGAGGCGCGGCTGGCGTCGCTGCTGCCGATGGCCCCGCACCCCGCCGATCCGGTGTAGCCGCCGTACGGTCCCCCGCGCCCTAGGGCGCGGGGGGTGCCGGGGCGGGGGAAACCGTTCCTCCTGGGCCGGAGGACGGCGCCGGGTCCGTGGGCTCCGCCGGGGTCGGCGTGGGCGTGGGGGTCGGGGTGGGGTCCGGTGTGGGCGTGGGCGTCGGGGTCGGTGTGGGGGTCGGCGTCGGCGTGGGGTCCGGGGCGGGCTGGGTCGGGTCGGTGGCGGGTGCGGGGCGGCCGCGGCCCGAGACCGAGACGACGGCTCCGCCCGGGTCGACGCCGACGCGGGCGGTCCAGGCGCCGACGGGCTGGGCCCCGGTGTCGACGGTGATCCGCAGAGTGACCGTTTCCCCGGGGGCCAGGGTGCCCGCCGTCTGGCTCGCGCGCAGCCAGGGAGCGTCCGACCAGAGCCGCCAGTGGACGGGGCCGCCGCCGGACGCGGTGAGGGTGAGCAGGGTGGTGCCGCCGCGGCCGGCCGCGGCGACGGTGAGCCGGCCGGGGGCTCCGGGGCCGGCGGCCTCGGGGGTGGCGGGGGCGCCGCTGCTGATGACCTCGACGGAGACGTCGGGGGTGGCGGGGCCGGCGGCGAAGCCGGGTGCGCCGGTGGTGCGGGCGGTGTTGCCGGTGTTCTCGTACGCGGTGAGCGGGCGGCCCTCGGCGAGCGGGGGCGGGATCTGCGCCTCGCCGACGGAGATGCGGGTGCCGTCGCCGACGGGTTCGGCGATCGTCGGGGCGCCCCGGTAGGCGGCCCAGAGGGCGATGACGGGGGCGGCGACGACGGTGGCGACGACGGTGGTGGTCACGGCCCGGGACCGGAACCGGTCGCGGCGGGCGGCGCGGTCCTTGGGGTCCATGGGGAAGCCGGTGCGGTCGAAGCGCGGGCCGGGGCGGCCGCTGCGGCGGCGGCCGGAGTGCAGCATGGCCGCGCGGACGGCGCCGCGGGGGGCGGGGACGAGGGGGAGCGCGGCGTGCAGGCCGCCGGAGCCGGGCCAGGGTGCGGCGGCGCCGACGCGTTCGGCGACGCGGCGGCAGCGCGGGCAGTCGTCGACGTGGCGGACGAGCTCGGCGCGCAGGGTGCTGGACAGCAGGACGTCGCGGTCGCCGTCCTCGCCGGTGAGGCGGGAGACGGCCGGGCAGTTGCCCGTCTCGACGACGGCGAGGGCGGCGCGGGTGCGCTCGACCTCGCAGGCGGCGGCGGACAGCAGCTCGCGGGCGGCGGCGGGGGCGGTGCCGAGGACCGCGGCGAGCTCGGCGACGCCGAGGCGGTGGCGGACGGCGAGTTCGAGGGCCTCGCGCTGCTGGGGGGTGGTGCCCGCGGCCTCGGGCCAGGCGAGGCGGGCGAGCTCGGTGCGGCGGTGGGCGGCCAGGTGGGCGGACGCCTGGGCGGACGCGGCGGCTGAGGCAGGGGCGGAGGCAGGGGCAGGGGCAGGGGTGGACGCCGAAGCGGACGCAGTGGCGGACGCGGGAGCAGTTCCGTGGGATGCCGCAGGGGCGGTCGTGTGGGATGTCGCCGGGGCGGGTGCGGCGGCAGTCCCGTAGGCGGACGCGGCGGGCCCGTCAGCGGGCGCGGCGAGCGGGCGGGGCGTGGGGGGCGCAGGGTCGGGGGCGGTGTGCTCCGGCGCGCGCCGGGCGGAGTGCGCCCCCAGGCGGGCGCGCCGCTGTTCCGCCAGCCGGCGCAGGCAGGCCCAGCGGGCGAGGGCGTACAGCCAGGCGCGGCGGTCGCCCTCGTGGGGACATCGGCCGGGGTACCGGTCGGCGACGGCGAGGACGTCGCCGAGCGCGTCGGTGGCGGCGTCGTGGTCGCACAGGACGGAGAGGCAGTACGTGAACAGCCCGTCGAGGTAGGGCTCGTACGGGGAGGGCGGCGGGTCGGGGTCCGCGGCGCGCGCGCCCGCCGGATCCGCGGGGGCCGCCGGCCCGGCCGGGCCGTCCGTCCGGGGAAGCGCGGCCGTCGCCGCCGTCTCCTCCGGCCGGGGCACACCCGCCCGGGGTGTGCGCCGATGCGCCCGGTGTGCGCCGGTGCGTGATGCGGGGTCTCCCTGGTCGCTGCTGTTCACCTGGCGAAGGTAGGCGGCACGCCGGTGGGGCTCCGGAAGCCTTCCCCACTTTTAGCCCTTACGGGTGAACAGATCGCTACCGCGCTGACCGCTCCCCTGACGCCCGGACGGCACCGCGTTGTCGGTGGCGCCGGTTACCGTGGGCGGCATGGCTGCCCGTACCTCCCGCTCATCCGCCAAGGACCGCCCGTCCTTCCGCTGCACCGAGTGCGGCTGGACGACCGTGAAGTGGCTCGGCCGCTGCCCGGAGTGCCAGGCGTGGGGCACCGTCGAGGAGATGGGCGCGCCCGCGGTGCGCACCACCGCGGCCGGCCGCGTCACCTCCGCCGCGCTGCCGATCGCGCAGGTCGACGGCAGGACGGCGACCGCCCGCAGCACGGGCGTGGACGAGCTGGACCGCGTCCTCGGCGGCGGCCTCGTCCCCGGCGCGGTCGTGCTCCTCGCGGGCGAGCCGGGCGTCGGCAAGTCGACGCTGCTGCTCGACGTCGCGGCCAAGGCGGCCACCGGCGACCACCGCACCCTGTACGTCACCGGCGAGGAGTCGGCGAGCCAGGTGCGGCTGCGGGCCGACCGGATCAACGCCCTGAACGACCACCTCTACCTCGCCGCCGAGACCGACCTGTCCGCCGTCCTCGGCCACCTCGACGCGGTGCAGCCCTCGCTCCTGGTGCTGGACTCCGTGCAGACCATCGCCTCCCCCGAGATCGACGGCGCGCCGGGCGGCATGGCCCAGGTCCGGGAGGTGGCGGGGGCGCTGATCCGCGCCTCGAAGGAGCGGGGCATGGCCACCCTCCTCGTCGGCCACGTCACCAAGGACGGGGCCATCGCCGGCCCCCGCCTGCTGGAGCACCTGGTCGACGTGGTGCTGAGCTTCGAGGGCGACCGGCACGCCCGGCTGCGCCTGGTGCGCGGCGTGAAGAACCGGTACGGGGCGACCGACGAGGTCGGCTGCTTCGAGCTGCACGACGAGGGCATCACCGGGCTCGCCGACCCCAGCGGGCTGTTCCTGACCCGGCGCGCCGAGGCGGTGCCGGGGACCTGCCTGACCGTGACGCTGGAGGGCAAGCGCCCGCTGGTCGCGGAGGTGCAGGCGCTGACCGTGGACTCGCAGATCCCCTCCCCGCGCCGCACGACCTCCGGCCTGGAGACCTCGCGCGTCTCGATGATGCTGGCGGTGCTGGAGCAGCGCGGCCGGATCACGGCGCTGGGCAAGCGGGACATCTACAGCGCGACGGTGGGCGGGGTGAAGCTGACGGAGCCGGCCGCCGACCTGGCGATCGCGCTGGCCCTGGCCTCCGCGGCGAGTGACGTGCCGCTGCCGAAGAACCTGGTCGCGATCGGGGAGGTCGGGCTGGCCGGCGAGGTGCGGCGGGTGACCGGGGTGCAGCGGCGCCTCGCGGAGGCGCACCGGCTCGGGTTCACGCACGCGCTGGTCCCGGCGGATCCGGGGAAGGTCCCGCCGGGCATGAAGGTCACCGAGGTCGCGGACGTGGGGGACGCGCTGCGGGTCCTGCCGCGCGGGCGGTCCCGTACGCCGGCGAAGGAGCGGGCCGCGGCCGCCCCGGCGGAATGATCCGCTCCGCCGGGGGGCCCGGGGCGCAGGTCAGCGGGGCCGTACGGGCTGCCGCCGCGGCGGTGCGGGCCAAGGCCCGGCGGGCGCACAGGTGGCGCCGGTAGACTTTGTGCTGGTCCGCCCGGCCCTACGCAGGCGGCGCAACCCGCGACCGGAGGAGTGCAGTGGCAGCCAAGGACGGGGCAGCAGCATCCGGCAAGTCGGGCGCGAGCTCCAAGCACGAGGCGTTGATGCGCGCCTCCCTGACCGCGGTCGCCCCTGGTCAGCCGCTGCGTGACGGCCTCGAACGGATCGTCCGCGGCAACACGGGCGGGCTGATCGTCCTCGGCATGGACAAGGCGGTCGAGGCGATGTGCACCGGCGGCTTCGTCCTGGACGTGGAGTTCACCGCGACCCGGCTGCGGGAACTGTGCAAGCTCGACGGCGCCCTGATCCTGGACAAGGACCTGACGAAGATCCTGCGGGCCGGCGTGCAGCTCGTGCCGGACGCGTCGATCCCGACGGAGGAGACGGGCACCCGTCACCGGACCGCGGACCGCGTCTCGAAGCAGTGCGGGTTCCCGGTGGTGTCGGTCTCCCAGTCGATGCGGCTGATCGCGCTGTACGTGGACGGGGAGCGGCGCGTCCTGGAGGAGTCCGGGGCGATCCTGTCCCGCGCGAACCAGGCGCTGGCCACGCTGGAGCGGTACAAGCTGCGCCTCGACGAGGTCGCGGGGACGCTGTCGGCGCTGGAGATCGAGGACCTGGTCACGGTCCGCGACGTGACGGCGGTGGCCCAGCGGCTGGAAATGGTCCGCCGGATCGCGACCGAGATCGCCGAGTACGTGGTCGAACTGGGCACGGACGGGCGACTGCTGTCGCTCCAGCTGGACGAGCTGACGGTGGGGATCGAGCAGGAGCGGGAGCTGGTGGTCCGGGACTACGTTCCGGAACCGACGGCGAAGCGCTCCCGCACGGTGGAGGAGGCGCTGCCGGCGCTGGACGCGCTGACGCATGCGGAACTGCTGGAGCTGGGGATCGTGGCGAAGGCGCTCGGGTACACCGGGTCGCCGGAGACCCTGGACTCGGCGGTGTCGCCCCGCGGCTACCGGCTGCTGGCGAAGGTCCCGCGACTGCCCGGGGCGATCATCGAGCGGCTCGTGGAGCACTTCGGGGGGCTGCAGAAGCTGCTGGCCGCCAGCGTGGACGACCTGCAGACCGTGGACGGGGTCGGCGAGGCCCGGGCCCGGAGCGTGCGGGAGGGGCTCTCGCGGCTCGCGGAGTCGTCGATCCTGGAGCGCTACGTCTAGGTTCCGCCGCGCCCCGCGCGTCGAACGCCGACGGGGCCGCACCGCGCCGGGCGCGCGGTGCGGCCCCGTCGGCGTTCTCAGTCCTGCTTCAGGACGAAGGACGTGCGGGCCACCGGGAGGCCCGGGGAGCGGGCCTCGACCACGTAGGTGTCGGGGGCCGGGGTGCCCGCCGGCGGCGACTGGCACTGGTCGGCCGCGCTGGGCTTGCGGTCCCATTCCAGCGACTGCTTGGCCTCGCCCTGCGCCGGGACCCGGAAGTACGCGTTGGCCGGGCCCGACGGGCAGTCGGCCGAGGACCAGACCTGCTTGGCGCCGGTCGTCTGGAAGATCGTCACGACGGCCTGCTTCGGGCCGAGTCCGACCTTGCAGGTGCTGCCGGTGATGTTGCGGACGATCAGTTCGAGGCGCGGCTTCTCGTTCGTCTCGTACTCGTTCTTCACGCTCTTGACCTCCCACTGCACCGCGCTCGCCGCGCAGGTGGGGAGGGGGGAGTCGGCCGGTAGGGCCGCAGCGGCGCCCGCACCGCCGGACGCGGAGCCCGCGCCCGCGCCGCCGCCCTGGTCGGGGTTCTTCGAGGTGCCGCCGCCCGAGCCGGGGCCCGCGCCGGAGCCCGACTCCGCGCGTCCGCCCGGGGCCTGACTGATCGCCGGGCCGGATCCGGAGGGGCCCGGGGTGATCGTCCGTACCGGGCCGGAGCCCTCGCCCCCGCCCTTGCCGTTCGTACTCGTGCCGGCCCCACCGGAACTGACGAACCATACGGCGAGCAGCGCGACGAGCGCGGCGACGGACGCCAGAACAGCCCTCCGCCGCCAGTAAATGGAGGAGGGAAGCGGCCCGACCGGATTGCGCAGAGATCCCACGTACCGAACCTTACGAGAACTCGCGCCGCGATCAGTGCCCCACATGCCGTGCATACGACGGGTTTTGGCGATGATCATCTCGGGGGACGGCTGCGGAACGACAAGATCAGGCCAGGGTCTGACGTGGCCCCGACCAGCGGTTGAGTACGGTCAGTCACCATGGACACCTCCGACCTCTACCGCGACATCACCGACTTCGCCCACGACACGCCCCACTGGGTGCAGTCGGCCTTCGAGGTCTGGACCGAATACGGGCTCCTGCTCTTCGGTCTGCTCTACATAGCCGTCTGGTGGCGTGCGCGCGGGCGGCGCGACCCACAGGCCGTGGCGCGCGCCGTGCTCGCGCCGCTGGTGACCGCGCTCGTGTACGTCGCCTCCGAGGTGGTGAAGTCGACCATCGACGAGGAGCGGCCCTGCCGGGCGGTGGCCCGGGCGGCCGCCCCGCTGGTCCCGTGTCCGCCGTACGGGGACTGGTCCTTCCCCAGCAACCACTCCGCCATCGCGGGCGCCGCCGCCGTCGCGCTGGCCCTGGCCGTGCCCCGCCTGGCGGCGCTGACCCTGCCCATGGCGGCGCTCATGGCCTTCTCGCGGGTGTTCGTGGGCGTGCACTACCCGCACGACGTGGGGATGGGCCTGCTGCTCGGCGCCTCGCTGGGCGCGCTGGCCGTGGCCCTGCTGACCGGCCCGATGACCCGGGTGATCGCCGCCGTACAGGGGAGCGGGATCCGCGCGGCCGTCTGGTTCACCGGTCCGGGCCCCGCGCGCCACCCGTAGAACGTGCCAGGATGCCTCTGACATGACTGCATCCGCCGAATCCACCGCGTCCGCGTCCCCCCTGCACGAGCCCGTCATCGCGTGGTTCGACGAACACGCCCGCGACCTGCCCTGGCGCCGCCCCGAGGCCGGCCCCTGGGGGGTCATGGTCAGCGAGTTCATGCTCCAGCAGACCCCCGTCAGCCGGGTGCTGCCGGTGTACGAGCAGTGGCTCGCCCGCTGGCCCCGGCCCGCCGACCTGGCCGCCGAGGCGCCGGGCGAGGCCGTACGGGCCTGGGGGCGGCTCGGCTACCCCCGGCGGGCCCTGCGCCTGCACGGCGCGGCCTCGGCGATAACGGAACGCCACGGCGGCGACGTGCCGCGCGACCACGCGCAGCTGCTCGCGCTGCCCGGGATCGGCGAGTACACGGCCGCCGCGGTGGCCTCCTTCGCCTACGGGCAGCGGCACGCGGTCCTCGACACCAACGTGCGCCGGGTCTTCGCCCGCACCTCGACGGGGATCGAGTACCCGCCGAACGCGACCACCGCCGCCGAGCGGCGCCTGGCGCGGGCCCTGCTGCCCGAGGACGAGCCGACGGCGGCCCGCTGGGCGGCGGCCTCGATGGAGCTGGGCGCGCTCGTCTGCACGGCCAAGAGCCCCGACTGCGTCCGCTGCCCGGTGGCCGGCCTGTGCGCCTGGCGGCTGGCCGGGAAGCCCGCGCACGACGGGCCGCCGCGGCGCGGGCAGACGTACGCCGGGACCGACCGGCAGGTGCGCGGCCGGCTGCTGGCCGTCCTGCGCGAGGCGACGGGGCCGGTGGCCCAGGCGCAGCTCGACGCCGTGTGGGACGAGCCGGTGCAGCGGGCCAGGGCCCTGGACGGGCTGGTCTCCGACGGGCTGGTCGAGCCGCTCGCCCGCGGGATGTACCGCCTGCCACAGGGCTAGCCGCGGATTCCGGGGGTCCGGCCCCCGGAATCCGCAGGTGGGCCGGGTGGGCCCGGGGGCGGCCCGAAGTTGACGCGAGCATTCCGCTTGGGATCGGGAAACCCCAGCTCACGGGCACTGTTACACAACCTACGGGTGTCCGTGCGCCCACCGCAGGCTGACCCGCACAGTGCCGTGACAACCCCTCCGTACCTTCGGATCCGTAAGACAGCGGGTCACGGGGACGGCAGCGGAGGCGATCTAGATGGCGCACGGAGATGTACTCGAGTTCGAGGAGTACGTACGCACGCGGCAGGACGCCCTCCTGCGCAGCGCCCGGCGCCTGGTCCCGGACCCCACGGACGCCCAGGACCTCCTCCAGACCGCCCTCGTGCGCACCTACGGGCGCTGGGAGGGCATCGCCGACAAGTCCCTGGCCGACGCCTACCTGCGCCGCGTCATGATCAACACGCGGACCGAGTGGTGGCGGGCCCGCAAGCTCGACGAGGTCCCCACCGAGCAGCTGCCGGACGCCTCCGTCGAGGACGGCTCCGACCAGCGCGCCGACCGCGCCCTGCTCATGGACATCCTCAAGGTGCTCGCGCCCAAGCAGCGCAGTGTCGTGGTGCTGCGACACTGGGAGCAGATGAGCACCGAGGAGACGGCCGCGGCGCTCGGAATGTCGGCGGGAACCGTGAAGAGCACACTGCACCGCGCACTGGCCCGGCTCCGCCAGGAGCTGGAGAGCCGGGACCTGGACATGCGTGCGCTCGAACGCGGTGACCACACCACGCGTTACGAGGGGCGGGAGCGGTGCGCGGCCTGAACGGCCAAAGCCTGAGCGGTAGAAGCTCGCTGGTGCTGACGTCGGCGGGGACGGTCGTCCTCGTCGGCACAGTGCTGTTCGCGGCCGGCTGCTCCACCGGCGGGACCGGCCTGCGCGACGGCGGCCCCGCCCGCACGGAGTCGGTGACGCGCAACAACCAGCCGACCACCGCGCCCACCGGGCCGGTGGCCCCGGGCCACTCCCCCGCCGCGGGGACGGCGAACCCCCTCAAGAAGGTCGACCCGGTGGCCCTGCTGAAGGCGGACCCCAAGGTCAGCGCCGAGGTCAAGCGGGACCTCAAGCCCTGCACGGGCAAGGAGTACCCGGTCGACGTGAGCTACGGGAAGATCACCGGGAGCTCCGTCGTCGACATCGTCGTCAACGTCCTGTCCTGCGCCGATGCCCTGGGCCGGGGCTCGTACGTGTACCGGTCGGACGGCGGGAAGTACGAGAATGTCTTCGCCGACGAGCAGCCGCCCGTCTACGCCGAGATCGACCGGGGCGACCTGGTGGTCAGCAAGCCCGTCTACGGCAAGAGCGACGCGGCCGCCTACCCCTCCGGCGAGGACGTGATCACGTACCGCTGGAACGGGGAGAAGTTCACCGAGCAGGACCGGGTCCACTCGGAGTACAGCAACGTCGGCGACGGCGCGGGCCAGCCGGCTCCGGCCGTCAGCCAGAAGAACTGACCGCACAAGCAGACGGAACGACGGAGTGAGGCTGGGCATGGCCGAGACCCACGTGCTGTTCGTGGAGGACGACGACGTCATCCGCGAGGCCACGACCCTGGCGTTGGAACGCGACGGGTTCGCGGTCACCGCCATGCCCGACGGCCTGTCCGGGCTGGAGTCCTTCCGGGCGAACCGGCCGGACATCGCCCTGCTGGACGTGATGGTGCCCGGCATGGACGGGGTGAGCCTGTGCCGGCGCATCCGCGACGAGTCCACCGTCCCCGTCATCATGCTGTCGGCGCGCGCCGACTCCATCGACGTGGTCCTCGGCCTGGAGGCGGGCGCCGACGACTACGTCACCAAGCCCTTCGACGGCTCGGTCCTCGTCGCCCGGATCCGTGCCGTGCTGCGCCGCTTCGGCCACGCGGGCGGCACGCAGAACGGCGGCAACGGGTCGTCCGACGGGGACGGCTCCGACGAGCGCGGGGTGCTGTCCTTCGGCGACCTGGAGGTCGACACCGAGGGCATGGAGGTCCGCCGGGCCGGCTCCCCCGTCGCCCTGACCCCCACCGAGATGCGGCTGCTGCTGGAGTTCTCCTCCGCGCCCGGCACCGTCCTGTCCCGCGACCGGCTCCTGGAGCGGGTGTGGGACTACGACTGGGGCGGCGACACCCGCGTCGTGGACGTCCACGTCCAGCGACTGCGCACCAAGATCGGACAGGACCGGATCGAGACGGTCCGCGGCTTCGGATACAAGCTCAAGGCATGAGAACCACAGCATGAGGCGTTTCACCCTGCGCACGGGGATCCGCTGGAAGATCACGCTCGCCATCGCCGCCGTCGGCGCCCTCACCGCGCTCGCCCTGAGCCTGGTGGTGCACAGTGCCGCCCGCGTGTCGATGCTGGAGAGCGCCCGCGACTCGGAACTGGAGCGGGTCCAGTACATCGCCCGCACCCCCGACGCCGGCCGCAAGCCCATCTGGGGCGCCAAGGTCAACGACCCCGAGCTCCCCGCGGAGCTGCGCGAGAAGGCCCGCTCCGGGCGGCGCGGCACCTACATCCAGGAGACCCCCAAGCGGGCCCCCGAGGTGTGGGCGGCCGTACCGCTCGGCAACGGGCAGGTGCTCTCCATGCACCACCAGTTCCGCGAAAGCGCCAACATGGTGCGCGACCTGGACCGGGCCCTGGTCATCGGCTCCCTCGCCGTCGTGATCGGCGGCTCGGCGCTCGGCGTGCTCATCGGCGGGCAGATCTCCAGCCGGCTGCGCAAGGCCGCGGCGGCCGCCCAGCGGGTGGCGCACGGGGACCCGGAGGTCCGGGTGCGCGACGCCGTGGGCGGTGTCGTGCGCGACGAGACCGACGACCTCGCGCGGGCGGTGGACGCCATGGCCGACGCCCTCCAGCAGCGGCTGGAGGCCGAGCGGCGGGTCACCGCCGACATCGCGCACGAGCTGCGGACCCCGGTGACCGGCCTGCTCACCGCCGCGGAACTGCTGCCCCCGGGCCGGCCGACGGAGCTGGTGCGCGACCGCGCGCAGGCGATGCGGGCCCTGGTCGAGGACGTCCTGGAGGTGGCCCGGCTGGACGGCGCGTCCGAACGGGCCGAGCTCCAGGACGTGGCGCTGGGCGAGTTCGTGACCCGGCGGGTCACCGCGCTGATGCCGGAGGCCACGGTACGGGTCGTCGCGGACGAGATCGTCAGCACCGACCCGCGCCGGCTGGAGCGGATCCTCGGCAACCTCCTCGCCAACGCCGCACGGTACGGGCAGCCGCCGATCCAGGTCGACGTCGAGGGCCGGGTCGTGCGGGTGCGCGACCACGGGCCGGGCTTCCCCGAGGCGCTGCTGCGGGAGGGACCGAGCCGCTTCCGGACCGGGTCCACGGACCGGGCGGGCGTCGGGCACGGGCTCGGGCTGACCATCGCGGAGGGCCAGGCCCGCGTCCTGGGCGCCCGCCTCACCTTCCGCAACGTAGCGGCGCCGGGCGGTGCGGAGAACGAGGGAGCGGCGGCGGGCGCGGTGGCGGTCCTCTGGCTCCCGGAACACGCCCCGACGGCGACGGGCAGCTTCCCGATCATCCAGCTCCCGGGCTGACCCCCCCTCCCCCACGGGGCGGGGACGGCGGGGCCGGGCGACGGCGGGGCCGGGATGGGCCGGGGTCCGGGCCAGGTGCGGGGTCCGGCCTCCCGGCCCGCGGTGATGTTCTAGCATCCGTGCCATGACCGACGGTACGGATCGCCCGAACAGCCCGCAGCCCGGCCCCGCCTCCGGCGGGTACGGCTATCCACAGCCGGGGCAGTCCAACCCCTACCAGCCCGAGCCCGCGCCGGGACAGTCCGGGCAGGGCTTCGGTCCGCCGCCCGTGGCGGACGAAACGTTCCCGCCTCCGATACCCGAGACCTTCAGCGCCCCCTCGACACCGGACTGGCAGGCGATGGCCGACGCCTCCGAGGCGCAGCGCAAGAAGCGCCGGCTGCTGACCATCGGGGGCGGAGCGCTGGCGGTGGTCCTGCTGGCGGGCGGGGCGACGTTCTTCCTCACCCGCGGCGGTGGCGAGCCGGACGACAAGCCGACCGCCTCCTCCTCGGGCTCCCCCAGCCCCTCGGGTGCGGCGAAGTCGCCGACCAGGAACCCCGACGACGACTACCCGACCCTGCCCGGCGAGCCGAACGTCCTGCGCGACTACAACGGCAAGACGGGCATCGCCCTGGGCCCGGGCGCCTCGCTGGGCGAGCTGTCCATGCGCACCGAGGTGCGCTTCAAGGGCGCGCCGGACTCGTACGCGCAGGGGGCCGAGGCGGCCGTGGACGTCACGAAGGGCTTCAGCGTCTCCACGCGCGCCTACAACACGACCGAGGGCGGCTCGCACATGGCCGTCAGCCAGGGCGACGGGGACTCGTACTCCTTCGAGCTGGGCTTCGAGGTCGTGAACGGCAAGAAGGCCTGGGTGTTCCGGGTGCAGACCGGCGACAAGGGCCAGGCGGCGACGGCCCAGCAGGTCGTCGCGGACACCGTGGACACCACGAAGAAGTGGGCGCTGCTGACGGGCACCTACGACGCGGAGAAGAAGACCATCGCGCTGTGGGTGGACGACAAGCAGGCCGGTCAGGCGCAGGTCTCGGGGATCTGGGCGGGCCCCGGGCCGCTCCAGCTGGGCCGGGCCCGCCACCACGGGATCTGGAGCGCCCCCTGGGAGGGGGCGCTGGACCACATCCGGGTCTTCGACCAGGTGCTGGGCCAGGAGCAGCTCTCGCTCCTGAAGAACAACAAGCTCGTCAAGACCAAGCCGACGCACGCCTGGCTGGTCTGAGCCGGGAGGGTCAGACGGTGATGCCGACGTTGCGCAGGAAGACGACCGGGTTGATCGCGGAGCCGTAGTTCGGCGTGGTCCGGATCTCGAAGTGCAGGTGCGGACCGCTGGAGTTGCCGGTGTTGCCGGACAGGGCGATCTGCTGGTCGACGGAGACCTTCTGGCCGATCTTGACCTGGATCTTCGACAGGTGCGCGTACTGGGAGTACGTGTTGTTCGCGTGCTTGATCACGATGGCGTTGCCGTAGGCCGGGCCGTCGCCGCCGCCGTTGGGGCCGGCCTTGACGACGGTGCCGGCGGAGGCGGCGTGCACCGCGGTGCCGACGGGGACGGCGAAGTCCTGGCCGGAGTGCTTGTGGGACCACATGGTGCCGCCCTTGCCGAAGGTCGCGGAGAGCGTGTAGCCCTTGACGGGCTTGTCCCACAGGCCGGTCTTCACGGCGGTCTGCGCGGCGGGGGCGGCCAGGGTGCCGGGGGCCTCGTCGGCGAAGGCGGCGGTCGTCCCCGCCCCGAGGGCCAGCGCCGCACCGAGGGCGGTGGCGACGAGGGCGGTGCGGGTACGACGGGTGCTGACGCGCTTCGCGGACATGCGGGACCTCCGGGGCCGGGGACAGGATGCGGGCAAGAAAGATCCCGGCGCTGCGGCGTGTGCCGCGACTGCCGGGCTTGCCCCACCTTGGTAACCCGCGCCCCCGAACTTCCCCAAACACCCGATTTACTACCCCGGCTCGTAGGCGAATGTCTCACTCCGCCCCGGTTGACGCCTCCCGGACAGCGCCGACGCCAGGACGATCCGGGCACCAAACCCTACGGAGCCGCCTAGTAGGTCCGTTTTGTTCTGTGCGGCTTGTCACCGCCTCCCCCACGCCGAAGAACCGAAAAGGGGCGGCCCCGGGACCAGAAGTCCCGGGGCCGCCCCTTCGGTACCGCCTACCGCCTGTCGGCCGCTTACGCGCCCTTCGACAGGTCCGGGCCGGAGCCCGTGGCCTCGATCGGGGGGAGGTCCGGCAGGGCCGACTTCTCCTCGCCGCGGAAGGTGAACTTGGCTTCGTCGCCCTCACCCTCCACGCCGACGACCACGATGTGACCGGGGCGCAGCTCGCCGAAGAGAATCTTCTCCGACAGCAGGTCCTCGATCTCGCGCTGGATGGTCCGGCGCAGCGGGCGGGCACCCATGATCGGGTCGTAGCCGCGCTTGGCCAGGAGCAGCTTCGCGTCACCGCTGAGCTCGATGCCCATGTCGCGGTCCTTGAGGCGCTCGTCCACCTTGGCGATCATCAGGTCGACGATCTGGATGATGTCTTCCTGGCTGAGCTGGTGGAAGACGACCGTGTCGTCGACGCGGTTGAGGAACTCGGGCCGGAAGTGCTGCTTGAGCTCTTCGTTGACCTTCGCCTTCATCCGGTCGTAACCGGTCTTGACGTCGCCCTGGGCGGCGAAGCCCAGGTTGAAGCCCTTGGAGATGTCCCGCGTACCCAGGTTGGTCGTCATGATGATGACCGTGTTCTTGAAGTCCACCACCCGGCCCTGGGAGTCGGTCAGGCGGCCGTCCTCCAGGATCTGCAGCAGGGAATTGAAGATATCCGGGTGCGCCTTCTCGACCTCGTCGAAGAGGACGACGGAGAACGGCTTCCGGCGGACCTTCTCGGTCAGCTGGCCGCCCTCTTCGTAGCCCACGTAGCCGGGGGGCGAACCGAAGAGGCGCGAAACCGTGTGCTTCTCGCTGAACTCCGACATGTCGAGGGAGATCAGCGCGTCCTCGTCGCCGAAGAGGAATTCGGCGAGGGTCTTCGACAGCTCGGTCTTACCGACACCGGACGGGCCGGCGAAGATGAACGAGCCACCGGGGCGCTTCGGGTCCTTCAGGCCGGCCCGCGTACGGCGGATCGCCTGCGAAAGGGCCTTGATGGCGTCCTTCTGGCCGATGACGCGCTTGTGGAGCTCGTCCTCCATGCGCAGCAGGCGCGAGGACTCCTCCTCGGTCAGCTTGAAGACGGGAATGCCGGTCGCGGTCGCGAGGACCTCGGCGATGAGCTCGCCGTCGACCTCGGCGACGACGTCCATGTCGCCGGCCTTCCATTCCTTCTCGCGCTTGGACTTCGCGGCGAGCAGCTGCTTCTCCGAATCACGGAGCGAAGCCGCCTTCTCGAAGTCCTGGGAGTCGATGGCCGACTCCTTGTCGCGGCGCACGGCCGCGATCTTCTCGTCGAACTCGCGGAGGTCCGGCGGCGCGGTCATCCGGCGGATGCGCATCCGGGAGCCGGCCTCGTCGATCAGGTCGATCGCCTTGTCCGGCAGGAAGCGGTCCGAGATGTACCGGTCGGCCAGCGTCGCGGCCTGCACCAGGGCCTCGTCCGTGATCGAGACGCGGTGGTGGGCCTCGTACCGGTCACGGAGACCCTTGAGGATCTCGATGGTGTGCGGCAGCGACGGCTCCGCGACCTGGATGGGCTGGAAGCGGCGCTCCAGCGCGGCGTCCTTCTCCAGGTGCTTGCGGTACTCGTCGAGCGTCGTGGCGCCGATGGTCTGGAGCTCACCACGGGCCAGCATGGGCTTCAGGATCGAAGCGGCGTCGATCGCACCCTCTGCGGCACCCGCACCGACCAGCGTGTGGAGCTCGTCGATGAACAGGATGATGTCGCCGCGGGTGCGGATCTCCTTGAGGACCTTCTTCAGGCGCTCCTCGAAGTCACCGCGGTAGCGGGAACCGGCGACCAGCGCACCCAGGTCCAGGGTGTACAGGTGCTTGTCCTTGAGGGTCTCGGGCACCTCGCCCTTGACGATGGCCTGGGCCAGCCCCTCGACGACGGCGGTCTTGCCGACGCCGGGCTCGCCGATGAGGACCGGGTTGTTCTTGGTCCGGCGGGACAGCACCTGCATGACCCGCTCGATCTCCTTCTCGCGCCCGATGACCGGGTCGAGCTTGGATTCGCGGGCGGCCTGGGTGAGGTTGCGGCCGAACTGGTCGAGGACCAGCGAGGTCGAGGGGGTGCCCTCGGCCGGGCCGCCTGCGGTGGCCGACTCCTTGCCGCCCCCGGTGTAGCCGGAGAGCAGCTGGATGACCTGCTGCCGGACCCTGTTCAGATCGGCGCCCAGCTTCACGAGGACCTGGGCGGCGACGCCCTCGCCCTCGCGGATCAGGCCGAGCAGGATGTGCTCGGTGCCGATGTAGTTGTGGCCGAGCTGGAGGGCCTCTCGGAGCGAGAGCTCCAGGACCTTCTTCGCCCGCGGCGTGAAGGGGATGTGCCCGGACGGGGCCTGCTGGCCCTGACCGATGATCTCCTCAACCTGCTGGCGAACAGCCTCGAGCGAAATCCCGAGGCTCTCCAGGGCCTTAGCGGCGACACCCTCACCCTCGTGGATCAAGCCCAGGAGGATGTGCTCGGTGCCGATGTAGTTGTGGTTGAGCATCCGGGCTTCTTCCTGAGCCAGGACGACAACCCGCCGCGCGCGGTCGGTGAACCTCTCGAACATCGTTTATCGCTCCTCAGAGCGGTCGGGCAGTTCGGGGTCGGTCCCCGCCCTGTCCTTCCGCATGCTAGTCCCGCGGGACGGGACAGCTCATTCCAACTGCCGACATCCGTCCACGGCTCACCCCCACGTCGGTGAGGAAAACCGGCTGTAAGAGCCGACTACTGCTCCAACCCGATGGTGCGAGACGATGTTCCCGCAGGCCAGGCAGATACCCGTCACACGAGTACGCCGATGGCGAACGGAAGCCGCTCAAATCAGCGTGTCGCCCCGATCCACTAGGAATGTCTTACCCGTAAGGACTGACACTCCATGCCGGTCAGCACGGTTCCCTCCGCTACGGGCGAACACGCTTGTGTCCCGAATGTGGGACTCCGCTCCACGGATGTTTACGTTCCGCATTGATTCGGCTGCACTGCGTAACCCGGCGGTGGTGGTCGGAGTTCATCCGTTCATGGCCGCCGTCAACACCGTGAACGCCGTTCCCCCGCTCCGCGTTCCCTCGGGGCCGGACATCCGCGCCTGGTACGAGCGGGTGCTCGGATGGACCGTGGCGGCCGGGCCGCCCGTGCGGCTGGTCACCGGGATCCGGTTCGACGTGCTGGAGCTTCCGGCGGACGCCGGGGCCGGGCTGCTGCGCCGTCCCGGCCTCGCCACCGGTCCGGTGGCGCTGGCGGGGCGCAGGATGCGCCTCCTCGTCGCCCCGGGGGCCGCCGAGGAGCTGGAGGGGCTGCTCGACTGGCTGGAGTGGGGCGGGGTGGAGCTGGACCTCGCCGCCCTGGGGGCGGGGGGCGGGATCACCGCCCCCGTGCCGCCCGGACGCCTGCCGGGAGGGGCCCCTCAGGGGGTCGCCGTATGGCTGCGGCCCCCCGGGCCGGGGTGCGAGGCCTCGCTGCCGGCCCTGCCCGGTCCGGGGCACAGCCGCGGTCCCGGGGGGTCCGGCGGGCCCGATCTCGTACGCCTGGTGGCCGCGGCGGCGACGGAATGCCACCGCGCCCGCCTGTGGCGGCGTACGGATCAGCCCTTGGCGTTCTCGTAGGCCTCGCGGATCTCGGCCGGGACGCGTCCGCGGTCGTTGACGCTGAGGCCCTGGGCCTTGGCCCACGCGCGGATCTCGGCGGTGTCGGGGCTGCCGGACGAAGCCGCGGCGCGGCCCTTGGCGCGGCCGGCCGAGGCGCGCCCGCCGGTGCGGCGGCCGCCCTTCGTGTACGGGTCGAGCAGCCCGCGGAGCTTTTCAGCGTTGGCGGTGGTGAGGTCGATCTCGTAGGTCTTGCCATCCAGAGCGAACGTCACGGTCTCGTCCGCCTCGCCACCGTCGAGGTCGTCGACAAGAAGGACCTGAACCTTCTGTGCCACCGGATTTCCTTTCATCGAAAATGCAGTACGCGGAAAGGAAACCGCTTTTGCGTGGAAAACACAAACCCCCGGCGAGAGGTTCAGGAGCGCAACAAGGCGGGAAACGTACGCGATTCGGACATAGGCCACGGGCGCCTGCGGCCGGGAATAGCCCCCGCGCCCGATCAGAGGTGCAGCAGCATCCGGCTGTTGCCCAAGGTGTTCGGCTTCACTCGTTCGAGACCGAGGAACTCGGCGACACCCTCGTCATAGGAACGCAGGAGCTCCATGTAGACATCGGTCTGCACCGGGGTCTCGCCGATCTCGACGAACCCGTGCTTCGCGAAGAAGTCGACTTCGAAGGTCAGGCAGAATACCCGGCTCACCCCGACCCGGCGGGCCGTCTCCAACAACTTGGCGAGCAGCTGGTGGCCGACTCCGGCGCCCTTCAGCTCGCGGTCGACCGCGAGCGTGCGCACTTCGGCGAGGTCTTCCCACATGACGTGGAGAGCTCCGCAGCCCACCACCTGGCCGTCGGAGTCGCGTTCCGCGACCCAGAACTCCTGGATGTCCTCGTAAAGGACGACCGGGGCTTTGTCGAGGAGGATCCGCTGCTGCACGTACTGGTCCAGCAGGCGGCGCAGCGCCGGAACATCTCCGGTGCGCGCACGGCGGATGGTCACTGTTTTGGCGTCCGTGGTGGAAAGCTCTCCCATAGGCCGGACGCTATCGCCCCGGCCCGCTCCGGCGTGCGCCGGAGCCCCCTTCTTCTCCGGGTTCGCCCCCGGCTCCGCCGGGGCCGGCGGCGGGGGGTGCGGCCTCGGGGGCTTCGGCGGGCTCCGGGGGCTCGGGTTCGTCGTGCTGGACGATCCGTACGGCGTCGCGGAGGGCCTCGCGCTGTTCCGGGGACATCATGCCGAAGAAGGCGACGAGGGCGGCCGCGGGGCTGTCGCTGGTCGACCAGGCTTCGTTCATCAGTGCGGCCGAGTAGGCGGCGCGGGTG
This sequence comes from Streptomyces sp. NPDC096136, assembly GCF_044763325.1. NCBI lineage: Bacteria > Bacillati > Actinomycetota > Actinomycetes > Kitasatosporales > Streptomycetaceae > Streptomyces > Streptomyces sp. NPDC096136. The sequence continues at coordinate 63,562 of NZ_JBIWFZ010000027.1, read as the reverse complement.
GAGACCGCCGTATATCGATAGGCGCGGCCTTCGGCTTCCCGGCGGACCCAGCCCTTCTGATGGAGATTGTCCATAACGGTCATGACCGTGGTGTACGCGATGGACCGTTCCTGCTGGAGGTCTTCGAGGACTTCCCGAACGGTGACCGGGCGGTTCCACTGCCACACCCGCGTCATGACTGCGTCTTCGAGTTCTCCCAAGGGGCGAGGCACAGCAGCACGATAGTGCGGAATGGGCTGAATTGCCCGACTATTCGTTGTGCAACGCGCGGCCAATACCCGGGCGGCGGCGCTACTTCTGCTGCCGGGCCGCTTCGGCGCGGGCGAGCACGGCGTCGACGGCCGCGTCTTCCTTGGCCTTGTTGGCGCCGCCCTGGCTCTTCACGATCGTCCTCACGAGGAAGATGAAGAACGTGGCCATCACGATGGGGGGCACGAGCGCGGAAACGTAGTCCATGCCCCCCAGCGTAGCTATACGGCCGCGCGGCGCCCCGCCGGGGGCGGGGCGGGCTTGCGGCGCGGCGGGAAGACCTCGCCCGGGGTGGGCACGGGCCGGCCGGGGCGCGGGGGCTCCTTCGGGGAGGGCTCGGGGCGGGGCCGCTCCGGGCGCGGTTCCTCGGGGTCCGGGGCCGTCCCGCGCGGCTCCTCGCGGCCGCCGGCGAGGGCCAGCAGGCGGGTGCGGGGCGCGGGGGCGACGGCGGCGAGGCGGCGCCGCACGGAGCGCTCCGCGACGCCCTGGGCCCGTTCCAGCACGGCGGCGGCGACCGCGTTGGCCCGCAGGGCGCGCAGGGCGGCGAGGTCGTCGGGGTCGGGCTCGTACCCGGCGGCGAGGGCGTCCTGGAGCAGTTCCAGGTAGCCGGACAGGCTCCCGGGCAGGGCGCCCCGGTAGCGGACGAGGTCGTCGAGCAGGAAGGCTCTGAGCCGGCCCGCCTCCTGGACCGCGTCGTCCACCGACGCGGCGAGGCGCAGGCAGTCCTGGACCTCGGCGGCCGTCAGGGGGGCCGTGGAGGACTGGAGGGCGTGGGCGAGGCTACGCCTGAGCACGTGCAGCTCTGCGGCGCTGAAGGCCATGCCGCCGCGGGATCCGTAGGGCGTGGGCATGGGCCGAAGATACGCGCTAATCGGACAAAATCCCCTGATGGTGGGGATGTGCGGCGCGGCGCAGCGCGCGCCGCGGGCCCCGCCGGAGTCAGCCGCTCTCCTTCACGGCCTCGACGAAGTCGGCCCAGGCGGCGTGGGTGGTGGCCATGACGAGGTGCGCGGGGTCGGCCCGGTCGGCCACCCGTACGAGGGTGCCGGGGGCGGCGGCCACGTAGACGCAGGCCTCTCCTTCGCCGCAGTACGACGATTTGCGCCACTCGGTCGGGGCGTTCGCGGTCATGGTGTCTCCTCCGCTGTGGACGAGGCCACGGTGCCTCTCCAGCGGGACGCTACCTCTGCCGGAGTCGCACTCCGGCCACTTCCGGTAAAAAACACAGCCGATAAATGTCACTCGGGCGTCACGGGGCCGTCACTCGACCGGGAAGGCGTAGGCGATCTCGTAGCGGGAGTCGGGGACCACGAGGTCCGCGGTCTCCACCGGGCGGCCGTCGGAGTCGATGTAGGTCCGCTCGATCCGGGTGACCATCGAACCGAGGCTGATCCCCAGCAGGTTGGCCTGGTCCTGGTTGGCGCGGGCGGGGCGCGGGACCTCCACCACCGAGGTGACGGTGATGCCGATGGAGCGCATCCGCGCCACGACGCCGGCGCCGCGCAGCTCCCCGGCCTCCGGGAGCACGATCGGGGTGCCGGAGGTGATGGCGAGGGGCTCCCAGGACTCGGAGAGCTCGGCGGGGCTGCCGTCGGCCATGAACTCGTAGCGGGTCAGCACGCAGGGGGCGCCGGGTTCGATCGCCAGCCGGGCGGCGATCCGCTCGGGGGCGGGGACCTGCGGGTGGGTCTTGGAGTCCCAGGAGGCGGCGATCCCGTGCGCGGCGGCCTCGGAGCGGAAGGTGTTGCCGGCCCCGGGGACCCGGCGGCGGGTGCGGAGCATCCGCATGCGGCGGCGCGGGGTGCGCACGTAGGTGCCGGAGCCGGCGCGGCCCTCCAGGAAGCCCTCGATGATCAGCTGTTCCATCGCCCGCTGGGTGACGCCCTGGCCGACCTCGTACTCCTCGGCGAAGCGGGCGCGGGAGGGGAGCCGGTCCCCGACCTTCCACTCGCCCGCCTCGATACGGGTCCGGAGGGCGGCCACCACCTTCAAGTACGGTGATTCACGGGGCATTTCGGGCCGTCCTCTACCGTCTCGTCCGTGCCGCTCGGGAGCGCGTGCGTCCGACGCCGCCAAGCTAACCGATCAGCTTGAAGCTGAGCACTCGGGATGACGGTGGGTGCGGAGCGGGGCGGGAACGGCGCGGTGCGGGGCCCGGATCCGGCCCCGGCGGCGCTCCGCCCGCCGCGCCCCGGGCGGGGCGGGCGGGCGGAGTGCCGGGCGCTCAGTCGAAGTTGGGCGCGTTGCGCTCGTACACCAGCCGCAGGCCCATCAGGGTCAGCCACGGCTCGTGCTCGTCGATCACGGAGGTCTCCCCGAGGACGATCGGGGCCAGCCCGCCGGTGGCGATGACGCGGACGTCGTCCGGGTCGCCCTCGGGGCCCACCAGGTCCCGGGCCATGCGGTGGACGATCCCGTCGACCTGGCCCGCGAACCCGTAGACCACGCCCGACTGCATGGCCTCGACCGTGGACTTGCCGATGACGTTGCGCGGCCGGGCCAGCTCGATCTTGCGCAGCTGGGCGCCGCGCATCCCGAGGGCCTCCATCGAGATCTCGATGCCCGGGGAGATCACCCCGCCCACGTACTCGCCGCGCGCGGAGATGGCGTCGAAGGTGGTCGCCGTCCCCATGTCGACGACGATCGCCGGACCGCCGTACAGCTCGACGGCCGCGACCGCGTTGACGATGCGGTCCGCGCCGACCTCCTTCGGGTTGTCCATCAGGATCGGCACGCCCGTCTTGACCCCGGGCTCCACCAGCACCGACGGCACGTCCCCGTAGTAGCGGCGGGTGACCTCGCGCAGCTCGTGCAGGACGGACGGGACCGTCGCGCAGATCGCGATGCCGTGGATCCCGTCGCCCAGCTCGCTGCCGAGCATCGGGTGCATCCCCATCAGGCCCTGGAGCAGCACGGCCATCTCGTCGGCCGTGCGGCGCGGGTCCGTCGAGACCCGCCAGTGCTCGACGATCTCCTCGCCGTCGAACAGGCCCATGACGGTGTGGGTGTTGCCCACGTCGATGGTGAGCAGCACGGACTACACCGCCTCGCGCAGGTCGAGGCCGATGTCCAGGATCGGCGAGGAGTGCGTGAGCGCGCCCACCGCCAGGAAGTCCACGCCGGTCTCGGCGTAGGCGCGGGCGGTCTCCAGGGTGAGGCGGCCCGAGGACTCCAGGACGGCGCGGCCGGCCACGATCGTGACGGCCTCCTCGGTCTCCGGGACGGTGAAGTTGTCCAGCAGGATCAGGTCGGCGCCCGCGTCCACGACCTCGCGGACCTGGTGCATCGTGTCGACCTCGACCTCGACCGGGACGTCGGGGAAGGCCTCGCGGACGGCCTTGAAGGCCTGGGCGACGCCGCCGGCCGCGACCACGTGGTTGTCCTTGACCAGCGCCGCGTCCGACAGGGACATGCGGTGGTTGACGCCGCCGCCGCAGCGGACCGCGTACTTCTCCAGGGAGCGCAGGCCCGGGGTGGTCTTGCGGGTGTCGCGGACCTTGGCCTTCGTGCCCTCCAGGACGTCCGCCCAGCGGCGGGTGGCGGTCGCGATGCCGGAGAGGCGGCACAGGATGTTCAGGGCGCTGCGCTCGGCCGTCAGCAGGTCGCGGGTGCGGGAGCGGACCGACAGCAGCAGCTGGCCGGCCTCCACGCGGTCGCCGTCCTCGGCGTGCCGCTCGACCTCGAAGGCCTCCGTGCACACCACGGAGAACACCGCCTCGGCGATGCGCAGGCCGGCGACGACGCCCGCCTCGCGGGCCACGAAGTCGGCGACGGCCTCGGCCTCTTCGGGGACGGTGGCGACGGTGGTGACGTCGACCCCGCCGTCCAGGTCCTCGGACAGCGCCATGTGCGCGATGTCCTCGACCTCGATCGGGTCGAGGCCCGCGTCCACGAACAGCTGGACCAGCGCCGGGTCGAGGCCGCTCTCCTCGCCGTCGCCGCAGCCGCAGTCGTCGCCGCAGCCGCCTTCGTTCTGCTCGATCAGGGGGAGTTCGGGGGTGCTCACGGTCAGTGCTCCTGGCTTGAGGGGTTGGGCGTGGGGAACGTCTACGGGCGGGGGGCGCCGGAGGAGGCGTCCGCGTCCACGGGCGGGAAGTCCGCCGAGTCGGTGGGGGTGACGACCAGGGCCCGCCGCTCCGTCGCCGAGAGCCGCACCACCAGGTGGCGGCGCCAGGCGTCGTCGCGGTCGGGGTGGTCCTCGCGCCAGTGGCAGCCGCGGGTCTCGGCGCGCCGCTGGGCGGCGGCGACCAGGACGCGGGCCACGCAGAGCAGGTTGGTCGCCTCCCAGGTGTCCACACCCGGTTCGGCGGTCTTCCCGTGGGCCTCCAGCTCGCCCAGGGCCGTCGCGTACAGGGTCTCCAGCGCCTCGGCGGCCTCGCTCAGGGACTCCGCGGAGCGCACGACGCCCGCGCCCTGGGTCATGATCCGCTGGACCTCGTAGCGGGCGCTCGCGGGCTGGAGCGGGCCGGTGGCGGGCACGGGTATGCCCGGGCCGCTGCCCTCGGGGGCGCGGGAGGCGATGTCCTCGGCGATCCGCTCGGCGAAGACCAGGCCCTCCAGGAGGGAGTTGGAGGCCAGGCGGTTCGCGCCGTGCACGCCGGTGCAGGCGACCTCGCCGCAGGCGTACAGGCCCGGGACGGTGGTGCGGCCGTGCAGGTCGGTGCGGACGCCGCCGGAGGCGTGGTGCGCGGCGGGCGAGACCGGGATCGGCTGGGTCACCGGGTCGATGCCGTGGGAGCGGCAGGCGGCGAGGATCGTCGGGAAGCGGTTCTCCCACATCTCGGCGCCGAAGTGCCGGCCGTCCAGGTACATGTGGAGCGCGCCCTGCTCCTGCATGCGGCGCGTGATGGCCTTGGCGACGATGTCGCGCGGGGCGAGCTCGGCGAGCTCGTGCTGGCCGACCATGAAGCGGACCCCGTCGGCGTCGACCAGGTGGGCGCCCTCGCCCCGTACGGCCTCCGAGACCAGGGGCTGCTGGCCCTCGGCGTCCGGGCCCAGGAACAGGACGGTCGGGTGGAACTGGACGAACTCCAGGTCGGAGACCTCGGCGCCGGCGCGCAGCGCGAGGGCGACGCCGTCGCCGGTGGAGACGGACGGGTTGGTGGTCGCGGAGAACACCTGGCCCATGCCGCCGGTCGCGAGGATCACGGCGGGCGCGTGGACGGCGCCGACGCCGTCGTGCTGGCCCTCGCCCATCACGTGCAGGGTGACGCCGGCCGTGCGGCCCTCGGCGTCCTGGAGCAGGTCCAGGACCAGGGCGTTCTCGACCGTCTCGATGCCGGCGGCGTGGACGGCCTCGACGAGCGCGCGGGAGATCTCGGCGCCGGTGGCGTCGCCGCCCGCGTGCACGATCCGGCGGCGGTGGTGGCCGCCCTCGCGGGTCAGCTCGATCTCGCCGGTCTCGGCGGAGGTGTCGAAGACGGCGCCGGCCGCGATGAGCCGGCGGACCGCGTCCGGGCCCTCGGTGACCAGGACCCGTACGGCGTTCTCGTCGCACAGTCCCGCACCGGCGACCAGGGTGTCGTCCAGGTGCTGCTCCGGGGTGTCGCCCTCGCCGAGCGCGGCCGCGACGCCGCCCTGGGCCCAGCGGGTCGAGCCGTCGTCGAGGCGGGCCTTGGTGACCACGACCGTACGGCGGCCCGCGGCGGCGCAGCGCAGCGCGGCGGTCAGACCCGCGATGCCGGATCCGACGACCACGACGTCCGCGTCGACGGCCCAGCCGGGGGCGGGGGCGTGCAGCCGTATGCCGGTCCCGGTGCCTGCGGCGCCCGGGGTGCCTGGGTTGCCTGTGGTGCTCACGCGTGTGCTCCGAACTCCAATGGGATGTTGTCGATCAGCCGGGTCGCGCCGACCTTCGCCGCGACGGCCAGCACGGCCTGTCCGGTGAAGTCGGGGCCGACGTCGGTGAAGTCCTTCGGGTCCACCAGCGCCAGGTAGTCCAGGACCAGCGGCGGCTCGTGGCGGCCCGCCTCCTCCAGGACGTGCCGGGCGGCGGCCCGTACGGCGTCCGGCAGGCCGGCGGCGCCGGTGGCGGCCGCCGACACGGCGTGGGCGTCGGCGGAGGCGCGGATCTCGCCGAGCCGGGCCAGGGCGGTGGCGCGCTCGTCGCTGGCGGGGGCGGCCTCGGCGCGGGCGCGCAGCGCGGCCTGCGCCGCGAGCCGGTCGCGGCCGGCGAACAGGGCGTGGGAGAGGGCGAGGGCGGTGTGGCGCTCGGCCGGGGAGAGGTAGCGGTTGCGGGAGGACAGGGCGAGCCCGTCGTCCTCGCGGACGGTGGGGACGCCGGCCACCTCGACGGGGAAGTTGAGGTCGGTCACCATGCGCCGGATCAGGGCCAGTTGCTGGGCGTCCTTCTGGCCGAAGAGGGCCAGGTCGGGGCGGGTGAGGTGGAGCAGTTTGGCGACGACGGTGAGCATGCCGTCGAAGTGGCCGGGGCGGGTGGCGCCCTCCAGTCGGCCGCCCATCGGGCCGGCGGTGATCCGCACCTGGGGGTCGCCGCCCGGGTACACCTCGTCGACGGAGGGCGCGAACACGGCGTCGGCGCCCGCCTCTTCGGCGATCGCCAGGTCGGCGTCGAGGGTGCGCGGGTAGCGGTCGAGGTCCTCGTTCGCCCCGAACTGGAGGGGGTTGACGAAGACGGTGACGACGACCTGCCCGTCGGGGCCGGCCTGTTCGCGCGCGGTGCGGACGAGGGTGGCATGGCCCTCGTGCAGGGCGCCCATGGTCATCACGACGGCGCGGCGGCCGGTGCGCGGCAGCTTGTGGAGCTCTTCGGCGGTGTTCAGCAGCCGGAGCGGGCCGGTCATCGCTCCCCACCCTTCGGATCGGCGGTGTCGGCGGTGTCGGCGAGCACGCCGAGCAGGTCCTCGGCGAGCTCGGGCTTGAGCAGGCCGTGCGCGAGGGCCCGGTCGGCGGTGGTGCGGGCCATCGCGAGGTACCCGGCGACGGTGGCGGGGGCGTGCTTGCGCAGCTCGGAGACGTGCGCGGCGACGGTCCCGGCGTCGCCGCGCGCGACGGGGCCGGTGAGGGCGGCGTCGCCGGAGCGCAGGGCGTTGTCCAGGGCCGCGCCGAGGAGCGGGCCGAGCATCCGGTCGGGGTGCCCGACGCCGGCGGTGCGCAGCAGTTCCATGGCCTGGGCGACCAGGGTGACCAGGTGGTTCGCGCCCAGGGCGAGGGCGGCGTGGTAGAGCGGGCGGCTCTCCTCCGCGATCCACTCGGGCTCCCCGCCCATCTCGATGACCAGGGCCTCGGCGGCGAGCCTCAGCTCGTCGGGGGCGGTCACGCCGAAGGAGCAGCCGGCCAGGCGCTGCACGTCGACCTCGGTGCCGGTGAAGGTCATCGCGGGGTGCAGGGCCAGCGGCAGGGCGCCCGCGCGGCGGGCGGGGTCCAGCACGGCGGTCCCGTAGCGGCCGGAGGTGTGGACGAGGAGCTGACCGGGGCGCACGGCGCCCGTCTCGGCGAGTCCCTCGACCAGCCCGGGCAGGGCGTCGTCGGGGACGGTGACCAGCACCAGCTCGGCCCGCTCCAGCACCTGCGCGGGGCTGACCAGCGGGACGTCGGGCAGCATCCGCTCGGCCCGGCGGCGGGAGGCGTCGGAGACGCCGGAGACGGCGACGGGGTGGTGCCCGGCCTGCTGGAGGGCGCGGGCCAGCGCGGGACCGACGCGGCCGGCGCCGACGACTCCGACGGAGAGCCGGGCAGGTCGGCCGGACGGATCCCGGGGCTCCGTCTGATGGGGTGCGTTCACGCGGGGAATGCCTTCCGTTCCAGTCCGCGGGGGGTACCGGACGATACGTCGCCATGCTAGGCCCTCGGACCGGGGTGGCGCCGGTCAGGCCCGGGGCGGCGGGGGCGGTACCGGCCGGGCCCCGGGAGCGGCCGGGGCGGCGCCGGGCGGACCCGGGGGGCGGGGCGGGCGGGGGGCCGGGCTCGCCGGGCGGACCCGGGGGCCGGCCCGGGGCGGCCCCAAGGCGACCCGGGGGCCGGCCCGGGGCGGCCCCAAGGCGGCCCGGGGGCGGGCTCGCCGGGCGGCCCGGAAATCGTTCGGGGCCGGGCCGGGGGCCGGGGGATGATCGGGGCATGACTGGCGTGACGGATGAAGGCGTACGGGACGAGGGGGGCGGCGGGGGCATGGCGGACACGGCCGACGACGTGGCGGAGCGGACGAAGCGGGTCGTGGCGGCGTGGCGGGGAGCCTCGCGGACGCTGACCCGCAGCCCGCGGGAGGCGACCGTCGGGGAGCTGCTGGCGGAGCTGGCCGACGCCCCGTACGACATGGACGCGCCCGGCGACCTGTACGGCGACGGGGTCGTCGCCGAGCTGGAGCGGCGGGTCGCGGAGCTGCTGGGCACCGAGGACGCGGCCTTCTTCCCCTCCGGGACGATGGCCCAGCAGATCGCCCTGCGCTGCTGGGCGGGCCGCACCGGGAACCGGGTCGTGGCCCTGCACCCGATGGGCCACCCCGAGCGGTGGGAGGGGGGCGCGCTGTCGGCGGTGTCGGGGCTGCGCACCGTCCACCCGGTGCAGGAGCCGCGCCAGCCGACGCCGGAGGAGGTCCGGGACCACCCCGAGCCCTTCGGCACGCTGATGCTGGAGCTGCCGCTGCGCGACGCGGGCTTCCTGCTGCCCTCCTGGGAGGAGCTGACGGGGCTCGTGGACGCCGCCCGGGAGCGGGACGCGGTGGTCCACTTCGACGGGGCCCGGCTGTGGGAGTCCACCGTCCACTTCGGCCGCCCCCTGGAGGAGGTCGCGGGGCTGGCCGACTCGGTCTACGTGTCCTTCTACAAGTCCCTCGGCGGGCTGAGCGGCGCCTGCCTGGCGGGGGCCCGCGGCTTCGTGGAGGAGGCCCGGGTGTGGCGCCACCGGTACGGGGGCCAGGTCTTCCGCCAGTTCCCCCAGGCCCTGTCGGCCCTGGCCGGACTGGAGCGGGAGCTGCCCCTCCTCCCGGCGTACGTGGAGCAGGCCCGGATGGTCGCGGAGGCCCTGCGCGAGGGGTTCGAGGCGGCCGGGGTGCCGTGGTTCCGGATCAACCCCGGGGTACCGCACACGCACCAGTTCCAGGTGTGGCTCCCCTACGAGTCGGACCGGCTGATCGAGGCGGGCGCGCGGCTGGCGGAGGAGGAGGGCACGGCCCTGTTCCACCGCTGGTCGGCGGAGGGCGTCGCACCGGGCCTGTCGATGACGGAGGTGACGGTGACCCGCCCGGGCCTGGAGTGGACCCCGGACGACGTCCGGACGGCGCTGACGGGGTTCCTGGAGCGGCTGTAGGGGGCGGCGGCCTCCGCGCGGGGCTTCCCGGTGCGGTCCTGCGCCGGGAGCCCCCTCAGCACGCCCGCGGGCGGTGGAGGAAGCGGGTCAGGGCGTGGCGCCAGGGGTGGGTGGTGGGGGCGCCCGAGACGGCGGCTTCGAACTGGGCCGCCGTGCGGATCGCGCGCAGGGCGGCCACGTCGTCGCGGCCCGGGGGCGGGGGCACGGGCGTGCCGTGCCGGGTCGCGCGGTAGGTGTCGAGGAGGTACTGCTCGATGGCTGTCATGCGTCCACCCTCACCCCGTCGGCCGCAGTCCGCCCGTCGATTGACGGGAGGCGTCAATCGACGCCTCCCACCTGCGGCGGAGCCCCCGCCGGTCCGCCCGGACGGCCGCGGGTCCGGCCCCGCCCCCGCCCGTACCCCGGGGCTCTGCAGGGGGGCCGGGCCGGACAGAATGGGGCGATGAGCGTGACCATCGACATCGCCGGGCTCCCCGTGGAGCGGATCGCCTTCGCGCCGTCCCCGCTCGCCGAGCTCTGCATGACGCTGCACGCGCTCTCCCAGCCCGCCCACCACCCCGGGCTGCATTCCTGGACGAGGACCACTACGGCCTCGCTCGACCCCTGCTTGGCCGAGCGCCTCCTCGAGGCCGATTTCATGTGGCGCAGTTCTTTCTCCGACATCTTCATGGCCTTCGCCGGCATCCCCGGCGGCAGCGGGCGCCCCGGGGCCACCCTGGCCGAGGAGCTGGACGTCCTCGACCGGATGGACGACGAGCGGTTCGTGCTGGCCGCGCTGGAGCACTGCTGGCTGGCCCTCTACAACGAGGGCGGCGCCCCCTCCCCGCTGACGGACCCCGCCGCCCGGACCAAGGCGCTGGAGACTGCGGCCGCGCGGGGTCCGGCGCGGCTGGAGTTCACGCGGCGGCTGCTGGACGACCCGTCCAGCGTGCGCGTCTGGCTGCGACGGCTGCTGGAGGACTGCGAGGAGGCCTTCTTCGCCGAGACCTGGCGGCGGATCGAGCCGCGGCAGACCGCGGACGTCCGGCACAAGACGGAGGTGCTGCGCCACCGGGGGCTGGCGGCCGTGCTGAAGGAGGTGTCCTCGGCCCTGAGCGTGGACGGGGCGCACACCGTGATCACCGCCGACAAGATGGTCAACGGCCAGGCCACCGCCACCGATCCGGAGGTCGGCCAGGGCCTGCTGTTCATCCCGACGAACTTCGGCTGGCCGCACCTGCTGGTGCTGCACGCACCCGGCTGGATGCCGGTGGTCCACTACCCCCTGGAGTCCCCCGAGCTGGCCTCCGAGCCGCCCTCGGTGGAGCAGGTCCAGCGCCGGATGGAGGCGCTGGCGCACCCGATGCGGATGAGGCTCTGCCGCAGCCTGGCGAGGGCCCCGTACACGACCAGCGAACTGGCGCGGGTGTACGCGATATCCGCGCCGGAGGTCTCCCGGCACCTGGCGGTCCTGAAGAGGGCGGGGCTGATCCAGACGCGCCGCCAGGGGCGTTACGTCCAGCACCAGTTGGACCTGGCCGTGGTCGCGCGCATAGGTCCCGATCTGATCGAGGGCATCCTCCGCTGAGCAGCCCCCGATCCGACCTCCGGACGGTGGCCGGAATTCGCCGTTTCCCGTCGGCGCAGACACACCGATATCCGGATTTCACAAACCGGAAGCAGTGAAAACCCTGGCGACGGCGGCCGGTTGCTGCCTAACGTGCCCCCACCGCTCACCCCCGCAGTCGCTCCATGCTGTGAAAGGACCTCCATGCCTTCTCGCCGTATAGCCGCAGCAACCGCCGCCCTGGCCGCCGCGGCCCTCGCCTCCCCGCTGCTCCTCGCCGGCCCGGCCGGCGCGTCGAGCCCGCAGAGCGACGCCGCCCGGGGGGACGCCCTGGCCAGGAAGCTGGTCAAGGAGGCGACCGGCAAGGGTGCCAACAACCACCTGAAGGTCTTCCAGTCGATCGCCGACTACAACAACGGCACCCGCGTGGCGGGTTCGAAGGGGCACGAGCAGTCGGCCAAGTACGTCGAGGGCGTGCTGAGGGCCGCCGGGTACGAGGTCTCGCGCCACGAGTTCGACTTCGTGTACGTCGAGACGGTCGCCGAGACGCTGAAGGTGGACGGCGCGAACGGCCGCGACGTACCGCTCAAGCTGATGACGTACACGGCGAGCGGCCCCGAGGGCGGCATCACCGCCCCGATCGCCGTCGTCCCGGTCGACGCGGACGGCTCCAACGGCTGCGACGCCGCCGACTTCGCGCCCGGCGCGTTCACGGGGAAGATCGCCCTGGTCAAGCGCGGCGGCTGCACCTTCGCCGCGAAGCAGGCGAACGCGGCGGCGGCCGGCGCGGTCGGCGCGGTCGTCTACAACAACACCGCGGGCGCCCTGAACGGCACCCTCGGCGACCCGAACGCGGGCAAGGTCCCCACCGGCGGCATCAGCCAGGCCGACGGCGAGAGGCTGGCGGCCGAGGCCGCGGCCGGACCGGTGAACGTGACCCTCGACGTCCGCCAGTTCCGCGAGAACCGCAAGACCTGGAACGTCGTCGCCGAGACCAAGGGCGGCGACCCGGACAACACGGTCTTCCTCGGCGCCCACCTGGACTCGGTCGCCGCCGGCCCGGGCATCAACGACAACGGCTCCGGCTCGGCCGGCATCCTCCAGGTCGCACAGCGCCTCGCGGGCGAGCAGAAGAAGATCAAGAACAAGGTCAAGTTCGCCTGGTGGTCGGCGGAGGAGTTCGGCCTGCTCGGCTCGGAGGCGTACGTGGCCTCGCTGACGCCGGAGCAGAAGAAGCAGATCAAGCTGTACCTGAACTTCGACATGATCGCCTCGCCCAACGCCGCCTACTTCGTCTACGACGGCGACGACTCCGACAAGGTCGGCTCGGGCCCCGGCCCGGAGGGTTCGGCGCAGCTGGAGAAGCAGATCACCGACTTCCTCGACGCGCAGAAGATCCCGCACGAGGGCAGCGACTTCACGGGCCGCTCGGACTACGGCCCGTTCATCGAGGCGGGCATCCCGTCCGGCGGCACGGACACCGGCGCCGAGGGCATCAAGACCCCGGCGCAGGCCGCGAAGTTCGGCGGTCAGGCGGGCGTCGCCTACGACGTGAACTACCACGGCAAGGGCGACGACATCACCAACATCGACCAGAAGGCCCTCGACATCAACGTCGACGTGATCGCGAACGCGGTGGGCCACTACGCCTACGACCTGGCCCCGCTGTCGCAGCCGGTCGTCTCGAAGCCGACCACCGGCTCGGCCGGCGGCGGCGGCCTGCGCCCGGGCCACGACCACGAGGCCGCGGAGTAGCGCAGCGGGCCCAGTGGGCCCCGGTACGCAGGAGGGGCCGGCTTCCGGGGGGATGCCGGCCCCTTCGCCGCAGTGCCTAGGGCCCGGCCCACACGGCCGTGACGGACGCGATCGCGCGCGCCGCCTCCTCGCGCCGGCCGGGGTCCGCGCGGACGGAGCGGGCGAGTTCCAGGTGGAGGAAGCGCGTTCCGAGCTCGGCGGCCAGCCGGCCCTGGGCGTTGCCGCGGCCCGACATCCGGCAGCTGCCGCTCCACGCCCGGCAGGGGCGCACGCCCCGGGAGGACAGCTGCGCGGCGAGCCGTGCGGCGTCGGCGGCCGCCGCGTCGCCCGTCCCGGTGGAGACGACGGCTCCGGCGCCGGGGACGGTGGAGTCGGCGAAGCCGTGCAGCTGGATGCCGGGCAGGCCGCGCCGGGTCAGCTCGGCGACGACGGCGTGGAAGACGGAGTCGGTGCGGTGGGCCATGTCGGCCTCCCCGGTGCCGCCGCCGACCGCGTTCCCGCCGCCGGCGGCGTTCCCGTCCGCGGTCCCGTCCCCTTCCTCTCCGCCCCCGTCGCCCCCGTCGCCCCCGCCCGGGCCGCCGGCCGCCCTGCGGTGGGCACCCGCCAGGACCATGACCCCGCCCGGGGCCCCGCGCAGGACGGCTACCCCGAGCCGTTCGGTGTCCTGGTCGGCGACCGGGTGCGGGACCTGTACCGACCAGCGCACCGGGGCGCCGAGGTCGACGTAGACCCGGCCCCAGCCCCGGTCGGCCGGGCCGGAGCGGGCGGCGGCGTCCGCGACCTCGGCGTAGCGGCGGCCGCCGGGGCCGTCGGTGAAGGTGTCGAGGCGGTAGTCCACCTCGGCGAGGCGGGTCCGGGCTTTTTCGACATCTCCGTCGAAAAGGGATGAGACACCGCCGAGAAGTGCGGACCTCTCCGCCTCGGTGGGAGTGCGATATCCGCCCCGCACCCCGAATCCGGAGGTGAATCGGGTCACCCGGTCGAGCAGATCGGTGGCCTGCGCCACAGGTCGCGGAACGGATTCCTCCGCCTTTTTGACCGGATTGGTGGGACGAAAGGCGACATAACCGACCATCATCATGATCATTACGCAAATGATCACAGGGATCGTTATGTTTTTCGTCAATTTCACCGTCATCACTGGCCGAAAATAACCGAATGAACCCCCGCCCCACCCGACCGGTCTCCCCCAGGGCCCTCACCGCGCTCCTCTGCGCGACGCTGAGCCTCGCCCTCGCGGGCTGCGGCCTCCTCGGCGGGGAATCCGGCGGCGGGGACCCCGCGAGCGGCGGCGCCGGCACCCGGAGCGGCGGCGGCCGGTCCTTCTCGGTCGCGGCGGCGGGGGACATCCTCATCCACCCCCAGCTCACCGACCAGGCCGCCCGGGACGCGCGGGCGGCCGGGCGCACCGGGTACGACTTCGACCGGATCATGGCGGGGGTCAAGCCGGTCATCAGCAAGGCCGACCTCGGCATCTGCCACATGGAGCCGGTCCTGGGCGAGCCGAACGGCCCGTTCCAGACCTACCCCGACTTCCTCGTCCCGCCGCAGATCGCCAAGACGGTCAAGAGCGTCGGCTACGACACCTGCTCCACGGCCTCCAACCACACCCTCGACCACGGACCCGAGGGCGTGTACCGCACCCTCGACACCCTGGACCGCGAGGGCCTGAAGCACACCGGCTCCGCCCGGAGCCAGCAGGAGGCGGACAAGCCGAACATCCTGGACGTCAAGGGCGTCAAGGTCGCCCAGATCTCCTTCGCCTCCGGGTTCAACGGCCGCGAGGTCCCCCAGGACAAGCCCTGGCTGGCCAACCTCGTCAGCGTCAAGGCCGTCGCCGCCGCCGAGAAGCGGGCCCGGGCGGCCGGCGCCGAGGTGGTGATCCTCTCCGTCCACTGGGGCCGCGAGCACCAGCCCGACCCCAGCGGCCCGCAGCTGGAACTGGCCCGCAAGATCGCCAAGGAGACCGGGGTCGACCTGGTCATCGGCCACCACGCCCACGTCGTCCAGCCGATGGAGAAGATCGACGGCACCTGGGTCGCGTACGGGCTCGGCAACCAGCTCGCCCGCCACGACGTGCCCAGCGGCCTCACCGAAGAGGGCGCCATCGGCTGGTTCGACTTCACGCAGAAGAACGGCAAGTGGGAGGTCCAGGCCCGCTTCGTGCCGACCTACACCGACATCCCGCCGGACCGCGAGGGCACCCCCGGCACCGACCTGCCCGGAGCCGGCCCCGCCCCCGCGCGCGACCACCGGCTGGTCGACGTCGCCGCCGCCCTCGCCTCCGGCACCACCCCCGACGGGAAGCGGCTGCTGCCCGAGCAGCGCGCCCGCTACCGGCTCGCCTTCGAACGCACCCGGGGCACCCTGCTCAACCGCGGGGCCGGCAAGGACGGGCTCCGCCCGCTGCGGGAGCTGCCCGACTGACCCGCCCGGCTCCCCGCGAGCCCGCACGCCGGCCCGCACGCCCGCACGCCCGTAAGCCCGTAAGCCCGTACGACCCGAGCCCGCCGGACGCCCCCGCCCGACCCGGGCCCACGACCTCCCCCGCCAGGAAGGACCCCCCGCTGTGGCCGCTTCGCCCGCCAAGCGACGGCGCAAGGCCCGCCGCAGGGCCGACATGTCCCTGCTCGGCGGCATCAGGCCCCCGATCACCGTCCTGTCGGTCCTGCTGCTCGCCCTGGCGGGGTTCACCGCGATGAGCCTGGGCAGCGTCCGCGAGGACCGGCTGCCGCAGGCCGTGCTCACCTCCCAGCAGCACTTCGCCGAGGACGGCGCGATCGCGCTGCGCGCCTCCCTGGACGAGAGCGTCACCGACCTGAACCGGGCCGCGGCCCTCTTCTCCGCCGGCGAGCCCGTCACCCCCGACGCCGTGCTCGACCGGATCGGCACCGTCTACCAGAAGTGGCGCGGCACCGCCGTCGTCGAGATCGGCTCGGGCCGGCTGCTCGCCGCACGCGGCGAGAACCTCCCGCTGACGGCCGTCGACCGCACCAAGCTCTCCGGCGACGGCGGCCTGGCCCCCCGCATGGTCACCCTCGCCAACGGCGAGACCCGCCTGCTCACCCTCTCCCTCCTCACCTGGAAGGACCGGCCCCAGCAGCTGCTGGTCGCCTCCAGCAGCCTGCGCTTCCCCGGCATCAGCCTCGGCAACCTGCGCAGCATCGCCGTCGTCGGCGCCGACGGGACCGTCCTGAGCACCGACGGCATACCCGAGCCGGAGATGCTCCTCAGCGACAACCGGCGCGCCGACGTCAAACGCGACACCAAGCAGCTGGCCTCCTTCGCGAAGACCGCCGCCAAGAAGGCCAGGGCGAACCCGCTGACCGTCAAGGAGCCCGGCTCCGGCGGCTTCCCCGGGGTCAGCGGCAGCCTGATGGGCGGCGAGACCAGCGGCGAGCGCGCCGCCGCCGGGTACGCCCGCCTCTCCGGGCCGGAAGCGGGCGTCGGCACCAGCGCCACCAGCCTGGAGCTCACCGTCGTCGCGATGATCGACATCGCGCAGAACCCGTCCCGCGCGACCGACGCCTTCGCCGGACTGGTCCTGGCCGGCACCCTGCTCCTGGTCGGCGCGCTCGTCATCGCGCTGCTGGTCGCCACCGTCCAGCGGCCGCTGATCACCCTGTTCCTGGAGAGCCGCCGGCTGACCCGCGGCGACCTCACCCGCCCCGTGACCATCCCCCGCGGCGGAGAGGCCGCGCGGATCGCCCTCGCGCTGGACCGGCTGCGCGGCCAGCTCCGCGACCGCGACGCCGAGGGCGGCGGGGCCCCCGCAGCGCCCGGCGCCCGCGGCCGGGACAAGCGGCGCACGGGCGCCCGTACGCTCGTCGCGGTCTGCGCCGTGCTGCTCCTCGCCTGGTGCGTGCCGCTGGGGCTGCTCGTCAACCGGGCCGGGGACTCCGTCGTCGTGCCGCAGCAGCTGGTCAACGACCAGCGCGAGCGCACCGACACCCTCAACGACCGGGTCCGGCGCGCCCTCAACGAGGGCCAGGCCGACCTGGCGTCCGTGGCCGCGCTGATGGGCGCCGACGCCGGCCCCGACCGCATGTCCGAGGTCCTGGAGCACACCGTGCGGGAGCACACCCGCTACGCCTCCCTGTACGTGCTCGACGGCTCCGGCAAGGCCCTCGCCCAGGCGGGCGGCACCCCCCGCGCCCCCCTCGGCAAGGGCCCCCGCAAGGAGCCCGTCGCCCTCTACGACGGCGCCAAGGAGCCCGTGATCATCGCCACGGCCGAGGTCCCCGGCCGGGCGGGCACGGCCGTCGTCGGCGAGTTCCGCATCGACTTCCTCAACGCCCTCCTCAAGCGGCCGGGCCTCGGCGAGATCCGGGTCGTGGACTCCAAGCACCGGGTCATCGGCTCCAACAGCGGCTACCGGGCCTTCCAGGGCCTCGACGACGCACGCCTCGACGCCCTCGTCCAGGGCTCCTCCCTCAAGGTGGGGATGGCCCCGCGGCCCGGCGGCGTCCTCTACCGCAGCGGCGGCGACCACGTCATCGCGGCAGCCGCGCCCTTCTCGGGCGGCGGCGCGGCCGGGGACCTGAAGTGGAGCGTGGTCAGCTGGCAGTCCGCCAAGGGCCTGGCCATCAGCGAGTACAGCCTCCAGAACCGCACCGTCCTCGCCGGGCTCCTCGGCTTCGCGGTCGGCGCGGCCTGCCTGGGCTGGCTCCAGATCATCGTGGTCGCCCCGCTGCGCGAGCTCGCCCGCCGCGCCGAGGCCCTCGCCGACGGCGACCGCCGCACCGTGCTCTACCCGCGCCACCACGACGAGGTCGGCGCCGTGACCCGCAGCCTGGAGATCATCCGCCAGCAGCTCCAGCAGAGCGGCCGGCGGCGCGGGCAGCAGCGGACGACGAACGACACCGGGGGAGCGGGAGCCCCCTCCGCCACCACGGCCGGAAGGAACTGATCCCCCGTGCTCTTCCTCTACTGCGTCCTGCTCGTCAGCTGCCTGATCATGCTGGTCGCCGGCATCGTGGAGCAGCGCCGGCACTTCGCCAACCTGGAGCGGATACCGAACCGGGTGCTGGTCAACGGCATCCGCGGCAAGAGCTCCATCACCCGCCTGTGCGCGGGCGCGCTGCGCGGCGGCGGCCTGACGACGGTCGCCAAGACCACCGGCACCGCGGCCCGGTTCATCCACCCGGACGCCACCGAGGAGCCGGTCTACCGCAAGTTCGGCATCGCGAACGTCGTCGAGCAGATCGGCATCGTGCGCCGCGCGGCCGCCTACCGGCCGGACGCGCTGGTCATGGAGTGCATGGCCGTCATGCCGGCGCTCCAGGAGATCAACCAGTCCAAGCTGATCCAGTCCACCATCGGCGTCCTGTGCAACGTCCGCGAGGACCACGTCGCCGAGATGGGCCCGACCCTGGACGACATCGCCCGCTCCCTGTCGCGGTCGATGCCGTACGGGGGGATCTGCGTGACCGCCGAGAAGGAGCGCTTCGACGTGCTCCAGGAGGAGGCGGACGCACGGGACTGCACGCTCGTCTACGCCGACCCGGAGACGGTCTCGGACGAGGAGCTGCGCGGGTTCGGCTGGTTCACGTTCAAGGAGAACGTGGCCATCGCGCTCACCGTCGCCGAACTGCTGGGCGTGGACCGGGCCACGGCCCTGAAGGGCATGTACGAGGCCCCGCCGGACCCGGGCGTGCTGTCGGTGGAGCGGTACCTGGCGCCGGGCGGCAAGCGGCTGCGGTTCGCGAACGTCTTCGCGGCGAACGACCCCGAGTCCACGCTGATGAACATCAACCAGCTGCTGGACCTGGGCGCGGTGGACCGCCCCCTGAACGTGGTGATCAACTGCCGGCCGGACCGGGTCGAGCGCAACGGCCAGATGGGCGCGATCGTTCCCGATCTGCGGCCGGACAAGGTGTTCGTGATCGGGCACCCGGCGAAGAGCGCCATCGACGCGATCCCGGCCGAGTGGCGCGACCGCGCGGTGGACCTCGGCGGTGAGCAGCGCGACGGCGAGGAGTTCATGCACGAGCTGCTCGCACACCTCGGCGAGAGCTCCTCGCTGGTGGCCATCGGGAACATCCACGGCCAGGGCGAGGTGCTGCTGGAGCACCTCGCGGAGCTGCCGCCGGACGAGGCGGAGGACTCCCCCGCGCCGGCGCCGGCCGGGGAGGAACCGCCGGCCCCCTCGTTCGCCCGTCCCTTCGACCCGTACGCGGACGCCCCGCACGGACCGGACCCGTACGGCACGGACCCGTACGGCACGGACCCGTACGCGGGCTTCCCGGGCGGCGGTCACCAGGCGTACGCGGACACGGCGTACGGCCAGACCCCGCAGGCGCAGCCCGCGTACGACCGGACCGCGCAGGCACAGGCCCCGTACGGCCAGCCCGCGTACGGCCAGACCCCGCAGGCGCAGCCCGCGTACGACCGGACCGCGCAGGCACAGGCCCCGTACGGTCAGACCGCCCACGCGCAGGCCCCGCACGGCCAGACCCCTCAGGCACAGACCCCGCAGGCACAGACCGCGTACGGGCAGGCCCCGTACGACCGGCCCCCGTACGGGCAGCAGCCCGCGCAGGAGCAGCGGACCCGTCCGCAGGCCGCCCGCCCGTACCCGCAGCAGGACGCGCAGACGCCGCAGCCGTCCTCCGGCCCCCGGCCCGGCGAGCCGAACGGCGGGGGCGGGCCGCAGCGCCCGCGGCGGCCGGCCGATCCGTACGGGATCGCCGCCGCCACCCCCGTACCGGCCTGGCCGCAGCAGGCACCGCCGCGGCAGCAGCAGCACCCGTACCCCCCAGGAGAGCCCCGTTGATCCCCGCCGTCCTCACCCCCGAGATCGCCGCGATCGGCATCGCGCTGGGCCTGCTGTTCTCCCTGCTCTGCTACCTCACCACCAACCTCTCCCCCGGCGGCATGATCACCCCGGGGTGGCTGGCGCTGACCCTCGTCGAGGACCTCCAGCGCGCGGCCCTGGTCGTCGGCATCACGGTCATGACGTACCTGCTGACCCTGCTCACGCAGCGGTTCGTGATCCTCTACGGCAAGCGCCTGTTCGCCGCCGTGGTCCTGATCGGCGTCCTGCTCCAGGCCACCGTGGTGATCGTGCTCCAGCTGGAGTTCCCGCTCCTCTACGCGAACCAGACCCTCGGGTTCATCGTCCCCGGCCTGATCGCCTACCAGCTGGTCCGCCAGCCCAAGGGCGCCACCCTCCTCGCCACCGGCAGCGCCACGCTCATGACGTACGTCGTCCTGACCGCCGGGATCCTGCTCGGCGTCATGCCCGCCGCCTGACCCCGCACCGCCCCCACCCCCGGAGCCCCGAATGACCGCCAAGCCGAAGAGCCGCCGCCGCACCCGCCCGGTGCTGCACACGGTCACCGTGCTCGCGCTGCTGGCCGGCAGCGCCTACTTCACCTACGCGCTGCGCGCGCAGGAGCAGGCCAAGGCGCCCTCCGTGCAGATGGTGCAGGACAAGAACATCACCGCGGCCCTCAAGGGCGGCGACGCCGGCGGCCAGAAGTGGGAGCGCGTCCAGAGCCCCAACCGGTCGGTACTGCGCGACGCCACCGGGCAGGTCCTGGCCACCTTCACCGACGGCGCCCGCACGGCCACCCTCACCGGCCCGAGCCGCACCTTCACCGAGCCCGCCAACACCAGCACCAGGGTCGTCACCGAGAACTGGGTGCGGCTGATGCCCGAGCCGTGGAAACAGGGCGCCGAGAGCGCGCCGTGGTTCAAGGAGTGGTTCAAGAAGTACTTCGGGAGCCAGGAGGACGACATCTTCGCGGTCGCCTTCCAGTACGGCGACCAGGCCCCGGTGAAGAAGGACGCGCAGGGCGTCTCGTACGCGGGCGACGCCTCCTTCGGGCCGCTCAACCCCAACGGCTCGGAGGGCAACGACCTGCGGCTGGAGCAGTCGGACTTCTTCGACTACCTCGGCACCCCCTACACCTTCCGCAACGGCGTGCGGAAGACGCCGCAGACCGCCCGCTACCGGTCGATGGACTGCTCGGGCTTCGTGCGCACGGTCTTCGGCTACCGGGCCCGCTACCCGCTGATGCCCGACGACAATCCCGGCCCCGGCCTGCCGCGCACCGCGAACGGCATCGCCCGCTCCGCGCTGGGCGCGGACGTCATCCCGCTCAAGGGGGTGGGGGCGGAGTTCCGCCCCGCGTCGATCGACGTGATCCAGCCGGGCGACCTGCTGTTCTTCAAGCTCGACGCCCGTACGAAGGACCGCCTGGACCACACGGGCATCTACCTGGGCACCGACACCGACGGCCACCAGATCTTCATCTCCAGCCGGGAGGAGGCCAACGGCCCCACCATCGGCGACAAGGGCGGCACCTCGCGCCTCGACGGCAACGGCTACTACGCCACGACCCTGCGCAGCGTGAAGCGGCTCTAGACCGTCCCGCCGAGCAGGGGGCCGGCGGTGATCCCGACCGGCTGGAGCAGCCAGCCGAAGTCGCCCAGCCCGCCGCGCGCGGTGAGCTCCGCCGCCTCGCCCGCCGACGCCAGGGCCCGCACGTAGGCCGCCGGGTCGGTGGAGGCCAGGGCCAGCGGGGGCCGGCCGCCCGAGACGCCGAGGGCGGTCAGCGCCTCCCGCTGGGTGAGCAGGACCGCGCCGGGGCCCGCGCAGGAGTCGAGGGCGACGTGCGCCGTGACGTCGCGGCCGCCGTCCGGGACCGGCGCGACCTCGCGGCCCCCGAGGAAGCCGGTGAGCGTGCCGTACGGGGGGCGGGCCCCGCGGGCGTGGGCGTAGTCCACGGCCACCGCCAGGCCCCGTTCCAGGGTGGCGGCGGCCGCCGCCCAGGCCTCGTCGCGGGCCCGGCCGATCTCCGCCCGCCCCTCCCGCTCCCCGCCGGGCCACCACCGCTCCAGCCAGGCCCGGTCGGCGGCCTCCAGGGGGCCGCCGGGGGTCTCCGTGCCGTCGGGGGCGACCAGGACGTACCGTCCGTCCTCGGCGATCTCCAGCGGGACGTTGTCCAGCCACTCGTTCGCGAACAGCAGGCCCGTCGTCCCCGCGGGCGGGGCGTCCACCCAGCGGATCCGGGGGTCCAGCCCCTCGGGGGCGGCCGCGCGCTCGACGGCGTACGGGACCACCCGCGCCGCCGTCTCCTCCGGCAGCGCCGCGAGGACCCCGGCCAGCAGCTCGCCCCGCCCGGCCCCCACGTCCACCAGGTCCAGCCGCTCCGGACGCCCGAGCTCCGCATCCACCGAGGCCAGCAGCCGGGCCACGGCCCGCGCGTACAGGGGCGAGGCGTGCACGGAGGTCCGGAAGTGCCCGGCGGGCCCCGGGCCGCCCGGGCGCACGTAGAACCCGCCGGGCCCGTACAGCGCGGCCTCCATGGCCGCCCGCCACCGGACCGGTTCCCCGACCGGGCCCCCGACCTGCTCCCCGACTCCACCCTGAGCGTTCATCCCGCCCAGGTTAAGGTCACCCTCCACCTTGGGGAGTACTCCCCCGTCACAGGGATCGCACCTGTGGTTGACTCCAGCACCTATCCGCTTTCCCTACGCTGGGTTACGTGCAACGCCTCTACGACTTCATCCGCAGACACCCGACGGGCGTCGACAGCTTCTGGGCTGTCCTCTTCTTCGGGTTCTCGATGCTGAACGTCGCCGACCTGAGCGGGGCGAGCACGGCGCTGCGGCTGGCGACCGTGCCCGTCGTGGCCGCGCTGACCGCCGTCATCGCGCTGCGCCGCAAGTGGACGCGGCAGATGTACTGGCTGACGGTGGGCGCCGGCGCCTACCAGCTGGCCATCGGGTCGCCCATGCAGTTCTGCGACATCGCGATGCTGGTGATCCTCTACACCGTGGCCGCCTCCGGCGACGTCCCGCGCCGGGTCTCGCGCATCGCGCTGGTCTCCGGACTGCTGGCGCCCCCGCTGTACTTCCTGCGGTTCGGCGTCGACAAGACCGGCAGCGCGCCGCAGGAGGCCCTGTTCGTCGTCTTCGTGATGGTGCCCTTCGCCCTGGCCTGGGTGATGGGCGACTCGCTGCGCACCCGCCGCGCCTACTACGCCCAGCTCGTGGAGCGCAACCAGCGGCTGGAGAAGGAGCGGGAGGCGCAGGCCAAGGTGGCGGTGGCCGCCGAGCGGGCCCGGATCGCCCGCGAACTGCACGACGTCGTCGCGCACAACGTGTCGGTGATGGTGGTCCAGGCCGACGGCGCCGCCTACGTCATGGACGTGGCGCCCGAGCAGGCCAAGGAGGCCCTCCAGACCATCTCCGGGACGGGCCGGCAGGCGCTCGCCGAGATGCGGCGACTGCTGGGCGTGCTGCGCACGGGCGAGCCGCAGGAGTCCGAGGACTACGTGCCGCAGCCGGACGTCGAACAGATCGAGGTGCTGGTCGAGCAGGTCCGGGCGGCCGGGCTGACGGTGGACTTCGAGGTGGAGGGCGCCCCCCGCAAGCTGCCCAGCGGGGTGGAGCTGACCGCGTACCGGATCGTGCAGGAGGCGCTGACGAACACGCGCAAGCACGGCGGCCCGGACGCGAAGGCGAGCGTACGGCTGGTCTACTTCGACGACGGGCTGGGCCTGCTCGTCGAGGACGACGGGCGGGGCGCCGCACACGAGTTGTACGAGGACGGCGGCGCCGACGGCGCCGGGCACGGACTGATCGGCATGCGGGAACGCATCGGTATGGTCGGAGGCACCCTGGACGCGGGCCCGCGTCCCGGCGGCGGCTTCCGGATCAGTGCCCTGCTCCCGCTCAAGAAAGGCAATTGATGTCCATCCGAGTGATGCTGGTCGACGATCAGGTACTGCTGCGCACGGGCTTCCGGATGGTGCTCGCCGCCCAGCCGGACATGGAGGTCGTCGCGGAGGCCGGGGACGGCCTGGAGGCACTGGAGGTGCTGCGGGCCACGAAGGTGGACGTGGTGCTGATGGACGTGCGCATGCCCCGGCTGGACGGGGTGGAGGCGACGCGGCGGATCTGCGAGCCCAAGGAGCACCCGAAGGTCATCATCCTGACCACCTTCGACCTGGACGAGTACGCGTTCTCGGGGCTGAAGGCGGGCGCGAGCGGCTTCATGCTGAAGGACGTCCCGCCGGCGGAGCTGCTGGCGGCGATCCGGTCGGTGCACAGCGGGGACGCGGTGGTCGCCCCGTCGACGACGCGCCGGCTGCTGGACCGGTTCGCGCCGATGCTGCCGACGACCGCGCGGGAGCCGGAGAACAAGGAGATCGAGCGGCTGACCGAGCGGGAGCGGGAGGTCATGCTGCTGGTGGCGCAGGGCCTGTCGAACGGGGAGATCGCGGGGCGGCTGGTGCTGTCGGAGGCGACGGTCAAGACGCACGTGGGCCGCATCCTGACGAAGCTGGGGCTGCGCGACCGGGTGCAGGTCGTGGTGCTGGCCTACGAGACGGGCCTGGTGCGGGCCGGGGGCGGCCCGCAGCTGTAGCCCGGCGTCCCTGCGGCCCTAGCCGCGCCGGACGTATTCGCAGGTGTTCGGGACGAGGTGGTCCAGGGCGGCGGCGTCGGCCAGGAGGATATCGAGGTCGGCGAGGCTCTCGCCGCAGTCGATCCGGTCGTAGCCGCCGTTGCGGCTGACGATCGTGTCGTTGCCGCCGCGCCCCTCGAAGGTGTTGGAGCCGGGCTCGGCGTTCCAGCCGTCGGGGTCGATCAGCCGGTCGGGGCCGGAGCCGCCGATGAGCATGTCGTCGCCCGGGCCGCCGTCGAGGTCGCTCGGGATGGACGTCTCGTTCCTGACCACGTCGTCCCGGTCGCCCAGCGAGGCCTGGATCCGGGTCACGGCCGCCGCGTGTCCGCAGCGGATGATGTGCGGGTCGTTGTTGAACCGGGAGCAGCCGGAGCCCGGGACCATCCTGCTGGTCTTGTCCACCACCTGGAGCCAGCCGCCGGGGGTGCTGAAGGTGACGGTGTTCGTCTCCCCGGGCTGGGCGGTGAAGACCACCTGGTTGTTGTCGCGCGAGACGACCGCGGGGGCGGCGGAGGCCGGTCCGGCGAGGACCGTGGCGAGGGCGAGCGCGGCCAGGGCGGGGGCGGCGAGGCGGGCCGTGCGGGAGAGGTGCATCGGTGCTGTCCTTCGGTTGCGGGCGCGGACCGGGATCGGGGGTCCTTCGCGTCCGCCCTACCCGGAGCGGCCGTCAGATCAGTGTGTTCATCACAGAGTTACCCCGACCGGCCTACGGCAGCGGGGGCACCGCCGTGCGCAGGTGGGCCAGCAGCGTGGAGAGGGAGTCCCATCCGGCGGGGTCGGTCCCGTCGCCCAGCGGGTAGTGCAGTCCGGGCCGGTTCCGCGGGCCCAGCTGAACGGGGGTCAGCGCCAGCGGGGGGCGGCGGGCCGCGGTCAGGGTGGCCTCGGCGACGCCGGGGGCGCCCAGGGTGAACGACACCGGCAGGGCGGGGCCCGAGTAGCGGGGGGCGAGGCTCGGGTCCCGCCGGCCGGGGCCCAGCGAGACCAGCATGCTGACCAGGCCGTGCCCGGCGACCAGCACCTCAGCGAGCTCCCGCACCGCTTCGAGGGGGACGTCCTCGGTGGGCCCGTACCCGAGGGAGAGGGTGGCGTCCTCCTCGATCCCGGTCGCGGTGCGGGTCACCCGGACGGTGGCCAGCGCGGGCCGGTCCGGCCGGCCGACGGCGGTGACGAGGCTGGGCTCGGGCATCCGGCCGCGCGCGAGGTCGGTGAACTGGCGCGGGGACCAGGGCAGGTTGACGGGTTCGGCGGTGCCCCAGCCGGCCGGGCCCGCTCCGGTGAGGATGCGCCAGGCGGCCTCCAGCCCGCCGCCGAGCAGGGTGTCCGCCTCGGCGGGCCGCTCGGTGCGCAGCTGTACGGTCAGCCGCCGCTCCCCGGGCTGCTCGGCGGGCCGCACGAAGGCTTCGGCGGGCTGCGCCCGGCCCTGTGCGTCGCGGGCGGGGGCGAAGGTGCCGTCCTGCCAGGCGAGCACGGCCCCGGACAGGCCGTCGTAGTAGCCCCCGGCGGGGTCCTGGACGACCCAGCGGTTCGGGACCCCGGTCAGCACGGTGCGCAGCGGCAGGCTGATCCGGCAGTGGGCGGGGGTGACGAGGTGCAGGGCCGCGCCGAAGGCGGCGGTGGTGCGCAGGACGTCCGACAGCCAGGCCGTCAGCGGGACGACGGGCCGGTCCGCGAGGACGACGGCGGTGGACGCGGTGACCACGTCGACGGTGGGCAGGGCTCCGGTCGGCGCGGGCGCCGCCGAGGCCTCGGAGGCCACCGGGACGGTGGCGACCCGGCCTGCCCCCTCGGGCCAGACCCTCCCGCCGAGGACCTCGGCCAGCCGTCCCGCGACGGCCCCGGCCAGCTCCGCCGCCTCGGGCACGGCCGTGGAGGCGCGGGTCTCCGTCCACCAGACGGGGGTGTCCGACGGGGTCCCGAGGAGCCGCTCCGCCTCCCCGGGCACCTGGACGAGCACCGGCGCCTCCACGGAGACCAGGGGGCGTCCGCCCGGGCCCAGCAGCTGGACGACGGCCCCCTCGCCGGCGGTGGCGGCGTCCAGGTCGGCGCCGCCGGCCGCGAGGGCCACCAGCAGGGCGGCGGCGTCGGGCATCTTCGGGGTGAGGGCGATGACGTCCTTGGTCACGGTGTCAGGGCGCTTCCTGGCTCGGCGGGTCGGCGAGGGCGGTCTGGACGACCTGGTGCGGGCGGCCGCGCCGGACCAGCGTGCCCCGGCCGGGCGGCTGGGCGCTCGCGTACAGCTGGGGGAACAGCTGGCCCTCGGAGCGCTCGCCGTTCATGACCAGTGCGGTGGTGCCCGATTCGCGCAGGGTGGTCAGCAGCGGCTCGTACAGGGCGCGGGAGGAGCCGGCGACGCGGCGGGCGATGACGAAGTGCAGCCCGATGTCCTGGGCGGACGGCAGGTAGGGCACGAACGCCTGGAGCGGCTGCTGCCCGGCGGTGGTGAGGATGTCGTAGTCGTCGACGAGGACCACGATGCGCGGTCCGGCGAAGCCGGGGCCCTCGCCGGGGTCGGCGTCCGGGTCGATGCCGTCCTCGGGAAGCCGCTTGTCGAGCTCCTTGGCGATGCCGGCGGACAGCGCGGCGGCGATCCTCGCGTTGTGGGCGTAGCCGCCGCGGTAGGGCTCGGGGACCACGCCGCGCAGCCCGCGCCGGGGGTCGTAGACGGCGAAGACCAGTTCGTCCTCGCCGTGGCGGGCGATGAGCTGGCGGGCGACGAGCGCCAGGAGGTTGGTCTTGCCGCATTCGTCGTCGCCCAGGACCAGCAGGTGCTGGTCCTGGCCGAACAGGTCGAGGAGGACGGGTGCGAGGACGTCCTGGTCCACGCCGACCGGCACGCGGTGCGGTTCCTCGTCGGCGGAGGGCAGCCGGGAGGCGGGCAGCCGGGAGGGCAGGACCCTGACCGGGGAGGCGAGTTCGCCGTGCCAGGTGGCGCGGACGGTGGCGGCGGCCTCCTCCAGGGCGGCGGCCAGGCCGGTGGCGCCGGCGCGGGAGTCGATGCGCGGCAGCGCGGTCTGGGCGAAGAGCCTGCCCTCGGTGAGGGCCCGGCCCGGGGTGTCCGCGGAGATGGTCTCGGACAGCTTGCGGTCGACGGCCGAGTCGGAGGGGTCGCCCAGGCGCAGTTCGACGCGGTTGCCGAAGAGGGACTGGTTGGCGATGCGGACGTCGTTCCAGCGCAGCATGCCGGCGACGACGTGGATGCCGTAGCCGCCGCCGCGCTTGAGCAGGTCGGTGACGGCGTCGTCGAGGGCGTCGAACTCCTCGCGCAGGGCCCCGTACCCGTCGACGAGGAGGACGATGTCGGTGGAGCGGAGCCCGGGGAGCAGGCCCTCGGCGCGCATGGCCCGCAGCTGGTCGACGGAGTCGATGGAGTGGTCGCGGAACAGCTGCTCGCGGGCCGCGAGCATGGCCCGCACCTCGGCGACCGTGCGGGCGGCCCGTTCCCGGTCGGCCCGTCCGGCGATCCCGCCGACGTGCGGGAGCCCGGCGAGGGCGGCGAGGCCGCCGCCGGCCAGGTCGAGGCCGTAGACGGCGACCTCCTGCGGGGTGTGGGTGAGGGCCAGGGAGAGCGCGAGGGTGCGCAGCAGGGTGGTCTTGCCGGACTGGGGGCCGCCGGTGACGGCGGTGTGGCCGCCGGCGACGGTCAGGTCGAGCTCCCAGGGGCCGCGCCACTGCCGGGCCGGGTCGTCGAGCACGCCGAGCGGCACCCGCAGCGGGCTGCGGCGCGTCTTGTCGAGCGGGCCGGCGGGGGCGCCGAGCCGCAGCCCGTCGGCGGTGACGGTGAGCGGTCCGGCGGCGGCGTCGAGGGCGACGGTGTCGGGCAGCGGGGGCAGCCAGATGCGGCGGACGGGCGGGGCGGCGCCGGCCAGCTGGTCGACGATGACGGACAGGACGCTGGGCCCGGTCTCGCGGGCGGTCGCCGTGGGCTTGTCCTCGGCCGGCTCCGCCGGGGCGGCGCCGTCCCCGAGGGTGTTGAAGGTCGGGTAGGGCAGGGCGAGGGGGCCCGGTCCGGCGGTGTCGGGCCCGGCGGCGGGGCCCCTGTGGCGGCCGGAGACGTAGCCGGCCTTGAACCGGGTGTAGGTGGAGGTGTCCACCTTGAGGTAGCCGAAGCCGGGCAGGGGCGGCAGCAGGAAGGCGTCGGTGGTGTCGAGGACGGTGCGGGACTCGTCGGCGGAGAAGGTGCGCAGGCCCAGGCGGTAGGAGAGGTAGGTGTCCAGGCCCTTGAGCTTGCCGCCCTCGATGCGCTGGCTGGACAGCAGCAGGTGCACGCCGATGGAGCGTCCGATGCGGCCGATGGAGAGGAACAGGTCGATGAAGTCGGGTTTGGCGGTGAGGAGTTCGCCGAACTCGTCGATGACGACGAACAGGTGGGGCAGCGGCTCCAGTTCGGGCCGTTCGGCGCGCAGGACGGCGTAGTGGCCGATGTCGGCGACGTTCCCGGCGTCCTTGAGGACCTGCTGGCGGCGCTTGACCTCGCCGGCGAGGCTGGTGTGGACGCGTTCGACGAGTCCGGCCTGGTTCTCCAGGTTGGTGATGACGCCGGCGACGTGCGGGAGCTTCTCGAAGGGGGCGAAGGTGGCGCCGCCCTTGTAGTCGACGAGGACCATCGCGAGGTCCTCGGGCGCGTGGGTGGTGACCAGGGCGAGGACGAGCGTGCGCAGCAGCTCGCTCTTGCCGGAGCCGGTCGCGCCGACGCACAGCCCGTGCGGACCCATGCCGAGCTGCGAGGACTCCTTGAGGTCGAGGAGGACGGGGCCGTGGCGGTCGTCGACGCCGATGGGGACGCGCAGGAAGTCGCGCTCGCCGCGGGGCGCCCAGAGCCGGTCCACGTCGAGGGCGGCGGGGTCGGTGATGCCGAGCAGGCCCATGAAGTCGACCGGCCCGGAGACGGGGGTGCCCTCGGCGACGGACTCGGCGGACAGCCGCAGCGGGGCGAGCATCCTGGCCAGGCCCTCGGCGGTGGCGGGGCCCAGGGCGTCGGTGAGGCCCTCGGCGGCGGGGGCGTGCGGGGTGCGCAGGTCCCGGACGGTGACGCGGCAGCCGTCGGGTCCGCCGGTGCCGTCGACGGTGATCCGTATCGACACCTCGTCGGGCTCGTGGACCTGCTCGGCGAGGAGGTGCACGACGGTGGTGTTCATGTCGGCCAGGCCCACCGCGGTGTCGGGGCGGGGCAGTTCGACGGCGTTCCCGCCGTACTCGTCGCTGACGACGAGCAGCCGGCCGGCGAGCCGCAGCGCGCCCCGGTCGGACAGGCCGCGGCGCACCTCGGCCGCGTACGAGGCCCTGCGGCGCAGGTCGGGGGCGAGGACCCCGGCGGCGAGCTGGGGCAGGCTGGGGGCGATCCGGCGGGCGGCGACGGGCCCGTCCTGTTCCTGCTGGTCGAGGACGTGGGGCAGCCACTTGGCCCACTCCCAGTCGTCGAGCCGCTCCCCGGGTGCGCCGAGGGCGACGGCCACGTCGTCGGGGGCGTGCAGGACGGCGGTGTGCACGAGCAGGGCGCGGGCGACGCGCAGGACGCCCTCGCGGTCGCCGATCACGCTGATGTTCCCGGCCCGGTCGAGGGGGACGGTCAGCGGGAAGTCGCTGGCGCGGGCGAAGCGGGCCATGAGGGCGCCGGCCTCGTTCAGCATGAACCGGTCGGGCGGGGTGAGGACGTTGGCGCCGCCCGTCGCGAGGGTGAGCTCCTGGACGGAGACGGCTCCGGTGCCCAGGCGCGGGCGCAGGAAGTCGGGGTCGGTGCGGCGGCGCTCCCACAGCCGGGCGGGGTCGCGTACGAGGTCGTAGAGGGCCTCCGGCGGCGGGTTGAGGCGGCGGGCCTCCTCGCGGAGCTCCTTCTCGCGGGCGCCGAGCTCCTCGCGCTGTTCCTCCAGGTACTCCAGGTAGCGCTCGCGCTGGGCGCGGCGGGTGCGCTGGGCCTTGCCGCGCTGGGACCAGAACAGGGCGACGGCGCCGATCAGCGCGAAGACCAGCACGATCGCGCCGACGGCGGCGAACTGGCTGTTGCGGATCACGGTCATCATCACGACCGAGCCCATGACGCCGGCCATGGGCAGCAGGGCGGTGGCCGGGCTGCCGATCTTCCCCTCGGGGAGGTTGGGCGGGGCCTCGACGGTGCGGGGTACGGCGGGCGCCGGGGGCAGGGTGCCGCGGGCCGGGCGGTGGACGAGCCGCTGGGTCACCGGGCGCCGCCGGGCGCCGGGAGGGACACGGCGCGCTGGAGGACCTCGGCGGCCAGCCGTACGGCGGCCTGCCGGGTGCCTTCGCCGAGCAGCTCGGTGCGGACGGGGCCGCCGGAGGCGAGGTGGCGGTCGTAGGGCAGGACGACGACCCCGGCGCCGGTCGCGGCCAGCCTCGCGGCGGCCCCGTCGAGGTCGACGGCCGGATGCGGGGACTGCACGGCGATCACGACGACGGTCCTCGGCAGGACGGGCACGGGCAGGGAGCCGAGCCAGTCGAGGACGGCACGGGTGGATTCGACGCCCTCGGCGGTGGCGGGGGTGGTGAGCACGCGGGCGTGCGCGGTGTCGAGGGCGGTGCGGGCGACCTCTCCGGGGAGGGTCTCGCAGTCGACGACGGTGACCCCGAAGTAGCGGCGCAGCGCGACCGTGACGGTCCGGTAGGCGGCGACGTCGACCTGGGCGCCGATCCGGCCCTGGCTGCCGGGCAGCAGCCAGCCGCCGTCGGGCAGGGGCACGAGGTAGCCGGTGACGTCGGTGAGCTGCATGGAGGGGCGGACGATCCGGGCGAGGTCGCCGCAGGTCCAGCGCAGGGACTCGACGCCGAGCCGGACGGGGAGGGTGCCGAGGGCGGCGTCGGCCTCCAGGGTGAGCACCGGGTCGTGGCGGAAGTGGTTGTAGGTGCGGCTGAGGAGGGCGGTGACGGTGGTCTTGCCGGAGCCGCCGCGGATGCTGGTGACGACGATCTGCCGCCCGGTGGTCACGGGCTGCTGCACCTGCTCGGCGAGGCCCGTCCCGGTGGTGACGGCCTTGGCGGCGGAGGCCCCGAGGGCCCCGCGCAGGCCGCTCAGGGCGCGCCGCAGGAGCGGATCCCCGTGCCGGGACCGCCCGACGGGCGCACCGGCCCCGTGCACGGGCACGGTCTCGGGTGCGGCCTGGGCGTGCACGGGCGGGTCCTGCCGCTGCGACGGGTGGGCCCGACCGGGGCCCTGCGCGGCGGCGGCCCGGGCGGGGTCGGCCGGCCACTGGTCCCGGTCGGGGCCGGCGTGCGGGACCCGCCCGCCGGGCGCCGGATACGGCCGGACGGGGCCCTGTGCCGCGTCGGCCGGCCACTGGCCCCGACCGGGGCCCGCGGGGGCCGCCTGCGGCGTCGGGGTGGCGGCGGGGGGCGTGCCGGTCAGTTCGCCGAGGACCCCGGCCTGCCAGTCGTCCTGGCGGTTCGTGTCTGACATGTCTGAGTCGCAACCCCTACGCGAAGGTGCCGAGCAGCCGCCCGTACACGCCGAACACCCCGATGAGCAGCGGGAACAGCACGATGACGCCGAAGGACTCGGCCGCGTCCCCGAAACGCCGCAGCCGGACCCGTACGTGCTCGGGCGGCTGGACGGCCAGCACCCCGAGCGAGGCCAGGGCGAAGGCCGGCAGCAGCGCCAGCGGCCCGGCCGCGCCGGCCCGGCCGGCCCACACCAGCAGGGCGGCCACGGTGACGGCGGCCCCGGCCAGCAGCAGCGCGACCACTTCCGCGACCAGCGGGAACGCCCGCGCGCGCAGCCACAGCACGGCGGCGACCGCCGAGGCGAGGGACACCGTCCACACGTCGGGCTCCCGCAGCGCGACCACCCCGCCGGCGCCCGCCGAGACGGCCGTGGCGAGGGTGGCCAGCGCCATGCCCCGATGGGTGGCGCCGAGGGCGGTGGCGACCTTGTACCGGCTGACCGAGGCACCGCGCGCCCGCTGGTCGTCGAGCCCGGTGAGCCCGGCCGCGGCCAGCGCGAGCCGCGGCAGCAACCCCAGCAGGACGACGGAGACCACGGCGAGCACGGCACCGGTCCGGGCCCCCGCGTGCCCCTGGGCCAGGGCCACGCCCTCCCAGAGCACGGTCAGCCCGCCCACGGCGGCGGCCCCGACGAACCCGCCCCGCCCGAGCGGCGTGCACCACCCCAGCAGCGCGAGCGCCGCGGCCAGCGCCCCGGCCACGGCACCGAGGCGGCCCATGGCCCCCCAGTGCTGCGCGTCGGCCAGGGTCCACGCCCCGAGTACCCCGACCGCGCCGGCGGTGGCGAGCAGCGCGGCGGCGAGTCCGGCCCGCTTCAGCCGGCCCGCCACGGCCCCGACGGCCCCGCACACGGCGGCGGTGGCGAGCAGCGCACCGGCGACGGCTCCCGGCGCGAACGCGGCCCGGGCGAACCACCCGGCCACCAGCGCCCACACCACCAGCCCGGCCCCGGCGGTGACCCGCCGCGCGGACGGCCGCCAGCGCCAGGCCCGTACGTCCAGGTCCTCGGCGGCCTCGTCGGTGACGTCGTGCACCACGGGCGCGGACGGCACGTCCTGCACCCGTACGAGCCGCAGCACGGCCCCGTCGGTGACGCCCGCCTCCTCCAGCGAGACGCCGTGCTCCAGCACGGAACCGTCCGCCGTGACCAGATGGCGCAGCATCGGCTGCGTGGCGACCCGGTCGTCCAGCATCCGTATGACGTCGGGCAGCAGCCGCCCGACGGGCTCCCGGGAGGGCAGCACGAGATCCATCCGCCGCCGCCGGCCGACCAGCGTCACCCGGCTCAGCCCCGTACCGCTTCCCGCAACCGTGCTCACCACTTGTTCGAACCCATCACCGCGTTCCGACCTGACCTGGAGTCCCGACCTTGCCGATCACCCGGTGCGAGACGAACGACCAGCCGACGCATCCGGCGCACAGCACGGCCGCGATGACCAGCCCTGCGACGGCCTTCCCGATCCGCTCGTCGGCGACCCGCCGGCCCCGCTGCGCCCCGAACAGCACGGCGTCGCGCAGCCGGCGCCGCCGCACCGCGACGGACTCCAGGAGCTGGCTGTCGTAGTCCTGCGCGGCCATCAGACCTCGAACTCGCCGACCCAGGAGCGCTTCAGCAGGTGCTCGGGCAGGTAGGGGGACTCGACGTCGACGGGGATGCCGCCGTCGTAGGCGAGGCAGGTGACGGCGAGGACGCCGATCGGTACGAGGCCGTCGATGTCGTCGGCGCGTTCGGGAGTGGCGGTCCAGTACCGCTTGTGGAGTTCCAGGGCTTCCAGCAGCGTGGCGTGGAAGCCCTCCTCGTCCTTCTTGAGGAACTTGTAGAACAGGTTGATCGGCGGGTAGGCCACGTGCTGGACGTAGTCGCGTCCGGCGATGACGGCGACGTCCGGGTGGGACCGCTGGAACGTCAGCGTCAACTCCGGTACCAGTTCGGGACGCTTGAGCCAGTACGCCTGGAGGGTGGCGACCCAGTGGTAGAGGTAGTCGTCGTGGTCGGCGCCCGAGGCGCGCAGGACGTCGATCGGGAGCTCGCACAGCTCGGTCATCCTCGGCTGGTCGCGCGTGATGACCGCGAACCAGAACGCCTCGATCCACGCCTCCGCGTTCGCGTCCCACGAGGGCCCCGCCGCCGGCAGGGTGCGCATCGCGTGGTGGATGCGCACCTCGGTGCTCCCCTCGGTCATCCCCGCCGCACGGAACAGCGCGGATCCCAGCTGCGCCGCCGTGACCACGGCCTCCCAGGTGCCCAGCTCGGCGGCGCGCGGGTCCACCCCGAACCGGGCGTTGACGTTGAAGGTGCCGTCCTTCCACGCCGACCTGAGCTTCCGGGGCGACGAGGAGAGCGCGTCGAGGTCCTCGACCAGCTCCTCGGTGAGCCCGTCGACCCAGGCCGCGCTCGTCGGCCGCGGCTCGGAATGGCCGGGCACGAAGACGGTCATCGCTTCTC
This sequence comes from Streptomyces sp. NPDC096136, assembly GCF_044763325.1. NCBI lineage: Bacteria > Bacillati > Actinomycetota > Actinomycetes > Kitasatosporales > Streptomycetaceae > Streptomyces > Streptomyces sp. NPDC096136. The sequence continues at coordinate 29,434 of NZ_JBIWFZ010000027.1, read as the reverse complement.
CTGTCATTTGGTGAGGTCGAAATGGCGAAGAGTGTATCCGGCATAAGTTCCCGTGTTATCGGCTCCCTTGACGACGACGTAATCGATCCGCGGGGGATCCGCGTCCAGCGCCGCCTTGAGGGCTTCGTACAGGTCCTTTTCGCTCGGGATGTCCCTTCCGCGCTTCTTCATTTGCTTGAGGATGTCCTCGAAGTACTCGCGGGTTCCCTGTGAGACGCGCTTACCGCCGATGCGGCGTTCGCCCAGGTCCGTGGTGACGTGGCTCTTCGCCTCGACCACGACGTACCGGTCGCCGTGCTTGTACACCTGGTCGAACTGGTCGTTTCCGTTGTCGGGGCCGTGCAGCTTCTCTTCCTTGGCCCCGGGGAACTCCCTCGGTATCGCGTGTTCCCTGGCGATGGCCTCGCCGTACGCCTCGCTCTTCTTGGAAAGGGCCTCGTGGAGCGGCGCGTGCTCCGCCCTGGCCGCGTCGAGCGCCGCCTGGGTCTCCGGCGTGTCGAGGAGCTTGTGCGCCTTCTTGGCCTCGCCGTAGGCGTCGTGCGGTCCCTTGTCGGCGGTGATGGCGTCGTGACGCTCCTTCGCCGCCTGGTCGAGGGAGTCCCTCATGTCCTGGGTGACGGAGGGGTGCGCGTGGTCGATCGAGGTCGCCTTGCCCAGGTAGTCCGGCGGGACCGGCGGCGGGATGTCCGACTTGGGTACCCAGACGTCGGGAGCGGTCTCCACGAGCTGCGGCGGGACCAGGCCCGTGTGGTCGGGCACGTCGGCCCGCAGGCGGTAGCCGAGCTTGTTGTAGTACTGCTTGAAGTAGGGGTCCGTCGGGTCGTTCGCCCGGTGGACCTGGTACTCCATGATCTGCCGCTTCTCGGCGTCCGTGTACTGGTGCGCGTTCTCCCGGTGGGGCGGCAGCTCGGGCCGGTCGCCGTGGCCGGGCAGCGCCGGGCCGGCGCCGTCGCCGTGGCCCAGGCCGTCCGGGATGCCGCTCCCGTGGCCCAGGTTGTCCGGGATCCCACCGCCGCCGCCCTGGTGCGGGATGCCTCCGCCGCCGTGGCCGCCGCCCGTGGACGGGGTGTCCGGGTGGTGGGTGGCGCCGGTGGTGGGGGTGGTGTCGGTGCCGCCGTGACCGGGGGTGGTGCCTGTGCCGCCGGGTTCGGTGTGGCTGTTGTGCGGGGTGTGGCTCGCGGTGCCGCCGGGGGTGTGGTCGGCCGCGCCGCCGGGGGTGTGGTCGGCGACTGTGCCCGGGGTGTGGGACGTGGCCTCGACGGTGTGGGACGGGCCGCCGACGGTGACTTCCTGCTTCTTCGGGATGTCGGCGAGGGGGTGGTCGGGGCCCCTGGGGACGGTGGTGAGGTCTTGTTTGGGCAGGCCGTTGTGGTCGAGGAGCTGGTGGGTGGTCTTGTCGTAGAACTGGGGGCGGCCCAGGGCGTCGTCGGGGAGGCGGACGGTGTCCTCGGGGTGGGGGAACTTCACCCCGGGCAGGTCGGCCTTGGGCAGGTCCTTCCACACCACGTCGGTGATCTTCGGGAAGGCGCCGTCGACCTTGCCGAGGTTGGCGAACAGGTCGCCGACCTTGACCTTGGCCAGGGACCCGGCCTTGCCGATGTAGGTCATGGGGTCGATGAGGCGGCCGGCCTTCCCGGCGACGCCGATGACCTTGGCGACCGTGCCGGCCTTCGCGGCGGTGCCCGCGCCGCCGGTGAAGACGGTGGTCAGGACGTTGAAGGTGACCGCGCCTGCCGCGCGGGCGGGGTTCTTGCCCCACTCGTCCCAGGCGACCAGGGCCTTGCCGGTCTCCTTCACCGCGGTGCGCGAGTCCCGGATCCAGCCCGGGAGGTCCTTGTCGTCGGCCAGCCAGAACGCGGTCCCCACCACGGGCACGGAGGCGATCACCAGCCCGGTGGCGAGTTTGGCCAGGCCGGTCCAGGCCTGGCCGGCCTTGTCCCAGCCGTCGACGCCGACCAGGGTGCCCAGGCCGCGGATGGTGCCCCAGATCCCGTCGACGATCAGACCGTCCCACACGAACGACTTGACCCAGTAGCCGATCTCCCAGGCCCGGTGGGTCTCCTCCAGCTGCGAACCCCACGGCAGGTCCTGGGCCTTGTTCAGGTCCTCGCCCTTGTAGCCGTACATGTTCGCGCCGTGCGACCCGTCGTCGGCGACGAGCGGGGCCGCGCAGTACAGGGCGCGGATCTTGTTGGCGCAGGTGCGCTCGGCGGCCCAGAACGCGGAGACGGCCGTGTTGACGTCGTGGATCAGATCGTTGTTCTCGTCGATCTTGTCGCCGTCGTCCTTCCAGTGCGCGTCACCGCTGATCTTGCCGCTGAACGTGGTGGCCTTCGCCTGGAGTTCCTTCAGCCGCGCGACGATCGGCCGGGCCTCGGTGATGTATTCACCCAGGGCCTTCGCTGCGGATTCCAGCTGGTCGGCGAAGAAATCGCTGTCGGTCTTGACCGGCTTGGTCGTCGCGAACAGCTTCTCCGCCTCGGGCGCGGAGTAGAACGCGGACAGTCCCTGGAACTCGGAATCCACGTTCGACCCCGCGTCACGGAACGTCCCCGCCGCCGAGTCGATCGCCGTCCTGTTCCTCTCCAACGCGTCCAGGTCACCCGTGAACTGAGGAATCGTGCACGGATTGATCGGTACGTGGTCGGTCATTTCTTCTCCGCCCCCGGCAGATCGACCTTGGGCTCCTTCAGTGCCTCGCGCTGGGCGTTCTCCGCCTGCTCGATATTGCCGTGGACGTACGCCGTCGTGGCCTTGACGGCCCCGTTGAGCGAGGCCTCCGTACGCGCCGAGATGAAGCCCAGCCGCTGCTGGTGGGAGGCCATGAGCTCGCCCAGCGCTCCGGCGATCGGGCCCATGCCGCCGCCCTCACCGCCGGTTCCGCCGCCGGGTGTGACGGTGCCGGCGTGCTTGGCCGCCTCGGGCAGCTCCTTCTGGAGCGAGGTGCCCGCCTTCTGGAAGCCCTCGGCCGCCGTGATCGTCTTGTTGACGACGCCCTGCACGCCAGACGGCTTGATGTCCCAGTCCATGACCTACCCCGTGTCCCCGTGTTCCCGCTGCGGCTGCTCCGGGCGGCGTCAGCCGATGTTGTCGACCGCCGCCCTGGCCTTCGCCAGCGTCGCCTGGGCCGTCGCGTCGTTCTGCTCCAGCGTGCTGCGGACGAGGCGGATGATGTCGCGCACCTCGTTGGCAGCCTTGTTCCAGCGGACTTCCTTGGCGTGGTAGTCGTCCGAGACGCCGTCGGCCTTGAACTCGGCCATCGCCGCCTTCACCGCCGCGTCACGGTCGCCGAGCACCCGCTCCAGCTGCCCGATGATCCCGCCGAGGCCGCCCTGCACCTCCACGGAGGCGGCGACGTCGTACGAGGTGCGGTCCTGGTTCTGTCCCATGTCCCCTCAGTCCCCCGGGTTTCAGCGCGCGCCGAAGCGGGCGGCGTCGAAGTTCGCGGAGCCCATGTTCTGGTGGGCGTTGTCACCCTGCTCGTGGTCACCGGTGACGAACGCGGTGTCCATGCCGCGCTGACCGCCGAGGATGGCGCGCAGCGAGCCGTTGAGCTCGGCGGTGATGGCGTCGGAGCGCCGCTTGAACGAGTCGAAGGCGGTCCGGCCGACGCCGTTGAACTTGCCCTCCAGCGGGTCGGCGGCGGCGATCAGCAGCTTGATCAGCGTGCCGAGGTCGTCGCTCGAACCGCTCGTGGCCTTGCCCAGTTCGGACAGCGTCGCGCTGCCCATGTCGAATTTCATCCACCCACCCCTGACGTGTCGCGCCGTCACTTCCGTGCCTACCTGTCTACAGAAGGGACGTTGCGAACACAAACGCGGTTTCAGCTGGCCGGAACCTCTGTCCGGAAATCGACGGGACTCCGGCTCAGGCCATCCAGCGGTCGGGGCGGGCCGTCGCCCGGGAGGTGCGGGAGCGGGCCGCCTGGGCGTAGAGGAGTGCGGCGGCCTCGCCGGCCACCCTCAGCCGGGCGGTGACGGTGTTGCCGGCTCCGGTGTCCACGTGCAGGTCGGCGACCCCGCAGACCCGTTCCCAGGGCCCTTGCGTACGACGTACGCTCTGCACCTTCGCATGCGGAACGATCTCCGTGCGCCGGCAGAGGCGCCCGCGCCGGGCCGCGAACAGCTCCGCCGAGACGGCCAGCCCGTACCCCTTCCACCACACCGGGACCACCCACCGCGAGCCCCGGCGCGGGGACGGCACGAAGGCCAGCGCCGCCGGGTCCGCACCGGGCAGGACGCGGGCGACCAGGGCGTGGGCGGCCTCCCGGGTGGCGACCGGGACCAGGACCCCGTTCTCCGAGCCCGCCACGGCCAGCTCCACCCGCACCCACCCGCGCCGCCGCCACAGCAGCGGCTCCACGATCCGCACGGTCTGCACGCGCCCCGGCGGGACGGTCTCGTGGGCCCGGTCCAGCAGCCCGTGGTCCAGGCGCAGCCCGTCGGGGGACTCGGCGACCCGCCAGTCGTAGCCGGTGAGGAAGCGGGCCGCGCTGCCCTTCCAGCCCGCGCCCAGCAGCGGCAGCAGGGCGACCAGGGCCGCCCAGGGGTTGGAGCTGAGCCCCCACACGAGCACCGGACCGGCGACCCCCGCGGCGAGGGCGGCCCACACGTCGAGGCTGAGCAGCAGGGAGACCACGAGGTCCCGCACCGGCACCCGCAGCAGCTCCCGCTCGGGGGCCTCGCCGAGCACGGTGGCCTCGGCCGGGGCGAAGCCGGCCGCCCGGGCCAGCAGCTCGGCGCGCAGCGCGACGGCGTCCCTTTCGCCGAGGAAGGCCAGCTCGTCCTTGTCCTCGGTGCCGATGACGTCGATGCGGAGCGCGGCCACCCTGGCCACGCGGGCCAGCAGGGGGCGGGTGACGTCGATGGCCTGGATGCGGTCGAGGCGGATGTGGGCGGTGCGCCGGAAGACCAGGCCGGTGCGGATGCGCAGCTCGGTGTCGGTGACGGCGTAGTGGGTGAACCACCAGCTGAGGAAGCCGTACGTGCCGAAGACGAGGACCAGCCCGGCGAGCACGAGCAGGCGCAGCCACACGGGCAGGGCCAGCGCCCACTCCTGGGCCCGCTCCCCCTGCTGCGCGACCAGGCCGACGCAGCCGGCGATGGGCACCCAGGCGCGCCGCAGCGGCGTCAGCACGTGCAGCCGCCGCTCGGCGCCCGGCGGGGTCATGGCCGGGGCCGGGGTCGAGGTCGGGGCCGGGCCGGTCACAGGCCGGCCGATCGGGCCTCGCCGAGCTCCGTCAGGCGGTCGCGGAGGCGTTCCGCCTCGTCCGGGGCCAGACCCGGGATCTTGGCGTCGGTGGCCGCCGCGGCCGTGTGCAGCTGGACGGACGCCAGCCCGAAGCGTCGCTCCAGCGGGCCCGAGGTCACCTCCACCAGCTGCATCCGCCCGTACGGGACCACCGTCTCCTCCCGCCACAGCACCCCCCGGCTGATCAGCAGGTCGTCCGCCCGCTCCGCGTAACGCCAGGACCGCCAGTTCCGCCCGATCAGCACCCACCCCCAGACCAGCGGCAGCAGCCATATGCCGCCGAGGGCGGCCCACCCCGCTCCGGCGAGCAGCCCCAGCGGGAGGGCCGTCGCCACCACCAGCAGGGACGTCCACACCACCAGCAGCAGCCGCCGGAGGGAGAGCAGCCCACCCGGCAGTCCGACCCATGCGGGCCGGTCCGTCTCACCCGTCGTCCCCGTTTCCATGCCCCCACCCTAGGACTGCGACAATGCGCCCATGACGGAGACCACGGTCGGCATCGGCGGCGCGGCGGAGAGCACCGACATGGTGCTCAACATCGGACCGCAGCACCCTTCCACCCACGGCGTGCTGCGGCTGCGGCTCGTCCTGGACGGCGAGCGCATCGCGAGCGCCGAGCCGGTGGTCGGCTACATGCACCGTGGCGCCGAGAAGCTGTTCGAGGCCCGTGACTACCGCCAGATCATCATGCTCGCCAACCGCCACGACTGGCTGTCGGCCTTCTCCAACGAGCTCGGCGTGGTCATGGCGGTCGAGCGGATGCTCGGCATGGAGGTCCCCGAGCGCGCCGTGTGGATGCGCACGCTCCTCGCCGAGCTGAACCGGGTCCTCAACCACCTGATGTTCCTCGGTTCCTACCCGCTGGAGCTGGGCGGCATCACCCCGATCTTCCACGCGTTCCGCGAGCGCGAGGAGCTCCAGGCGGTCATGGAGGAGATCTCCGGCGGCCGCATGCACTACATGTTCAACCGGGTCGGCGGCCTCAAGGAGGACCTCCCGGCGGGCTGGCTCGGGCGGGCCCGGGCGGCGGTCGCCGACGTCCGCACCCGGATGGACGTCTACGACAAGCTCGTCCACGGCAACGAGATCTTCCGCGGCCGCACCCGCGGCGTCGGCGTCCTGTCCGCGGAGGCGGTGCACGCGTACGGGGTCTCCGGTCCGATCGCCCGCGCCTCCGGCGTCGACTTCGACCTGCGCCGCGACGAGCCGTACCTGGCGTACGGGGAGCTCCAGGACGTCCTGAAGGTGGTCACCCGCACCGAGGGGGACTGCCTGGCCCGCTTCGAAGTGCTGCTGGAGCAGACGCACAACGCGCTGGACCTGGCCGTGGCCTGCCTGGACCGGATGGCGGAGCTGCCGCCGGGGCCGGTCAACCAGCGGCTGCCGAAGGTGCTGAAGGCGCCCGAGGGGAGCACGTACGCCTGGACGGAGAACCCGCTCGGCATCAACGGCTACTACCTGGTCTCCAAGGGCGAGAAGACCCCGTACCGGCTGAAGCTGCGCAGCGCCTCCTTCAACAACATCCAGGCCCTGGCGGTCCTGCTGCCGGGGCAGCTGGTGGCGGACATGGTGTCGATCCTGGGCTCCCTCTTCTTCGTCGTCGGCGACATCGACAAGTAGGCCCGCGGCCGGCCCGCGGACCTGACAGTCGGGCGTCCCCACCGGCCGGGCGGGGACGGGACCGCCCCTAGGGTCGCCCGCATGACCACTGCCACCCGCGACGACCTCACCGGCTACCTCCGCAGGCTCGGGGTCACCGACCCCGGCGCCCCCTCCGAGGAGGGGCTGTACGCGCTCGCCCGCGCCCATGTCGAGCGCGTGCCGTTCGAGAACACCGGCATCCAGCTGGGCCGGCCCCCGGGCATCGACCCCGCGTCGTCCGTGCGCCGGATCGCCGCCGGGCGCGGCGGCTACTGCTTCCACCTCAACGGGGCCTTCGCCCTGCTGCTGGAGGAGCTCGGGTACGAGGTGACGCGCCACCTCGGCGGGATGCACGGCGACCCGCTGTCCCGGGACGCGGGCGGCGACCACCTCGCCCTGACGGTACGGGTCGGGGGGCGGGAGCACTTCGTCGACGTCGGCATGGGCGACGGCCCGTACGAACCCCTGCCCCTGCGGGAGGGCGTGTACGCGCAGGGGTTCGCCTACCGGCTGGAGCCGGCGGAGGTGACCTGGGACGGGGGCGGCGAGGGCGGGGGCTGGAGCCTGCACCGGGACGGCGTGCCGACGCCGCGCATGAACTTCCGCTCGGCGCCGGCCGCCATGGCCGACTTCGAGCCGGCGCACCGGCGGCTGTCCACCGCCGAGGACTCCCCCTTCCGGCAGTCGTTCGTCATGCTGCGGCGCGGCGCCGGGGGCATCGACCGCCTGCACGGCCGCATGCTGGTCCACACCGCCGCGGACGGCACGCGCACGGTACGGGAGCTCACCACCGCCGAGGAGTTCTACGGAGCGGTCACCGGGGTCTTCGACCGCGGCCTGGACGACCTCTCCCCCGAGGACCGCACCGCCCTGTGGACCCGGGTGACCCGGGCCCACGAGGCCTGGCGCGCGTCGCGGGCGGAGACCGCCGGCTGAGGCGGGACGCGGACCGGCCGCGCCCCGCGCCGGGGCCGTCGCGGCGGGGGCGCGCGCGTCGGCCCGGCGGAGTCGATGTCGGTGCGGCAGGGCAGACTTGGGGCATGTCCGCTTCCCCCCGACGGGCCTGCCCGTCCTGCGGCCGCGACTGCGCCGTGACCGCCGGCCGGATCGCCCGCCACGACCCCCCGGCGGGGCGCCGCGCCGGCCTGGTGTCCTGTCCCGGGTCGCGGGCGCGCGTGGTGCTCGGCGCCTCCGCCCCGACGCTGGACGGCTTCGTCCTGGGCCCGAACCCGGGCCAGCTCCCGCTGTTCTGACCCCGCGCGGCGGCAACCACCCGCCCCGCCGCGGGGGGGGGTGCCTCCCCGTCGGCCTAGGCCGCCGCCACCGCCTCCGGTGCGCCCAGCAGTCCGAGCAGCCGGGCGGTGCCGTCCGCCCCGTAGCCCGCGTCGACCCCGCGCCGGTACAGCTCGGCGTGGGCGGCGAGGATCCCGGTGTCCACGCCCGAGCCGGCGGCCGTGTGCAGGACGTGCTCCAGGCTCGCCGCGCACATCGCGAGGCGGGCGTGGCTGCCGTCGTGGTCGTCCGCGTCGGCGAGGGGCGCGGAGCCCTCGTAGAAGCCCCGCATGCTGTCGGCGGTGTACCCGGCGTACGGGAGGATGTCGGCCGCCGTCAGGCCGTTGGCGCGGGCGACGGCGAGCGCCTGGTACCAGCCGGTGTACGCGGTCCAGAACATGATCATGTTGAGCTGGTAGTAGAGCTGCGCGTGGCCCGGGTCGGCGCCGCGGTAGTCGGTGGCGGCGAGCACGTCGAGCGCGGCGCGCTGCTCCTCGTACACCTCCCGGGGGCCGCTGACGAAGATCGAGGCGCCCTCCTGCCCGATGCCGGTCGGCGGGACGTTGACCCCGCCGGTGAGGTACGAGGCGCCGCGCGCCCGCGCCCACCCGGCGGCCGCCCGCGCCTTCTCCGGGACGTCCGAGGACAGGTTGGCCAGCACGCGTCCGTCGAGGTCGGCCTCACCGAGGGCGGTGTACACGGCGTCGACGTCGATGAGGCTGACGATGCTCAGCCGGCTCGCGGCGACTGCCTCGGCGGCGCTCGCGGCCCGCCGGGCCCCGCGGGCCAGCAGCTCGGCGTCCTTGCCGGGGCTGCGGTTCCAGACGGTGACGCCGTAGCCGGCGTCGAGGTAGGCGGAGGCCATGGCCTGGCCCATGGGACCGAGGCCGATGATCGAAACCTGGTTCATGACGGAGTTCTCCCCACGAAGATCGATCTAGAACGAACGCTCTATCCAGCGCTCGGCCCGACCGTAGCACGGGACTAGAACGAGCGCTCTATCCAATTCCGGGGGTAGACTCCGCCGCATGGCAGCGACAGGGGAAGCAACGACGGCGACGGCAGCGGCGGCGGCGCCGAAGAAGAAGCAGGCGGAACCGGGGACGCGCGAGCGCCTGGTCCGCACCGCCTCCCGCCTCATGCAGCACGGCGGGTACGAGAGCACCCCGGTCAAGCAGCTCGTCCGCGAGGCGGAGGCCACGCTGGGCTCGCTCTACCACTTCTTCCCGGGCGGCAAGCAGGAGCTCGCGGTCGCCGCGATCGGCTACGGCGACGGGGAGTTCGCCGCGATGCTGGGCGCGGCGCTGGACTCCGACCCGGACGCGGCGCGGGCGATCGAGGCGGCGGCCGGGGTGCTGGCGGACGCCCTCGCGGCCTCGGACTGGCGCGACGGCTGCCCGGTCACGGCCACGGCCCTGGAGTCGGTGGGACGGCTGCCCGAGCTCCAGGAGGCGTGCGCGCGCTCCTTCGGGCACTGGCAGGAGCTGGTGGCGGCGAAGCTGCGGTCTTCCGGCGTCGGGGAGGAGGAGGCCCGGGACCTCGCGGTCACCGTCATCGCCACTCTGGAGGGCGCCGAGATGACGGCCCAGGTGACCCGGTCCCGCACCCCGCTCCTGCTCGCGGGGCGCCACCTGTCCCGCCTGGTGTCGACCTACGCCGGCTGACGCGACGGGGCCCGGACGGGCCCGTCCGCCGCGACTAGGAGATGGCCGTGCGGAGGCGGACCACGTCGATCGGCTCGGTCTCGTCGTGGGCCGTCAGGTCGATGACCTGGCCCACCGCCAGCTGCTCCGGCGTCGCCGGCTTGAACTCCGCTCCGGCCTCGTCCTCGGCGGACTCCGCCTTGTGCGCGGCCAGCGCCTCCGCGCCGACCACGTCCGCCAGGTCCTCGTTCTGCACGGACTCGATCGCGGCACGCGCCTGCGCGGTGTTCTTCGTGCCGAAGAAGTCGAAGCCGCCCTCGACGCGCGAGGCGGAGCGCCGCTGGGCCGCGTACGGGGCGACCGGCGCCGCGGGACGCCGCACCGGCACTGCCGGCGTCAGGGCCGCGGCGGAGGTGGGGGCGGGCGCGGGGACCGCCGGACGGGCGTGGGCGTCGGCGGAGGGGGCCGGCTCCTCGGGGGCGGACGCGGAGGGCGCCGGCTCCTCGGGGGCGGCGGCCGCGGCCGCCCGCGCCTGCGACTTGCGCAGCAGCGCGGTCATGGCCGCGTTGGCCCGCGCGTACCCGACCGCGGTCGGCGCCCCGCTGCCGGTGCGCTCCTGCGACACCGCCGGGAGCTCCTTCGGGGTGCCCGCGTTCTCCAGCGCCAGCAGCCGCCGCTTCTCCAGCGCGCTGGCCCGCTCGGTCTCGGCGGTGGCGTACCGGCGCAGCAGCGCGGCGTGCTCCCCGCGCAGGCCCGCGAGTTCGACCCGCTTGGCGCGGAGCTTGGCGTCCAGCTTGGCGCGCAGGACGCGGGCCTCCTCGATGTCGGACTCCAGCTCGGCTATCCGCTCGTCGGTCTTCCACTCGTCCTTGACCCGCTCGCGGGCCAGCTCCGCCACCCGGCGGCCGGCCGCCCGGTCCCAGGAGCGCATCAGGACGGCGCCGCCGATGCCCGCGGCCGCCGTGAGGGCCACGAGCAGGCGCAGCGCGAGGGGTTCCGCGAGGAGCCAGGCCGCGCCGGCGCTGGCGACGGACACCCCGCCGACGGCCGTCGGCGTGAGAAGTCGGTGCAGGGGCTCGGGATTGCGGTGACGTCCACGGGGCATGGCCTGAAATTTACAGGGCGTGGGCCTCGCGTGGGGTACCCGCCCGGCAATCTCTTCCCGCGCGGTTACCCCACAATTGGCCATCAACCGTGTAACCGCTACTTCTTCAGAAGGGCCTTGGCCTCCAGATAGGCCTTCGCGACGTCCGCCGGCTTCGCCCGCTCCGCGTCCACCTTGCGGTTCAGTTCGACGAGGTCGGCGGTCGTGAGCACCTTGGTGAGCCGCTCCAGCGCGGCCGCGACCTCCGGCGCCCCGGCGTCCTTGGCGTTGACGACCGGGAGCACGTTGTCGGCGTTCTGGAGCTTCTTGTCGTCCTCCAGCAGGACCAGACCGAAGCCGTCCAGCGTGGCGTCGGTGGTGGTGGTCAGCACGAGCTGGTCCACCCCGTCCTTGACGGCCTGCTTGGCCTGCGGGGTGCCGACGCCCTTGGGGTCGATACCGGAAACCTGGATTCCGTACGTCTTCTCCAACCCGGGGGCGCAGAAGGGGCGGACGGAGCATTCGTCACCCGCCGCGATCTTCACCTTCTGGCCCGACTTTCCAAGATCGGAAAGCGTCCTGAGGTTGTTCTTCTGCGCGAATTCCCTGCTCACGGCGAAGGCGTTCTGGTCGACGGCCGCGCCCGCCGGGAGCGCCTTCAGCCCGAGCGGCGCCGCCAGCTTCTCCAGCGCCGCGACCGTGGCCGCCGCGTCGCTCGACGCGACCGGCTTCCCCTTCGGCGCGTCCGGGCCGTTCACCTTGGCGTTGAGGAACTCCGCCAGGGTGGCGGCGTACTCCGGGACGACGTCGATCTCGCCCTTCTCCAGCGAAGGCTCGTACAGCTCGCGGTTGTTGACCGTGGTGACGGAGGTGTCGTAGCCCGCGTCCGCCAGGAGCCGCGCGTACAGCTCGGCCAGCACGTTCGACTCGGTGAAGCCGGCCGCGCCGACCACCAGCCTGCCCTTGGCTCCGCCGCCCCCGGACGAGGAGGACGAGCCGCCGTCCTTGGCCTTCTCCAGGCTGTCGCCCCCGCAGGCGCTGAGCGAAACGGTCAGGGCCACCGCGCCCAGGGTCGCGCCGAGGATGCGCGTGGACTTGCTCATCATGCTCCTTGGAGATCAGGGGAAAGCATCGGAAAAAGGGACGGACTCAGCGCGGCGCCGGGCGGCCGCGGCGCAGCAGCAGCCGGTCCGCCGCCACCAGGAGGCCCTCCACCAGCAGGGCCAGCAGCGCGACCAGCAGGGCGCCCGCCACCACCTGCGGCGTGTCGTACGTGTTGAAGCCGGCGGTGATGATCCGGCCCAGGCCGCCCTGGCCGACCATCGCCGCGATCGTGGCGGTGGCGACGACCTGGACGGCGCCCGAGCGCAGCCCGGTCATCACCAGCCCCCGCGCGAGCGGCAGTTCCACCCGCCAGAACAGCTGCCGGCCGGACATGCCCATGCCCCGGGCCGCCTCGACCACGGCGCGGTCCACCTCCCGTACGCCGACGTACGCGTTGGTCAGCAGCGGCGGTACGGCGAACAGCACCAGGGCGGCCACGGTCGGCAGGTAGCCGGCACTGCGCAGCGGCGAGACCATGAACAGGGCCAGCACCGCGAACACCGGCACGGCGCGCCCCACGTTGGAGACGTTCACCGCGAGCGCCCCGCCCCGCCCCACGTGTCCCAGCCACAGCCCCACCGGCAGGGCCACCGCGCAGGCGATGCCCAGGGCGGTCCCGCTGACCAGCAGGTGCTCGGCCAGGCGGTGCCGGACACCGCTCTCGCCCGACCAGTTGGCGCCGTCGGCCAGCCAGCCGCAGGCCTTCCCGAGGACCCCCACGCCTCAGCCCCCCTTCCCCGCCCGCGCGGGCCGTCCGGCGCGGGTCCACGGTGTCAGCAGCCGCTGGAGGCCCAGCAGCAGCAGGTCGGCGGCGAGCGCGAGCAGGACGCACAGCGCGGAGGCGGTGAGCACCTGCGCCTTGAAGGAGCTGTTCACGGCAGGGGCGATCAGGTTGCCCAGTCCGCCCTTGCCGACGATCGAGCCGACGGTGGTCAGCGCCACCGTGGAGACGGTCGCGATCCGCACCCCGGCGAGCAGCGCGGGCAAGGCCAGGGGCAGTTCGACCTGCCACAGCAGCCGCGCCGGGCCGTAGCCCATGCCGCGCGCGGCCTCGCGCACCTCCTCGGGGACGGCCTCCAGGCCGGCCAGCACGTTGCGGACCAGGATGGTCAGCGAGTACAGCACCAGGCCGGTCACCACGAGCGCCGCCGAGAGCCCGAAGAAGGGCAGCAGCAGGGAGAACATGGCGAGCGAGGGAACCGTGTAGAGCAGGGTGGTCAGGCCGAGCACCGGGGCCGCCCAGCGGCGGCCGCGGCGGGCCAGGAGCGCGAGGGGGACGGCGACGGCGACGCCGATGAGCACCGAGACGGCCGTGATCCAGACGTGTTCGAGGGTGGCGTCGGCGAGTTCGGGGGCGCGGGAGCTGACGTAGTCCCAGCAGATCCAGTCGTTCGTCACCAGGCAGTTCCGTACCGCCACCCCGCCCACCCCCCTCTTCCCTCGCACACGCGTACCCGAAGACCCGGCCAGTGCGACCATAACCCCGGGCGCCCGCACTGGCCGGAATCATTCGCACAGGTGCAACACTCCCCTCACAAAGCCTTCGCCCATCCGTGAGCAGCGGTGGGGGAGGATGGCGGAGTGATCCGATTCGAGCATGTGACCAAGCGCTACCCCGATGGGACGACGGCCGTCGAGGACCTGACGTTCGAGGTGGCGGAGGGCGAGCTGGTCACACTGGTGGGCCCGTCCGGCTGCGGCAAGACGACTACGATGAAGATGGTCAACCGCCTCATCGAGCCCACCTCCGGCCGGATCCTGCTCGACGGCGAGGACGTCTGCGCCGCCGACCCGGTCGAGCTGCGCCGCCGCATCGGGTACGTCATCCAGCAGGTCGGGCTGTTCCCCCACAAGACCGTGCTGGAGAACACGGCGACCGTGCCGCAGCTGATCGGCACCCCGAAGGCGAAGGCCCGCGCGCGGGCGGCCGAGCTCCTCGACCTCGTCGGCCTGGACCCGGCCGTGTACGGGGACCGCTACCCGGAGCAGCTGTCCGGCGGGCAGCGCCAGCGCGTCGGGGTCGCCCGCGCGCTCGCGGCGGACCCGCCGGTGCTGCTGATGGACGAGCCGTTCGGCGCGGTGGACCCGGTGGTGCGCGAGCGGCTCCAGAACGAGTTCCTCACCCTGCAGCGGACCGTCCGCAAGACGATCCTGCTGGTCACCCACGACCTGGAGGAGGCCGTCCGGCTCGGCGACCGGATCGCGGTCTACGGGACGGGCACCATCGAGCAGTTCGACCGCCCGGCGGCCGTGCTCGGCGCCCCGGCGACCGACTACGTGGCCTCCTTCGTCGGCGCCGACCGGGGGCTGCGGCGCCTCGCGGTCACCCCGGTCGGGGAAGCGGACCTGACGGCGGCGCGGGAGGGCGAGGCCCCGGCCGGCTCGGTCGCGCTGGGGGCGTCGCTGCGCGAGGCGCTGGCGGCCCTGCTCCAGGAGGACGCGGGGCGGATCGGGGTCACGGATCCGGAGTCCGGCGCGCTGGTCGGCGTCCTGACCCCGGAGGGCGTCCACCGGGCCCTGCGCCGGGCCGAACCGCCCGCGGCATGACGAAGGGCCCGACAGGAGTCGGGCCCTGACCACGCGCGAGCACGAGGGGCTCGGTACTGCTGCACTGCTGCACTGCTGAACTGCCGGAACCGCGTGCGCCGCTTCAGGCCTGCATGCGGCTGCTCATCCACACCAGCATCGGCGGGATCTCGCGGCGCCAGGTGTTGAAGTTGTGGCCGCCGCTGTCGAGGATGATCGAGGAGACCCGGTCCGGACCCTTGACCAGCTTGATGAACTTCTTGGTGTCGTTCAGGTTGTCCTCGCCCTTCTCGCTCGTGGTGACGAGGAAGGAGGTGCCGGTCGGCTTCTTGTTCTCCATGCTCCACAGCACGTCCGCGGCCTTCTTCAGCTTCTCGTCGCCGTGGAAGAGGTCACCGGTCGTCGGGTCGTCGGCCGCCTTGTAGTACGCGGACAGGCCGGCGGCGGCGCCGAAGACCTGCGGGTGGTGCGCGGCGATCTTCAGGGCGCAGTAGCCGCCCGTGGAGTTGCCGATGAAGCCCATGTTCTGCGGCTTCTTGCCGACCCGGAAGGTGCCCTGGATCGCCTGCGGCAGGTCCTGCGCGAAGAAGGTCTCCGTCTGCGGGCCGCCCGGTATGTCCACGCACTCGGTGTCGCGCGGCGGCGCGATGGTCGGGCGCAGCATGACGAGGATCATCGGCTTCATCTTGCCCTGCTTGGCCTGCTTGAAGGCCGTCATCGGGTAGTTCAGCCCTTTGATGAGGTTCTCGGCGGTACCCGGGTAACCCGTGAGGACGATGGAGGCGGGGAAGTTCTTGTCCTTGTGCTGCGGCTGGAAGTACTCCGGCGGGAGCCAGACGTAGCCGGGGCTCGTTATCTTCGACTTCTGCCCGGTGATGGCCACCTTCAGTATCTGACCGCCGACCTGCGGCTGGCCGCCGCCGGGGACGTCCAGCTTCTGCTTGTCGATGACCTTGATGTCCTTGCTGCTCATCGAGTGGTCGACGACCTTGCCGATGGCCGTCTGCTGGCCGAACAGGTCGGCCCAGGAACCGTAGAAGAGGAAGGACTTGTTGGCGGCGAGACCGACTGCCGAGAACAGCGCCAGCTGGGTCGCGAGCAGGAGGCCGACCCGGCCGAGGACCGACCGCCAGGTGCGGCCCGAGAGCTTCGGCCAGAGCCAGACCGTCACCGCGAACAGCGCTACACCCGCGATGATGGCCAGGACCAGAACGGCATTACTGGTGAGACCCATGAGCAGTCAGTCGACTTTCTGATGGCAGGACTGGATTTTTCCGACGGAAGAGTGAACCCGCTCCTCCTCGATGTCGTCCTAGTGGACGCACCACACTCCGGAGGCTGTCGCGGCCTTCGGCCACATGATCTCTCGCGGAGCAACGGGAAGCGATGTCTAGCAGGATAGATGGCGATAAGTCGGGACAGGTTCCGAGTAAGGTCCGGCGAATCTTCCGCGGACCCAAGCCGGAGTCGGTGCCCGGTCTCGTAGGTACGGCCGTCATGATCGTCGGCCTTCTGGACATCGCGGCGGGCGTCTTCCCGCGATTCCGCCACAGCCGGTTCCACGCGGTCACCGAGGTGCTGCCCGGCTCCCTGGGCCCCTTCGCCGCGGCCCTCTCCATCAGCGCGGGCGTCCTGATCCTGCTGCTCGCGCACGGACTCAAGCGCAACAAGCGGCGCGCCTGGCGCGCCGCCGTGATCCTGCTGCCGGCCGGTGCGGTCGCGCAGTTCGTCTACCGGCACTCGATCATCAGCGTGGTCATCTCGGCGGTGCTCCTCGCGCTGCTCGTACGCCACCAGGGTGAGTTCAAGGCCCTCCCGGACCCGCGCAGCCGCTGGAAGGCGCTCGCGAACTTCGTCCTGATGAGCGCCGGCTCCATCGGCCTGGGCCTGGTCATCGTCAACGTCCACCCGAACAAGGTCGTCGGCCACCCCAGCCTCTACGAGCAGATCACCCACGTGGTCTACGGCCTCTTCGGCTTCGAGGGCCCCGTCGACTACGCCGGACGGGTGAGCTGGACCGTCGGCTACTCCCTCGGCGCCCTCGGCATGCTGACCGCCGTCACCACGATCTACCTCGCCTTCCGCCCCGAGCACCCGGCCGCCCAGCTCACCGCGGACGACGAGGAGAAGCTGCGCGAGCTGCTCGCCAAGCACGGCGGCCGCGACTCGCTCGGCCACTTCGCGCTCCGCCGCGACAAGGCCGTCGTCTTCTCCCCCAGCGGCAAGGCCGCCGTCACCTACCGCGTGGTCTCCGGCGTCATGCTCGCCTCCGGCGACCCCGTCGGCGACGTCGAGGCCTGGCCCGGCGCCATCGAGCGCTTCATGGAGGAGGCCAAGGCCCACTCCTGGACCCCGGCCGTCGTGGGCTGCAGCGAGACCGGCGGCGAGGTCTGGACCCGCGAGACGGGCCTGGACGCCCTGGAGCTCGGCGACGAGGCCATCGTCGACGTCAAAGACTTCTCCCTCGCCGGACGCCCCATGCGCAACGTCCGCCAGATGGTGAAGCGCATCGAGCGCAACGGCTACACCACCAAGGTCCGCCGGGTCAGCGAGCTGAACGAGTTCGAGCTGTCCCAGGTGCGCGGCGCGGCCGAGGCCTGGCGCGGCACCGACACCGAGCGCGGCTTCTCCATGGCCCTGGGCCGCATCGGCGACCCGGGCGACGGCGACTGCATCATCGCCACCGCGCACCGCGTGGAGGAGGGCGACAGCAGCCCCTTCGGCGACCTGAAGGCCATCCAGCACTTCGTGCCGTGGGGCAAGGACGGCATGTCGCTGGAGATGATGCGCCGCGACCGCGGCGCCGACCCGGGCATGAACGAGCTGCTGATCGTCGCCTCCCTCCAGCAGGCCCCCGAGCTGAAGATCGAGAAGGTCTCCCTGAACTTCGCGATGTTCCGCGCGGCCCTGGCCCGCGGCGAGAAGATCGGCGCCGGCCCGGTCCTGCGCGCCTGGCGCAGCCTGCTCGTCTTCCTCTCGCGCTGGTTCCAGATCGAGTCGCTGTACAAGTTCAACGAGAAGTTCCGCCCCCGCTGGGAGCCGCGGTTCATGGTCTACCGCCACCACCGCGACCTGCCCCGCATCGGCTTCGCCGTGATGCAGGCCGAGGGCTTCGTCACCCTGGCCCTCCCCCGCCTCTTCGAGAGCCGCCGCCGCCCGAAGCAGGTCCGCCCCTGCGCCCACCAGGAGACGGCGATCCCGGCCCAGCAGGACCGCGAGGTCCAGGCCGCCTAGCCGCCACCGCCCCCACGCCCCCGTGCCCGCCAGGGCCCGGGGGCGTTCCGCTGCGCGGGATCTACCCTGGACCCCATGAACACCACCGCCCCCCGGGGCCACGTGGCCGGGCTCCCCGACTGGGACCGCTGCGCGGTCATGGGCGTCGTCAACGTCACCCCCGACTCCTTCTCCGACGGCGGCCGCTGGTTCGACACCACCGCAGCCGTCAAGCGCGGCCTCGACCTCGTCGCCCAGGGCGCCGACCTCGTCGACGTCGGCGGCGAGTCCACCCGCCCCGGCGCCACCCGCGTCGACGCCGAGGAGGAGCTCCGCCGCGTCGTCCCCGTCGTCCGCGGCCTCGCCTCCGAGGGCGTCGCCGTCTCCGTCGACACCATGCGCGCGACCGTCGCCGAACAGGCCGTCGCCGCCGGCGCCCGGCTCGTCAACGACGTCAGCGGCGGCCTCGCCGACCCCCGCATGATCCCGGCCGTCGCCGCCACCGACGTCCCCTTCGTCGTCATGCACTGGCGCGGCTTCAGCGACAACATGAACAGCCTCGCCGTCTACGCCGACGTCCTCGGCGAGGTCACCGCCGAACTCCGCGCCCGCATCGACGCCGTCGTCTGCGGAGGCATCTCCCCCGAGCGGATCGTCGTCGACCCGGGCCTCGGCTTCGCCAAGAACGCCGAACACGACCTGGCCCTCGTCGCCCGCCTCCCCGAGCTGCGCGCCCTCGGCTTCCCCCTCCTCGTCGCCGCCTCGCGGAAGCGTTTCCTCGGCCGGGTCCTGGCCGGCGCCGCCGACGCCGCCCCGCCGCCCGCCCGCGAGCGGGACGCCGCCACGGCCGCCGTCTCGGCCATCGCCGCCCACCAGGGCGCCTGGGCCGTACGGGTGCACGAGGTACGGGCGACCGCCGACGCGGTTCGGGTGGCCCGTGCCGTGGAAGGGGCTCTGTGACCCGAAGGGCCGACGGGACCGACCGTACGCACAGGGAAGGGGAACGGTGAGCCGTACCGACATCGAAGCCGTCGAAGAGGTCAACGCGGCCTTCTACGAGGCCATGGAGCGGGGGGACTTCGACGCACTGTCGGCGCTCTGGCTCGACGACGAGATCTCCTGCGTCCACCCGGGGTGGCCGGTGCTCTCCGGGCGGGGCGAGGTGCTGCGCTCCTACGCGCTGATCATGTCCCACACCGAGTACATCCAGTTCTTCCTCACCGACACCAAGGTGGCCCTCATAGGCGACACCGCCCTGGTCACCTGTACCGAGAACATCCTCAGCGGGGGCCCCGCCGAGCAGGCCGGGGAGCTCGGCCCGCTCGTCGGCCAGCTGGTCGTCGCCACGAATGTGTTCCGACGCACACCGCAGGGGTGGCGGCTCTGGTCCCACCACGGTTCTCCGGTGCTCACGGACTCCGATGACGAGGAAGAAGAGGCCTCCGACTGACCCCAAGGGCGGGGGCGAAGGTTTGTCGCAGGTAAATTCGAAGGTGGACGACGCCGACCGCACTCGGCGTAGGCCCAAGGGCCCGGGGAGTCCCGGGACCGGAAGCACCTACGAAAGCAGGAGTGATTCGCGTGGATCGTGTCGCGCTGCGCGGCCTCAAGGCTCGCGGGCACCACGGCGTCTTCCCCCGGGAACGCGAAGAAGGCCAGACCTTCATCGTCGACCTCGTGCTGCACCTGGACACCCGCCCCGCGGCGGCCGGGGACGACCTGGCCAAGACCGTGCACTACGGGGTCGTGGCCGAAGAGGTCGTCGACGTCGTCCAGGGCGAGCCCGTCGACCTGATCGAGACCCTCGCCGAGCGCATCGCCCAGCAGTGCCTCAAGCACGAGGCCGTCGCACAGGTGGAGGTCGTCGTCCACAAGCCGGACGCGCCGATCACCGTCCCCTTCGACGACGTGACCATCACGATCACCCGGAGCCGCGTGTGAACAACGGACAGAACGCCCAGAGCGACCCCACGGTCCAGCCCGTCCCCGCGTCCGTCGTCGAGGCGGTCGACGCGGCCGACGTGACGCTCTCCAACCCCAAATGGGCCGTGATCGCGCTCGGCGCCAACCTCGGCAACCGGCTGGAGACCCTCCAGGGCGCCATCGACGCCCTCGGCGACACCCCCGGGCTGCGGGTCAAGGCCGTCTCGCCGGTCTACGAGACCGAGCCGTGGGGCGTCGAGCCCGGCTCGCAGCCCTCGTACCTGAACGCGGTCATCGCCCTGAAGACCACCCTGCCGCCGTCCTCGCTCCTGGAGCGGGCGCACGCCGTCGAGGAGGCCTTCGACCGGGTCCGCGAGGAGCGCTGGGGCCCGCGCACGATCGACGTGGACATCGTGGCGTACTCCGACGTGGTCTCCGACGACCCCGTCCTGACCCTGCCGCACCCGCGGGCGCACCTGCGGGCCTTCGTCCTGGCCCCCTGGAACGACATCGACCCCGAGGCCCAGCTCCCCGGCCGCGGCCCGGTCTCCGGCCTGCTGGCCGCGATCGGCCTGAGCGGGGTCACGCCGCGGACCGACCTGGAACTCCGTCTCCCGGAATAGCCGTTAGCGTGTTCAGGTAGCAGACACTGAACAGGGGACGGGCAAGTGAAGCAACTGAGGCCGGCGGTCCTGGCGGGCACCTTCGTGATCGCCGGGGTGCTGTCCTGGGCCGGCGCCCGCCTGTGGAACGCCTACGGCACCCTGCCGGGCGTCCCACTGGCCGCGCCGATCGTGCTGGCGGTCATCGCCGCGGTGCTGTTCGCCACCGCCCTGTCGCTGCGCGCCCGCCTGAAGGCCCAGCGCGAGCGCCGTCCGGGAGCCAAGGGCGTGGAGCCGCTGATGGCAGCCCGCGCGCTGGTCTTCGCCCAGGCCAGCGCCCTGGTCGCGGCCCTGGTCGCCGGCATGTACGGCGGGGTCGGCGTCTTCCTGCTGACCGACTCCCTGGACGTCCCGGCCCGCCGCGACCAGGCCTGGTACGCGGGCGGCTCGGTCCTGGCGGGCGCCGCGGTCGTCGCGGCGGCCCTCTTCCTGGAGCACGTCCTGAAACTCCCGGAGGACGAGGACCCCGCCAAGGCCCGCGCGGCGGCCTAGGGGGCGGCGGGGCTCAGGAGTGGCGGGGACCCAGCCACTCCCACAGCGGGCGCGGCCCTGGCCCGTGGTCCTCCCAGTCGCAGAACTGGAGGTCCTCCAGGACACCGTCGTGCGCGAACAGCGTCGCCTCGCCGTCGTAGCCGCCGTCCGCGGCCAGCAGGGGGGCGCCCGCCACCGGCCCGGTCCCCCGGCCCGTCGGGGCGGCCTCCAGGGCCTCCAGGGCCTCCGCGGCCACCCTCAGGTACACACAGGGGCAGGAGCAGCCGCTGTCGCGCATCTCGGCGTACGGGATCTGCGCCCGCAGCCGCCGATGGGCCTCGGACGGGCCGTCGAGCAGCACCTCCAGCGTGCGTCGGACGCCCTCGCTCAGCGGCTCCCAGCCGGCCGGCCCGGCCACCGGGTCAGCGGGCCATGATGAGGCTCATGGCCTCGTTGCGCGTCGCGGGGTCGCGGAGCTGGCCGCGGACCGCCGAGGTGATCGTCTTGGCGCCCGGCTTGCGGACCCCGCGCATCGTCATGCACATGTGCTCGCACTCGATGACCACGATGCAGCCGCGCGGGTCCAGGATCTCCATCAGGGAGTCGGCGATCTGCGTGGTCAGCCGCTCCTGGACCTGGGGGCGGCGGGCGAAGACGTCCACCAGGCGGGCCAGCTTCGACAGACCGGTGATCTTGCCGTCGGTGGACGGGATGTAGCCGACGTGGGCCACGCCGTGGAACGGGACCAGGTGGTGCTCACAGCTGGACATGACCTCGATGTCCTTCACGAGGACCATCTCGTCGTGGCCGAGGTCGAACGTCGTGGTCAGGACGTCCGCGGGCTTCTGGTACAGCCCGGCGAATATCTCCTTGTACGCCCGCGCCACGCGCGCCGGGGTCTCCAGGAGGCCCTCGCGGTCCGGGTCCTCGCCGACCGCGATCAGGAGCTCTCGGACGGCCGCCTCGGCGCGCTTCTCGTCGAACTCGCCGATCGTGCCCTCGCCACCGGTCAGGGTCACTGGGTCGGTCATCTCATCCTCGTTCCTGTGTGCGCGTACGGCGTACAAATGTGCCGCGCCCCCCAGGCTAGAACCTGGGGGGCGCGGCATCCATTCCGGACCTGGTCAGGCCTCCGGACCGTCCTCGGAGGAGGACTCCGGGGACTTCTCCACCGACACGGCCGTCTGGGCCGAGGCCGAGGTGCCGTTGGCGGCGTTCGTCAGCTGGAGCTCCTTGGGCGAGAGCACCGGCGGACGGGTGGAGGGGGTGCGGCGGGCGGAACCGGTCCACGCCGGGCGGGCCGGGCGCTTCACGATCGTGGAGAAGATCTCGGCGATCTCCTCCTTGCCCAGGGTCTCCTTCTCCAGGAGCGCCAGCACCAGGTTGTCCAGGACGTCCCGGTTCTCGACCAGGATCTCCCAGGCCTCGTTGTGCGCGGTCTCGATGAGCTTCTTGACCTCTTCGTCGACCAGCGCCGCGACCTCTTCCGAGTAGTCCCGCGGGTGCGACATCTCGCGGCCCAGGAACGGCTCGGTGTTGTCCCCGCCGAACTTGATCGCGCCGAGGCGCTCGGTCATGCCGTACTGGGTGACCATCGCGCGGGCCGTCGCCGTGGCCTTCTCGATGTCGTTCGCGGCGCCCGTGGTCGGGTCGTGGAAGACCAGTTCCTCGGCCGCGCGCCCGCCCAGCATGTACGCGAGCTGGTCGAGCATCTCGTTGCGGGTGGTCGAGTACTTGTCCTCGTCGGGCAGGACCATGGTGTAGCCCAGGGCCCGGCCGCGGGACAGGATCGTGATCTTGTGCACCGGGTCGGAGTTCGGGGAGGCCGCCGCGACCAGGGCGTGTCCGCCCTCGTGGTACGCGGTGATCTTCTTCTCCTTGTCGGACATGATCCGGGTCCGCTTCTGCGGGCCCGCCACGACGCGGTCGATCGCCTCGTCCAGCATCAGGTTGTCGATCAGCTTGCGGTCCGAGCGGGCCGTGAGGAGCGCGGCCTCGTTCAGCACGTTGGACAGATCGGCACCCGTGAAGCCGGGGGTGCGGCGGGCGACGGCCGAGAGGTCGACGTCCGGTGCGACCGGCTTGCCCTTCTGGTGGACCTTGAGGATCTCCAGACGGCCCTGCATGTCCGGCCGGTCGACCGCGATCTGGCGGTCGAAGCGGCCGGGGCGCAGCAGCGCCGGGTCGAGGATGTCGGGGCGGTTCGTGGCGGCGATCAGGATGACGCCGCCCTTCACGTCGAAGCCGTCCATCTCGACGAGCAGCTGGTTGAGGGTCTGCTCGCGCTCGTCGTGACCGCCGCCGAGGCCCGCGCCGCGGTGCCGGCCGACGGCGTCGATCTCGTCGACGAAGACGATCGCCGGGGCGTTGGCCTTGGCCTGCTCGAACAGGTCGCGCACGCGCGAGGCGCCGACGCCGACGAACATCTCGACGAAGTCGGAACCGGAGATCGAGTAGAACGGAACGCCGGCCTCGCCCGCGACGGCACGCGCGAGCAGGGTCTTGCCGGTGCCGGGCGGGCCGTAGAGCAGCACGCCCTTGGGGATCTTGGCGCCGACGGCCTGGAACTTCGCCGGCTCCTGGAGGAACTCCTTGATCTCGTGGAGTTCCTCGACGGCCTCGTCCGAGCCCGCGACGTCGGCGAACGTCGTCTTCGGGGTGTCCTTGGTGATGAGCTTGGCCTTGGACTTGCCGAAGTTCATGACCCGGGAGCCGCCGCCCTGCATCTGGTTCATCAGGAACAGGAAGACGACCACGATGAGGACGAAGGGCAGGAGCGAGAGCAGCACGCTCAGGAACGGGCTGGTCTTGTCCGGCGTGACGGAGTAGCCGTCCGGGATCTGACCGGCTTCGTACTTGGTCTGGAGGTTCTGGGCGAGCTGTACGCCCTGGTCCCCGATGTAGTTGGCCTGGAACTTGGTGCCGCTGTTGTTACCGAGCTTCTGGCCCTTCTTCAGCTCGATCTTGATCATCTGGCTGTCGCCGGTGGTCAGCTTGGCGCTCTCGACCTGGCCACTGTTGATCGCCTTGATGACCTCGCTGGTCTCCACCGACTTGTAGCCGCCGCCGGAGCCGACGACGTTCATCAACACGACCACGGCGAGGACGGCCAGCACGATCCACATGACCGGCCCACGGAAGTATCGCTTCACGTCCATCCATACGGGGTGCCGGGCACCCCGTCCCTCCTGCCCGTAGGTAAATGCTGCTGTGAGTAAAGACTGTTCTTCGGAATGTACCCCTGTATTGTCACCCGCCGCCCCGTGGGACGGCTGACAGACCCGCCTTCTCCTCCAACGGCGGGAATCGCCCCCGGGTTCCCCCCGGGGGCGATCGCGGTGACGGAGGGGGGTCAGCCGCCGTAGACGTGCGGGGCGAGCGTCCCGACGAACGGCAGGTTGCGGTACTTCTCCGCGTAGTCGAGGCCGTAGCCGACGACGAACTCGTTGGGGATGTCGAAGCCGACCCACTCGACGTCGATGGCGACCTTCGCGGCCTCGGGCTTGCGCAGCAGCGTGACGACCTTGAGGGAGGCCGGCTGGCGGGAGCCCAGGTTCGACAGCAGCCACGACAGGGTCAGGCCGGAGTCGATGATGTCCTCGACGATCAGGACGTGCTTGTCCTTGATGTCGGTGTCCAGGTCCTTGAGGATCCGCACCACGCCCGAGGACTGGGTTCCGGCGCCGTAGGAGGACACCGCCATCCAGTCCATGGTGAGCGGGGTGGACAAGGCGCGCGCCAGGTCCGCCATCACCATCACGGCGCCCTTGAGCACACCGACGATGAGCAGGTCCTTGCCCGCGTACTCCGCGTCGATCTTCGCGGCCAGCTCGGCCAGCTTCGCGTCGATCTCTTCCTTGGTGATGAGCACCGACTGGAGGTCGTTGCCCATGTCCTTCTCGTCCACCCGCATCACTTTCGTTGTCGGCCGGGGCTCCGGAGGGCGTCCCCGGAGGACTCAGCCGTGCTTCAGCACCAATCAGCCCTGCCGGATGACAAGTCTGCCACCCTGCCGCTGGGCCTCGACGCGGCCGGGCAGGTTGATGGCCCCCTGGCCGCGCCATCCGGTGATGAGCCGGTCGACTTCCTCGATGTGGCGGGCGAAGAGGGAGCCGGCGGGCGAGCCCGCCGCGACCACGGCCCGGCGCAGCACGCGGCGGCGCACGGCGGGCGGCAGGGCGTACAGCTTGGCGCACTCCAGGCGGCCGTCCGCGTCGCGTACGCCGGCCTCCGCGTCGGCGGCCCAGGCGTCGAGGGCGTCGGCGTCGTCCCGGGAGAGCTGGGCGGTGCGGGCGAGCGCCTCCACGACCCCCTTGCCGAGCGCCTTCTCCAGGGCGGGCAGCCCCTCGTGGCGGAGCCGGGAGCGGGTGTAGGCGGGGTCGAGGTTGTGCGGGTCGTCCCAGACGGGGAGGGACTGCACCATGCAGGCCTTGCGGGCGGTCTGCCGGTCGACCTGGAGGAAGGGGCGGCGGTAGCGCCGGGTGCGGCCGGGACCTCCGGAGACCTCGGCCATGCCGGACAGCGAGCGGATGCCGGAGCCGCGGGCGAGGCCCAGCAGGACGGTTTCCGCCTGGTCGTCGCGGGTGTGTCCGAGCAGCACGGCGGCGGCCCCGAGCCGGTCGGCGGCCTCGTCGAGGGCGGCGTAGCGGGCGTCGCGGGCGGCGGCCTCGGGTCCGCCGTCGCGGCCGACGCGCACGGCGACGGACTCCACCGGGTCGAGGCGGAGGGCGGTCATGCGGCTGACGACCTCCGCGGCGCGCAGGTCGGAGCCGGGCTGGAGGCCGTGGTCGATGGTGATGCCGCCGGCCCGGATGCCGAGCTTGGGGGCCTCGAAGGCGAGGGCGGAGGCGAGCGCCATGGAGTCGGCGCCGCCGGAGCAGGCGACGAGGACCAGCGGCGGGGTGCCGGCCGCTCGGCCCGTGGGGTCGGTCAGGTCGGTGAGGACGTCGTGGAGTACGCGGCGGACCGCCAGGCGTATCGCCGCGACCGCAGGATGGGGACCCATGTCCGGTGCCCTTCGTGGAGTTCGGATGCTCGGAGGCTTCGGGGTGTTGCGCGCGGGTGGTCACTCAGAGTGCGTTGATGGTGACAGAAGCGAGCCGTTCCCCGAGCATCGCACGCCCTTCTACGGCCCACGGTCCCTCGGAAGGGTGATGCTGCTTCCCCCAGTGGGACATGTTTACGCCTCCCGAGTCACCCTTCTTCGCGCCCCGCGCTCCCCCTGCGGTGCACGCGCGCCACCCAGTCCGCGGGGCTGGCGATCTCCGCCTTGGTCGGCAGTGTGTTCGGGGAGGTCCACACGCGGTTGAAGCCGTCCATCCCGACCTCGCCGACGACGGCCCGGACGAACCGCTCGCCGTCGCGGTACTGGCGCAGCTTGGCGTCGAGGCCCAGCAGCTTGCGCAGGGCGACATCGAGCCGCCCGGCCCCGCTGGCGCGGCGCTGCTGGAACTTCTCGCGGATCTCGGCCACGGAGGGGACCACCTCGGGGCCCACCCCGTCCATGACGAAGTCGGCGTGGCCCTCCAGCAGGGACATGACGGCGGTGAGCCGGCCGAGCACCTCGCGCTGCTCGGGGGTCTGGACGAGTTCGACGAAGGAGTGGGCGTCGTCGCCGCGCTCGCCCTCGGGGCGGGCCCCGGAGAAGGACTGGACGGCCTCGCGCACCCGCTCCAGGAGGGCTCCCGGCTCCACCTCGGTGGCGCCGAGGAAGGCCTGGATCTCGCCCTCCAGGTGGGCGCGCAGCCAGGGCACGGCGGTGAACTGGGTGCGGTGGGTCTCCTCGTGCAGGCAGACCCAGAGCCGGAAGTCGTGCGGGCTGACCTCCAGCTCGCGCTCCACGTGGACGATGTTGGGCGCGACGAGCAGCAGCCGGCCGCCGGTGGCGGGGTTGCCGGGCAGGTCGGTGCCGACCGGCGCGAAGGTCTCGTACTGGCCGAGGACGCGGGAGGCCAGGAAGCTGAGCAGCATGCCGAGCTCGACGCCGGTGACCTTGCCGCCGACGGCTCCCAGGACGGCGCCCGCGGGGGCGCCGGCGCGGCGGTCCTGCATCTTGGTGAGCAGCGGGCCGAGCAGTTCGCGGAAGCCGGCGACGTTGGCCCGGACCCAGCCGGCCCGGTCGACGACGAGGACGGGGGTGTCGGGGAGGGGGCCGGCGCCGGCCGTCATCCGGGTGAACGCGCGCACGTGCTCCTCGGAGGTCCTGGCGTGCCGGCGGAGCTCCGCCACCACGGCCCGGGCCTCGTCGCGGCTGACCTCCGGACCCGGCCGTACGAGGCGGGTCGCGGTCGCCACCGCGAGGTTCCAGTCGACCATCTCCGCACCACCGATGCTCGTCATGCGTCAACGGTACGTGGACCTGCGCCGTTGCGGATCCCCCCGGGCGTCAGGGGGTGGTGGCGACGGCGGCGGCCAGTTTGTCGAGGCCCTTCTCGGCGGCGGACCCGTCGGGGGCGTTCGCGGTCAGGAAGGCGAAGGCGAGGAGCCGCCCGGACGGGTCGACGACGGTGCCCGCGAGGGAGTTCACGCCGGTCAGGGTCCCGGTCTTGGCGCGGAGCAGGCCGGCGGCCGGGGAGGTGCCGGCGTTGCGGGTGCGCAGGGTGCCGGTGAAGCCGGCGACGGGCAGTCCGGTGAGGACGGGCCGCAGCTCGGGGTGGCCGGGGTCGGCGGCCTTGGCGAGCAGGCCCGTCAGGAGGCGGGCGCTGACCTTGTCGGCCCGGTTGAGGCCGCTGCCGTCGGCGAAGCGGGAGCCGGTGAGGTCGACGCCCAGGGAGCCGAGCCGCTCGGAGACGGCCTTCTCGCCGCCCTCGAAGCTGGCCGGCTTGCCGGAGGCGAGGGCGGTCTGGCGGGCGAGGGCCTCGGCGATGTCGTTGTCGCTGTTGGTGAGCATCCGCTCGACGAGCCCGGCGAGGGGGGTGGACAGGGTGGTGGCCAGGGGCCGGGCGTCGGGGGCGGGCCTGGCCGGGGCGGGTTCGCCGGTGACCTTGACGCCCCGGTCGCGCAGCAGGCCGGCGAAGGCCCGGGCGGTGTCCTTGGAGGGGTCCTCGCTGCGTTCGACCGGTCCGGCGGTGGAGTCGTCGGGGCGGCCCTCGTCGGCGGTGAGGGCGGTGACGGGCGCGAGGTTGTCGTTGCGGCCGATGGGGTGGCGGACCGGGCCCGTGTAGAGGGTGTCGTCGTAGCCGAGGGCGACGGTGTCGGTGCCGGCCGCCCTGAGGGCCTGGGCGGTGTCGGCGGCGAGGGCCACGAGGCTGCCGCCGGAGCCGGCCGGGCTCTTCTTCTTCGCGGTGAGGGAGGGGTCGCCGCCGCCGACCAGGACGATCTGGCCCGGGCCGGGGCCGGGGGCCACGGTGGTGCGGATGCGGTGCTCGGGGCCGAGGGCGGCCAGCGCGGCGCTCGCGGTGGCGATCTTGACGGTGGAGGCGGGGGTCATGGCCTCGCCGGCCCCGGACTCGTAGAGCACCCGGCCGGTGACGGCGTCGACCACGGCCGCGCCGCGCACGGTGCCCAGCGCGGAGTCGGCGAGCAGCGGCCCGAGCACCCCGGCGAGGGCGGCGGAGGGCGCGTCCGCGGAGCGGGGGACGACGCCCTGGAGCACCCCGGGGGCGCTCGGCGCGGCCTGCGGCAGGGATCCGGCCGCGTGATCTGCGCCACCCGCCCGGCTCCAGGAGGCGGCCTTGTCCCGCTCGGCCTTACGCTGGCCGGAGTCCCAGGGACCTGCGGAGGCCACGGCCACCGCCGACAGGGCGAGGCCGGCGACGGCCGACCCCGCGATGAGCTGCCACGTCTTGACCAATGGCACCTCGGACCAGCCCCTTTCGCGATCACACATATGCGTGAGGGACACTTAACCACTGCGTCTTGCCGCGAGCATGGCACCCCACCCCCGGGATGGGCCGGACGCGCAGTAATTGAATTGAATGCCGTCTCGAAGCAGTCAAGCTTCGGCACCGGGCCGGAGCTGATCATGGAGGAGCAGGACGTGGAGTTCGACGTCACCATCGAGATCCCCAAGGGTTCGCGGAACAAGTACGAGGTGGACCACGAGACCGGCCGGATCCGTCTGGACCGTCGCCTCTTCACCTCGACCAGCTACCCGACGGACTACGGCTTCGTCGAGAACACCCTCGGCGAGGACGGCGACCCGCTGGACGCGCTGGTCATCCTGGACGAGCCCACCTTCCCGGGCTGCCTGATCAAGTGCCGCGCCATCGGCATGTTCAACATGACGGACGAGGCGGGCGGCGACGCCAAGCTGCTGTGCGTGCCGGCCTCCGACCCGCGTGTCGAGCACCTGCGCGACATCCACCACATCTCCGAGTTCGACCGCCTGGAGATCCAGCACTTCTTCGAGGTCTACAAGGACCTGGAGCCGGGCAAGTCGGTCGAGGGCGCCAACTGGGTCGGCCGCGCCGAGGCCGAGGCCGAGATCGAGGCCTCCTACAAGCGCCTCGAGGCCCAGGGCGGCCACCACTGAGCTCCGCTCGGTAAGCGCTAGAGCCGGCGGGGGGGGCCCCCCCCCCCCGGGGGGGGGCCCCCCCCCCCGGGGGGGGGGGGGCCCCCCGGGGGGGGGGGGGGGGGCGCCCCCCCCGCCCGCGGCCGGCTCACCCGGCTGTTCACCTCCGGGATGACCGAGGCCGAACGGGCGG
>NZ_JBIWFZ010000026.1:0-100202 GCF_044763325.1 Streptomyces sp. NPDC096136 | reverse complement strand
CAAGGGTGGCCGAAGGCCATCGCGCAGCGACGCGACCGAAGGGAGCGCCCTTGACAGGCCGGCCCGACACGGAAGGACGATGAGACTGGCGGGAAACCCCCAACCCTCCCTGAGACCGCCCCGCCCACGTCCCGACCACCCCCGGTCCCGATCGGCTTCTGTCGACCGCCCCGCCCATGTACCGGCGACCCACCACACCCGGGGAGGCGGGGCAGAAAGCAGTCGGGGCCGGACACCCTGTGGTGTCCGGCCCCGTCTGGATGGCTGCGGCTACTTCTCCGTCACGCCCGCCGCGTCGAAGGTGGCCACCTCGTGCATCGCGCGGGCCGCGCTCTGGACCAGGGGGAGGGCCAGGAGGGCGCCCGTGCCCTCGCCGAGGCGGAGGTCCAGGTCGACCAGGGGGCGCAGGCCCAGCTTGTTCAGGGCGGCCACGTGGCCCGGTTCCGCGCTGCGGTGGCCCGCGATGCACGCCGACAGGGCCTCGGGGGCGATGGCGCGGGCCACGAGGGCGGCCGCGCCGGCGCTCACGCCGTCCAGGATGACCGGGGTCCGCAGGGAGGCGCCGCCGAGGATCAGGCCGACGATCGCGGCGTGCTCCAGGCCGCCGATGGCCGCCAGGACGCCGATCGGGTCGTTCGGGTCCGGCTGGTGGAGCTCCAGGGCGCGGCGGACCACGTCGATCTTGCGGGCGTGGGTCTCGTCGTTGATGCCCGTGCCCCGGCCGGTGACCTCCACCGGGTCGACGCCCGTGAAGACGGAGATGAGGGCTGCCGACACCGTGGTGTTGGCGATGCCCATCTCGCCCGTCAGGAGCGCCTTGTTGCCCGCGGCGACGAGGTCGCGCGCGGTCTCGATGCCGACCTCGATGGCCGCGATCGCGTCCTCGCGGGTCATCGCGGGACCCGCGGACAGGTCGTCCGTACCCGGGCGGACCTTGCGGGGCAGCAGGCCGGGGGTGGCCGGCAGTTCGCCCTTCACGCCGACGTCGACGACGCAGACCTCGGCGCCGACCTGGTTGGCGAAGGCGTTGCAGACGGCCCCGCCGCCCAGGAAGTTGGCCACCATCTGCGTGGTGACCTCCTGGGGCCAGGGGGTGACGCCCTGGGCGTGGACGCCGTGGTCGCCGGCGAAGATCGCGACGGCGGCCGGCTCCGGGATCGGCGGCGGGCAGACCCGGGAGAGGCCCGCCAGCTGTGCGGAGATGATCTCCAGCATGCCGAGGGCGCCCGCGGGCTTCGTCATGCGCTTCTGACGCTCCCAGGCCTCACCGAGGGCCTTGGCGTCGAGCGGGCGGATGCTGGCGACGGTGTCGGAGAGCAGGTCGTGCGGGGCCTCGCCGGGCAGCGCGCGGCGCCCGTACGTCTCCTCGTGGACGACCCAGGCCAGCGGGCGGCGCTGGGCCCAGCCCGCCTGCATCAGCTCCGGCTCCTCGGGGAACTCGTCGACGTAGCCGACGCACAGGTAGGCGACGACCTCCAGGTGCTCGGGGAGCCCCAGCGCGCGGACCATCTCGCGCTCGTCGAAGAAGCTGACCCAGCCCACGCCGAGGCCCTCGGCGCGCGCGGCGAGCCAGAGGTTCTCGACCGCGAGGGCGGAGGAGTACGGGGCCATCTGCGGCTGGGTGTGCCGGCCGAGGGTGTGGCGGCCGCCGCGGGTGGGGTCGGCGGTGACGACGATGTTCACCGGGGTGTCGAGGATGGCCTCGATCTTCAGTTCCTTGAACTGCTTCGCCCGGCCCTTGGGCAGCGACTTGGCGTAGGCCTCGCGCTGGCGCTGGGCGAGCTCGTGCATCGTGCGGCGGGTCTCCGCCGAGCGGATGACGACGAAGTCCCACGGCTGGGAGTGCCCGACGCTCGGGGCGTGGTGGGCGGCCTCCAGGACGCGCAGCAGCACCTCGTGCGGGATCGGGTCGGTACGGAAGCCGTTGCGGATGTCGCGGCGCTCGCGCATGACGCGCAGGACGGCCTCGCGCTCGGCGTCGGCGTAGCCGGGGGCCGGCTCGCCGACGGAGGGCTGGGGCTCCGCGGGACCCTCGGCGGCGGCTTCGCCGTCGGCGGGGGCCTCGTCGCCGGTGGCGGGCCCGGCCTCGGCGGCCGGCTGCGCGGCGGCGGGCTCCGCCGCCTGCTCGGCCGGTACGTCGGCCTGCGCGGCGGGGTCGGCCTGCTCGGCCGGGGCCTCGGCGGAGGGCTCCGCCGGGGTCTCGGAGGCGGGGGCCTGGGCGGGCTCCGGGGTCCCAGGCGCGGCCTCGACGGCCTGGGCGGCCTCGGGGGCCGGCGCGGGAGCCCCCTCGGCAGCGGCGACGGCCTCGGCGGCCGGGACGCCCTCGGGGGCGGCGGGGGTCTCGGCGGCGACGGCCTCCGGGGCCCCGGCCGCCTCGACGGCCACAGCACCCTCGGGAGCCGCGGCGGCCTCCGTGGCCGGAGCGGCCTGCTGCGCCTCGGCGCCCTCGACCACCGGCGCAGCCTGGCCTTCCACCACGGGCTGCACCGCGGCCACCGGCTGGCCCTCGACAGCGGGCTGCCCCTCGACCACCGGCTGGCCCTCGGCCACGGCCTGAGCCTCGATCACGGGCTGGCCCTCGACGCCAGGCTGGCCCTCGACCACCGGCTGAGCCTCAGCCGAAGCCTGGCCCTCGACCACGGGCTGGCCCTCTGCCACGGGCTGAGCCTCGACCCCTGCCTGGCCCTCGACCACGGGCTGGGCCTCAGCCACCGGCTGGCCCTCGACGACCGGCTGAGCTTCGACCACCGGCTGGCCCTCGACCACCGGCTGAGCCTCGGCCGCAGCCTGGCCCTCGACCACGGGCTGAGCCTCGACCACGGCCTGACCCTCGACCACGGCCTGACCCTCGACGACCGGCTGAGCCTCGACCACCGGCTGGGCCTCGGCCGCAGCCTGGCCCTCGACCACCGGCTGAGCCTCGACCACGGCCTGACCCTCGACGACCGGCTGGCCCTCGACCACGGGCTGGCCCTCGGCCACGACCTGCGCCTCGGCCGCACCCGGGGCCACCTGCTCGACACCGACACCGGCACCGGCACCGGCCTCCGCAGGCGCCGCCGCCCACGGTTCACCGGCCTGCGGCGGGATCTCACCCAGCTGCGGGGCCACCGGGGCCTCCGCGCCCGGGGCGGCGTCCAGGTACTCGGGGCCGGCGGCGGGCGCACCGGGCTGCCCCGCAACGGGCTCCGCGGCGGGCGCGGCGGCCTGCGGCTCCCCGGCGCCCGCGGGCACGGCGGCGGGCTGGGCCTCGGCGGCGGGTGCTCCGGCGGCGGCCGGGGCGGCGGCCGTGTCGGGGCCGGGCTCCGGGGCGACGGCGGGGGCGACGGCCGCGGCGGGGGCGGCGGCCGGGGCGGCGGGCGCCACGGCGACGGCGGGCGCGACCTGCACCGGCTGCGCGGCGGGCGCGGCGGCGGGGCCCCGGTCCGCGAGGGACCGTACGACTCCCCCGGTGGCCTCGGGCACGGGCGGGCCCATGTGCAGGGGCCGGCGGGACGGGTTCACGGAGGCGGCGGGCGGCATCTGCCCGGCCGCGGCGGGGGCCGCCGGCGGGACGACGAGGCCGCCGAGGTCCAGGGAGCCGGAGTCACGGCCGCCGGCCTCGTGCGCGCCCGCGCTGTACGCGGCGGGGTCGGCGAAGGGCTCGGGGAACGCGGCGTCGGGGTAGCCGGCCTCGGGGAAGACCGCTGCGGGCTGCGCGCCGAGGGGCTGGCCGGGCAGTCCCTGGCCGGCCAGGGACTGGTCGTGGAGCGGCGGTACCGCCATCGGCTGGCCCGGCATCGGCTGGCCCGGCATCGCGTAGCCCGGGTCCGGGAAGACGGGGTGCCCCTGTTCGGGGTAGGCGGCGGGCTGGGGCTGGGGGTACTCGGCGTACCCCTGTTCGACGGGGAACTCGCCGGGGAAGGCGGGGACCGCCGGGACCACCTGGGGGTCGCTCCAGGAGCCCTGGCCGTGCCCGCTCGGCATGAGGAGCAGTTCCTCGTCCTCGGCGGGGTCGTCGACGAGGTCCTGGAAGGCGTAGCCGGCCGGGGGCATCGGCGGCAGGGGGGGCATCTGCGGGACCGGAGCGGGAACGCCCTGCTGATCCACCATGCCCGCGTTGTCCGGGTGACCCTCGCCCGGGACCTGGCCGGTGTCAGTCATGCTTACCCCTCGCCCATCGGTGTTGCCTCTTCGCCTCTTCGATCGCCCGGCGCCCTTGTGGCCCGACGAGCGGGGTCCCCGCGCGGCGCCACGTCTCGCGTGCGCCCGCACGACAACTCCTGAGCATTGTCGCGCTCGTCGGCCACCGTGTCGGCCGGAAACCGGCACGGTCCCCTGTGGACTGCGCCACGTCGTGCGCCTGCCGGGCGGTACGACGATCGGCCAGCCTACCCCGGGCTCCTGTGTCAGCGGTTCACGGGGCGTTCGCCTGCCAGCAGGAACACGACGGAACGCTCCTGTTCGGCCCAGGTCCTGGTGTCGAGGCCCAGGGACTGGAGGAGCGCGCACTCGACGGCGTACCCGTGTTCGGTGAGCGTCCGCCCGATGGCCTCCGCCTCGTCGCGGGTGGAGGCGTGGCTGACGATCCGTTCGGGGCGGCGGTCGGCGACGGCGGCGACGACTTCGGCGCCGCCGCCCCCCACCCGTACGACATCGGGTTCGGGCAGGTTCTCGAGCACGTGTGGAGCGCGGCCCGCGACGACCTGGATCTGCACACCGCGCTTGCGGGCGGCGGCTGTTGCGCGTTCGCAGGCGCGCGGGTCGGCGTCGACGGCGATGACGGCGGCGCCGAAGGCGGCGGCGTCGACGGCGAGGGCTCCGTGGCCGGTGCCGATGTCCCAGACGAGGTCGCCGGGGCGGGGGCCGAGGCGGGCGAGCTGGGCGGCGCGCAGCTGCGCCGACTCCCCCTCCCCCGCGTCCGGGTCGGTGAGGGCGCGGGCCCAGCCGCGGCCGGCGGCGGGGGCCTGGGCGGGGCCCTGGCCGAGGAGCCAGGGGGCGTCGGCGGTGGCGTGTCCGGCGCCGCCGATGACGATGACGACGTTGGGGTCGCGCCAGGTGTGGTCGGCGGCGGCGTCGGAGGTGAGGACGGTGACGCGTTCGCGGTCGGTGCCGAGGGCCTCGCAGATGACGAAGGTCCGGTGCACCCCTTCGAGGAGCAGGGCGAGTTCGGCGGGTCCGGCGCCGGGCGAGGTGAGGACGGCGACCTTGCCGCGGGCGCGGCAGACGTTGACGGCGCGGCGCAGGGTGCGGGGGTGGGCGACGACGACCTGGGCGTCGTCCCAGGGCATTCCGGCGCGGGCGAAGGCGGCGGCGACGGAGGAGACGGCGGGGACGACCTCGACTTCCAGGCCGTGTTCGGGCGCGCGCAGGGTGCGTACGACGCCGAAGAAGCCGGGGTCCCCGTCGGCGAGGACGACGGCGGTGCCGCGGTGGCCGGCGATGCGGCGGGCGGCGAGGCCGAGGCTGCCGAGGCGGATGCGTTCGGCGGCGGGCGGGACTTCGGGGAGCGCGAGGTGGTGGGCGGCGCCGGCCACCAGGGTGGCCGCGGAGAGCGCGGACCGGGCGGCCGCGGTCAGGGGGGAGCCGTCCCAGCCGATCACCGTGACCCGGTCGGCCATCGTCGTCAGTCTCCTGGGGTGGGGGCAGGCGAGGTTCCGTCGGGGTCCCGCACGTCGAGACTACCTGGTGACGGCTCGGTTCCGGTCCGCGGCGAGGGCGGGGGCCGGGTGGGCGCCGCGGGCCTCCCGGGCCTCGCGGGCCTCGCGGCTGTCGTACGTGTCGTACGCGCCGTAGTCCTCGTCGTAGGCGCCGGATTCGTCGAGGTCCTCGGGGACCAGGCTCCAGACGATGAGGTCGGTGCGGGTGTCGGCCCAGCTGCCGTCGGCTGCCTGGGTGCGGACGGTCCAGGCGTTGCGCAGGACGCCCTCACTGATGCAACCGATCTTCTGGGCGACCTGCTGGGCGGCGGTGTTGTCCGCGGCCGTGCGCATTTCGAGTCTTTCGAACCGCTGCTCGCGGAAGAGCCAGCGGGCGACGGCGAGGACGGACTCGCTGGCGTAGCCCTCGCCCCGGGCCCAGGGGGCGGTGACGTAGCGGATCTCGGTGGTGCGGGTGCGCCAGTCGGCGTTGCGCAGGTGGACGCTGCCGACGAGGCGGTGGGTGAGGAACTCGGCGACGGCGAAGACGATGCCGCGGCCGCCGGTGCGCTCGGCGTGGGAGAGGGCGGTGGCCCAGGCGCGGGCGTCGGCGCGGGTGTAGGGGTGCGGGGCCGGGGTCCAGGCGGTGACCTGCTCGTCGTTCATCATCTCGGCGAGCGCGCCGGCGTCCTCCTCCTCGAAGGGGCGCAGCACCAGCCGGTCCGTGCTGATGGTGACGTCCGGGAAGGTGGTAGTCATGCGCAGCTCCATGCCTGAGGCGGACCGTTTGTGCGGGTCGTAGCCACAGCATGCAGCATCGGCCCGGGGATGTGCAGGGCCGGGTTGCCCGGAAGCGGGCAGGCCCGGGGCGGGCGCGGCCCCGCGCGCCCGGAGGGGACGCCGTAGGCCGATTCGGGGCTTCGCGTGACGTCGGCCTTCACGACCTGGTGGTGGTCTTGAAGGCCGACGTTGTCGTGCGTGGGGGGGTGCCGATGTCGATGCAGCCGAAGGTGCCGGGGGCGGACTCCGCCGGACACGGTCAGGGCAACGCGGGCGGCGGCCCCGAAGGAAAGCCTGCGGCCCGAGAGGTGGCGGGTGCGGCGGGGTCAGGTGATCGACGGGTAGGAGACGATGTCCTCTTCGACGCCGTGGGAGCAGGGGTACAGGCGCGCCTCGGCGCCCTGGGAGAGGCCGCCCCATGAGTTGACGCAGTTGGTGGAGGCGACGCGCGGCTGAATCTGCCGGCCGTTGCCCGCGTAGACGAAGTTGAACTGGGTGTCGCCTGCGGAGCCGGTGGCGCAGGGGTAGAGGCGCATGTGGTTGCCGGTGGTGTCGCCGCCCTCCCAGTTGTTCACGCACAGGAGGCGGCCCTGGGGGTCGTAGGTCTGGGCCGCCTGGATCTGGAAGTGGGTGGCGTCCTGCGCCTTCAGCCACCACTGCTGGGCGGAGGTGCCGTTGCAGCCCCAGATCTGGACCTTCTGGCCGACGACGAAGTTGCCGCCGGAGACGTCGAGGCAGAAGCCGCCGTTGAACCGGATCTCTCCCGCGCCGTATCCGGCGTGGGCGGTTCCGGCGCCGAGCGTGGCGGCGAGCAGCGGAGCTGCGGCGACGGCGGCGATTTTGGCCATGCGGTTGCGCACCGTGAGTTCCCCCTTTTGATCAACATCAACAAATTTCAATGTGGATCATAGGGGGAACTCTCCGCGGGTTCCCTAGCGGGCCGGGGTGCCGAAGGCCGGGACGACCGATCCCTGGTACTTCTCCTCGATGAACTTCTTGACCTCGTCGGAGTTCAGGAGCTTGGCGAGCTTCTGGATGCGCGCGTCGTTCTGCCTGCCGTCCTTGACCGCCAGGAAGTTGGCGTACGGGTTGCCCTCGGCCTTCTCCAGGACCAGGGCGTCCTTGGCGGGCGAGAGGTTGGCCTCGAGGGCGTAGTTGCCGTTGATGACGGCGGCGTCGACGTCGTTCAGGGCGCGCGGGACGGTGGCGGCCTCCAGCTCCTTGAACTCCAGGCCCTTCTTGTCGGTGATGTCGGAGAGCTTGGCGCTGGTCCCGACGCCTTCCTTGAGGGTGATCAGGTTGTTCGCGGCGAGCAGCTGGAGGGCGCGGCCCTCGTTGGTGGTGTCGTTGGGGACGGCGACGGTCTGGCCGGCCTTGATGTCGGTGAGGGCCTTGACCTTCTTGGAGTAGAGGCCGAGGGGCTCCAGGTGCACGTTGACGACGGGCACGATGTGGGTGCCGTTCTTCTTGTTGAAGTCGTCGAGGTACGGCTTGTGCTGGAAGTAGTTGCCGTCGACCTGGCCCTGCTCGGTGGCGGTGTTGGGCAGGACGTAGTCCGTGAACTCCTTCACCTCCAGCTTGAGGCCCTCCTTGGCCGCGAGCTTGTCCTTGACGAAGTTCAGGATGTCGGCGTGCGGGCTCGGGGAGGCCGCGATGACGAGGGGCTTGCTCTCGTCGGCCTTGCCGCCGTCGGCGCTGGTGGAGGACGGGTCCGAGGAGCTGCCGCAGGCGGTGAGGCCGAGGGCGAGCGCGGCGGAGGCGGCGGCGAAGGCGGTGAGCTTGATGTTCTTACGCACGAAGAGTGCCTTTCTTGCGGGTGCGGGTCCGGGGTGCGGACCCGCTGGTGGTGGCCCAGGCACGACAAGTGCGGGCTTTCTCCGGTGGGGAGTCTTGGGGGTGGCCCGGGAGGGGCTCAGGCGGTCCGGCCGCGGCAGGCGAGGACGCGCACCACGCCGTCGCCGATCAGCTGGATCACGGTGACGAGGGCGATCAGGACCACGACCGTGGCGACCATGAATCCGGTCTCGAAGCGCTGGAAGCCGTAGGTGATGGCCTTGGAGCCGAGTCCTTCGCCGCCGACGGCGCCGGCCATGGCCGAGTAGCCGACCAGGGTGATGACGGTGGTGGTGACGGCGGCGACCAGGGAGGGCAGGGCCTGCGGGAGCAGGACCTTGCCGACGAGGGTGGGGATGCCGCCGCCCATGGACTCGACGGCTTCGATCAGGCCGTGGTCGACCTCGCGGACGGCGGTCTCGACGAGCCGGGCGAAGAAGGGGATGGCGCCGATGGCGAGCGGGACGATCATGGCGGTGGGGCCGATGAAGGTGCCGACGACGGCGGTGGTGACCGGGATCAGGGCGATCAGCAGGATGATGAACGGCAGCGAGCGGCCTATGTTCACGATCACGCCGAGGGCCTTGTTGAGCGGCTGGTTCCGCAGGAGGCCGCCCTTGTCGGTGAGG
Source organism: Streptomyces sp. NPDC096136 (assembly GCF_044763325.1). Classification (NCBI taxonomy): domain Bacteria; kingdom Bacillati; phylum Actinomycetota; class Actinomycetes; order Kitasatosporales; family Streptomycetaceae; genus Streptomyces; species Streptomyces sp. NPDC096136. Next base: position 91,342 of record NZ_JBIWFZ010000026.1, on the reverse strand, counting down.
ACGAGGAGGATGCCGAGGGGCAGTCCGCCGAGAACGGTCACCACGGTGGACCACAGGACCATGTAGAGGGTGTCGTAGGTGCCCTGGGTGAGCAGGGGCTGCATCTCGGACCAGGTCACTTGGCACCATCCTTGACCAGTTCGGCCAGTTCGTTGTCGATCTCGTCCGTCCCGTCCACGACGTCGACCTGGAGGCCCTGCTCGCGCAGGAAGCCGACGGGTACGACGTTGTCCTCGTAGCGGCCGGGCAGTTCGATGCGCATGCGGCCGATCTGGCGGCCGGCGACGGTGTCCATCGCGGCGCCGAGGATCGAGATGTCGATGTTGTACGTGCGGGCCAGCTGGGAGACGACCGGCTGGGTGGCGGCCTCCCCGTGGAAGGTGACGTCGACGACCGTGCGTTCCGGGCCGGTGGCGGTGCCGCTGACCGGGAAGAGTTCGGCGGCGAGCTCGGAGCCGGGGGTGGCGAGGAGCTCGGCGACGGTGCCGGACTCGATGATGCGGCCCTTCTTCATGAGGGCGGCGGAGTCGCAGATGCTCTTGACGACGTCCATCTCGTGCGTGATGAGCAGGACGGTGAGGCCGAGCTGCCGGTTGAGGTCGCGCAGGAGCTGGAGGATGGAGCGGGTGGTCTCGGGGTCGAGGGCGCTGGTGGCCTCGTCGGAGAGGAGCACCTTGGGGTCGCCGGCCAGGGCGCGGGCGATGCCGACGCGCTGCTTCTGGCCGCCGGAGAGCTGGGTGGGGTAGGCCTTGGCCTTGTCGGCGAGGCCGACGAGGTCGAGGAGTTCCAGGGCCTTGCGGGAGCGCTCGCGGCGGTCGACGCCGAGGATCTCCAGGGGGAGCTCGATGTTGGCCTGCACGGTCCGCGAGGACAGCAGGTTGAAGTGCTGGAAGACCATGCCGATGCGGCTGCGGGCCTCGCGGAGCTCCTTGCCGGCGCGCCGGCCGCGGCCGGCGAGGGCGGTGAGCTCGACGCCGTCGACGCTCACGGTGCCGGTGGTGGGGCGTTCCAGCAGGTTCACGCAGCGGATGAGGGAGGACTTGCCGGCGCCGCTCTGGCCGATGACTCCGTAGACCTCGCCCTCGCGGACGTGGAGGTCGACGCCGTCCAGGGCGGTGACCTCGCGGCCACGGGACTGGTAGACCTTCGTGAGGCCCGATGTGGTGATCACAGGAATTCCGTCGCTGTCGAGTGCACGGCGTGCGGGACCGTGCACGGGGCAAACATCTGGGGACGCGATACGGGTCGAACCGTCACAAGGGAAGCGTGTCGACACGTGCGCGGGGCTGGAGTGGTCCGGACCGGAGGTCAGCGGTGACCTGGACGGCGGAGCGGCTCGCCTCGTCTCGCTTCGGGGCGCGAGACCGCGGGGGAAGGGGCCCTCAGAAGGCGCACATTCGACACATACAACGAGCACCGGGCGTCATCGTCGCCTCGGTCGCAAGGGTGCGGCTGCTCGTCGTGGTCATGGGCCCAGTAAAGCAGACATGCCGACTCACCGATCAACATTGTCCGCATAGCGGACGGATTCCGGTCGCATTCCGGACGGGAGCGGTCTTCCCCGACACCCCGCCCCGAGGGGTGCGGGAGCGCTCCCGGCCAGGCGCGACACGGGCGGGCGGGGTCCCGGCGGCGCCCGCGCGCGGGGCCGGCCGGGGGTGCCCGCTGTGGCCAAGGCCACGGCCGGGGCCCCGGCGGCGCCCCGTGCGCGGGCGCCCTCCGGGCCCGTAATACCCTCGCTGCATGCTCGACGCCCTGACGGCCGCCCTCGGCGTGGCCGCCCTCGCCCTCGCCGCCTGGTGCGGCCACGCCGTCTGGCGGGACCAGCCGACCAAGGACTGGCACTTCATCGGCATGGCCGTGGTGACCCTGCTGGCCCTGGCCCAGCTGGTGGTCGGCGTGGTCCAGCTGGGCCGGGGCGAGAAGCCCGAACAGGGCGCGGTGCTCTTCGTGGCCTACCTGGTGGGCGCCTTCGCGGCGGTCCCGGCCGCCGGGCTGCTCTCGCTGACCGAGCGCACCAAGTGGGGTTCGGTGACGGTGGCCGCGGGCGCGGTCGTCCTCGCCGTGCTCGAGGTGCGCCTCTACGACATCTGGGGATCCGCCGGTGCCTGACACTACGACCGAGACCGAGACCGGCGCCGGGAACGCGGCCGGCGGGCGCAAGCGGCTGGTGTCCGGGCCGGGGCTGCTGCTGGTGTGGCTCTACGGGGTCATGGTGGTGGGCGCGGTCTCGCGCTCGGCGTACCAGATCTCCAGTGAGTTCGACCGGGCGCCGCTGGCCTACTCGCTGTCGGCGGCGGCCGCCCTGGTCTACGCCTTCATCACGTACTCGCTCGTGCGCGGCGGCGACCGGGCCCGGCGGGCGGCACTGGTGTGCTGCGGCGCCGAGCTCGCGGGCGTACTGGCCGTCGGGACCTGGACGCTGATCCGGCCCGAGGCCTTCCCCGACGCGACGGTGTGGTCGGACTTCGGGATGGGCTACCTGTTCATCCCGGTGATCCTGCCGGTCACCGGGATGCTGTGGCTGCGCGCGAAGCGCTAGGCCCCGCGCGCCGGGTCGGGGCGCCTGGGATCAGGCGCTGACGGTGTAGTCGGCGGGGACCTCGGCGTCCTTCTCCAGGATCACCAGGTGCACGCCGTCGGAGGCGGTGCGGTTGCCGACCTTCGCGTAGCCGGCCTTGCGGTAGAGCCGCAGGTTCGACTCGCTCTTGTGGCCGGTGTGCAGCCGGAAGCGGGTGGTGCCGGCGTGGCCGGCGAGGGCCTCCTCGACCGCGCGCAGCAGCCGGGCGCCGAGGCCGTGGCCCTGGAGGCGGGGGTGTACGCACAGCTTGGCGATGCTGGCCGTGCCGTCCTCGCCGAGGCTGCCGCGCACCGTGCCGACGACCTCGTCGCCGAGCCGGGCCACCAGGACGGTGTCCTTGGCGAGCTCTTCCTTCAGGGAGTCCAGGGACTGGGTGAGCGGCTGGATGAGCCAGTTGCCGTACAGCTCGGCCTCCCTCTGGAACGCCAGGTACTGCAGCTTGAAGATCTGCTCGGCGTCTTCGGCGGCCGCCGCCGAAATGGTCACGCTCATGCCCATGTGCGCATGCCTCCCGCTCACCGGTAGCTCTCTGGTCTACCGCTCCTTTCCCCACGGGCCAGGAGCCGCAACCTCTCCGGCGAGCATTCTGCGCAGACATCCCAGGCAACGGGAACGTACCGGCCCTAAACTTCCTTGTGAGATACCCAACTCTCCTGCGATTTCACGGTAGGTGAGGTCCCTGGGCGAGAGAAGTGCGGCCACCAGCTCGGGGCAGCGTCCGGGCAATCGGGCGACCGCCGATCGGAGGGCGCGGTTCTGCTCCCCGTGCAGCAGGGCGCGTTCGGGTTCGTCGGCCGTGTCCGCGCGGGCGGCCCCGCACGGGATCTCGCGCCGCGCCCGCCTGCGGGCGAGCCGGGCCTCGGCCCGCACCGCCCGGCGCAGCCAGCGGGCCCGGCCGCCGGGGTCGGGGCCGGGGCCGGGCGGGCCCTGCTCCAGCAGCCTGACCCAGACGGCCTGTTCCAGGTCGGCGGCGTCCAGCCCGGCGGCGGGGGCCTCGGCGGCCGCTTCGGCGGAGAGCAGCGGGCGCAGCTCCTCGATCAGTTCCGGTTCACGTCGCAGGTCCATGCCGGGCGGGACGCGGCGGCCGGGCCGGGCGGTTTCCCCGCCGGGCCCGGCCCACCCGTACGGGGACGGGGGTCTAGCGGTTGACGCCGCGTCCGGGGCGGAAGGCCTCGGCGGCGAGGAGTCCGGTGTCGGGGTTGTCGGTGAAGACGGCGTCGATGCCGAGCTCGAAGTAGCGCTTGAAGGCGCCGAAGGCGTCCCCGTAGGCGGTGGGGTCGGTGCCCTTGCGGTACTCGGCCGGCAGGAAGCTGTTCTCGTTGCGGGCCGTGTACGGGTGCAGGACGAGGCCCCGGGCGTGGGCGTCGCGCACCAGGGTGGTCGGGGTGCCGAGCCTGCCCTCCGCGTCGCGCGGGACGATGAGGTCCAGGGTGGGGCCGATGCCCTGGGCGAAGCCGGCGATCCACTTCAGGCCCTCGGGCTTGACCAGGTCGGCGACGGTGCGGGGGTCCTTGGCCGTCTCGAAGTCCCAGGGCCGGGTGTTCGCGGCGGAGAGCAGCACCACGCGCGGGGCGGACACCAGGCGGGAGAGCCGCTGGATGCTGGAGGGCTCGAAGGACTGGAGGAAGACGGCGGCGTCCCGGCCGTCGCGGCCGTAGCGGCGCAGCAGGGCGGCCAGCGGCTCCTCCAGGCCGAGGCCGAGGCCCCGGAAGTAGGTGGGGTGCTTGGTCTCGACGTGCAGCCAGACCCGCCGGCCGCGCCGCTTGCCCTCGCGGTCGGCCCAGCGCAGCACCTCTTCGAAGGTGGGGACGGGCCAGCGGCCGTCGTAGAGGGTGTTGCGCTGCCGGATGGCCGGAATGCGCTCCTTGGCGCGCAGGGTGCGCAGCTCGGCGAGGGTGAAGTCCTCGGTGAACCAGCCGGTGACGGAGACCCCGTCGACGGTCTTGGTGGTGCGCCGGCCGGTGAACTCGGGGTGGTCGGCGACGTCGGTGGTGCCGCCGATCTCGTTCTCGTGGCGGCAGACGAGGTGGCCGTCCTTGGTGGGCACGAGGTCCTGCTCGATGACGTCGGCGCCGAGGTCGAGGGCGAGCTGGTAGGAGCCGAGGGTGTGTTCGGGCCGGTAGCCGCTGGAGCCGCGGTGGCCGATGATCAGGGGGACGGGGAGGTCCCGGTAGCCGCCCTCGCCGTGCCGGGCCTCGGCGGCGGAGGCGGTTCCGGCGGAGAGGGTCCCGATCCCGGTTCCGGCCGCGAGGACCGCGGCTCCCAGGACGGTGCGCCGGGCTGTCCCACCTTGCGTCATCAGTGCCACTCCTTGTTCGGATTCGGTTGGAAATCGCTCGGCTTCTTTTGGAAATCGGCGAGCCGATGGTAGGCAAGGGGGATGGCGGGTGGGTGGGGTCGCGCGGAACATGGCGGAAACACACGTCAACACCGCGTATCCACCTCGTGAACCCGATGTGCGATCAGGGGTGACCCGCGAGTATCGTCCTCACCTGCACTACCGCCGTGTGGTGCGAAAACCGCTTTTCGATGCCGGAGGGCTCACGTTGTTCCGTACCGCGCTCATCAAAGCCACTGTCGGATCGGCCATGCGCCTGATGTTCCGCACCAGGGTGGAGGGGCTGGAGAACATTCCGGGCACCGGCCCGGTGATCCTGGCGGGCAATCACCTGACCTTCATCGACTCGATGATCCTGCCGCTGGTGTGCGACCGCACGGTCCACTTCATCGGCAAGGACGAGTACGTGACGGGCAAGGGCGTCAAGGGCCGGCTGATGGCGTGGTTCTTCACCGGCGCCGGCATGATCCCGGTGGACCGGGACGGCGCGAACGGCGGCGTCGCCGCGCTGATGACGGGCCGCCGGATCCTGGAGGAGGGCAAGATCTTCGGGATCTACCCCGAGGGCACCCGCTCCCCCGACGGCCGGCTCTACCGCGGCCGGACCGGCATCGCCCGCCTCACCCTGATGACGGGCGCCCCCGTGGTCCCGTTCGCGATGATCGGCACGGACAAGCTCCAGCCCGGCGGCAAGGGCATGCCCCGCCCGGGCCGGGTCACCATCCGCTTCGGCGAGGCGATGGAGTTCTCCCGCTACGAGGGCATGGACCGCGACCGGTACGTGCTGCGCGCGGTCACCGACTCGGTGATGGCCGAGGTCATGCGGCTGTCGGGCCAGGAGTACGTCGACATGTACGCGACCAAGGCGAAGGCGGCCTGAGCCCCCTGCCTACTGTCGCTGGAGTGACCGGCTGACGCCCGCCGCCGTGGTGGTGGCGAGGATCCAGCCGGTCACGACCAGCAGGTACGACAGCCACTGGTACCAGCCGCCCGGCGCGAAGGCCTCCTCCTGGCCGAAGCCGATGATCGGCAGCAGCAGGTCGATGGTGTAGAAGAGCGGGTTGAAGTCGGGGGCCTCCCCCGGCTTCAGCGGCCTGGGGTGGTGCAGCCCGTACGCGATCCAGCCGGTCAGGACGAGCAGCAGGAGCCAGCCCGCCGCGCGCAGCGGCCGGAAGCCGTAGCCGACGGTGGCGTCCTGGAGCAGCCCCCACAGGCGGGCGTGCCGGGGCAGCGTGTGCCGGTGCCGGCGGAGCTTGGCGAGCTGGACGCTGCGAGCGGCCGCCTCGTCACCGACGGTGCGGTAGGCGGCGGCGAGCTGCTCGTAGGCGTGCGGGAGGTAGCCGGACTCCTCGCGTTCCAGCAGCGGCAGCCGCTGCTCGGCGGGCAGGAGCGGGTGCAGCACCCGGTAGCCGAGCCCCTCGGTGCGGACCACCGGCGGCCAGGTGTCCGGTTCGGCGTAGAGCATGTCCAGCTGGCTGCGGCGCAGGTTGACGATGCCGTCGATGGGCGGGCACTTGCGCAGCCACAGCTCCCCTATGGCGCAGCTGCTGGCGCGCAGGGCCACCCCGCCGGGGTTGGCCAGCCGGGCGCGGGTGAGCATCAGCTGGCCGGGGACGCGGGCGCCGGTGAGGTTGACCATCCCCTCGGCCTCCAGCCGGTGGCCGCGCAGGTCGGTTCCGACGGAGACCGTCTCGGCGTGCAGGGCGATCCCCCCGGGGGCGAGGAGCCTGGCCCGGTCGAGGCTGATCTGTCCGGCGATCGTGGCGCCGTTGACGCGGAGCTGGCCGTGGACGGTGAGCCCGTCGGCGACGACGTCGGCCCCTATCTCGGAGTGGTTGAGCTGGAGCGGGGGCTCGTCGTGTTCTTCGGCGTCGGCGTCGGGCTCCGCGCGGGCGGCGGGCCGGATCACCGCGTCCTGGAGGAAGAGGCCTCCCGCGATCCGGGCTCCGGCGAGGCGGACGGGCCCGGAGACGCGGCAGCCGCTCAGCCGGAGGGCGAGGTCGACGCTGACGGTGGAGGCGGTGAGTCCGGGCAGCGCCGACTGCGAGAGGCTGACGGCGCGCAGCCGGGCGCCGTACAGCTGGGGTTTGCGCTCGAACCAGCAGCCGCGCAGCCGGATCGCGTGCTCGACGGCGGCGTACTTGAGGTTGAGCTTGCCGGTGACGCGGGCGCCCTTGACGTTGAGCTCGGCGACCTGCCCGGCCGCGGCGGGGCGGCCGAGCAGGAGGGCGGCGAGCACGTCGGCGCGGACGGTCCGCTCCTCCCCCCAGCCGTGTCCGTCGGAGGCGTCCTCCCCGGGGCCCTCGCGGAAGTCGACGCCTTCGCCGCGCGGGAAGGCGTCCCATACGCGGCGTTCGGCGGGGGTCAGGTCGGTGATCTCCATCGCCGGGATGGTGTCCCGGGTGCCGACGGACTGTCAACTCCGCGCGGGGCAGCGCTCCCTGGCGCCGGGTCAGTGCTCGGCGCCGTCCTGGAGCTCCTGGCCCTTCAGCAGGAACCAGGCCGCCGCGGCGGTGGCGAGGAGGACGGCCGCGCCGACGCCGGAGGCGAGCCGCAGCCCGTCCACGAAGGCCTCCTGGGCCGCGCCGACCATGGTGTGGGCGGTCTGCGGGTCCAGGGCCTTGGCGGCTTCGACGGCCCCGCCGAGGGACTCGTGGGCCGCGTCGGCCACCGCGGCGGGGACCGTCTGCGGGGCGGTGAAGCTCTGGTAGACGCCCGTGACGATGGAGCCGAGCAGGGCGATGCCGAGGGCGGCACCCAGTTCGTAGGCGGTCTCCGAGACGGCCGAGGCCGAGCCGGCCTGCTCCTTGGGCACGCTGGAGAGGATCACGTCGGCGGTGACCGTGAAGGAGAAGCCCGCGCCGAGGCCGACGCCGAGCAGGGCCGCGCCGAGCAGCGGGTAGCCGCTGTCCGGGTGGATCAGGGTGAGGGCGGCCAGGGCCACGCCGATGGCGGCCAGACCGCCGGACACGATGACCCGCACCGAGTACCGGCGGGCGTACCGGCCGGCGACGAGGCCGGTGAAGACGGCGCCGATGGCGGCGGGCAGTTCGGCCAGGCCGGCCTCCAGGGGGTCGCGGCCCTGGACCAGCTGGAGGAACTGGGACAGGAAGAAGACCAGCCCGGAGAGGCCGAAGACGGTCAGCAGGTCGGCGAGGACGGCGCCGGAGAACCCGCGGTGCTTGAAGAGCCGCATGTCGAGCAGCGGCGAGGCCAGGGTGAACTGGCGGCGCACGAAGCCGTACAGGCAGCCGGCGCCGAGGACGGCGGCGGCTCCGACGCCCCAGGTCGGGCCGTGGGTGGCGACTTCCTTGACCGCGTAGACCACGCCGATGACGCCGACCAGGGAGAGGGCCACGCTGAACAGGTCCCAGGGGCCGGCGACGGGGTTGCGGGACTCGGGCAGCAGCTTGATGCCGACGAGGACCAGGACGGCCATCACGGGCAGGTTGATGAGGAAGACCGAGCCCCACCAGAAGTGCTGGAGCAGGGCCCCGCCGACGACCGGTCCGACGGCCGCGCCGGCGGAGGCGGTGGCGCCCCAGATGCCGATGGCGAGGCTGCGCTCCCTGGGGTCGTGGAAGATGTTGCGGATGAGCGCGAGGGTGGACGGCATCAGGGTCGCGCCGGCTACGCCGAGCAGGGCCCGGGCCACGATCATCATCTCGGGGCTGGTGGCGTAGGCGTTCAGGACGGAGACGGCGCCGAAGGCGGTGGCGCCGAGCAGCAGGAGCTTCTTGCGGCCGATGCGGTCGCCGAGGGAGCCCATGGAGACGAGCAGGCCGGCGATGACGAAGGAGTAGATGTCGCCGATCCACAGCAGCTGGGTGCCGGACGGCTTGAGGTCCTCGCTGAGGGAGGGCGTGGCGAGGCCGAGTACGGTGGCGTCGACCGCGACCAGCAGCACGGCCAGGACGAGCACGGAGAGCGCCAGCCAGCGTCCGCGGCTCTTCCCCTCCGCTCCCGTCCGGCGGTCCAGCTGTTCGGTTCCGGTCATCACTCCACGCTCCGTCGTGCGCCACCGAGCAGCAGCTCGATGATCATGTATTGGAAGTCCTTGGCCGCGACCCGGCCGTCCATGACGGCCCAGGCGCAGGTGCCGATGAGGCCGTAGAGGGCCTCGGTGAGCCAGGCCGGGCTCAGGTCGATCCGGATGTCGCCCTCCTGCTGGCCGCGCCGGAAGAGCGCGCCGACGCGCGCGTCGAGGCGGGCCCAGCCCTCGTTGACCTGGTCGCCCTCGAACAGCTGGTTCTCGGTGACGAGGAAGGCCAGCAGCTGGGCGTCGGTCTCGGTTTCGGCGACGAGGCGGCGCAGGGCCTCCACGGCCGTGCCCTCGTCGAGGCGGGCCCGGTCGAAGGCGATCTCGAACCGGCGGATGCCGAAGTCCTCGAGGGCCCGCACGAGGGCGTCGCGCCCGGCGAAGTGCCGGTGGAGGGTCGCCCGGCCGATTCCGGCGGCGCGGGCCACCTCGTCCATCGTCGCGGTCGACTTGCGGGAGAGCAGGGCCGCCGCGTCGCGCAGCACCTGGTCACGATCCATGGCCATGAGACAACCATACCTCAAATGAGACGCCAATGTCTCACTCGGAGGAAAAACAGGCTGCCGGAGGGGCGGCCGGGAAGGAAGGGTGCGCACATGAAGCCACTGCTGCTGATCGATGTCGACGGGCCCCTGAACCCGTACGCGGCCCAGCCCGAGCGCCGCCCGGAGGGCTACACCACCCACCGGATGCGGCCCACGGGCTTCACGGACGGCAAGCCGCTGCGGGTCTGGCTCCACCACGGCCACGGGGCCGAGCTGCTCGCCCTGTCGGACGCGTACGAGCTCGTCTGGGCCACCACCTGGAAGGACGAGGCCAACGACTGGATAGGGCCGCCCCTGGGCCTGCCCCGGCTGCCGTACATCGACTGGCCGGTGATGCACGGCCGGGCGCCGCGCGGCACCTTCTGGAAGACGCAGTACGTCCTGGAGTACGCGGGCGCGCGCCCCTTCGCCTGGATCGACGACGACATCACCGCCCTGGACCGCGAGTACGTCGCGCAGCACCACCCGGCGCACGCGCTGCTCATGCGCGTGGACGAGCGGATCGGTCTGGCCCGGGCGGACTTCGACGCCCTGGCGGACTGGGCCGAGGGGTTGATCGGCTGACCCCGGGCCGCCCCCGGAAGCGCCGCAGGGGCGGTACGCGCCCGAGCGGGTGCGCACCGCCCCTGCGGGCGGGTCGGCTACTGCTTGTGGATCGCCCAGGCGTGCTGGATGACCAGGTCCGCCTTGAGCTCGGTGAGCTGGACGGCCACCGCCGAGGGGGCGGTGCCGCCGCGGCCGTTGCGGGAGGCCAGGGCCCCGGGGACGTTGAGGACGGTGCGGACCTCGGGGGTCAGGTGCTCCGAGATCTTCGCGAACTGGGCGTCGGTGAGCTCGTCGAGCTCGATGCCCTCGGCCTCGCAGACCTTGACGCACTCGCCGGCGACCTCGTGCGCCACCCGGAAGGGCACGCCCTGCTTGACCAGCCACTCGGCGATGTCGGTCGCGAGGGAGAAGCCCGCCGGGGCCAGCTCCTCCATGCGCTCGCGGTTGACCGTGAGGGTGGCCATCATCCCGGTGAAGGCCGGCAGCAGGACCTCCAGGGTGTCGCAGGAGTCGAAGACGGGCTCCTTGTCCTCCTGGAGGTCCCGGTTGTAGGCCAGCGGCAGCGCCTTGAGCGTGGCCAGCAGGCCCGTCAGGTTCCCGATGAGGCGGCCCGACTTGCCGCGCGCCAGCTCCGCGATGTCCGGGTTCTTCTTCTGCGGCATGATCGAGGAGCCGGTGGAGAAGGCGTCGTGGAGGGTGACGAAGGAGAACTCCTTCGTGTTCCACAGGATGATCTCCTCGGCGATCCGGGACAGGTTGATCCCGATCATCGCGGCGACGAAGGCGAACTCGGCGACGAAGTCGCGCGAGGCCGTGCCGTCGATCGAGTTGCCGACCGAGCCTCGCTCGAAGCCCAGGTCGGCGGCGACCGCCTCCGGGTCCAGGCCGAGCGAGGAGCCGGCCAGGGCGCCCGAGCCGTACGGGGAGACGGCCGTGCGGGTGTCCCACTGCCGCAGCCGCTCGGCGTCCCGGGACAGGGACTGCACGTGGGCCAACACGTGGTGGGCGAAGAGGACCGGCTGCGCGTGCTGGAGGTGGGTCCGGCCCGGCATCGCCACGTCCGGGTGCGACTCGGCCAGGCCGACCAGCGCGTCCTGGAGGTCGGCGATCAGGCCGCCGATGGTCCGCGCGTGGTCGCGCAGGTACATCCGGAAGAGGGTGGCCACCTGGTCGTTGCGCGAGCGTCCGGCCCGCAGCTTGCCGCCGAGGTCGGGGCCGAGCCGCTCCAGCAGGCCCCGCTCCAGCGCGGTGTGGACGTCCTCGTCGGCGACGGTCCCGACGAAGGAGCCGTCGGCCACGTCGGCCTCCAGCCGGTCGAGGCCCTCCACCATGCGGTCGAGCTCCTCGGGCGTGAGCAGGCCCGCCTTGGCCAGCACGCGGGCATGGGCGCGCGAGCCGGCGATGTCGTAGGGCGCCAGGCGCCAGTCGAAGTGGACCGACGCGGACAGCTTCGCGAGGGCCTCCGAAGGGCCGTCGGCGAACCGGCCGCCCCAGAGCCGGACGTCACCGTTGTTGCTGCTCACAGCTACTGCTCCTCATGAGGGTGGAAGTGGACGGCCTCCCCGCCGCGGAGGTCGCGGGGAGGCCGTCCCGGTACAGCGTCAAACGATTCAGGCGGGGTCGCGAAGCGCGGCGGTCCACGACACGAGCAGGCATAACTATGCATTGCTCCGTATGTTTCGTCAATCGCGTGACCCGTCCACTGCGCTGACCAGGCCGTATATCGCAGGCGGGGCCCCGAGCGGCCGCCTACCATCGGGGGCGGATCCAGCCGGGGAGGGCATATGTGGAGTGCGGCCGAACACGCGGCCCGGGGGCGGAGCGCGGCCGGGGGGCTGATGCGGGGGGACACCGTCCCGGTGGCCGGCCGGCTCCTCGGGAACGGGCCGGAGGCCTGGATCGCCTTCGACGCGGAGATGCGCCGCCTCCAGCGCTTCCCGGGGGCGCCCGTCACCCGGCTGGAGGCGCGGCTGTGCCACCCCGACGGGCGGATCCGCGCGGCCGCGCTGGCCGCGTGGCGCAACCCGCCGGCCCAGCTCGTCCTGATCCGGTGCGCCGACCGGGTCCCCCAGGTACGGGAGCGCGCCCGCAGGGTGCTGGGCCGGGTGGTGGCCCACCACCCCGTCCGCACCCGGGACCGGGCCCTCAGGGCGCTGAACCGGCCGGTGGCCGACGATCCCTCCCTCGTGCTGACCGCACTCACCCCGCTCGCCCTGCGACTGGGCGGACGCGCGCACGGCGCCTGGGCGGTGGAGCAGTTGGAGGCCGCCCTCGCCGGCCGGTACTCCCTGCTCGCCGCGTGGTGGCGCCCCGGGCTGCCCTCGACGACCTGGAGCCGGAACTCGCTGACCGTCCGGCAGCGCGACGACATGCTGGAGCGCCTGGCGGGGAGCGCCGACCGGCCTACCCGCCGCTTCGCCGCCCGGGTGGCCCTCGCCGGGGGGCGGTACGGCGCGGGAGAGCTCGCCCGGCGGGCCGCCGCCGAGCGCGATACGGCGACCGGCCGGATGTGGACCGACGCCGCGCTGGCGGCGCTGGCCGCCGGCGGGCCGGACGAGGGGGCCGTCGACGCCCTCCTCGGCTCGCGCCTCCCGGCGGTGCGGGCCGCCGGGGTCACCGCCCTGCGCCGGGCCGGTCGGGCGGCGGAGGCCGACCGGTACCTCGCCGACCCGGCGGGGTCCGTACGCGCCTGCGCCCGCTGGCTGCTGCGCCAGGGCGGCGGCGACCCGTACGAGCACTACCTCGCGCTGCTCACGGGCCCCGGGCGGGTCGGCCGGTACGCGGTGACCGGCTTCGCCGAGGTGGCCGGGCCGCAGGACACCCCGCTGCTGCGCGGCCTGCTGGAGCACCCCGAGGGCCCGGTCCGGGGCGCCGCCCTGGCGGCGCTGCGCCGGCGGGGCGCCCGCGTCGAGACCCCGGTGCTGCTGGCCCTGCTGGAGGACCCGTCGGCGTCGACGGCCCGCGAGGCCGCGCTGCACCTGCTCCCGGCGGCCGAGCGGCTGGACCCCGCGGTACTGGCCGCCCTGACCGGGCCGCAGTGGCGCCCGCACACCCGCCGGGCCGCCTTCCGGCTGCTGCACGGCCGGGGCGGGAGCGCCGAACTGCGGGCGTCGGTGGCCCTGCTGACGGACCCCGACCCCGGAACGCGCCGACGTGCGCGGGAGCGGGTGGCCGCATGGAACTGGCTGTCCACCCTGGACGAGGGCGAGGCGCAGCGCGCGGAGCTGGGCGGGCTGCTGGCGCGGGCCGCGGAGCAGCTGGGCTCCCACGAGCTGCGGCTGTACCGCTCCCCCTGGGCCTGACGGTGCGGGCGGGCTCGTCGGATCGGGTGACCACGGCCCGGCCGCCCCGCTCCCGTCCCGGCCGGCCCGTACCGTCTGACGCGTGCTGCGCAACGCTCTGATCGCCGGCTCGCTGCTCCTCGCGGGGCCGTGGCCGTACGGGCCCGGTCCGCTGCCCGCCCGCCTCGCCGACACCGGCGGCGGCAGTCAGCTGATCACCGCCGTCGCGCCCGCGCCGGGCTCCACCACGGGTCTGCTGACCTGGTGGGACCGGCGGGCGGGCCGCTGGTACGAGGCCGGGCGCGCGCCCGCGCGGTTCGGCGCCAACGGCCTGACCGGGGGGACCGCCCGGGTCCAGGGCACGAACACCACCCCGACCGGCCTGTACGACCTTCCGTACGCCTTCGGCACCGCGCACGCGCCGGCCGGGACGGAGTACGCCTACCGGCGGGTGACGGACCGTTCGTGGTGGTGCCAGGACAACGCCTCCGGCAGCTACAACCGCTGGACGGAGCCGCTGCCCGCCGACTGCGCGCCGGGCGAGTCCGAGCACCTGGCGGCGTACGGGACCCAGTACGCGCACGCCCTGGTCATCGGCTTCAACTACGAGCACCCGGTGCGCGGCCGGGGCGCGGGCATCTTCCTGCACGTGGACGGCAGGGGCGCGACGGCGGGCTGCGTCTCCGTGCCGCGGGGGGCGATGCGCGAGCTGCTGCGCTGGGCGAACCCGCGCCGCTCCCCGCACATCGCCATCGGCACGCAGGACGGCCCGCTGGCCGTGACCCGGTACTAGGGACCGGGCCCGACGGCGTGCTAGCCCTCCTTCTGCGCCAGGCGCAGCATGTGGTCGGCCAGGGCCTGGCCGCCCGAGGGGTCGCGGCTGATGAGCATCAGGGTGTCGTCGCCGGCGATGGTGCCGAGGACCGCGTGCAGTTCGGCCTGGTCGATGGCCGAGGCGAGGAACTGCGCGGCTCCCGGCGGGGTGCGCAGGACCACGAGGTTCGCGGAGGCCTCGGCCGAGATCAGCAGTTCGCCGGAGAGGCGCCGCATGCGCTCCTCCTTGGCCGATTCGCCGAGGGGGGCCTGCGGGGTGCGGAAGCCGCCCTCGCTGGGGACCGCGTAGATCAGCTCGCCGCCGGTGTTGCGGATCTTCACCGCGCCCAGCTCGTCGAGGTCGCGGGAGAGCGTCGCCTGGGTGACGCTCAGCCCGTCGTCGGCGAGCAGTTTGGCCAGCTGGCTCTGGGAGCGGACCGGCTGCCGGTTGAGGATGTCCACGATCCGGCGGTGGCGGGCGGTGCGGGTCTGCGGAACGGAGGGGCCGCCGTTCTGCTCGTGTTCCTGCGCCTGGCTCATCGTCGTCTCATTCTCCGGATCGTCCCGCTTCGTCGAGGATGCCGGGAAGTGCCCGGACGAACGCGTCGACCTCGGCCTCGGTGATGACGAACGGGGGCATCAGCCGTACGACGTCGGGGGCGGGCGCGTTGACCAGGAATCCGGCCTGCTGAGCCGCCTGCTGCACCTGCGGTGCAAGGGGCTCCGTCAGCACGATACCCAGCAACAGGCCCGAGCCGCGGACGTGGGAGACCAGCCGGTGACCGGAGGATTCGATTCCGGAGCGCAGCCGCTCGCCCCGGGCCTTGACCCGGTCGAGCAGTCCGTCGGTGGCGATGGTGTCGATCACCGCGAGGCCGGCGGCGCAGGCGACCGGGTTCCCGCCGAAGGTGGTGCCGTGCTGGCCCGGCCGCAGCAGCCCGGCCGTCGGGCCGAAGGCGGCGACGGCGCCGATGGGCAGGCCGCCGCCGAGGCCCTTGGCGAGGGTGACCAGGTCGGGCTCGACGCCCTCGTGCTGCTGGTACTCGAACCAGGTGCCGCAGCGGCCGATGCCGGTCTGGACCTCGTCGAGGGCGAGCAGGGTCCCGGTGGCCCGGGTGATCTCGCGGGCGGCCGTCAGGTAGCCGGCGGGCGGGACGACGACGCCGTTCTCGCCCTGGATCGGCTCGATGAGGACGAGGGCGGTCTCCTCGGTGACGGCGGCCCGCAGGGCCTCGACGTCGCCGTAGGGGACGTGGGTGACCTCGCCGGGCAGCGGGAGGAACGGGGCCTGCTTCTTCGGCTGGCCGGTGAGCGCGAGGGCGCCCATGGTCCGGCCGTGGAAGCCGCCGTCGGTGGCGACCATGCGGGTCCGGCCGGTGAGCCGACCGATCTTGAAGACGGCCTCGACCGCCTCTGTGCCGGAGTTGCAGAAGAAGACCCGGCCCTCGCGGCCGAACAGCTGGAGCAGCCGCTCGCCGAGGGCGATGACCGGCTCGGAGGAGAAGAGGTTGGAGACGTGGCCGAGGGTCTTCACCTGCGTGGTGACGGCCTCGACGATCGCCGGGTGGGCGTGGCCGAGGGCGTTGACCGCGATGCCGCCGACGTAGTCGGTGTACTGCCTGCCGTCGGCGTCCCAGACCTGGGCCCCCTCGCCGCGCACGAGGGCCACGGCCGGGGTGCCGTAGTTGTCGGTGAGCGCGCCCTTCCAGCGGGCGGCGTACTCCTCGTTGTGCGTCACTGCGCTCCCCCTTGCCGTGTGTCGGGCTCTTGCGTCGCGGGCTGTGGATCGGGCACGACCATGGTGCCGATGCCCTGGTCGGTGAAGATCTCCAGCAGGATCGAGTGCTGGACGCGTCCGTCGAGGACGCGGGCCGTGGGGACCCCGCCCCGCACGGCGTGCAGGCAGCCCTCCATCTTGGGCACCATGCCGCTGGACAGCTCGGGCAGCAGCTTCTCCAGCTCGCCGACCGTGAGCCGGCTGATGACCTCGTCGCTGTGCGGCCAGTCCGCGTAGAGGCCCTCGACGTCGGTGAGGACCATCAGCGTCTCGGCGCCGAGCGCGGCGGCCAGGGCGGCGGCCGCGGTGTCGGCGTTGATGTTGTAGACGTGGCCGTCGTCGGCGCTGCGGGCGATGGAGGAGATGACCGGGATCCGGCCGTCCGCGAGGAGCGCCTCGATCGCGCCGGTGTCGATGGAGGTGATCTCCCCGACCCGGCCGATGTCGACGAGCTCGCCCTCGATCTCCGGC
Source organism: Streptomyces sp. NPDC096136 (assembly GCF_044763325.1). Lineage (NCBI taxonomy): Bacteria > Bacillati > Actinomycetota > Actinomycetes > Kitasatosporales > Streptomycetaceae > Streptomyces > Streptomyces sp. NPDC096136. The sequence goes on along the minus strand of NZ_JBIWFZ010000026.1, from coordinate 74,951 downwards.
TTGTGCTGGGTGGCGGTGATGGTGTGGGCGTCCTCGCCGGTCAGGCCGACGGCGAGCGGGCCGTGCTGGTTGAGCAGCCCGACCAGTTCGCGCTGGACCTGCCCGGCCAGCACCATGCGCACGATGTCCATCGCCTCGGGCGTGGTGACGCGCAGGCCCGCCTTGAACTCGCTGACCAGGCCTTCCTTGGCGAGCTGGGCCTTGATCTGCGGGCCTCCGCCGTGGACCACGACCGGCTTGAGGCCGGCCTGGCGCAGGAAGACCACGTCCTGGGCGAAGGCCGCCTTCAGCTCCTCGTCGACCATGGCGTTGCCGCCGAACTTGATGACGACGATCTTGCCGTTGTGGCGGGTGAGCCAGGGCAGGGCCTCGATGAGGATCTCCGCCTTGGGCAGCGCGGTGTGCTTCCTCGCGGCGCTCACGACGAGTACGCGCTGTTCTCGTGGACGTACTCGGCCGTCAGGTCGTTGGCCCAGATGACGGCCGACTCGGTGCCGCTCGACAGGTCGGCGGTGATGTGCACCTCGCGCTCCTTCATCGAGACCAGGTCGCGGTCCTCGCCGACCGAGCCGTTGCGGCAGACCCAGACGCCGTTGATGGCGACGTTGAGGCGGTCCGGGTCGAAGGCCGCCTTCGTGGTGCCGATGGCGGAGAGCACCCGGCCCCAGTTCGGGTCCTCGCCGTGGATGGCGCACTTGAGCAGGTTGTTGCGGGCGATGGACCGGCCGACCTCGACCGCGTCGTCCTCGCTGGCCGCGCCGACCACCTCGATGCGGATGTCCTTGCTGGCGCCCTCGGCGTCGCCGATGAGCTGGCGGGCCAGGTCGTCGCAGACGGTCCGGACGGCCGCGGCGAAGTCCTGGTACGCCGGGACCTGCCCGGAGGCGCCGGAGGCGAGCAGCAGCACCGTGTCGTTGGTGGACATGCAGCCGTCGGAGTCGACCCGGTCGAAGGTGGTGCGGGTGGCGTCGCGCAGCGCCTTGTCCAGGGTGGCGCCGTCGAGGTCGGCGTCGGTGGTGAGGACGACGAGCATGGTGGCCAGGCCCGGGGCGAGCATGCCCGCGCCCTTGGCCATGCCGCCGACGGTCCAGCCGTCCCGGGTGGCGGTGGCCGTCTTGTGCACGGTGTCGGTGGTCTTGATGGCGATGGCCGCGGCCTCGCCGCCGTCGGCGGAGAGGGCCGCCGCGGCCGTCTCGATGCCCGGCAGCAGCTTGTCCATGGGGAGCAGGACGCCGATCAGGCCGGTGGAGGCGACGGCGATCTCGCCGGCGTTGTGCTCGCCGCCGAGACCGTGCTCGTTGAGGGTGGCCGCGACCTTCTCGGCGGTGGCGTGGGTGTCCTGGAAGCCCTTGGGGCCGGTGCAGGCGTTGGCGCCGCCGGAGTTGAGGACGACGGCGCTGACGGCGCCGCCGCGCAGGACCTGCTCGGACCAGCGGACCGGCGCGGCCTTGACGCGGTTGGAGGTGAAGACGCCGGCGGCGGCCAGTCGCGGCCCGTTGTTGACCACGAGGGCCAGGTCGGGGTTGCCGTTCGCCTTGATCCCGGCGGCGATGCCCGCCGCCGTGAATCCCTGTGCTGCCGTGACGCTCACGGTGCGACTCCGATCGTGGAAAGTCCCGTCGCCTCGGGGAGGCCGAGGGCGATGTTCATGCTCTGCACCGCGCCGCCGGCGGTGCCCTTGGTCAGGTTGTCGATCGCGCTGATGGCGACGACCCTGCGGGCCGACTCGTCGTACGCGACCTGGAGGTGGACGGAGTTGGAGCCGTACACCGCCTTGGTGGTCGGCCACACGCCCTCGGGGAGCAGCCGGACGAAGGTCTCGTCCGCGTACGCCTTCTCGTAGGCGGCGCGCAGTGATTCCGCGGTGGTGCCGGGGCGGGCCTTGGCCGAGCAGGTGGCGAGGATGCCGCGCGGCATGGGCACGAGGTTCGGGGTGAAGGAGACGCAGACCCGCTCGCCCGCGAGCGGGGAGAGGTTCTGCACCATCTCGGGGGTGTGGCGGTGGACGCCGCCGACGCCGTAGGGGGTCACGGTGCCCATGGCCTCGGAGCCCAGCAGGTGCGGCTTGAGGGCCTTGCCCGCGCCGGAGGTGCCGGTGGCGGCGACGACCACGGCCTCGGGCTCGGCGAGCCGGGCCTGGTAGGCGGGGTAGAGCGCGAGCGAGACGGCGGTGGGGAAGCAGCCCGGCACGGCGATGCGCCGGGTGCCGGCGAGTGCCGCGCGGGCGCCCGGGAGCTCGGGGAGGCCGTAGGGCCAGGTCCCGGCGTGCGGGGCGCCGTAGAAGCGGTCCCAGTCTGCGGAGTCCTTGAGCCGGTGGTCGGCGCCCATGTCGACGACGAGCACCTCGTCGCCGAGCCGGGCCGCGACGGCGGCGGACTGCCCGTGCGGCAGAGCGAGGAAGACGACGTCGTGGCCGGCGAGGGCCTCGGCCGTGGTGGGCTCCAGGGTCCGGCCCGCGAGCGGCACCAGGTGCGGCTGCAGGGAGCCGAGGAGCTGGCCGGCGTTGGAGTGTCCGGTCAGCGCGCCGATCTCCACCTCGGGGTGGGACAGGAGCAGGCGCAGGACCTCGCCGCCCGCGTACCCGCTCGCTCCGGCCACCGCTACACGTACCACCATCGGACCCTCCTCCTCGATGGCATGACTATACGTAGCTATGCAGGTTTATGCAAAGGCCTTCCGGTGTCCGCCCCCTCCACACTCCCGCTCGTATTCGACCTGTTCAAGGGGGCGCCCGTCGCCGAAGTCGCGCGGTCCGCGCGCAGCCGTTCCGGCGTCACGGCCACCAGGGCGGCCGCGACGCCGGTGCCCCAGCCGTCGGGGCGGGCGTAGAAGCCGAGGATCTCGGCATTTCCCGCCAGGGCCGGCCGTGTCGGCGGGCCGGGTGGTGCGGATCAGGCCGCGGGCGCCGGCTCCAGGGGGTGGCGGACCCAGACGTTGGGCTCGACGTAGACGGCGTAGTCGTGCTCCGGCTCGCAGCGGACGAGGCTCAGCGCGCCCGGGACGCGGACCTGGCCGGCCTCGTCGAAGGGCAGGCCGGTCCACTCCCGCCACTGGGCGAGGGAGCCGGTGACGGTCATCGACAGCGGGGCCACGGAGTCGATGACGGCCCCCGCCCGCACGTGGACCCGCAGCCACGGGTCGCAGGGGAGGCCGTCCTCGCGGGTGCGGTACGCGTACTCGGACATCGGGGTCTCGGGCTCGGCGGGCTTGCCGTTGGGCCGGACCGGGGCCACGACCTCCGTGAAGCCGGCGGCCCGGGCGCCCTCGCGCATCACGGCCAGCATCCGCCCGGAGAGCCCCTGCCCCTGCCGGCCGGCGGCGACGGAGATCTCCAGGGCGCTGACCGTGTCCGGCCGGATCCCGCGCCGCCGGTCGGAGAAGGCCCACATCAGGACCCGGTCCCAGCCCTGGGCGGGCAGCACCCCGCCGCGGTCGGCGGCGTGCAGCGCGAAGGGCACGCTGAAGGCCCGGGCCACCACCTCGTCGCCGTCGGTGGCGATGAACACGTACTCCGGGAACTCCGCGACCAGGCGCGGGTAGAGCAGCCAGGCCACGGAGTCGTGCCGGGCGAACTCCGGCCAGGAGTCCTCCATGTCCCACAGCCGGCCGGCCAGTTCGGGGCGGCGGGCGAGGGAGGTGATCTCGATCTCGGTCATGGGGGGCAGGCTAGGCGGGCGCCTCCCCCGCCTCAACGGGGTTTGGGCCGCGCCCCGCGCGAAGACGGCCTGGTCACAGCCCGCCGCGCAGCCGCTGGACGGCCTCCACCAGCTCCCCCGGCCCCGAGACCCCGGCGAAGCTCATCCGGACGTACGCGGCGGGGGGCTCGGCGCAGAAGTAGGGGCGGCCGGGGGCGACCGCGACCCCGGCGCGCAGGGCCGCCGCCGCGAACTCCGCGTCGCTGCCGCCGCCCGCCGGGCGCACCCACAGCTGGTAGCCCCCGCGCGGCAGGTGCGGCACCTCCGCTCCGGGCAGCTCCCGCCGCAGGGCTCCCGCGAGCACGTCGCGCCGGTGGCGCAGCTCGGCGGCGACGGTCCGCAGGTGGCGGGGCCAGGCGGGGGCGCCGACCAGTTCGAGGGCGGCCTCCTGGAGCGGCCGGGGCACGAAGAAGCTGTCCACGACCTGGATGGCGCGCAGCCGGTCCAGGACCGGGCCGCGGGCGGCGAGCGCGCCGACGCGCAGGCTGGGCGAGGTGGCCTTCGTCAGGGAGCGGACGTGGACGACGATCCCGTCGGCGTCCTCGGCGGCCAGGGTCGCGGGCAGCGGGCCCGCGTCCTCGTGGGCGAGGTTGCGGGCGTAGTCGTCCTCGACCACGAAGGCGCCGGCGGCCCGGGCGATCCGCAGCACCTCGGGCCGCCGCTCGGCGCAGAGCACCGCCCCGGTGGGGTTCTGGAACAGCGGCTGGCACACGAAGACCCGCGCGCCCGTGGCTTCGAAGGCGGCGGCCAGCAGCTCCGGCCGGACCCCGTCGGCGTCCACGGGGACGGGCACCGGCCGGCAGCCCGAGGCGCGGGCGATGGCCAGCAGTCCGGGGTAGGTGGGCGACTCCACCAGCACGGGCGCGCCGGGCGGGGCGAGCGCCCGCAGGGCGGTGGTCAGGGCGCTCTGCCCGCCCGCGGTGACCATCACGTCGGCGGCGCGCAGCGCCCCCACCGCGCCCCCGATCTCCCGGGCGAACCAGTCGCGCAGCTCGGGCAGCCCCTCCATCGGCGGCCGCCCCCAGGCCCCGGGCCGGCGCCCGGCCCGGGCCAGGGCGGCGGCCATGGCCCGCTCGGGCTGGAGCGAGGGGTGCAGGTAGCCGCCGTTGAGCTCGATGACCCCCGGCGGCGGCTGGGCCAGCGAGACCAGCACCCCGGAGGCGTCGACCGAGCGCGGGACCACCTCCCCGGCGCCCTCGGCGCTCAGGGCCACCTCCTGCCAGGAGGTGTCCCCGGGTGCGGGGTCGGCCGTACGGGGGTGGGCGCGGTACACGCCGGCGCCGGGACGGGTGACCACGAGCCCCTCGGCCGCGAGCTGGGCGAGGGCCCGGGAGACGGTGACGGGGCTGACGCGGTAGCGCTCGACCAGGGCCCGACTGGACGGCAGCTTTCCACCCACCGGGTAGCGGTCGAGCTCGGACCGCAGGGATTCCGCCAGTTCCGCCACACTGCTACGCTCGTACATGACAGCACAGAATAGCGCTACTCGCCCGACCCCGATAGCAGTCCAGGTGGGGGGCCGCAGCGCGGTCCAAGCGGGGGGCCGCGGCGGTACCGGCCTCGCCCTCCTCGGGGTGGTCGCCTTCTCGCTGACCTTCCCCGCCACCGCCTGGGGCCTGGAGAGCTTCGGCCCGTGGTCGTTCGTGGCCCTGCGCAGCGTCCTGGCCGCCGTCATCGCGGGCGGCTTCCTGCTCGCCGGGCGGGTGCCGCTGCCGGCCCGCAAGCACTGGGCGGGGCTGGCCGTCGTCGCCGGCGGAGTGGTCGTGGGCTTCCCGCTGCTGACCACGCTCGCCCTGCGGACCTCCACCACCTCGCACGCCGCCGTCGTGGTGGGCCTGCTCCCGCTGACCACGGCCGCCCTGTCGGCCCTGCGCACCGGCACCCGGCCCCCGCGGGCCTTCTGGGCGGCGGCCGTCGCCGGGGCCCTGGTGGTCCTCGCCTTCACCCTCGCCCAGAGCGGCGGCGCCCCCACCGCCGGGGACGCCTACCTGTTCGGGGCGCTCCTGGTCTGCGCGGCCGGCTACACCGAGGGCGGCCGGCTGGCCCGGCTGATGCCGGGCTGGCAGGTGATCGGCTGGGCCCTGGTGCTGTGCCTGCCGCTCGCGCTGGCCGGCTCCGTGCTCGGGCTGGCGGCCGAGCCGGTGCACCCGACCTGGCACGGAGCGGCCGGCCTGCTGTGGGCGGCGGCCGGCTCGACCTTCCTCGGGCTCTACGTCTGGTACCGCGGCATGGCCGCGATCGGCGCCCCGCGCGCCAGCCAGCTCCAGCTCGCCCAGCCGCTGCTCACCCTGGTCTGGTCGGTGGCCCTGCTGGGCGAGCACCTGTCCCCGGCGACCCCGCTGGCCGCCGGGGCGGTCCTGGTCTGCATCACCGTGACCCAACGGGTCAAATAGCCCCGGATCGGCCTAAACTACTGGCACCGGATCGACCTGTTCCGAGGGAGGTCAGCAGATGCGAGCGACCGAGGGCGACCAGCTGGTGCAGCACGGCAGGGTTGTGGGCCAGCACGACAGGGTGGGCGAGATCGTCGAGGTACTGGGCGAGAACGGCGCGCCCCCGTACCGGGTGCACTTCCCGGACGGGCACGACGCCGTGATGTCCCCCGGTCCCGACTGCGTGGTACGCCACCCGGACAGGCCCGAGGGGAAGTCCACCACCGCCACCTGGCACTGATCAGCCTGACACCGGATCAGCGCGGCGCCGCCACCTCCTGGTAGTGGTCGGCGACGACCCGGGCCATGGCTCCGTTGGGGTCCGCGACCACCTGCTTCGCCGAGAAGTAGACGTGGCCGCGGACCTCCGCGTACCGCTTGGCGAAGGCCAGGTGCTTCGACAGCTCCGCCGGATCGCGCCAGGCGGCCGTGGAGCTGTGGGCGTCGCAGCGGTACAGCGCCTCGCCGACGTAGAGGTCCACGCCCGTCCCCGCGACCGTCCGCGCCCACCAGGGCACGATCGCCGCGTAGTCGGCCTGCGGGTGGCCGAGCTGCCAGTACGCCTGCGGCACGATGTAGTCGATCCAGCCCTCGGTGACCCACTTGCGGGTGTCCGCGTACAGGTCGTCGTACGTCTGCACGCCCGCCCGGGTCGGCGAGCCGAGCGGGTCGGTCTCCTGGTTGCGCCACACCGCGAAGGGGCTGACCCCGAACCGTGCCGACGGGCGGACCCGGCGGAGCCGCTGCGCCATCTCCGACACGAGGGTGTCGGTGTTGTGGCGGCGCCAGGCGGCGCGGGTGCCGAAGGAGGCCCCGTAGTCCGCGTAGGCCTCGTCGTCGTCGAAGTACTCCCCCTCCACCGGGTACGGGTAGAAGTAGTCGTCCCAGTGCACCCCGTCGACCGGGTAGCGGGAGACCGCGTCGAGCATCGCCTCCTGCACGAAGGCCCGCACCTGCGGCAGCCCGGGGTTGTAGTAGAGCTTGCCGCCGTACGGGACGACCCAGCCGGGGTTGCGGCGGGCGGGGTGCGCGGCGGCCAGCCGGGAGGGGTCGGTGTGGTTGGCCACCCGGTACGGGTTGAACCAGGCGTGCAGCTCCAACCCCCGGGCGTGCGCCTCGGCGACCGCCGTGCCCAGCGGGTCCCAGCCCGGGTCCTTGCCCTGCGTCCCGGTCAGCCACTGCGACCAGGGCTCGCGCGCCGAGGGCCAGAACGAGTCGGCGGCCGGCCGGACCTGGAGGACCACGGCGTTCAGCCGGCGCCGGACGGCGGTGTCCAGGAGCGCGGTCAGCTCCGCGCGCTGCTCCCGGGCGGACAGCCCCGACGCGGAGGGCCAGTCCACGTTCTGTACGGTCGCGATCCACATCCCCCGGAACTCCCGGGCCGCCGCCCGGCCCGCTCCCCCGCCGCCCGGCCGCGGCGCCCGCGCCGGGGCGGGGGCCGCCCCCGCCGGGCCCGCGCCCGCCGCCGCGGCCAGCGCCCCCGCCGCTCCCGCCAGCAGCCCCCGCCGTCCGATGTGCGTCATGTGACGACTCCGTTCCACTCCGTGACAACGTCTCGCGAACGCCCAGCATGCACGCCCCGCCCCCTCACCGGCGGGAAGGACGGGAGTAACGTCGGGGGGCGTGGCGGGCGCCGGGGTGCAGTTACCACTGCCGAACAACGGGGGACCCGCGATGGATGAGCAGCGAAAGGCACGATGTGACGGACCTCTCTACCCTTGCGACCGACATCACCAAGGTCGGCGTGGTGGGCTGTGGCCAGATGGGCGCGGGCATCGCTGAGGTGTGCGCCCGCAGCGGTCTTGAGGTGAAGGTCGCCGAGACCACCGGCGAGGCCCTGGAGATCGGGCGCACCCGGCTGCACAACTCGCTGACCAAGGCCGCCGAACGCGGCAAGATCAGCGAGGAGGAGCGGGACGCCACCCTGGCCCGCCTCACCTTCACCACCGATCTCGGCGAGTTCCACGACCGCGACCTCGTCATCGAGGCCGTCGTCGAGAACGAGCAGGTCAAGACGGAGATCTTCCAGGTCCTCGACCAGGTGATCACCCGCCCGGACGCGATCCTGGCGTCCAACACCTCCTCGATCCCGCTGGTCAAGCTGGCCGTCGCGACCTCGCGGCCGGACCAGGTCATCGGCATCCACTTCTTCAACCCGGCGCCCGTGCAGCGGCTCGTCGAGCTGATCCCGGCGCTGACGACGGGCGAGGAGACCGTCAAGCGGGCCGAGGCCCTGGTCCGGGACGTGCTGGGCAAGCACGCCGTCCGCGCCCAGGACCGGTCCGGCTTCGTGGTCAACGCCCTCCTCGTCCCGTACCTGCTGTCGGCGATCCGGATGTTCGAGTCCGGCATCGCGAGCCGCGAGGACATCGACAACGGCATGGAGCTGGGCTGCGCCCACCCCATGGGCCCGCTGAAGCTGTCCGACCTGATCGGCCTGGACACCATCGCGTCCATCGCCGACTCGATGTACGCCGAGTACAAGGAGCCGCTGTACGCCGCTCCCCCGCTGCTGCAGCGGATGGTCGACGCGGGCCGCCTGGGCCGCAAGACGGGCTCGGGCTTCTACCCGTACGGCTGACCCTCCCTGGGGCGGCCCGCCGGGGCGGCCCGTCCGGCCGGCCCGCTACGGCCGACCCAGCCGGAGGTGGTGCAGCAGGAGCAGCCCGGCCGCCATGTTGGCGGCCGGGACCTCCCCCCGCCCGATCAGGTCCGGTACGAGCTTCAGCGGCACCCACTCGCGGCGCGAGGACTCGAAACCGTCCTCCGGTTCCCCGATGAGGGTGGCCCCGTCCGCCCAGTAGAGGTGGTGGCGGGCGTCCGTCAGCCCGTTGGAGGGCTCGACGGTCATCAGGTGGTGGAGCGGGCCGGGCCGCCAGCCCGACTCCTCCTCCATCTCCCGGGCGGCCGCCGCCTCCGGGGACTCCCCGTCCTCGACCACCCCGGCGGGCAGCTCCCAGCCCCAGCTGTCCGTGATGAACCGGTGCCGCCACAGCAGCAGCACCTCGTCGGCCTCGTTGACGGCCGTGGCCACCGCGACCGGCCGCAGCCGGATGACGAAGTGGTCCAGGTGCCGGCCGTCGGGGAGTTCCACGTCCGCGAGGTTCACGTCGAACCAGCGGTTCTTGTACACGGTCTGCTCACTCAGGTTCGTCCACTGCACGGTCGTGCCGCCTTCCGGTTCGTAGGTGGCAACATGGCAGCAGCTCGGACCGTCACAGGGGAACGCGCAGCGCCCCGTCGATGAGGTCGGCGGTCTCCTGCGCACCGGCGCAGCCGCTGGTCAGCAGGGCCTCCCGGACCGTGCGCAGCCGGTCGCGCAGCCGCAGCGACTCCATCCCCCGGGCGCGTTCGGCCATTTCGGCCGCCGAGGCCGCCGCACGGTCCGCTTCCCCCTGGCGCAGCTGGATCTCGCACAGCATGGCCAGCCGGTGCACCCGCCCGCGGTCGTGCGCCGGGGTGCCGACGGCCTCGGCCGCCTGCTCGTGCGCGCCGTCCAGGTCCCCCAGGCTCAGCAGCGCCTCCGCCACCTGGACGTTGACCAGTCCGGGCTGGACGTAGCCCGTCTCGGCGGGCTCGGTGCCGGGCCGGATCCGCTCGGCGGCGGCCTCCGCGCGCCGGATGCAGGCCAGGGCGGCCGCGGTGTCCCCGAGTTGGGCGTAGGCCTTGGCCTGCATCGCGTACAGGTCGGCGGCCAGCGCCGGGGTGATCCGGCTGCCGGCGGCCCGCAGCGCGGCCTCCGCGAAGGCCACCGCCTGGCGGAAGTCCCGCAGGTGCAGGGACTGGTTGACCAGCAGGGCGATCACGTACGCCCCGAGCCCCCGGTCCCCGCTGGCCTTGGCCAGGCGCAGGGCCTGGTGGAAGTAGCGCTGGGCGAGGCCGTGCGCGTCGGAGTCGTACGCGCAGATGCCCGCGACGGCCACCAGCGACCCGGTGGCGCGGTACAGCCGGCGGCCGAGGTCGTCGGGGTAACTGCCGCGCAGCATCGGGGCGGTCTCGCTGCCGAGGAAGCGGACGATGCGGGCCCGGGTGGCCATCCCGCCGGCCCGGCGGTACATCAGCTCGTAGTGGGCCCGCGAGGCCCGCAGGATCTCGATGTGCTCGGGGCCGATCCGGTGCGCGCCCGAGCGGGACACGTCGGCGTCCTCGGGCGGGTTCTCCCACTCCCACACGGGGATCACGGCGGGGGTTCCGGTGAGGGCGTGCGCGGTGAGCTGCGCGGGCCGGCCCAGTTCGTCGGAGCGCCACAGGGCGGTGGCCCGGTCCACGAAGCCGCTGAGCCGGGTGGCGTGCGGGGTCTGCCCGCCGGGGACGCCGAGGCCGATGTCGTCGAGGCCCACGGGGCGGTGCAGGCGTCCGCCCAGCACCTCGCAGATGAGGTCGGGCACCTGGCCGCGGGGGCGCTGCCCCTTCAACCAGCGCGAGACCGCGGTGTGTTCGTAGCGCAGCGCGAGTCCGCGGGACCGTCCCGCCTGGTTGACGTGCGCGGCGAGTCCGGCGTGTGACATGCCCGCCTCGGCGAGGAGGGCGTCGAGCAGGGCGTTGGGCTGCATGGGCCCCTCCAAGGGCTCGTCGGCTCCAGGCTAGTGGCTGAGCGGTGCCCTCGGGGTGCGGTGCGTCCAATTCACACGGGGTGTGAAACAAGAACGCGCATAAATGCGATACGCACCCTGCCGCGAGGGGGCCGCGGCGCGGTTCACTGAAGAGCCTCGCCAAGGAGGCCGCCCGGTCGTCGGCTCCCCCTCGTACAGTGCGACGACCCGGCACCGCGCCGCCCGCCCTGCTGTCTGCCCGACACTCCATGGCGGGCGGGCGGCGCACCACGGCTCCGCGGGGCCGCCCGGTTGGTCGCCGGGCCCCCGCCCGAGCCGGCCGGTTCCGCACCGGGTCCGTCCACCGGCCCGGTGCGGAGCGGCAGCTCCGGTGACACGGATCCGCCCGGGCCGTTCCACTCCCCCCGGCGGGGCGGGTCCGGTCCCCGGGGCGGAGCCGCCCGCACTCCCACCCGGACGGGTGAACCCCGTCCCGGCATGCCGGAGGGGCCCGTCCGGTGGTCCGGACGGGCCCCTCAGCGGGTCCTGCTCACGGCGGGTCAGGCGCCGCGCAGCACCGCCCCGGTCCGCTCGCCGGCGAGGGCCACCGCCGCGTCGCGCGCGGCCGTGGACTCCTCGGCGGTCAGGGTGCGGTCGGGCGCGCGGAAGCGCAGGGCGTACGCGAGGGACTTCTTGCCCTCGCCGACCTGCTCACCGGTGAACACGTCGAACAGCCGCAGCGATTCGAGGAGTTCGCCGGCGCCCTGGCGCAGCGCGGCCTCCACGGCCGCGGCCGGGACGGACGCGTCGACGATCAGCGCGACGTCCTGGGTCGCCACCGGGAAGGTGGAGATCCGGGGCGCCTGGAGGGCCTCGCCGCCGGCCGCCGCGAGGCGGTCGAGGTCGAGCTCCATGGCGCTGGTGCGCGCCGGCAGGCCGAGGGCCTTGACCACGCGCGGGTGCAGCTCGCCGGCGTGGCCGACGACCGTCTCGACGCCGTCGAGGGTCACGACCAGCTCGGCGCAGCGGCCGGGGTGCCACGGCCCGTACTGGCCCTGGCGGACGACCAGCTCGGCGCCGGCCTCGACGGCCAGCGCGCGGGCGGCCTGGACCGCGTCGGCCCAGTCGGCCGGACGGCCCTTGCCCCACCAGCCGGCCTGCTCGCGGGCGCCGGCCAGCACGACCGCGGCGTGGCGCGGCTGCGCGGGCAGGGCCGCGTCCAGGGTGGCGATCTCCTCGTCCGTGGGACGGCGGTCGACCGGCAGCCGTACGGCGGCACCCGGCTGCCCGCCGGCCCTGAAGACCGAGCCGGTCTCGAAGAGGGCCAGGTCGTGGCTGCCGCGGCTGTCGTTGCGGCGCAGCGCGCCGAGCAGGCCCGGCAGCAGCGTGGTGCGCAGCGCCGGCTCCTCGTCGGAGAGCGGGTTGACCAGCTTGACCACCCGGCGGCTCGCGTCGTCCGCGGGCAGCTGGAGCTGGTCGAAGACGCCCTCGCCGATGAACGGGTAGCTGAGCGCCTCGACGTAGCCGGCGCCGGCCAGGGCGCGGCCGACGCGGCGGTGCAGCTGCTGGCGCGGGGTCAGGCCGCGGCCGGAGGGCACCTGCGGGAGGGTGGAGGGGAGGTTCCCGTAGCCCTCCAGGCGGATGACCTCCTCGGCGAGGTCGTTGGGCGCGGCGAGGTCGGGCCGCCACGAGGGGACGGTGACGACGAGCTCGTCCTGGCCGTAGACGTCGCAGCCGATCTCCTGGAGGCGGCGCACGACGGTCTCGCGGCCGTACTCCATGCCCGCGACCCGGTCCGGGTGGTCGGCGCGCATCGCGATGGTGCGCGGGGCACCCGGGGCGATGAGCTCGGTGACCCCGGCCTCGGCGGTGCCGCCGGCGAGCAGCACGAGGAGGTCCACGGTGCGCTGGGCGGCCGCGGCGGCGGCCATCGGGTCGACGCCGCGCTCGAAGCGCTTGGAGGCCTCGGAGGACAGCTTCAGGCGGCGGGCGGTGCGCGAGATCGACACGGAGTCGAAGTGCGCGGCCTCGATGACCACGTCGGTGGTGCCCGTGACGGCGCCGGTCTCCGGGTCGGTGACGGAGTCGGCGATCTCGGTGTCGGCGCCGCCCATGACGCCGGCGAGCCCGATCGGGCCGCTGTTGTCGGTGATCACCAGGTCCTCGGCGTCGAGGGTCCGCTTGACCCCGTCGAGGGTGGTGAACTTCTCGCCCTGCTCGGCACGGCGGACGCCGATCTCGCCGTCGAGGCGGGAGCGGTCGTAGGCGTGCAGGGGCTGGCCGAGTTCGAGCATCACGTAGTTGGTGATGTCGACGGCGAGCGAGATCGGGCGCATGCCGGCCTTCTGGAGGCGGCGGGTGAGCCAGATCGGGGAGCGCGCCTCGGGGTCGAGGCCGGTCACCGTGCGGGCGGTGAAGCGGTCGCAGCCCTGCGGGTCGGAGATCTTCACCGCGTAGCCGTACGAGTTCGGCGCGGGGACGTCCAGCAGCGCCGGGTCGCGCAGCGGCAGGCCGTAGGCGGTGGCGGCCTCGCGGGCCACACCGCGCATCGACATGCAGTAGCCGCGGTCCGGGGTGATGTCGATGTCGAGGACCTCGTCGACGAGCTGGAGCAGCTCGATCGCGTCGGTGCCCGGCTCGTACTCCGGCGGCAGCACGATGATGCCGTGCGTGCCGTCGTCGCCCATGCCCAGCTCCTCGCCGGAGCAGATCATGCCGTGGGAGGTCTTGCCGTACGTCTTGCGCGAGGCGATCGCGAAGTCGCCGGGCAGGACGGCGCCGGGCAGGACCACGACGACCTTGTCGCCGACGGAGAAGTTGCGGGCGCCGCAGACGATCTCCTGCGGCTCGCCGGTGCCGTTGGCCCGGCCGACGTCGACCGTGCAGAAGCGGATGGGCTTGCGGAAGCCCTCGAGCTCCTCGATGGTCAGCACCTGGCCGACGACGAGGGGGCCCGTGAGGCCGGCGCCGAGCGTCTCGACGGTCTCGACCTCGAGGCCGGCGTCGACGAGCTTGGCGGCCACGTCGCGGCCGGTCTCACCCGCGGGGAGGTCGACGTACTCCCGCAGCCAGGAAAGCGGGACGCGCATCAGATCTCACTCCCGAACGGCCGGGTGAAGCGCACGTCACCCTCGACCATGTCTCGCATGTCTTCAACATTGTGGCGGAACATCAGCATCCGCTCGATGCCGAACCCGAAGGCGAAGCCGCTGTACTTCTCGGGGTCCACACCGCAGGCGACGAGCACCTTCGGGTTGACCATGCCGCAGCCGCCGAGCTCGATCCAGCCCTCGCTGGAGCAGGTACGGCAGGGGCGGTCGGGGTTGCCCACCGACGCGCCGCGGCAGACGTAGCACTGCATGTCCATCTCGGCGGACGGCTCGGTGAACGGGAAGAAGTGCGGGCGCAGGCGCGTGGTGGTCTGCTCCCCGAAGAGCTCCTTGACCATGTGGTCGATGGTGCCCTTGAGGTCGGCCATGGTCAGGCCCTCGTCGACGGCGAGGAGCTCGACCTGGTGGAAGACCGGGGTGTGCGTCGCGTCGAGCTCGTCGGTGCGGTACACGCGGCCCGGGCAGACGATGTAGACGGGGGGCTTGCGCTCCAGCAGCGAGCGCGCCTGCACCGGGGAGGTGTGGGTGCGCAGCACGACGCCGGACTCGTCGCCCTGGGTGCCCTCGGGGCCCTGGACGAAGAAGGTGTCCTGCATCTGGCGCGCCGGGTGGTCGGGGGTGAAGTTGAGGGCGTCGAAGTTGAACCACTCCGCCTCGACCTCGGGGCCCTCCGCGACCTCGTAGCCCATGCCGACGAAGATGTCCGCGATGCGGTCCATCAGCGTGGTCAGCGGGTGGCGGGCGCCGGCGGGCACGCGGTCGTAGGGCAGCGTGACGTCCACCGCCTCCTCGACCAGCACCCGCTCGTCGCGCTCGGCCTCCAGGGCGACCGTGCGGGCCCCGAAGGCCTTGTTCACGGCGCCGCGGGCCTGTCCGACGCGCTTGCCCGCCTCGGCCTTGGCCTGGGGCGGCAGGGCGCCGATCTCGCGGTTGGCGAGCGCGAGGGGCGAGCGGTCGCCCATGTGCGCGGTCTTCGCCTCGCGGAGCTCGTCGAGGTCGCCGGCGGACGCGAAGGCGGCGAGCGCCTCGTCCCGCATGCGCTCGATCTCTTCCGGTTTCAGTGCCTCGACCTCGACAGGGTCGTACGACTTGTTCGGTGCCGACATCTCTTCCCGTACTTCCGATGGCTGGCTGGTGGGTCCCCGCACGACTCGCGCGACTCGCACGACTCGATCGCTGATCGGCGTGATCGGCACAAGGACACAAGGGTGCCAAAGGACGAGTCTAAGGGCCGCCGGGGGTGAGGAAGCCCGTGGGCCGCCTGGCGGGACTCTCCGCAGGGTTACTGGGTGAGGTAGGCCGGCGCGCTCACGGGCAGCATAAATCGGAACTCCGCGCCGCCGCCGGGTCCGCGCCCGACGGTGATGGTGCCGCCGTGGGCCTCCACGATGCCCTTGACGATGTACAGGCCCAGGCCGGTGCCGCCGCGCTTGCTCCCCCGCCAGAAGCGGGTGAAGACGCGGCCCATCGACTCCTCGGGGATCCCGGGGCCTTCGTCGGTCACGGTGACGGCTGTTCCCTTCTCGTACGGCGCTACGTCGATGGTGACCGTTCCGTCGCCGTGCCGCACCGCATTTTCGAGGAGGTTGCCCAGGATCTGGTCGATCTTGTCCGGGTCGGCCCACAGGTCGGGCAGCGGGCGGCTGACGCGCACGAGGAACCGGTCGGGGGCCTGGCCGTTCGCGGTGAGGGCCTGGACGTGCCGACCGACGGCCGCGGCGATGTCCACCGGCTGCCGGCGCACCTCCAGGCGGCCCGAGTCGATGCGGGAGATGTCGAGGAGCTCCGCGATCAGGCGGGTGACCCGGTTGGCGTCCGCGTCGACGGTCTCCAGCATCAGCCGCTTCTGGTCGTCGGTGAACCGCTCCCACTTGGCGAGCAGGGTCGCCGTGAACCCCTTGACGGAGGTCAGCGGGGAGCGCAGCTCGTGCGCGACGGTCGCGATCAGCTCGGCGTGGCTGCGCTCGGTGCGGCGGCGGGCCTCGGTGCCGCGCAGGGTGACCACGAGGCGGCTCAGCGGGCCGGTGGGGTGGGTGCGCACGTACCGGGCGGAGACCAGCACCTCGCGGCCGCCGGGGAGCAGCAGGTTGCGCTCGGGCTGGCCGCGCCGGGTGGCGAGGCCGCCGTACGGGTCGGTCAGCGCCCACCAGCGGCGGCCTTCGAGGTCCTCCAGCGGGAGCGCCCGCTCGATGCGGGCGCCGAGGGCCTCGCCGGCCGCGATGGCGGTGATCCGGGAGGCGGCCCGGTTGAAGCAGACGACGTGCCCGGTGCGGTCCGCGACGACGAGCCCGTCGGGGAGCTCGTCGGGGTCGACGGCGAAGACCTCTCCGGGGGTGCCCCGCAGCCGTTCCGCGCCCGGCCCTGCGGCCCCCTCGGTCACCGGCGAGCTGTTCGTGCCGACGGTCATGTCCCCGTACCCCACATCTCCGGGTAGCGCAGTGGGCCCCCGGACGGCCACATTACTAGCTGGGGGTCACGGAGCGGCACCCTCCGGGCGCCCGCTGTGCACGCGCGGACGCGTAGAGGCACACGGCGGCGGCGGTGGCGAGGTTCAGGCTCTCGGCCTTGCCGTGGATCGGGACCCGTACGACGGCGTCCGCGAGCGCCCGGGTCTCCTCGGGCAGGCCCCAGGCCTCGTTGCCGAAGACCCAGGCCGACGGGCCCCCCATGGTGCCGGCGTCCAGCTCGGCGTCGAGGTCGTCCTGCCCGGCCCCGTCGGCCGCGAGGATCCGCACGCCGGCCGCCCGCAGCCCCGCCACGGCCTGCTCGACGGGGACGCCGACGGCCACCGGGAGGTGGAAGAGGGAGCCCACGGAGGCGCGGACGGACTTGGGGTTGTAGAGGTCGACCGAGGCGTCGGTCAGCACCACCGCGTCGGCGCCCGCGGCGTCCGCGCAGCGCAGGACGGTGCCGGCGTTCCCGGGGTCGCGGACGTGGGCGAGGACGGCGACGAGCTTCGGGCCGGAGCGGAGGATCTCCTCGAAGGGGGAGTCCAGGAAGTGGCAGACGCCGACGAGGCCCTGCGGGGTGACGGTCTGCGAGACCTCGGCGAGCACCTCGTCGGAGGCGTAGTGCACGCGCGCCCCGCCCAGCAGGGCGGCCTCGACGATGTCGGCGT
Source organism: Streptomyces sp. NPDC096136 (assembly GCF_044763325.1). Lineage (NCBI taxonomy): Bacteria > Bacillati > Actinomycetota > Actinomycetes > Kitasatosporales > Streptomycetaceae > Streptomyces > Streptomyces sp. NPDC096136. The sequence continues at coordinate 58,064 of NZ_JBIWFZ010000026.1, read as the reverse complement.
AGCGCTCGGCGGCCTCGACGGTGGCGAACAGCTCGATCAGGGTCGCGCCCTGGGACCCGCGGTGCTCGACCGCCTCGCGGACGGCCTGGGGGCCCTCGGCGAGGAACCGGCGCTCCTTCGTGCGGAAGTTGCGCCGCGCCAGCCGCCGTGCGGCGGCCACCCGCGGGGATCGGGGGGAGATCAGCTCGGCGGGGGTGGGCATGGGTCTCAGGTTCTCTCTCGGGTGGTCCGGTGCGCGGCTGCGGCCGGGCGGGGCGGGGCGAACGCACACGGACCCGCAGGCGAGCGCCTGCGGGTCCGTGGGTGCCGGCCCCGGTATCGGGCCGGCGAATGCCTTACGCGGCGGCCTTGGGCGCGTTCACGTCGGCCGGGAGGGCCTTCTGCGCGACCTCGACGAGCGCGGCGAACGCGTTGGCGTCGTTGACGGCCAGCTCGGCCAGCATCTTGCGGTCCACCTCGACGTTGGCGGCCTTCAGACCCTGGATGAGGCGGTTGTACGTCATGCCGTTCTGGCGGGCAGCGGCGTTGATGCGCTGGATCCACAGCTGACGGAAGTCGCCCTTGCGCTTCTTGCGGTCGTTGAAGTTGTAGACCAGCGAGTGGGTGACCTGCTCCTTGGCCTTGCGGTACAGGCGCGAACGCTGACCGCGGTAGCCGGAGGCCGCCTCGAGGATCGCCCGGCGCTTCTTGTGGGCGTTTACTGCCCGCTTGACGCGTGCCACTTTTTAACTCCTTGTAGCGGGGCCGTGGTTGTCTTCACACGGCCCGAATTCGATGGGGTCCCGGTCTTGACGTCCCGCCCCCGCAGAGGGGCGGAAGGACGTCACTTGCCGAGAAGCTTCTTGATCTTCGCGGCGTCGCCGGGGGCCATCTCCGCGGTGCCGGTCAGGCGGCGGGTGACACGGGACGACTTGTGCTCGAGCAGGTGGCGCTTGCCGGCGCGCTCACGGAGCACCTTGCCGGAGCCGGTGATCTTGAAGCGCTTCTTGGAACCGCTGTGCGTCTTGTTCTTCGGCATAGCGCCGTTATCTCCTCGTCGGTGGCGCTCCCACCGGCCCGCGGGGGGCCGGCTGACGGGAGCGTCATGTTGTGTGGGTGATCCGAGACGGGCTCGCCTCGGAATCAGGCCTCGGGGTTCGCCTCGGCCTCGGCCTCGGCGGCCTCGTCAGAGACGACCTCGGCGGTCTCCGCCTCGACCGGGGCGGCCTCCTCGGAAGGGGCCTCCTCGCCGGCGGCGGCGACACCCTGGCGCTCGGCCTTGCGGGCGGCCTGCGCCTCGCGGGCTTCGGCCATCGCCTCGGTCTTCTTCTTGTGCGGACCGAGAACCATGATCATGTTCCGGCCGTCCTGCTTCGGGTTCGACTCGATGAAGCCGAGGTCCTCGACGTCCGAAGCGAGACGCTGCAGCAGTCGGTAGCCGAGCTCCGGCCGGGACTGCTCGCGACCACGGAACATGATCGTGATCTTGACCTTGTCGCCCTGCTTGAGGAACCGAACGACGTGACCCTTCTTGGTGTCGTAGTCGTGCGGGTCGATCTTCGGCCGGAGCTTCATCTCCTTGATGACCGTGTGCGCCTGGTTCTTGCGCGCCTCACGGGCCTTCATGGCCGACTCGTACTTGAACTTGCCGTAGTCCATGAGCTTGCAGACCGGCGGGCGAGCGGAGGCCGCGACCTCGACCAGGTCCAGGTCGTACTCCTGCGCGAGCTCAAGCGCCTTCGCAAGCGGAACAATGCCCACCTGTTCGCCGCTGGGACCGACGAGTCGCACCTCAGGGACGCGAATCCGATCGTTGATGCGGGGCTCGGTGCTGATGGATCCTCCTCGGTAGCACCACACGGCTGTCTGGGCAGACAACCGCTGACGTCTTCTGTCGTCAGACCTCAACCGCGGCGGAGAAAGAAAAATGCCCCGCCGGGCACAGGCAGGGGCTCCAAAACAACCGGAGCACCGCCGCGTGCGAACCGCGGGGCGCAACTCGGCGGCCTTCCATCGTCCGTACGGAACGATGGATACCGCCTGACCGGATGACCCGCCTCCCCGGAGGGTGGTCGGGTGGGAGATCGGAGCCTCCACTTGTGGGCCGGGCACACAGGTGTCCGGCCGGTCGATGTACATACTACCCCACGCGTGGCAAGGCCGCCGCACGACCTATCGTGGAGCGCATGACTGACGCGACGCCCTCCGATTCCACCACTCCCGACTACGACGAGATGACCCGCGACATCGCGGACGTCCCGGCCGTCGAGGTCATCACCACGGTGGCCGTCCACCTGCTGAGCGCCGCGGCGGTCAACCTGGGCCTGGACAAGCCGGACTCCGAGCACAAGGACCTCGACGAGGCCCGCAAGCTGATCACCGCCCTGGCCGGCCTGGTCACCGCCAGCGCCACCGAGGTCAGCTCCTTCCACGCGGCCCCGCTGCGCGACGGCCTGAAGTCGCTCCAGCTGGCCTTCCGCGAGGCCTCCCTCGTCCCGGACGAGCCGGGCCAGGGCCCGGGCGAGAAGTTCACGGGCCCCGTCTACGCCTGATCCCGTCCCCCCGGATTCCGTTTCGTACGCCGAAGGGCCGCCCGCGAGCTGTCGCGGGCGGCCCTTCGGCGTGCGTACGGGCTCCTCAGCGGGAGAAGAGCGGCTCGCCCGGCGGGACCGGGGCGTCGGCCGGCAGGAGCGCCAGGTCCAGGCCGCGCACGAGGCGCCCGCGCAGGGTCTCGTCCGCCGCGAGGGCCTCGGCCACCCGGCGGGCGGCGGGGCCGACGGGCGCCCCGTCGGACAGCACGATGGCGAGGGTGCCGTCGGCGGCGGCCCCGCCCGGCCCCAGGTGGGCGCGGAGCACGGCCGGCTCGGCGGCCACCGCGGCCCGCACCGCCCCGCGCACGGCGGGGTCGGCCAGCGGGTCGGCGTCCGTGCGCCCCTCGGCCAGTGCGAGCAGCGCGGGGCCGGTCAGCTGGTACGGGACGGGGCCGGCCAGGTCGAGGACGATCGTGTCGGCCTTCTCGTGCGCGGCGGCGGCCAGGGCCTGGTGCAGCGGGACCGCCACCGGGCGGGCCGCCGGGTCCCACAGCGCCAGCGAGGCGATGGAGGTGAAGGCGGGCAGCGCCCGGCGGTTCCCCGCGGTCAGGGTGGGGACGGCCATGTCGCTGGTCTTCTCGCGCTTCAGGCCGGTCTCGGGGTCCGTCTCGACCTCGCCGAGCACCGCCACGACGGGCACCAGCAGGCGGGCGTCCTTCAGGGCCGCCAGCAGCTGCGGCTCGTTGGCCCGGTCCTCGGCCCAAGCGGCCAGGGCCGCGCTCAGCCGGGGGTCGGCGGTGCCGTCGTCGTCGGAGAATCCGGGGTCTGGAATGTTCTTGGTCGCCACAATGGACCGACCCTATCCCGCCGGGGGGAAGGACGGTTCCCCGGCGTCCCGCCGTGCGGCACGCGGCCGCCGGGCCAGTACGGCGGCCAGCACCAGCAGCGCCGCTCCCCCGGCGGCGGCGGCCGGGGCGGTCGCCCGGGAGGGCCTGCCAGCCGCGTGGACCGGGTCGGGGCCGGGACCGAAGAAGCGCCGGCCGGCCGGGACGGCGGCGGGGGCCGGGGCCTCGGGGCGCAGCGCGCCGGCGGCCTGGAGGGCTGCGACGGGGTCCACGGTGCCGTGGCCCCGGGCGTCGTCGCGGCCGCCGGCCGGGCGGGCGTCGGCGGTGTCCTCCAGCAGCTTCTTGACCTGCGCCGGGGACAGGCCGGGGTGGGCGGCCTCGACCAGGGCCACGACCCCGGAGACGAAGGCGGCGGCGGCGCTGGTGCCCCAGCCCTCGTAGTAGGCGCGGTCCGGGTCGGCGATGACCACGTCGACGCCGGGGGCGCTGACGGTGGCGTACCAGTGGCGGGTGGAGAAGGGGGCCTTGCGGCCCTGGCGGTCGACGGCGGCGACCGCGATGACCCCGGGGTAGGCGGCGGGGTAGGAGGTGTGGTCGCCGCGCTCCCCGCCGTTGCCCGCGGAGGCGACGACGACCACGCCCTTGCCGAGGGCGTACTGGACGGCCTCGTCCTCGGCGGGTTCGTGGTGGGCGGAGTCGCTGTCGTCGCCGAGCGACAGGTTGATCACGTCGGCGCCGTGGTCGGCGGCCCAGCGGATGCCTTCGGCGAGGGCCCCGGACTTGCTGTCGCGGGCTTTGGCGCGCCCCGGGTCGCCCTCTTCGAGGATCACCCGGACCGGGAGGATCCGGGCGCGCGGGGCGATGCCGAGGACGCCCTGGCCGCGGTCGGGGCCGTGTCCGTGGCCCGCGATGATGCTCGCCATCGCCGTGCCGTGGCGGGCCCAGGCGCGGTCGCCGCGGCCGGCGCCCATGCCGACGAGGTCGGTGCCCTCCAGGACCTGGCCGTCGAGGTCGGGGTGGGTGGGGTCGACGCCGGTGTCGAGGACGGCGACGGTGATCCCGTCGCCCTGGGTGATGCCCCAGGCCTCCTCGGCGCGCAGGGCCAGCAGGCCCCACTGCCGGTCGCGGATGGTGTCGGCGGCGGCGGGCGGCACGGCGGCGGCCACGAACAGCGCGGCCAGCGCCGCGACGGCCCCGGCGGCCCGGAGGGGCCTGCGCGGGGCGGACGCCGGCTCCGGTGCGGCGGGCGGGGCCGGGCGGGGGGTGGGGTTCATCCGAGGGGCTCCTGGCGCGGCTGCCGTGCGGCGGCCCGTGCGGTGGGGTCGGTGCCGGAGGGTGCGGCGAGGGCGCCGAGGGCGCGTTCGACGCGGACCGCGAGGGCCTTGGCCTCGTGGCCCAGGCCCGCTTCGGCGACGGTGCCGGTGGCTCCGGGGCGGGCCGCTTCCTCCGCCGGGACGGGGGCGTCCATGGCGCGGCCGTCGGCGAAGGCGGAGACGGCGTAGACGACGGCGGGGGCCTCGGCGACGACGCCGGCCGTCCAGGCGGCGCGCCGGGAGTCGGCGTACTCGTAGGCGGGCGGGGCGGGGAGGCGGCCGCGCAGGCCGTCCATGGCCCGGGCGTCGGCCGGGGTGAAGACCAGGCCGACGGTGATCAGGGTGCTGCGGGTGGAGTCCGTGTAGGTGGCGCGCAGCACGCGGGTGCAGCCGGTGGCGGTGAGCGCGGCGCGCCAGTCGGCGGGGAGGGCGGCGGCGCAGTCGGCGTCGGGGGCGAGGGCGATCCGGGTCCAGGTGCGGCTCGCGCCGCCGGGGCCGGCCTCGCGGTCCTCGACCACCGGCGGCAGGAGGCCGTCCACGGGGGCGGTGTGCCAGAGGGACGCGGCCTGGCGGTAGGCGGCGTCGGGCGGCAGCGGGCGGTGGTCGGCGCGGTACCGGCTCCAGGTGGTGGCGGTGCCCCCGGCGAGGAGGGCGGAGCCGAGCAGGGCGCAGGTGACGGCGGCGACGACCCGGCCGGGGTGGCGGCGCGGGGGCGGGGGCTGCCCGGGGTCGCCCAGGACCTCGGTCCGTGGTGTGGTCGTGGTCATCCGGCGGCTCCGCCCCCCGTTCCGTACGGCTGCCTGCCCGTACTCTACGGGGCCGTCGCCGTCGCCCCGGCCGCGCGGTGGCCGGGCCCGGGGCCCCGCGGCCCCGCCGTCGTCCGGGCCGCGGGGTCCGGGAGGCACCCCGGGGGTGCCGCCCGGCGGCGGAGGGCCGGGTGGGGGGCGGAGCCCCCCGGGGTTGCCCCCGGCGCCGGCCGGAGGGCCGGGTCCGGGGCGGAGCCCCCGGCGTGCCACCGGCGCCGGCCCGAGGGCGGCGCCGGGCGGAGCCCCCGGGGGTGCCCCCGGCCCCAGCCGGAGGCGCCGGGGCGCGGCGGCGCCCCCGGGGCCGGCCGGAGGGCGGGGCGGGGAGAGGGCCCCGCGCGGCGGCGCGGGGCGGCCGGCGGCCGGAGTGGGGCTGCGCGCGGCGGGGCGGTCCGGGGTCGGCAGCCCCGGCTGTGCGGGGGCTACCCGGCGGTACGCCGGTCTGGCAAGCTGCCGCCCATGACTTCGGACCGGGCCCGGTACGACCGGGCGACCGCGCACCTCGACGCGCCCCTGGCCATCGTGGATCTGGACGCCTTCGACGCGAACGCCGCCGATCTGGTGCGGAGGGCCGGCGGGAAGCCGGTCCGGGTCGCCAGCAAGTCCGTGCGGTGCCGGGCGCTCCTCGAACGGGTGTTGGCCCGGCCGGGGTTCGCGGGGATCATGTCGTACACGCTGGCCGAGTCGCTGTGGCTCGCGCGGTCCGGTTTCGAGGACGTGCTGCTGGCCTATCCGTCCGCGGACCGGGCGGGGTTCGGGGAGCTGGCGGGTGACGCGAAGCTCGCCGCGGCCGTGACCGTGATGGTCGACGATCCCGCGCAGTTGGACGTCATCGAGCGCTCGCGGGCCGGCGGGGCCGAGGAGATCCGGGTCTGTCTGGAACTCGACACCTCCCTGCGGCTGTTGGGCGGCCGGGTCCGGATCGGGGCGCGGCGCTCGCCCCTGCGGGAGCCGGGGCAGCTGGCGGAGCTGGCGCGGGCGGTGGCCTCGCGGCCGGGGTTCCGGGTGGTGGGGCTGATGGCGTACGAGGGGCACGTGGCCGGGGTCGGGGACGCGGTGGCCGGGCGGCCGGTGCGCTCGCGGATGATCCGGCTGATGCAGGGCGCGGCCCGCAGGGAGCTGGCGGCGCGGCGGGCCGAGGTGGTGCGGGCCGTGCGGTCGGTGGTGCCGGACCTGGAGTTCGTCAACGGCGGCGGTACGGGGAGCGTGGCGGAGACGGCCGCCGAGGAGGCGGTGACGGAGATCGCGGCCGGCTCGGGGCTGTACGTGCCGCGGCTGTTCGACAACTACACCTCGTTCCGGGGGCGTCCGGCCGCGCTGTTCGCGCAGCCGGTGGTGCGTCGGCCCGGGGTGGGGGTGGTGACCGTGCTGGGCGGCGGCTATCCGGCCTCGGGGGCGGCGGGGGCGGACCGGCTCCCGGTGCCCTACCTGCCCGCGGGCCTGCGCTACGACCCGCAGGAGGGGGCGGGGGAGGTGCAGACCCCGCTGCTGGGCGGCCCGGCCGACGACCTGCTGATCGGCGACCGGGTCTGGTTCCGGCACGCGAAGGCCGGGGAGCTGTGCGAGCGGTTCGAGACCCTCCACCTGGTGGAGGGCGACCGGGTCACGGCGTCCGTCCCGACCTATCGGGGCGAGGGGCGGGCCTTCCTCTAGAACACGGTGTCCGTCTGGTCGGGGATGACGCTCGTGTCGCCCCGGCGGACGGGGGCCGGCGTGCCGTCGTGGTCGGTGTACGCGGTGGTGGAGCAGGGGTACGGGCCGGTCTTCTGCTTCTTGGGCTCGATGAACATGGGGTTCACGATCCACTTGCCGTCGCTGTTGTCGTAGGCGCGGCACATGAGTTCGTTCTTGTTGCGGTTGACCACCAGGCGCAGGGCGGTGGCGTCGCGCAGGAAGGTGACGTCGGTGTCGGAGTCGCCGGCCGCGAAGACCTGGCGCCGGGCGGCGGGCTGGACCTTCTCGGCGGCCGCGCCGCGGACGCCGAAGACCTCCTTGTTGATCCAGCAGCGCTTGCCGTCCACGTAGGTGATCATCGAGTCGGCGCCGTCGGCGACGGACCCGCAGCCCTGGAGGTGGGGGGTGAGCTTCCCGTCCCGGGTGGTGTTGCGGATGCCGATGACGTGGTCGGCCCCGATGCCGGTGCCCTGGGCCCAGACCTCGACGACGGGCTGCGGGGAGGCGGAGCTGATCCAGACGTCGAAGCCGGCGCGCTGGAGGCTCTTGACGAGGTCGCGCTGCTGGTCGTAGTAGCGGACCCAGCCGGTGGCGGTGCCGGTGCCGACCTGCTGCTTGGTGCCGACGGGCGCGGCGAGGTTCTCGGTGCGGGCGGCGGCGGCGAAGCCGCGGACCTGGTGGGCGGTCCAGCCCTGGAGGAGCTGGGGCAGCCAGGCGTAGGCGGGTTCGATGGTGCGGTGGTCCCAGCCGGCGAAGGCGGCGGCGCCGGTGCGGGTGGCGGAGGTGCCGTAGACGGCGTTGATCTCGTCGGCGCAGGCCGCGCCCGCGGGGGTGCCGGTGGGCAGGGGGGCTCCGGGGCGGGCGAGGGGGCCGCAGGCGGTGGTGAGGGCCTGGGCGGCGGCGGGGGTGAGGTAGCGGCTGGTGCCCTTCCAGTCGGCGGGCTGGCGGACCTTCCCGTTGCGCAGGAGCCAGAACATGGTGGCGTCGCCGACGTCGTTCTTGACGACGGTGTTGTCCCAGTCGAAGACGGCGACGGGCTTGGTGCGGCCGGGGCGGTACGGGTTGCAGCTGCCGTACTGGTCGATGAGCTGCTGGAGCCGGGCCTGGTTGTCCCCGTACCAGCCCGCGGCGAGCTTCGGGGTGGTGCAGGCGGCGGGTGCGGCCTGGGCGGGGGCGGCCGCGGTGAGGGCTGCGGCGGCCATCGCGAGGGCGGCGCCGGCCGCCTGGATCCGGCGGCGGGTGCGGGGTCGGGTCACGGGGGTGGGCGCTCCTGGTTCTCGTACGAGATCGTCGGGGACGGTAGGGCACGACAGCCGGGCGTCGTGTGACACCCGGCTGTCGTGGGGGTGGTGCCGAGGTGAACGTTGGGTGTTCACCGGGCCCATGGGCGGAGTCGGCCTACAGGGGGGTGACGTACGCGCCGGAGATGCCGCCGTCGACCAGGAAGTCGGTGGCGTTGATGAAGGAGGAGTCGTCGCTGGCGAGGAAGGCGACGGCGGCGGCGATCTCGGTGGGCTCGGCGAAGCGGCCGAGGGGGATGTGCACGAGGCGGCGGGCGGCCCGCTCGGGGTCCTTGGCGAACAGCTCCTGGAGCAGAGGGGTGTTGACGGGTCCCGGGCACAGGGCGTTGACGCGGATGCCCTCGCGGGCGAACTGGACGCCGAGTTCGCGGGACATGGCGAGGACGCCGCCCTTGGAGGCGGTGTAGGAGATCTGGGAGGTGGCGGCGCCCATGATGGCGACGAAGGAGGCGGTGTTGATGATGGAGCCGCGGCCCTGGCGCTGCATGTAGGGGAGGGCGGCCTTGCAGCAGAGGTAGACGGAGGTGAGGTTGACGTCCTGGACGCGGCGCCAGGCGTCGAGCTCGGTGGTGAGGATGGAGTCGTCGTCCGGGGGCGAGATGCCGGCGTTGTTGAAGGCGATGTCGACGGAGCCGTAGGTGTCGAAGGCCGTCTTGAAGAGGGCGTCGACCTGCTCCTTGTCGGTGACGTCGACCTGGACGAAGGTGCCGCCGACCTCCTCGGCGGCGGCCTTGCCGGCGAGGGGGTCGATGTCGGCGCAGACGACGTTGGCGCCCTCGGAGGCCAGGCGGCGGGCGGTGGCGAGGCCGATGCCGCTGCCGGCTCCGGTGATGACGGCGGTGCGGCCGACCAGGCGGCGGCAGACGATCTCTTCGTTGGTCTGGCTGGACATGGGTGCTCAGGCCTCCGTGCTGATGAAGACGTTCTTGGTCTCGGTGAATGCGGTGAGGGCGTCGGGTCCGAGCTCGCGGCCGAGCCCGGACTGCTTGTATCCGCCGAAGGGGGTCCAGTAGCGGACGCTGCTGTGGGAGTTGACGGAGAGGTTGCCGGCCTGGACGGCGCGGGAGACGCGCAGGGCGCGGCCGACGTCGCGGGTCCAGAGGGAGCCGGAGAGGCCGTACTCGGTGGCGTTGGCGAGGCGTACGGCGTCCTCCTCGTCCTCGAAGGGGAGGACGACGGCGACGGGTCCGAAGACCTCCTCGGCGGCCACGGGCGCGGCGGGGTCGACGTCGGTGATCAGGGTCGGCGGGTACCAGAACCCGGGGCCCTCGGGGGCGGTGCCCCGGACGGCCTTGAGGTCGTCGGTGACGTAGGCGCGGACGCGCTCCAGCTGGGCGGCCGAGATCAGCGGGCCCATCTGGGTCTTCTCGTCGAGCGGGTCGCCCACGACCACCGAGGTGAGGGCCGGGGTGACGAGGTCGAGGAAGCGGTCGTGGACGGAGCGCTGGACGAGGATCCGGGTGCGGGCGCAGCAGTCCTGGCCGGTGTTGTCGAGGTAGGCCATGGGGGCGGCGGCCGCCGCCGTTTCGAGGTCGGCGTCGGCGAAGACGATGTTGGGGCTCTTGCCGCCGAGTTCGAGGGTGACCCGCTTCACCCGGTCGGCGCACTTGGACATGATCTGCTTGCCGACCCGGGTGGAGCCGGTGAAGACGATCTTCGCGACTCCGGGGTGTTCTACGAGCGCGTCGCCGGTGACCGCCCCGTGGCCGGGGAGCACCTGGAAGAGGTGTTCGGGGATCCCGGCGTCGAGGGCGAGTTCGGCGAGGCGCAGCGCGGTGAGGGGGGTGGTCTCGGCGGGCTTGAGGATGACGGCGTTGCCCGCGGCGAGGGCGGGCGCCAGACCCCAGGCGGCGATCGGCATGGGGAAGTTCCAGGGCGCGATCACGCCGATGACGCCGAGGGGTTCGAGGAAGGTGACGTCGATGCCCCCCGCGACGGGGATCTGGCGTCCGGAGAGCCGTTCCACTCCCCCGGCGGCGAAGTCCAGCAGGTCGCGGACGTTGCCCGCTTCCCAGCGGGCGTTGCCGAGGGTGTGGCCGGCTTCCCGGACCTCCAGCCGGGCCAGTTCCTCGAGGTGTCCGTCGACGACCGCGGCGAAGCGGCGCAGGACGCGCGCCCGGTCGGCGGGGGCGGCCGCGGCCCAGCCGCGCTGGGCGGCCGTGGCGCGTGCGACGGCTCTGTCGACGTCGTCCCGTGTGGCGGCCGGGACGGTGGCGACGAGTTCCTCGGTGGCCGGGTTGAGCACCCTCAGGTGGGAGGGGTCCAGCGCTTCGGACACGTGGTGCCTTTCTGGGGTCGGTGCGGGGCGGGCCGGTGCGGGGCGGGCCGGTGCGGGCGCGGGGTTACAGGCGTTCGAAGGAGCGGCGCCGCTCCCAGTCGGTGACCGCGGAGTCGTAGGCGTCCAGTTCGACGCGGGCCATGTTGCGGTAGTGGGCGACGACCTCGGGGCCGAAGGCGGCCTTGGCGATCTCGCTGTTCTCCCAGAGTTCCGCCGCCTCGCGCAGGGTGGTGGGGACGTGGGCGAAGTCCGCGGTGTAGGCGTTGCCGGCGCAGGCCTCGGGGAGTTCGAGGCGGTTCTCCACGCCGTAGATGCCGGCCGCGACCAGGCCCGCGACGGCGAGGTAGGGGTTGACGTCGCCGCCGGGGAGGCGGTTCTCGAAGCGCATGGAGCGGCCGTGGCCGACCACTCGGAGGGCGCAGGTCCGGTTGTCGACGCCCCAGGCGACGGCGGTGGGGGCGAAGGAACCCGGGCGGAAACGCTTGTACGAGTTGATGTTGGGGGCGTAGAGAAGGGAGAAGTCGCGCAGCGCCGCCAGCTGGCCGGCCAGGAAGTGCCGCATCAGCGGTGACATGCCCCCTGGTCCGTCCCCGGCCATGGCGTTGCGTCCGTCGGCGTCGGTGAGCGAGAGGTGGATGTGACAGGAGTTGCCCTCGCGCTCGTCGAACTTGGCCATGAAGGTGAGCGAGACGCCTTCCTGGGAGGCGATCTCCTTGGCCCCGGTCTTGTAGACGGAGTGCTGGTCGCAGGTGGTGAGCGCCTCGTCGTAGCGGAAGGCGATCTCGTGCTGGCCGAGGTTGCACTCGCCCTTGGCGGACTCGACGACCAGGCCGGCGGCCTGCATCTCGTTGCGGATCCGGCGCAGCAGGGGTTCGATGCGGCCGGTGCCGAGGACGGAGTAGTCGATGTTGTACTGGTTGGCGGGGGTCAGGCCGCGGTAGTCGGCGTTCCAGGCCTTCTCGTAGGTGTCCTGGAAGACCATGAACTCCAGCTCGGTGCCGACCATGGCGGTGTAGCCGTGTCCGGCGAGGCGTTCGAGCTGGCGGCGCAGGATCTGGCGGGGCGCGGCGACGACGGGGGTGCCGTCGTGCCAGGCGAGGTCCGCGAGGACGAAGGCGCTGCCGGGGTTCCAGGGGATGCGGCGGAGGGTGGCGAGGTCGGGGTGCATGGCGAAGTCGCCGTAGCCCCGGTCCCAGGAGGACATCTCGTAGCCGTCGACGGTGTTCATGTCGGTGTCGACGGCGAGGAGGTAGTTGCAGCCCTCGGTGCCGTGGTCGAGGACCTCGTCCAGGAAGAACTGTGCGGCGAACCGCTTGCCCTGAAGACGTCCCTGCATGTCGGGGAAGGCCAGGACGACTGTGTCGATCTCACCGCTGGCGACGAGGGCACGGAGCTCCTCGGGCGCGAGCGGCGGCTTGCGGTCTACCACGGGGATCTCTCCTTCGGTGAGCCGAGGAGGCCTAAGGTATTGAACAGAACCATTGCTTGGGAAGAGGAGGAGCCGAGATGACCGGGACGGCGGGTGACGGGGGCGCGGTCGCGCGGCTCAATCCCGTGCTGCGGCAGGTGCGGGCGGGCAACGGTTTCGAGGAGGCGCTCGAACAGATCCTCCAGGTGGTCCGGCTGGGACTGGTGCCGGGCGGGGAACGACTGCCGCCGGAGCGGGAGTTGGCGGAGCGGATGGGGATCAGCCGGGTCACCCTGCGCGAGGTGCTGAAGGTCCTCCAGGACCAGGGCCTGGTGGAGGCCCGGCGCGGCCGGTACGGGGGCACCTTCGTGCTGGCCCGCCCCGACACCCCCGCCGGCGGCGCGGAGGAGGAGCTGCGGCGGCGCGTGGCGGGGGTGGACATCGAGGACGTGCTGCGCTTCCGCGAGGTCCTGGAGGTGGGCGCGGCGGGGCTGTGCGCCTCGCAGGGCCTCTCCGAGGAGGGCTCCGAGCGGCTGCTGGCCTCCCTCGCCGCCACCCACGACGCGCCGCTCGCCGAGTACCGCCGCCAGGACACGCTCTTCCACCTGGCGCTGTGCGAACTGGCCGGCTCGGCCAGCCTGACGGCCCAGTACGCGGCCGTCCGGGCCCGGGTCAACGACCTGCTGGACTGCATCCCGCTGCTGGTGCGCAACCTGGAGCACTCCCAGCAGCAGCACACCGCGCTGGTGGAGGCGGTGCTGGAGCGCGACGCGGAGGGGGCGCGGGCGGTGATGCGCGAGCACTGCTGCGGCACGGCGGCCCTGCTGCGCGGGTTCCTGGCCTGAGACGGACGGGATGGGACGGGATGGGACGGGAGAGGTTTTCGTAACCCCTGTTTAACGCAAGGGTCTTGCGCGCTCCACTCCCTTGACGCAAAGGTACGCCTCACAACCATTGCATGCCTCACCCCGTTCCCCCCGAGGCCCTAGGCAGGAGCGCACATGGCCGAAGAAACCGCACCCGCGCCGCCCCACTCCGCACCGGACGCCGCAGCCGGCGCGGACGCCGCCTACCTGGAGCGCCGGACCCTGCGCCGCGGCAGCGCGGGCTGGCTGCTGCTGACGGGACTGGGCGTCGCCTACGTCGTCTCCGGGGACTACTCCGGTTGGAACGTGGGCCTGTCCAAGGGCGGCTTCGGCGGCCTCGCCATCGCCACCGTGCTCATGGGCGCCATGTACGCCTGCCTGGTCTTCTCCCTCGCCGAGCTGTCCACGATCCTGCCGACGGCGGGCGGCGGCTACGGCTTCGCCCGCCGCGCGCTGGGCCCCTGGGGCGGCTTCCTCACCGGCACCGCCATCCTCATCGAGTACGTCCTGGCCCCGGCGGCGATCGTCATCTTCATCGGCGACTACGTGGAATCCCTGGGCCTGTTCGGGCTGACCTCCGGCTGGCCGGTCTACCTCGGGTGCTTCGTCGTCTTCATCGGCGTCCACCTGTGGGGCGTGGGCGAGGCCCTGCGGTTCAGCCTGATCGTCACCGCCGTCGCCGTCGCCGCCCTGCTGGTCTTCGCCTTCGGGGCGCTCACGGACTTCGACGCGGGCTCCCTCGACGACATCCCCGTCGACCCCGGCGCCTTCGGGTCCGGCTCCTGGCTGCCCTTCGGCGTCCTCGGCATCTGGGCCGCGTTCCCCTTCGGCATGTGGTTCTTCCTCGGCGTCGAGGGCGTGCCGCTCGCCGCCGAGGAGGCCAAGGACCCGGTCCGCTCCATGCCGAAGGCGCTGGCCATCTCCATGGGCGTCCTCGCCCTCCTGGCCCTGGTCACCTTCTTCGCGGCCACCGGCGCCCACGGCGCCGACGCCGTCAAGTCCGCCGGGAACCCCCTGGTCGTGGCCCTGGAAGGGGACGGCGGCCCGACCGCCCTGAGCCGCTTCGTCAACTACGCGGGCCTGGCGGGCCTCGTCGCCTCCTTCTTCTCCCTCATCTACGCCGGCTCCCGCCAGCTGTTCGCCCTCTCCCGCGCCGGCTACCTGCCGCGCTTCCTGTCCCTCACCTCGCGGCGCAAGGCCCCCTACCTCGGACTGGTGATCCCCGGCGCCCTCGGCTTCGCCCTCGCGGCGGCCACCGGCAACGGGGCGCGGATGCTGAACATCGCGGTGTTCGGGGCGACCATCTCCTACGCCCTGATGGCCCTCTCCCACATCGTGCTGCGCCGCCGCGAGCCCGGCCTGGAGCGTCCGTACCGCACCCCAGGAGGGGTGCTGACCTCGTCCGCCGCCTTCGTCCTCGCCCTGTCGGCGCTGGTGGCCACCTTCCTGGTGGACGTCGAGGCGGCGCTCATCGCCCTCGCCGTGTACGCCGTCGCCCTCGCCTACTTCGCCTTCTACAGCCGCCACCGCCTCGTCGCCTCGGCCCCCGAGGAGGAGTTCGCCGCGCTTGCGGAAGCCGAGGCGGAGTTGACCCGCGACTGAAATCCTGGCCCCGCACCCCCCGCTCCGCTGTCCGGCACCACCCTGGAGGTAACACCGTGCCCAGGCCGCTCATCGGCATCACCACCTACGTGGAGGCGTCCACCCGCTACGGGGTGTGGGACCTCCCCACCTCCCTCGTCCCGTCCGGCTACTACGAACTGGTCCAGGCGGCGGGCGGCGCGGCCGTCCTGCTGCCGCCGGACGAGCCGGAGCGGGCGGCGGAGGTGCTGGGACGGCTGGACGGCCTCGTCGTCTCCGGCGGCCCGGACGTCGACCCCGTCCGGTACGGGGCCCCGCGCGACCCCCGTACGGGCGCACCCGCGACCGTCCGCGACGAGTGGGAACTGGCCCTGCTCCGCGCCGCCCTGGCCGACGGGGTCCCGGTGCTGGGCATCTGCCGGGGCATGCAGGCCCTGAACGTGGCGCTGGGCGGCACGCTGGTCCAGCACATCGACGGCCACGTCCACACCCCGGGCGTCACGTCCTGGCACCCCGTCACCCCCGTGCCGGGCACCCGGTACGCGGAGCTGGTCCCCGAGGTCGCGGACGTCCCCACGTACCACCACCAGGCGGTGGAGCGGCTCGGCCAGGGGCTGGTCGTCTCGGCGTACGCCGAGGACGGCACGGTCGAGGCCATCGAACTCCCCGACCGGGAGCAGTGGGTGGTGGGCGTGCAGTGGCACCCCGAACGGGACAAGGACACCCGGGTGATGGACTCCCTCGTCGAGGCGGCCGGCGCCCGCCGGGCGGTGCCGGTGTCCTGACGGCGTCCGCGGGCCGCGCGGCGGGGTGGCCGTCCGCGCGGCCCGCGGCCACGAATGGCCTTCCGGGCGGAGGGCGTGCACGCTGGAGGGATGCGGACGCAAGCCCACGGCAAGGCGGCCGGCCGGGTCTCGGACATCCTGGAGAACCCGGTCGTCGGCATGTCCCCCTGGATCGTCTTCTCCCTGCTGGTCGGCCCCGGACGGTTCGAGATCGCGGTCGGGATCGCCCTGGGGATCTCCCTCGTCCTGGTCGTGGTGGGCCGGGTGGTGCACCGGGGCAGCTCGTGGAAGCTGCTGGAGCTGGCGGACGTGGTGTTCTTCGCCGCGCTGGCCGTCGTCGGCGCCCTGGCGGGCGACGGCACGCTGCGCTGGCTGGAGACGTACGCGGGCGAGGTCGCGAGCCTCACCCTGACGGCGATCGCCTTCGGCTCGATGGCGGTGGGCATGCCGTTCACCCTCCAGTACGCCCGGGAGCAGACCGACCCCTCCCAGTGGAACTCGCCCGTCTTCCTCCGCACCAACTACATGATCACCGGGGCGTGGGGGCTGGCCTTCCTGGTCTCGGCCCTGGCGGGCGGGTTCGGGGACCTGGTGCTGCACGACCCCGACAACATCTGGACGGCCTGGATCGTCCCGATCCTGGCCATCGTCGCCGCCCTGCGGTTCACCGTCTGGTACCCGGAGGTCGTCCGCGCCCGCGCCCGGGGCGAGGCCGGCCCGGGTCGGGCGTCCCTGCTGCTGCCGTTGGCGGGGCTGCTGGTGCCGATCGGCATCGCGGTGCTGGTCTTCGACGGCGGGGTGTGGTGGCTGGGCGCGGCCCTGATCGTGGCGGGCGTCCTCCTGACGAAGACGCTCCGGCGGTCGGACGACGCGGGCGCCGCCGGGGGCCCGCAGGGGTCCTGACCGGCTGCCGCCGGACCCGGCCGGGTCCGGCGGGCACTCCCCTCGCGGGTCAGTTGCTGAAGACGACCGACCGGAACTTCAGCCGCTCCGAGCCGCGGCCCGTCAGCGGGCGCAGCGAGAAGTAGTCGCCCTCGCAGTCCGGTTCGGTGAACACCGTGGCTGTCGCGGTGGTGCGGTTGCGCGGCGAGAACGCCGGCTCGCTGGCCGCGGGGTCGGCCACCTCGGGGAGCGTGTGGCACTCCGCGCCCGCCGGGTCCAGCAGGAACGTGATGTGCGGCTTGCCGTCCAGGCCGACGTACGTGTACTGGAATTCGCCCACGGCCGCCGAGGCGGACGTCGGGATGGTCAGGAGGAGGGTCAGCGCGCCGAAGGCGGCGCCGGCGGCATGGCGAAGACGCATGGGGCGATTCCCTTTCAGGGGGTGGGCAACGCGCATCACCTTCCCGTCGCGGCCGCCCCGGGTCACCGTCCGCCCCTCGGCGAAACGATCCGCCCTCGCCCGTCCGGCCTACGCGTGCCGCCGGGTCAGCGACAGCAGGTCGCGCGCCGGACCCGCCGGACGGGAGCCCGTCGGCCAGACGGCGCGCAGGGCGCGGGCCAGGGCCGCGCCCGGGACGGGCACCTCCACCAGCCGGCGGGCCGACAGCTCGTCGTCCAGCGCCAGCTCCGACAGGACGCACGGCCCGGCCCCGCTGAGCGCCGCCGCCTTGACGGCGGTGGTCGAGGCCAGCTCCAGCAGCGGCCGGGCCAGCCCGCCGGACGGGGCCAGCGCGGCGTCGAGCACCTGCCGGGTCCCCGAGCCCCGCTCGCGCAGGATCAGCGGCGCCCCGGCCAGCTCGACCGGGTCCACCCCCTTCGAGCGCCGCGCCCAGGGGTGGTGCGGGGCCACCGCCACCACCAGGCGGTCCTGCGCGATGACGGCCGAGTCCAGCCCGTCGGGAACGCTCAGGCCCTCCACGAAGCCGAGGTCCGCCTCGTGCGCGAGCACCCGCTGGGCCACGTCCGCCGAGTTCCCGGCGTGCAGGGAGACCGCCGTGTCGGGCCGCTCCCCGCGCAGGGCGATCAGCCAGCCGGGCAGCAGGTACTCGGCGATGGTCATGCTGGCCGCGACCCGCAGCCGCGAGTCCCGCCGCCCGCGCAGCGCCTGCGCGCCCGCGTCGAAGGCCTCGGCCGCCTCCACCACCCGCCGGGCCCAGTCGGTGACCAGCGCGCCCTCCGCCGTCAGCGTCGAGCCGCGCGGGGAGCGGTCCACCAGGGCGACGCCGAGGCGGGTCTCCATGGCACGGATCCGGCTGCTCGCCGCCGGCTGCGTGATGCCGAGCCGGCGGGCCGCGCCGCTCAGGCTGCCGACCCGCGCCACGGTGAGCAGCAGCTCCAGCGCGCCCAGGTCCGGCACGCGGTGTGCGAGCGGAACCGTCTCCTCGTTACCCATAACGTCAGTTTATGGCCTTATAGACAGGCGGCCTCTGCCGTACGGCCGCGGCCGACGGGACGCTGGACCCATGGCCACCACCGCCGTGCGACCCCGCACCGTCATAGAACTCGCGCCCCGGACCCACAAGGTCCCCGCGCTGCGCCACCTCGGCCCCAACTGGTACGCCTCCGTCATGGGTACGGCGATCATCGCGAACGCCGGGGCCACCCTGCCCTACCAGCTCCCGGGCCAGCGCGTGGCCTGCCAGCTCGTCTGGGCGCTGTCCGCCGTGGCCCTCGCCGTCCTGCTGGCCGCCCGCGCCGGGCACTGGCGCCACCACCGCGACCAGGCCCGCGCCCACCTCCTCGACCCGGCCGTGGCCCCCTTCTACGGGTGCCTGGCGATGGCCCTGCTGGCCGTCGGCGCCGGCACGCTCCTCGTCGGCAAGGACCTGATCGGGACCGGCGCCGCCGTCGCCGCGGACACCGTGCTGTTCACCGCCGGCACCCTGGTCGGCCTGGTCATGGCCGTCGCGGTGCCCTACCTGATGGTGGTCCGGCACAAGGTCGAGGCCTCGCAGGCCAGCCCCGTCTGGCTGCTGCCCGTGGTCTCCCCCATGGTCTCCGCCGCCGTCGGCCCCCTGCTGGTCCCCCACGTGCCCGCCGGGCAGCCCCGCGAGGCCCTGCTGCTGGCCTGCTACGCGATGTTCGGCGTCAGCCTGCTGGCCGTCCTGCTGCTGCTCCCCCTGGTCTTCGGCCGGCTGATCACCCACGGCCCCCTGCCCCTGGCACTGACCCCGGCGCTGTTCCTGGTCCTGGGCCCCCTCGGCCAGTCCACCACCGCCGTCAACCAGCTCGCCGACGTGGCGCCCGGCGCCATCGACGCCCCCTACGCCGGAGCGCTCGGCGCCTTCGCGGTCGTCTACGGGGTCCCCGTCATGGGCTTCGCCCTGCTGTGGCTGGCCCTCGCCGCCGCGATGCTGGTGCGGGCCGCCCGGGACGGCATGGGCTTCGCGATGACCTGGTGGGCGCTGACCTTCCCCGTCGGCACCTGTGTGACCGGCGCCGCGGGGCTGGCCCGCCACACCGGGCTGGACGCCTTCGCCTGGCTGGCCGCGGCCCTGTTCCTGGGCCTGGTCACGGCCTGGGTACTGGCAGCCGTCCACACCCTGCGCGGCCTGTTCGCCGGACGGCTGCTCCCCGCCGCCGGATAGTCCCCCACCCCACGGGTCACCCCCAGCGCGCCGCCCGCACGGCCGCCGCCAGCACCCGCGGGGCTTCCACCAGGGAAGGCCCGTACCAGGTCAGGTGGCGGCCGCTGACGAGCGCCGCGGGCAGCCCGGGGAAGGCCTCCGGGCCGTCGTCCGCCGTGAAGCGGTACGGCTCGTCGGGGAGCACCACCAGGTCGCAGCCGCTCCCGGCGAGCTCCTCCACCGGCACCCTCGGGTACCGCTCCGCATGGCCCGCGTAGGCGTTGCGCACGCCCAGGCGGGCGAGGAGGTCGCCCGCGAAGGTCTCCCGGCCCAGCACCATCCAGGGCCTGCGCCAGATCGGCACGAAGGCGGTGAGGTCTCCGACGGGCTCCGCCTGCGCCCAGGCCTCCTCGGCCCGGTCCAGCCACTCGGGCCGCGCCAGCCCCAGCGCCCCCACCAGAACCCGGTCCAGCTCGGAGAACGCCTGGGGCAGGTCCCGGATCTCGGTGACCAGCACCTCCAGCCCGGCCGCGCGCAGCGCGGCCAGGTCGGGGGCGCGGTTCTCCTCCTCGTTGGCGATCACCAGGTCCGGGCGCAGCCGCACGATCGCCGCTGCGTCGGGGTTCTTCGTACCCCCGACGCGCACCGCGCCGCCCAGGCCCGCCGGGTGCGTGCACCAGTCCGTGACCCCGACGAGCCGCCCGGGCGCCGACACCGCCACCGCCTCGGTCAGCGAGGGGACGAGCGAGACGAGGCGCACCGGCTCAGTGCTCCGGGGAGGGCGGCTCGGAGGTGGCGTGGATGTGGTCGCCGACGGCCACGACGAGGAGCCTGGTGTCCTCGCTCGTGGCCCGCCAGCGGTGGCGGACCCCGCCGGAGAGGAACAGCGCGTCCCCTTCCTCCAGCCGGTACGCCCGCCCCTCCGCCTCCACCTGGCAGGCTCCGGCGACCACGTACATCAGCTCGTCGTTGCGGTGCTGGTACTCGCGGCCGGCGTCCTGGTCCCCGTTGAACTCCAGGGCGTGCAGCTGGTGGTGGCCCCGCACCAGGGGGCGCACTCCGTTGACGGGCGCGAGCCCGGAGTCGTCCCCGGCCCGTACCAGGTCCACCGTGCGGGCCGTGTCGGACGCGGCGAGCAGGTCGACCGCCGTGGTCTCCAGGGCGTCGGCCACCCGCTCCAGCGAGCGCATGCTGGGGCGGGCGCGCTCGTTCTCTATCTGGCTGAGGAAGGGCACGGAGAGGCCGCTGCGCGCCGACACGGCGGCCAGCGTCAGGTGGAGCGCCCGGCGCCGTTTGCGTACGGCCACGCCCACCCGCAGCGGCTCCTTGGAGTCCTTCTCCTTGTCCTTGAAAGGGTCGGCCGCGTCCGGCGCGCCCGCCCGGGCGAAGCCGTATTCCGTGCCGTCCGTGGCGTCCTCGATGTTTCCGTCTTCCTTGCCGTTCATGTCGGGGCTGCCCTCCCCTACCCGTCATCGCACATCGGTGTGCTGTATGAACCTTACGCAGCAACCGACCCCGGATTCGCGCGCAAGGGCCCACCCGGCCCCTTCCCGGACCGATTCCCGTAGGTCGCCGGTCACCCTGCGTGGCCGTGGCCGGCCCGCCACAGCACGCGGTCGCCGTCGAGGATCACCGCGTCACCGGACGGGCGGACCAGCAGCCGGGCGCCGGGGTGGCCGGCGGTGCCGCTGCTCCAGGCCGTCGCGCCGTCGGCGGTGCGCACGGTGAGTTCGCCGTCGCGGGAGAAGACGGCCTCGCCGCCCCTGCCGGCGGTGCCGGCGCTCCAGCGGTGGGCGCCGGCGGGGGCGAGGAGGACGAGGTCCCCGTCGGCGCCGAGGGTCAGCCGGGCGGCGCCGGCGTCGAGGACGTCCCCCACGCGCAGGACCGTGCCGGGGTGGACCTCCACGGAGACGTCGAGCCTGCCTTCGGCCAGCTCCCGCAGGGCGGGGATCGAGGGGGTGAAGGCGTAGAGGGCTCCCTCGGTGCGGATGAACCGGCCGAAGCGCAGGGTGGTGGCGCGGCTGCCGCTCCCGGACTCGCTCTCGAAGGCGACGGGTGAACCGGGGCCGAGGACGGGGTCGGCGCCGGTGCGCGGGTTGCGGCCGGCCGGGAAGTCGGGCTCGTTGATCCACTGCTTGGCCACGAACTCGAACTGCTGGACCAGGTCGGCCTGGTAGCCGATGAACACCAGGCCGCGCGAGGCCCCGTTCGCCCCCCGGCCGGGCTCCTGGTCCGGGTCGTACGCGGGCCCGTACGGGATGCCGCGCCGGATGATGCGGTGGCCGTCGGTCACGGCGGGGTCCAGCGGGGGGCGGCCGGGGGCGGGGACGAGGCCGTCGCGGGGGTTGCCCTTGCGGATGTGCGCGAACAGCGGGGTGTGCCAGCCCTGCGGGTCCTCGCGGTACGAGAGGGCGGCCGGGCCGGTGCCGGCGGGGCAGGGCTGTTCGGCGAGCGGGCAGCCGGCGACGGCCGTGCCGCCGGGCCAGCGGCCCACCAGCCGGGCCGCGAGCCAGGTGTCGGTCGCGTCGGCTGGCGCGGCCCCGGCCCGCTTGAGGTCGGCCAGCCGCTCGCGGGCCTGCGCCCACCAGCCGGGGACGTCCTGGGCGAGCCGGCGGACCACCTGGAAGGAGCCCCCGGTGGCCCAGGCGGGCAGCCCGGCGGGCCGCTTGCCGGCCTTCTCCTGTCCCACGATGAACTCCCCGGCCGGGACCAGCCGGGCTCCGGGCTTGCCCTGGACGGTGGTGCCGGTGGCCGGGTCGGGGGCGTGGAAGCCGCGGACGCCGGGCTGGCTGATGCCGTCGGTGAAGCCGAAGTGCTCGTGTCCGCGCAGGGCGCCGGACAGGGTGGCGCCGTCCTGCCGGAAGACGAGCACGCCCTGGGCGGGCCCCAGGGCGGCCTGGTGGCGGTCGACGGCGGCGGCGAGCTTCTCGGGGTCGTCCGCCGACAGGTTGAGGACCGCGTGCACGGCGCGGTGCGGCCCCTCCCCGCCGAACAGCCAGGACTCCGGGGAGCTGTCGCCGGTGTCCCCGAGCGCCTCGGCCCGCAGGGCGGGGCCCTGGGCGAAGGCCTCGGCGGTGCTGCCGGGCGGCAGGGCGGGGAAGGGGTCGCGCCCGGCGAGGAAGCGCAGGCCGGCGTGGGTGAGGGAGAGCCCGGTCCACTGGGCCGACAGGGAGGCCGGGTCGAGGCCGCCCGCCTTGACCCGGGCGGCGCTGAACGCGGCGTTGAACCGGGCCATCTCCTCGGTGGTGGAGATCTCGGGCAGCAGCCGGCGCAGCCAGCGGCGGGCCAGGACCGGGTCGCGGAAGCGCAGCAGGAGCAGGCAGGCGTGGTCCTTGCGGGAGCCGGCCAGGATGTCGCCCTGGCTGCTGCGGTCGGAGCGCAGGGGCAGGTCGGCGGTGTCGGCCGCGGCGGGCGCGGCCGGCAGCGGTGCGGCCGCCGGCGGGACCGTCGCCGCCTCGGCCGCAGTGCGGGGGCACACGGCCAGCGCGGCGGCGGCCACCGCCCCGGCCCTGATCACGGTCCTGCGGGCGGGTGCGGCGGACTGGGCGGCATCCATCGGGGCCTCCTGGTGGGGGCTGGGGCGGGGCCGCGCCGCACCGGCGCCACCGCGCCGACGGCGCGTGCGGGCAGGGGCGTACGGAGCTCCTCGCACGGGGACCGGGCGCGGCCGAGCGGCCCGCCTGTGATCCACACCCTCGTGGAGGGAGCGCGGGCGCGCGCGCCGGAGGAACTGTTCGAGTGATCGTTCGCCCACCAGGGGTGACGGCCTTCGGCCGGGCGGGGTTGCGGCATCATCGCCTCCATGACCACGACACGACGGCTGATGCTCCTGGACACCGCGTCCCTCTACTACCGCGCCTACTTCGGCGTCCCGGACTCCGTGAAGGCACCGGACGGCACCCCGGTCAACGCGGTGCGCGGGCTCCTCGACTTCATCGGGCGGCTGGTGCAGGACCACCGCCCGGACGACCTGGTGGCCTGCATGGACGCCGACTGGCGGCCGCACTGGCGGGTGGAGCTGATCCCCTCGTACAAGGCGCACCGGGTCGCGGAGGCGTCGGAGTCCGGGCCGGACCTGGAGGAGACCCCGGACACCCTCGCCCCGCAGGTCCCGATCATCGAGGCGGCGCTGGACGCGTTCGGCATCGCCCGGGTGGGGGTCGCCGGCTACGAGGCGGACGACGTGATCGGCACCCTGACCGCCCGCGCCACGGGCCCGGTGGACATCGTCACCGGCGACCGGGACCTCTACCAGCTGGTGGACGACGCCCGGGCGCGCCGGGTCCTGTACCCGCTCAAGGGCGTGGGCACCCTCCAGGTCACGGACGAGGCCTGGCTGCGCGGGAAGTACGGGGTGGACGGCCCCGGCTACGCGGACCTGGCCCTGCTGCGCGGCGATCCGAGCGACGGCCTGCCGGGCGTTCCCGGCATCGGCGAGAAGACCGCCGCCAAGCTGCTGGACGCCTACGGGGACCTGGCCGGAATCATCGCGGCGGTCGGCGACCCCGCGTCGAAGCTGACCCCCGCCCAGCGCAGGCGCCTGGACGAATCCCGCCCCTATCTGGCGGTGGCCCCGAAGGTCGTCCAGGTGGCCTCGGACGTCCCCCTTCCCCCCTTCGACCCGGCCCTCCCACGGGTCCCCGCCCGGCCCGAGGCGGTCGACGCCCTCGCCCATCGGTGGGGTCTGGGAGGAGCAATGTCACGCCTGAGCAGCGCACTGCGGCCATGAGGTGCTAACTTAGGTAATCCTAAGCTTCGTAAGTACCAGGGGAGACACCGTGGCAGAAGGACGCGCCCGTACCGTCGGCACCGCAGTCGTCGTACGCACCGAACGGCTGACGCCGCACATGGTCCGCCTCGTGCTGGGCGGAGACGGGCTGGCCGGATTCGGCGCGGGCGCGTACACCGACCACTACGTCAAGCTCCTGTTCGAGCCGGAGGGCGTGCGGTACCCGGAGCCCTGGGACCTGGACGTGATCCGCGCCACGCACCGCCGGGAGGCCTGGCCCCGCCAGCGCGCGTACACGGTCCGCGCCTGGGACCCGGAGCGGCTGGAGCTGACCCTGGACTTCGTGGTCCACGGCGACGAGGGCCTCGCGGGCCCGTGGGCGGCCCGCGTCCAGCCCGGCGAGCCGGTCCACTTCCTCGGCCCGGGCGGCGGCTACGCCCCGGACCCGGTGGCCGACTGGCACCTCCTCGCGGGTGACGAGAGCGCGCTGCCGGCGATCGCGGCGTCGATGGAGCGCATGCCGCGGGGCGCGCGGGTGCACGCCTTCGTGGAGATCGACGGCCCGGCCGACGAGCAGGACATCGCCACCCCGGACGGCATCACCCCGGTCTGGCTCCACCGCGGCGACCGCCCGGTGGGCGCGGCCCTGCTGGAGGCCGTCACCGCCCTGGACTTCCCGTCGGCCGACGTCCACGCCTTCATCCACGGCGAAGCGGGCTTCGTGAAGGAGCTCCGCCGCCACCTGCGCCTGGAGCGGGGGGTCCCGCGCGAGCGGCTGTCCATCTCCGGCTACTGGCGCCACGGCGAGACGGACGAGGGCTGGCGCGCGATCAAGCGCGACTGGAACGCCACGGTGGAAGCCGAACAGGACGTCCCGGCCCGCGCCGCCGCCTAGGCCGTGCCGGGCGGCGGCCGGTCCCGCCGCGCGGAGCCCCTCCCCTCCCCTCCCCGCCCCGCCCTTCCACCGTTCCCAGGGGCTCCGCCCCCGACCCCGCTCCGTGCGCCGCGCGCCCGGTGCGCCCCATCGCCGTGCGGGCTGGAACCTCGCTGCGCGAAATCCAGCCGCGGGCGATGCCGCCGGCGACGGACCGGCCACGCCGAAATCCGGCCCCGTCGGCGGTCGAGGCGCGGGGTACGGGGGCGGAGCCCCCTGGGGCCACCTCCCAGCGGTGGCTGCGGGAGGGAGCGGCGGCGGGTAGGGCACGCCCTCCCGCGCCGCGCGCCGCGCAGCGGAGGCGCACAATGGCGACATGCGCCCACACCGCGCCGCCGCCCTCGCCGGGGCGGCGATCCTGCTGACGGCCGGGACGGTCGCGGCGGAGCCCGAACCGCCCCCGCCCCCCGAGCCCCGGATCAGCGACGCCGCCGTCGCCACGGCGGTGGCCCGTCTCGACGCCACCGTCGAGGACGTCATGCGCCGCACCGGCATCCCCGGAGTCTCCGTGGCCGTCGTCCACCGCGACAAGGTGCTCTACCTCAAGGGCTTCGGCCTCCGCCGCACCGGCGAGTCCGCGAAGGTGGACCCGGACACCGTCTTCCAGCTGGCCTCCGTCTCGAAGCCGGTCTCCTCCACCGTCGTCGCCGGCGCCCTCCCCGACCCCGGTGCCTGGGACGAGCCCCTCGGCTCCTCCCTGCCCGGGTTCGCCCTCAAGGACCCCTGGGTGACCTCGCACGTCACCCCCGCCGACCTGTTCTCCCACCGCACCGGCCTCCCCGACCACGCCGGCGACCTCCTCGAAGACCTCGGCTACGACCAGGCGTACATCCTCGGCCACCTGCGCGAGGAACCCCTCACCCCCTTCCGCGCGAGCTACGCCTACACCAACTTCGGCCTCACCGCCGCCGCCGAGGCCGTCGCCCGCGACCACGGCACCACCTGGCAGAAGCTCAGCGCCGACACCCTCTTCAAGCCCGCCGGGATGACGCGCACCAGCACCGAGTTCTCCGCCTACGCACACGCCCCCGACCGCGCCTACGGCCACGTGAAGACGGGCACCGCGCAGAACGGCACCGCCACCTGGAGCTCCCGCCACGTCCGCGACGCCGACGCCCAGGCCCCGGCCGGCGGCGTCAGCTCCACCGCCCGCGACATGGCCCGCTGGCTGCGGCTCCAGCTCGGCGACGGCGTCCTCGACGGGAAGCGGATCATCCCCGCCGCCGCCCTGGACCGCACCCGCCTGCCGGAGATCGTCTCGCAGGCCGCCACCCCGCGCGGGGTCCCCCAGTTCTACGGGCTCGGCTGGAACGTCAGCTACGACGAGGCCGGCCGGCTGCGCCTGGGCCACTCCGGCGGCTTCGAACTCGGCGCCAACACCAACGTCACCCTGCTCCCGCTCGAACAGCTCGGCATCGTCGTCCTGACCAACGCCGCCCCGGTCGGCCAGGCGGACGCGATCGCCCTGGACTTCTTCGACACCGCCGAGCACGGCCGGCCGACCGCCGACTGGCTGGGCCTGACCGCCCGGCTGTACGCGCAGCAGCTGAACGAAGGCCACCGCTCCGCCACCGACTACGCGCACCCGCCGGCCGGTGCCGCCCCGGCCCGCGCGGACAGCGCCTACACCGGTACGTACGACAACCCCTACTACGGCCCGCTCACGGTCACCTCCGACGGCGGGGGCGCCCTGACCCTCTCCCTCGGCCCCAAGCCCCTGCGCTACCCCCTCACCCACTACGCCGGCGACACCTTCAGCTTCGAGACCAGCGGCGAGAACGCCGTCGGCCGCACCGGGGTGACCTTCTCGAACGGCACGGTCCGCATCGAGTACCTGGACGCCGAGCACCTGGGCACCTTCACCCGGAGGTAGCCGCCTACCCTGGTCCCGATGAGCCGCAGATCCCACATCCCGCCCGCGCCCCTCCCCCAGCAGGACGGCATCGACCCGGTCCGGATGCGCCTGCCCCCCGACCCCGAGGGGCGCTGGCCGCAGCTGGGCGACTACCTGACCGAGCGCTACGCGGGCACGCGCGGCGCCGCCTCCATGGCCCGGCTGCTCGCGGACGGCCGGGTCCTCGGCGAGGGCGGGCGGGTGCTGCGGCCGCAGGACCCGTACGAGCCCGGCGGCTGGCTCTGGTTCCACCGGGACATGCCGGCCGAGCCGCCCGTGCCCTTCCCGATCCGCGTCGTCCACCGCGACCGGCACCTCCTCGTCGTGGACAAGCCGCACTTCCTGGCGACCACCCCGCGCGGCAGCCACGTCACGCAGACCGCCCTGGCCCGGCTGCGCCGGGAGCTGGACCTGCCCGCGCTCAGCCCGGCGCACCGCCTCGACCGGATGACGGCCGGACTGGTGATGTTCAGCATCCGCCCCGAGGACCGCGGCGCCTACCAGCTCCTCTTCCAGCAGCGGCGGGTCCGCAAGGAGTACGAGGCCCTCGCGCCCCACGACCCGTCCGTCGGCCTGCCCCGGACGGTGCGCAGCCACATCGAGAAGCTCCGCGGGGTGATGGCGGCGGTCGAGCTCCCCGGCGCCGAGCCCAACGCCGAGAGCCTGGTCGAACTCGTCGAGGTGCGGGGCGCCCTGGGCCGCTACCGGCTGACCCCGCACACCGGCCGCACCCACCAGCTGCGGGTGCACATGAACAGCCTGGGCCTGCCCATCCTGGGCGACCCGGTGTACCCGGTGGTCGCCGAACCGGCCGATCCGGCGGACTACCGGCGCCCGCTCCAGCTGCTGGCCAGGAGCCTGTCCTTCACCGACCCGGTCACGGGCCTCGCCCACCGCCTGGAGACGGGCCTGAGCCTCCAGGCCTGGGACGACCCGCGGGGCTGGGAAGCCGGCCCCGGGAGCGGGCCGGGGGAAACCGCCTAGCGGGCCGCAGGAGGGGACCTAGCGGGCCGGGGCCACGCCCGCGATCCGCAGCGCCGCGTCCGCGGCGGCCTCCGCGAAGGCCGCCACCGGGCGGGCGGGATCGGAGCGGCGGATCAGCATGACCCCTTCGACCAGGCCGAAGACCAGGTCGCCCCGCAGGGCCAGCCCGGCCTTGTCCCCGGCCAGTTCGGCTCCGACCGGAGTGGCGTCGAGCAACGCCCGGTAGTTCTCGCGCAGTTCGTCGCGCATCCCCCGGAACCGCCCCAGCTTCGGCCGGTGCAGTTCGGGCAGCAGGTAGAGGGCGCCCAGGTTGAACGGCCCCCCGCACAACAGCAGTACGTCCGAGCGGCACAGCTCCCACAGCCGGCGCGCGGCGGGCCGGCCGGTCTCGGCCAGCAGCCGGCGGGAGAGCGCGAGCGAGGGGGCCACCGTGGACTCCAGGAGTTCGGCGAGGAGTTCCTCCTTGCCGCCGAAGTAGTGGTACATCGTGGCCTGGCGCATTCCGGCCCGTTCGGCCACCGCCCGCGTGGTGGTGGCCGCGTACCCCCGTACCGTGAACAGCTCGGCCGCCGCGCGGAGGAGTTCCTCGCGCGGCGGCCGGCCGCTCGGCTGCCTCAGCCGGTCGGCACGCGGCCGGCCGACGCGTCTCGGCCCGTCATCCGTTCCCCCGCTCATGCTCCGATCGTCGCACAGGACACGGAGAAGCGATCATGGCAAGAGATGAGATCCGGCCGTCCGCCACTTCGGAGGAAGCGACGAAAGGCGCTACCCGACCGAGCTGTAGGCCACGACACCCCGCAGCAGGGCGTCGACGGCCTTCCGCGCGTTCTTCGCCACCGTGCTCCCGCCCGCCGAGGACGGCGGGGCGGTGGAGGCCGGCGCCGCCGCCGCGATCTGGCCGAGGACGTCGATGACCTGCTTGCACCAGCGCACGAAGTCGCCGGCCGGCATCTCCGCCTCGCGCAGCACCTCGTCCAGGCTCTTGTCGGAGGCCCACTGGTAGGCCGCCCACGCGAAGCCGAGGTC
Organism: Streptomyces sp. NPDC096136; assembly: GCF_044763325.1. NCBI lineage: Bacteria > Bacillati > Actinomycetota > Actinomycetes > Kitasatosporales > Streptomycetaceae > Streptomyces > Streptomyces sp. NPDC096136. The sequence goes on along the minus strand of NZ_JBIWFZ010000026.1, from coordinate 29,624 downwards.
CGGCTCGCGCTGGCCCACGCCCTCCGCCTGGTTGATGCGGTGCTCCTCCTCCAGGGCGTCGAGCCGGCCCCAGATGCGGACCATCTCGCCGAGCGCCGCCTTCGCCGGGCCGCCCGGCACCTTCGGCGGGGCCGCGTCGTCGGACTGGCGGGCCTCGAAGACCAGCGCCGAGACGCAGGCGGCCAGTTCGGCCGGGTTCAGCCCCTCCCAGACCCCCTCGCGCAGGCACTCGGAGGCCAGCAGGTCCAGCTCGCCGTAGAGCCGGGCCAGCCGCTTGCCGTGCACGGTGACCTCGTCCTCGCGCAGGTAGTCCAGCTCGGTGAGCAGGGCGTGGATCCGGTCGAAGGTCCGGGCGATGGTGTTCGTCCGGCCCTCGATGCGGCGCTCCAGCTGCTGGGTGTCCCGCTTGAGCCGGTGGTAGCGCTCCGCCCAACGGGCGTGGTCCTCGCGCTCGTCGCAGCCGTGGCAGGGGTGCGCCCGCAGCTCGGCGCGCAGCCGGGCGATCTCGCGGTCGTCGGCGGCCGCGGCCCGGCCGGGCCGGTGCCGCTCGGGCCGGACGTTGCCGGCCTTGTTGCGCAGGGCGGTCGCCAGGTCCCGGCGGGACTGCGGTGAGCGCGGGTTGAAGGTCTTCGGGATCCGCATCCGGTCGATGGCCTCGACCGGCACCGGGAAGTCGATCGCGGCGAGCCGCTTGACCTGCCGCTCGGCGGTGAGCACCAGCGGGCGGGGGCCCTCGGCGTACTCGTAGCCGCGGTGCCCGTGGACCCGCCCGGCCGGCACGCCCGGGTCGAGGACCAGGGCGAGCCCGGCGAACTTGCCCGTGGGGACGTGGATGATGTCGCCGGGCTTGAGCCGCTCCAGCGAGCCGGCCGCCTGGGCGCGGCGCTGCGCCGCCCCCTGCTTGGCCAGTTCGGTCTCGCGGTCCTTGAGGTCGCGGCGCAGCCGCGCGTACTCCTCGAAGTCGCCGAGGTGGCAGGTCATGCCCTCGCGGTAGCCCTCCAGGCCCTCCTCGTTGCGCTGGACCTGGCGGGAGATCCCGACGACCGAGCGGTCGGCCTGGAACTGCGCGAAGGAGGTCTCCAGGAGCTCGCGGGAGCGGTGCCGCCCGAACTGGGAGACCAGGTTGACGGCCATGTTGTACGAGGGCTTGAAGCTGGAGCGCAGCGGATAGGTGCGGGTGCCCGCGAGGCCGGCGAGCTGGACCGGGTCCATGCCGCGCTGCCACAGCACGACGGCGTGGCCCTCGACGTCGATGCCGCGGCGGCCGGCCCGGCCGGTGAGCTGGGTGTACTCGCCGGGGGTGATGTCGGCGTGCTGCTCGCCGTTCCACTTGACGAGCTTCTCCAGGATGACCGTGCGCGCGGGCATGTTGATGCCCAGGGCGAGGGTCTCCGTGGCGAAGACGGCCTTGACCAGGCCGCGGACGAACAGCTCCTCCACGACCTCCTTGAAGGTGGGGAGCATGCCCGCGTGGTGGGCGGCGATGCCGCGCTCCAGGCCTTCGAGCCACTCGTAGTAGCCCAGGACGTGGAGGTCCTCGGCGGGGATGGAGGCGGTGCGCTCCTCGACGATCTCACGGACCCTCAGCCGCGCGCTGTCGTCGTTGAGCCGCAGGCCCGCGTAGAGGCACTGCTGGACGGCGGCCTCGCAGCCGGCGCGGCTGAAGATGAAGTTGATGGCCGGGAGCAGGTCGTCGTTGTCCAGGCGGGCGATGACCTCGGGGCGGCCGGGGGTCCAGATCCGGCTGCGGGAGCGGCGTTCGCGCTCGCGGTCCGCCTCGCGGACCATCTTGCCGCGCCGCCGGTCCTTGGGGCTGTAGCTGCGGGTGTTCTCCTCGCGGGCCATGCGCAGCAGGTCGGGGTTGACCTCGCGGCGGGCGGAGCCGCGGCCCCCGTGGTCGGACTCCTCCTCGAAGAGGTCGTAGATCCGCCGTCCGGCCATGACGTGCTGCCACAGCGGTACGGGCCGCTCCTCGGAGACGATCACCTCGGTGTCGCCGCGCACGGTGTCGAGCCAGTCGCCGAACTCCTCGGCGTTGGAGACGGTGGCGGAGAGCGAGACGAGGGTCACCGAGTCGGGGAGGTGGATGATCACCTCCTCCCAGACGGCGCCGCGGAAGCGGTCGGAGAGGTAGTGCACCTCGTCCATCACGACGTAGCCGAGGCCGCCGAGCGCCTGGGAGCCGGCGTACAGCATGTTGCGGAGCACCTCGGTGGTCATCACGACCACGGGGGCGTCGCCGTTGACGCTGTTGTCGCCGGTCAGCAGGCCGACCTTGTCGGCGCCGTAGCGCTTGACGAGGTCGGCGAACTTCTGGTTCGACAGGGCTTTGATGGGCGTCGTGTAGAAGCACTTGCGGCCCTGCTGGAGGGCGAGGTGCACGGCGAACTCGCCCACGATGGTCTTGCCCGAGCCGGTCGGGGCGGCCACCAGCACGCCCTTGCCGGCCTCCAGGGCCTTGCAGGCCTCCACCTGGTAGGGGTCCAGGTCGAATGCGTACATCTCGCGGAAGGGGGCCAGGGCGGAGGCCTCTTCGGCGGCGCGGATCCGGGCAGCGGCGTACCGCTCGGCGGGTGAGAGTTCTTCGGTCATCTTGCTGTCGAGCCTACCCGTCGCCTCTGACAACAGTCTCGACCATTTATGTGATCAGCCGGAGGGCGCCGGGAACGCACTCCGCGGCCAGCGGGAGCGGGCCGAGCGGCTCGCCGTCCGCGTAGGCGGTCAGGTCCGGGGCCTCCAGGGCGACCTTCGCGGCCCGGTGCACGGTGACCGCGGGGTGCGACAGGTGCGTCCCCTTGTAGACCTGCGGGAACACCTTCAGCAGGGTGGCGCGGCTGCAGTCGCCGACGACGGTGACGTCGAAGAGCCCGTCGTCGGGCTCGGCGTCCGCGCAGATGCGCATCCCGCCGCCGTACGAGGAGCCGTTGCCGACGGCCACCAGCGTGGCCTCGGTCTCGATGACGGGCCCGTCGTCGAGGGTGATCCGGTAGGGCAGGGGCCGGAAGGCGGCGAGCTCGGCGAGGACGGCCAGGTCGTACTTGAAGCGGCCCAGCGGCAGCCGCATCCGGTTGCCGCGGTCGTTGACGCGCGAGTCGAAGCCGGAGCACAGCACGGTCCCGTACCAGGTGTCGCCGACCCGGCCGAGGTCGATCTCCCGGATCCGGCCCTCTTTGAGGCCCTCCGCGGCCAGCCGGCCCGCGCGGGCCGGCTCCCGCACGGGCAGCCCGAGGGAGCGCGCGAAGTCGTTGCCGGTGCCGGCCGCGACCACGCCGAGCGGTACGAGGCTCCCGGCCAGGGCCTGGAGGGCCAGGGAGACCAGCCCGTCGCCGCCGACCGCGATCACCGCTCCGGTGCCCTCGCGGACGGCGGCGCGCAGCCGGGCCAGGGCGTCGGCGCCGTCGGTGCCGACGACGGTCCGGACCGAGAAGCCGGCGTCCCGGAGCGCGGAAGCGGCCGGCTGCGCGGCGTGCGCGCCCCGGCCGCGTCCTGCGGTGGGATTGACGAAGAGGGTGATCTCTGCGCTCATCCGCGGAAATCTACCGGTCAGGTGGCGTCGTCGTAACCGTTGATCTGGCGGCGTCCGCCGTCGGCCTGCTCGGGCAGTACGGAGGGGGTCGGGGCCGTGTCCGCCGCGCCGATGGACGACGGGGACAGGTCCAGGTCCGAGGCCTCGTCGTCGTCGAGGTCGGCGTCCGGGTTGGCGCGCCGGCGGCGGCGGTCGTTGAGGAGGCAGATCCCGAGGGCGAGGAAGTACAGGGCCACGATCGGGGAGGCGAGGGTCAGCATGGTGACCGGGTCGCCGGTGGGCGTGGCGAAGGCCGCGAAGATCGTGATGCCCAGGACCATGCCCCGCCACCAGCTGCCGAGGCGCTTGGCGCTGAGGATCCCGGTGAAGTTCAGGAGCACCAGGATCAGCGGGAGCTCGAAGGCCAGGCCGAAGACCACGACCATGCGCGTGACCAGGTCGAGGTAGTCGTCGACCGGGAGCAGGTTCTTGACGTGGTCGGGGGTGAAGCCGAGGAGGATCTCCGCGGTCTGCGGGAGGATCTTGTACGCGAGGATCGCACCGGCCAGGAAGAGCGGGGCTCCGACGGCCACGAAGCTGAGCGTGTAGCGCTTCTCGTTCTTGTGCAGGCCGGGGGCGGCGAACGCCCACAGCTGGTAGAGCCAGACCGGGGCGGACAGCACCATGCCGGCGGAGAGGCCGACCTTCAACGCGATGGAGAAGGGCCCGGTCAGACCGTTGGCCGTCATCTCGGCGCAGGGGGCGCCGTTGCGCTGGTGGGTGGCTCCGTTGACACAGCCGACGGAGGAGAGCATCGGCTCCAGCAGGAAGTCGATGATCGGCCGGAAGAAGTAGGCGCAGACGGCCGTGATCACGGCGATCGCCAAGACCGACTTCAGCAGGCGGTTTCGCAGCTCACGCAGGTGCTCGACGAGTGGCATGCGCCCTTCGGCGTCCTTCGGAAGCCGATCTCGTTTCTCCTGCTTGCGGGCAGACTTGAGCAACCCACGTCCCTTGTCTCGTTGCAAATGACCGGCGTGCTGGGGGTGACCCCCGGGCGTCAGCCCTGGGTGGTACGGCCCGGCTCGCCGACCGGACGGGAGCTGGTGACGTCACCGGGCGCGGCCTGGATGGTGCGCGGGGCGACGGGCTGCTGGGTGTCGGCGGCCGGGGCGGCGGCGGGCGCGTCGTCGGCCTCGCCGTCCTTCTTCATGGCCTTGGCCTCGCTCTTGAGGATCCGGGCCGACTTGCCGAGCGAGCGGGCCATCTCGGGGAGCTTCTTGGCACCGAACAGCAGCACGATGACAGCGATGATCAGAAGGATCTCGAGGGGCTTCAGATTGCCGATCATGTGTGTCTTCCTTACTCACCGAAACGGCTGGTTGGTGGTGGCCTCGCGATACCGGACAGACGACCTCCGGCACCTCTCTGACATGGATCGTAACCCCCGGGGGTTAACGCCCGGCAATCCCCCGGGGGGTGTCCGGGGCCGCCCGCGGCTCCGACGGTACGGGTCGGGCCGCGCGGTTTCCATAAGGAGGACGCGCCGACCTGCCCCGGCCCGCTAGGTCCGCAGCGCGCCCTCGCGCCGGGCGGCACCGGCCAGGTCGGTCGCGGCGCGCTCCAGGTCCCCGGAGGCCTCGGTGATCCGGCGGCTGGCCACGGCGACCTGCCGCGACAGCCGCCGGACCTCCAGGAAGACCCGCAGGGCCAGCACGGACAGGACGGCGATCCCGAGGAACCCCAGGGCAATCGCGAGCATCGGCCACAGCATGGGACGAGCCTAGCGCGCCGCCCGGCGCGCCCGTCTCAGAGGCTGCGCAGGGTGCTCACTCCCCCGCCGGTCAGCAGCTCCACGATGCGCTCCCCGGCGGGTTTGCGGACCTGGGCGGCGCACTCGGGGCAGGTGAAGGAGTAGAACGTCGTCCGCCGGCTCCCGCCGATCGCCAGCCGCAGGGCGTCCGCGGCGAGCTCGAAGCGCGCCCGGCACTCGGGGCAGGCGGCCTTGAAGGTGACCGGTTCCGCACCGGAAGATGGCGACATCTCTCCGTTCTCCCTCTAGACCTGTTCCCCGTACCCCGCGAGTGCTTCTGTGGCGGCCTTGCGGGCGCTGTGCGCCAGCTCCGGCGGCGAGACGATCCGGCCGTCGCGGCCCAGGCGCAGCGCGAGCCGGCGCAGGGAGGCCGGGTCGGGGCTGCGCAGGGCGATCCGCAGGCCCCCGCCGGGCAGCTCCTCGGCGCTGTCGTGCGGGTAGTACTCGGCGACCCAGCGCCCGCCCGGGCCCACCTCGACGACCACCTCCGGATCCTCCGCGGCCGGCTGGACCAGGCCCTCGGAGAGGTCGCGGGGCTCGATGGCCGGCGGTTCGGCGCGCTCGTCGAGGAGGCGGATCTCCGCGACCCGGTCGAGGCGGAAGGTGCGCCGGGCCTCGGAGAGGTGGCACCACCCCTCCAGGTAGGTGTGCCCCACCGCGAAGAGCCGGATCGGGTCGACGGTGCGCTCGGTGAGCTCGTCGCGGGCGGGCGAGTAGTAGCGCAGCCACAGCCGGCGCCGCTCGGAGATGGCCCGGTCGACGTCGGCGAAGACCCCGCCCTCGGACTCGAAGGTCACCGACAGCCGGGAGCTGGCCCCGGCCGCCTCGCCGGCGGCCGCCTCCAGCTTGGCGGTGGCCCGCAGCAGCGCGTCCCGGTCGCTCTCGCGCAGCCCCGGCAGGGTCGCGACCGCGCGGGCGGCGACCAGCAGGGAGGTGGCCTCGTCCGCGGCCAGGCGCAGCGGCTCGGCGGTGGACTCCCCCGAGGCGTCGGCGTTGTGCCACCAGATGCGGTCGCCGTCGGTGTCGATGTCGAGCAGGTCCCCGCCGCGGAAGCTGGTGCCGCACATGGGCAGCACGTCGAGGTCCGAGATCAGCTCGTCCTCGGTGATCCCGAAGGCGCGGGCGACGTCCGCGACGTGCGCTCCGGGGCGCTCGCGCAGGTAGGTCACCAGGGACAGCATCCGGCGGGTCTGGTCGATGGCGTTCGCGGCCATGCTGGTACGTCTCCCCCTCAGGGCGTTGCTAGTGAAGTTGCCGTCAGCCCTGGGCGACGGCGCGCAGCCGGTCGACCACGTCGGACCGCAGGTCCGCGGGCTCGACCACCACGACGTCGGGGCCGAACTCCACGAGCCAGGCGTCGAGCCCGTGCCCGTAGGGGATCTCCAGCTCGTCCCAGCCGTCGGCGCCCTCGCGCACCGCGGTGGCCTTGGCCCGCAGCGGGTAGCCGGAGCCGGCGCGCAGCCGGATCAGCGCCGAGCGCTGGGCGCCCTCGCCGGCCCAGGCGGCCACGGTCTCCCGCACGGTCACCACGTCCGGCACCTCGGCGGTGTACTTCCCGGCGCGCGAGCGGACCTTGCCGGTGATCCGGGAGAGCCGGAACACGCGCTCCGCCCCGCGGTCGCGGTCGTGGCCGGCCAGGTACCAGTGGCCGCGCCAGCACTCCAGGGCCCACGGCTCGACCTGGCGGGGCTCGGGCCGGGCGGCGTTGGACTTGCGGTAGTCGAAGACCACCGGACGGCGGTCCCGGCAGGCCAGCATCAGGGGCTCGAAGGCCGCCTCGTGGACCGGGATGCGCGGCTCGATCGCGCTGTGCTGGCCCTCGTACGGGTCGCCGGCCTCCGGCATCCCGCCGGCGCGCAGCTTCTGCAGGGCGCCGCTGGCCGCGCCCGCGAGGCGGGCCTGCTGCCAGACCTTGGCGGCCAGCCCGAGGGCGGCGGCCTCCTCCGCGTCCAGGGAGACGGGCGGCAGCCGGTTGCTGTCGCGGCGGGCCAGGTAGCCGGTCTCGCCCTCCAGGTTCTCCACCGTCTCGATGACCAGGCCCAGTTCGCGCAGGTCGTCCTTGTCCCGCTCGAACATGCGGTTGAAGGAGTCGTCGTTCCCGGCTTCGAGGTAGGCCTCGATCGACCCGCGCAGCTCGCGCTTGCTGAGGGGACGTCGGGTCCCCAGCAGACACAGCGCCAGATTCATCAGCCGCTCGGCCTTGGCGATCGCCATCGACGCCCTTCCCCCGCTCCTCGACACACACACTCGTGACCGTTGACCGTACCGCCAAGGCGGTCCCGGACAAAAGCGAGGGCCCCCGCCTCACGGCGGGGGCCCTCGCGGTGACTGCCCGTGGATCAGGCGGCCATCAGGTCGCAGACGAAGATCAGCGTCTCGCCCGGCTTGATGGCGCCGCCGGCGCCGCGGTCGCCGTAGGCGAGGTGCGCCGGGATGACCAGCTTGCGGCGGCCGCCGACCTTCATGCCCTGGACGCCCTTGTCCCAGCCGGCGATGACCTGGCCGACACCCAGCTTGAACTGCAGCGCGGAGCCGCGGTTCCAGGAGGCGTCGAACTCCTCGCCGGTGGAGTAGGCCACGCCCACGTAGTGGACGGAGACCATGGAGCCGGCCTTGGCCTCGGCGCCGTCACCCTCCCAGATGTCCTCGATGACCAGGTCGGCCGGGACCGGGAAATCGGGGAAGTCGATCTCGGGCTTCTCGAGCTTGTCGCTCACGGAACTGCTCCTCATACGTACCGAAAGGGGGCCCCTCGCCCGCGGAGGCGGAAAGGGGCAACCTCACCAGTCTTACACTGCTCCGACGATGTCCACGACGAAGACGAGGGTGGAGTTGGCCGGCAGGTCCTCACCCTTGGCCTGGTCCTTGTACGCCTGCTCCGGCGGGATCACCAGCAGCACGCGGCTGCCGACCTTCTTGCCCACGAGGCCCTTGTCCCAGCCCTCGATGACCTGGCCCTCGCCGATCTTCGTCGAGAACGGGGCGCCGGTCTTCCAGGAGGTGTCGAAGAGCTTGGCGGCGTCCTTGCCCTGGTTCGGGGCCCAGGCCGCACCGCTGTACTGCATGTAGACGGTCTGGCCCTTCTGGACCTCCGGGCCCTTGCCCTCGATCAGGACCTTGTCGACCAGCTCCTTCGGCGGGTCGTTCTTCGGGACCGTGATCGTGGCCTCCTTGTCCTCGTCGGCCTTGACCTGCGGCAGGTCCGACGGGATCGGGGCCTGGGTGCCCTCGGCCTTCTTCGGCATGACCTGGTCGAGGTCCATCACGAAGACCAGGTTGTCCTTCGGGCCCACGCCCAGCTGCGGCTGGCCCTGCTCGCCGAAGGCGGCGGCCGGCGGGGCCACGACCAGCAGACGGCTGCCGACCTTCTTGCCGAGCACCGAGTCGCTGAACAGCGGCAGGATCGTCTGCGAGCCGGCCGGGACGACGACCGGCTGGCCGTCCTTGTCGTAGGAGCCCTGGAGCTCCTTGCCGCTCTTCCAGACCTTGCCCGTGTACTTGGTGACCACGAGATCGTCCTTCTTGATCTCCGGCCCGGTGCCCTCCTTGAGGACGTTCACCACGAACTTGCCGCTCGGCTCGCCCTTGGGGACGGTGATCTCGGCCTTCTTGCCCGCCTCACCGGCCACGGTCGGCATCGGGTCCGCGGACGCGACCGGCTTCGGCACTTCGGCGGGCTTGGAGGCGGAGGCCGACGGAGAGGAGTCCTTCTTCCCGGAGTCGTCGCCCCCTCCGCAGGCCGCGGTGAGCATCAGAGCCGGCACGATGAGCGCGGCAGCAAGTCGGCGTCGCACAGTGGTCCTCAGGGTCGCTGGAATGGTCCGTCGTAGCGGCCCACTCTACGGGCTGGCCCCTGCGCCACAAGGCTCTGGCATGCGAGGACCCCGCACGCGGACGCGTACGGGGCCCCCGGCCGCACCGGTCACATGCCGGCGATCAGCTTCTCCACCCGGTCGTCCACCGACCGGAACGGGTCCTTGCACAGCACGGTGCGCTGCGCCTGGTCGTTGAGCTTGAGGTGGACCCAGTCGACGGTGAAGTCCCGCCGCTGCTCCTGGGCCCGGCGGATGAAGTCCCCGCGCAGCCTCGCCCTGGTGGTCTGCGGGGGCACCGACTTGCCCTCGAAGATCTTCAGGTCGTTGCAGACCCGCTCGGCCTGCCCCTTGCGCTCCAGCAGGTAGTACAGGCCCCGCCTGCGGTGGATGTCGTGGTACGCGAGGTCTATCTGGGCGACCCGCGGGTTGGACATGGTCATGTTGTGCTTGGCCCGGTAGCGCTCGATCAGCTGGTACTTCATGACCCAGTCGATCTCGCGGCCGATCCGGTCCAGGTCCTCGGCCTCGATGGCGTCCAGGGTGCGGCCCCACAGCTCCAGCACCCGGTCCACGACCCCGGTGCGGATCCCCCGCCGCTCGGCGAAGTCCAGGGCCTTCTCGTAGTACTCGCGCTGGATCTCCAGGGCGGAGGCCTCGCGGCCGCTGGCCAGGCGGACCTTGCGCTGGCCGGTGATGTCGTGGCTGACCTCGCGGATGGCCCGGATCGGGTTCTCCAGCGTCAGGTCCCGCATCACCGTGCCCGCCTCGATCATGCGCAGCACGAGGTCGGTGGCGCCGACCTTGAGCAGCATGGTCGTCTCGGACATGTTGGAGTCCCCGACGATCACGTGCAGGCGGCGGTAGCGCTCCGCGTCCGCGTGCGGCTCGTCGCGGGTGTTGATGATCGGCCGGGAACGGGTGGTGGCGGAGCTGACGCCCTCCCAGATGTGCTCGGCCCGCTGGCTGACGCAGTAGACCGCGCCCCGGGGGGTCTGCAGCACCTTGCCCGCGCCGCAGATCAGCTGGCGCGTGACGAGGAAGGGAATGAGGATGTCCGCCAGACGGGAGAATTCACCGTGCCGGGCCACGAGGTAGTTCTCGTGGCAACCGTACGAATTGCCCGCCGAGTCGGTGTTGTTCTTGAAGAGGTAGACGTCGCCGGCGATTCCCTCCTCGTGCAGCCGGCGTTCGGCGTCGACGAGCAGGCCTTCGAGAATGCGCTCGCCCGCCTTGTCGTGGGTGACCAGTTCGGTCAGGCTGTCGCATTCGGGTGTTGCATATTCCGGATGCGATCCCACGTCGAGGTACAGGCGGGCGCCGTTCCGCAGGAACACATTGCTGCTGCGGCCCCATGACACGACACGGCGGAAGAGGTAGCGCGCCACTTCGTCAGGAGACAGTCGGCGCTGTCCCCTGAACGTGCACGTGACGCCGTACTCGTTCTCCAGCCCGAAAATGCGGCGGTCCATGACTGAACATTACGCCTTCTGCCCTCTTCTGAAACCGGGTTCGAGAGGGGCGTTCCGATCAGTTTTTGATCAACTGCTCCGAGGACGCCCCCGCGGAACCCGCCACGGCCCGGCTGCGACCGCCGCGGGACAGGACCGACTGAGTGGCCGTCAGGACCAGCAGGGCCGCCACGCCCGCGCCGCCGGCCACCGCGAAACCGGCCGTCGTCCCGCCCAGTTCCACCGCCGGACCGGCCGCCGCCGTGCCGAGGGCCGCGCCCACGCCGAAGAAGGTCACCAGCCAGGAGAAGGCCTCGGTCACCGTGCCCGCCGGGGCGTGCCGGTCCACCACGATGAACGCGCAGGCCAGCGAGGGGGCCAGGAACACGCCCGACAGCGCGGCCAGCGCCGTCATCGCCACCGGGCCGACGCTCAGCATCAGCGGCAGGTAGCCCACGGCCAGCAGGCCCACCAGCAGCCGCAGCCGCCGCTCCGGGGCCCCCGCCCACTGCCGGGCGCCGTAGACCACGCCGCCCACCAGCGCGCCCAGGCCCAGCGCCGCCATCAGCCAGCCGTACACCGCCTGGCCGCCGTGCCCGTCGGCGTACGCCACGGCCGCGACCGCGATCGAGCCCAGCGCCATGCCCACGAAGAAGAACGCGCCCAGCAGCGCCAGCAGCCCCCGCGAGCGCAGCGCGCCCAGCCAGTGGGCCTCGCGCGGCGCCGAGCGCCAGGTGCGGGAGGGCTCGGAGAGCACCACCATCAGCACGCCGACCAGCCCCACGCCGTTGAGCACCAGCAGCGCCGCCGCCGGGGACCACAGCGCGACGCACAGCGTCACCAGCAGCGGGCCGACCGTGTACATGACCTCCTGGGCCACCGCGTCCATGGCGTACGCGGCGTGCACGCGCTCCTCCCGGCCGCCGAGCACCGACGGCCACAGGGCCCGCAGGCCCCCCTCCAGGGGCGGCGTGAACAGACCGGAGACCAGCACCGCGGCGTACGCGGCGGCCATCGAGCCCGTACCGGCGAGGGCCAGCCACACCATGCCCAGCGCGGAGACCACGGCCGCCGGCAGCTGCACCCGCGGCTGCCCGTAGAGGTCCACCGCCCGGCCGAGCAGCGGCTGCCCCACGGCGTTGGCCAGACCGTACGCGGCCGCCAGCGCGCCCGCGAGGCTGTAGCTGCCCCCCTCGGAGCGGATGAAGAGGACGATGGCGATGGCGGCGGTGCCGTTCGGCAGCCGCCCCAGCAGCGTGCCCGCCAGCAGCCTCGCGGCGTGCCGGGTCCTGAGCAGCTCCGCGTAACCCGCGGCCATGAATGCCCCCTTCTGCCCGGACTCTCCGCCGGGGTAATACGTATAACTCGACCCGTCATACGTACCATGGCGGCAGACCCGGGGTCCACCCGGCGGACCGCCCGCACCCGCCCCACCTGGCACTTCAGGAGCCTCCTGTGACGAGACCCACCAGCCGCGACGTCGCCACCGCCGCCGGGGTCTCCCAGGCCACCGTCTCCCTCGTCCTCGGCGACAAGTGGCGCGGCCGCGTCTCCGAGCGCACCGCCGCCCTGGTCCGCGAGGCCGCCTCCACCCTCGGCTACCGGCCCAACCTCGCCGCCCGCAACCTCCGCCTCGGCAGCACCCGCACCGCCCTCCTCGTCGTCCCCGCCCTCACCAACGAGTTCTTCGCCCGCGTCTACACCGGCGCCGCCCGCGTCGCCGCCGCCCACGGCTTCGGCGTCGTCCTCTACCCCTCCCCCGACGGCACCGGCCCCGCCCGCGACCCCTTCGCCTCCGCCCGCGCCGCCCTCGACGGGGTGATCGCCTCCTCCATGGCCGCCGGAGCCCTCGACGCCATCGGCGGCGACGACCTCCCCCTCGTGATGCTCGACAGCGACCCCGGCTCCGGACGAGCCGCCGCCCACGTCAACCTCGCCATGGCCGACGGCGTCCGCCAGGCCGCCGAGCACCTCCTCGCCCACGGCCACCGCCGCTTCCTCCACCTCGCCGCCGACGTCGACACCTGGACCTTCCACATCCGCGCCCGCGCCCTCGCCGCCCTCCTGGGGCCCGGCACCCAGCTGCGCACCGTACGGGCGGGCCTGAGCGTCGACGCCGCCCGCACGGCCATGGAGACGGCCCTCGCGGACCCCGGGGACCGGCCCACCGCCGTCCTCTGCGACGACGACGTCCTGGCCGCCGGCGCCTGCAAGGCCGCCCGCCGCCTGGGCCTGCGCGTCCCCGAGGACCTCTCCGTCACCGGCATCGACGACCTGGGCCTGGCCACCGCCGTGGAACCCGAGCTCACCACCGTCCGGCTCCCCGCCGAGCAGGTCGGCGAACAGGGCATGAACGCCCTCCTCGCCGTCCTCGAGGGCACCCCCTGGACCGCCCCCGACATCCCCGTCGAACTGGTCGTCCGCGACTCCACCGGCCCCGCACCGGCCGGCCCCTGACGCACGAGGGCCCCGGCCCGCCCCCGAGGGGAGCGGACCGGGGCCCCGCGCCGGACCGGGACTACTCGGCGTCGTCCTCCGGCGCCTCGTCGTTCGACACGGCGTCCACCTGGGCCGCCGCCGGCACCTCCGCCTCCAGCAGCCGCGCCAGCTGCCGGCCCCGGATCCGCTTGAACTTGCGCTGCTGGGCCCGCGTACGGTCCAGCACCGCGACCTCCAGCCGCTCGGCCGGGATGGTCTTCTCGGCCCCGTTGGCCTGGCTGGACAGCGCCTGCACCGCCAGCTTCAGCGCCTCGGACAGGTTCATCCCGTCCCGGTGCCGCTGGTCGAGGTAGCTGCTGATCTGCTCGGCGTTGCCGCCGACCGCCACCGAGCCGTGCTCGTCGACGATCGAGCCGTCGTGCGGCAGCCGGTAGATCTGGTCCCCGGCGGCCGTCGCGCCGACCTCCGCCACCACCAGCTCCACCTCGTACGGCTTCTCGCCGGCCGAGGAGAAGATGGTGCCGAGGGTCTGCGCGTAGACGTTGGCCAGCCCACGGGCCGTCACGTCGTCGCGGTCGTAGGTGTATCCGCGCAGGTCGGCGTAGCGCACGCCGCCGATGCGCAGGTTCTCGTACTCGTTGTACTTGCCGGCGGCCGCGAAGCCGATCCGGTCGTAGATCTCGCTGAACTTGTGCAGCGCGCGGGACGGGTTCTCGCCGACGAACACGATGCCGTCGGCGTACTGCAGCACGACGAGGCTGCGTCCGCGGGCGATGCCCTTCCGGGCGTATTCCGCCCGGTCGGCCATGGCCTGCTGGGGTGACACATAGAACGGAGTCGACACCGGTGGTCCGTCCCTTTCTTCTGGGCGACGAGAGGACTGGTCAGAGCAGGGCGGCGCGCGGACCGTCGGGCTCCTGGAGCCGGCGGTCCGTCACCTTGCGGGCGAGCGCCTGCGACTCGTCCTCGTCCAGCCTGCGGAAGCCCTCGTCGGTGATGACGGTGACGATGGGGTAGATGTGGCGGTACAGGTCCGGCCCGCCGGTCGCCGAGTCGTCGTCGGCGGCGTCGTACAGCGCCTGCACGACCAGCGTGGTGGCCTGCTCCTCCGTCAGGTCGGGGCGGTAGAGCTTCTTCATGGAGCCCCGGGCGAAGATGGAGCCGGAACCGGTGGCGGCGTAGCCGTGCTCCTCGGAGCGGCCGCCCGTCACGTCGTAGGAGAAGATCCGGCCCTTCTCCTTGCCCTCGTCGTACCCGGCGAACAGGGGGACGACGGCCAGGCCCTGCATGGCCATGCCCAGATTGCTCCGGATCATGGTCGAGAGCCGGTTCGCCTTGCCCTCCAGCGAAAGGGTCGCCCCCTCCACCTTCTCGAAGTGCTCCAGCTCCAGCTGGAACAGCTTGACCATCTCGACGGCGAGGCCGGCCGTGCCGGCGATGCCCACCGCGGAGTACTCGTCGGCCGGGAACACCTTCTCGATGTCCCGCTGCGCGATCATGTTCCCCATGGTCGCCCGCCGGTCGCCGGCGAGGACGACCCCGCCGGGGAAGGTGGCGGCGACGATGGTCGTCCCGTGCGGGGCCTCGACGATCCCCTCGGGGAGCTTCCGGTTGCCCGGCAGCATCTCGGGCGCGTGCGCGCCCAGGAAGTCCATGAAGGACGACGACCCCGGCGTCAGGAAGGCTGCCGGTAGACGCCCTGTGCCACGAGTGTTGGGTTCCACAGGTTTCCTTCCACGTAAACGGCTGCACGCCCTGTGACGTCCGGCCGATCTTGAACTACGCCCCGGACCCTACCCGTCCGATGATCGTGACCAACCAAGCCGCCCGACGGCGCCGGCGGCCCTCGCCGCCGTACGCCGCCACGCGGTCACGCCATCCGGACCGGGGCCCGCTTCGGGGTAGGTCCCGGCCACCCCCACGACACCGGTCGGTTCTCGTGGATACGCCCCCACCCCAGCAGATGACCTTTGATTCGAAGGTCAATAGACCTTACTGGCCACCCTTTTGCACGAAGGAGCGCACGAAATCCTCGGCGTTCTCCTCTAGCACATCATCGATTTCGTCGAGGACCGAGTCGACGTCGTCGGAGAGCTTCTCCTGCCGCTCCTTGAGGTCGGACTGCGCTTCCGCGGCCTGCTCCTCGACCTCCTCGGTCGAGCGAGTGGCCTTCTGCTGTCCGCCGCCGGTGTCCTTGGTCGCCATGTCTACCTCACCCCGCTCGGTTCGCGCGCTCACACGGAGAGACCCCGGGATTCGGGACCTCTCAAGATCAGACCCTATGCCGGACCCTACAAGGAGGGTCCGACATTCGTCCCCGTACTTCCACAACGTCCGTCTGACTTCATGATTCCCTGACGGGCGGCCTTTCAGGCCCGCTCACTGCCCCGAAAGCACCCGCACCAGGTCCTCCGCCGTACGGCAGCGGTCCAGGAGCTCCTTGACGTGCTTGCGGGTGCCCCGGAGGGGTTCCAGGGTCGGGACCCGCTGGAGGGAGTCGCGGCCCGGGAGGTCGAAGATCACCGAGTCCCAGGAGGCCGCCGCCACGTCGTCCGCGTACTGCTCCAGACAGCGGCCCCGGAAGTACGCCCGGGTGTCCTCCGGGGGCTTGCTCTCGGCCCGCTCGACGTCCGCCTCGTCCAGCAGCCGCCGCATCTTCCCGCGGGCCGCGAGGCGGTTGTACAGCCCCTTCTCGGGCCGCACGTCCGAGTACTGGAGGTCGACCAGGTGCAGCCGCGCCGCGTCCCAGCCGAGTCCGTCGCGCCTGCGGTAGCCCTCCAGGATCTCCCGCTTGGCGATCCAGTCCAGCTCCCCCGCCAGGCTCATCGGGTCGGTCTCCAGCCGGCCCAGCACGTCCTCCCAGCGGCCCAGGACGTCCTTGGTCTGCTCGTCGGCGTCGCTCCCGAACCGCTCGTCCACGTACTTCCTGGCCAGCTCGAAGTACTCCATCTGGAGTTGTACGGCGGTCAGGGTGCGCCCGCTGCGCAGCGTGATCAGGTGCTGGAGGTCCGGGTCGTGGGAGACCTGGTGCAGGGTGCGCACGGGCTGGTCCACGGCCAGGTCCACGCCGATGAACCCGTCTTCGATCATGGCCAGGACCAGCGAGGTCGTGCCCAGCTTGAGGTACGTGGAGATCTCGGAGAGGTTCGCGTCGCCGATGATCACGTGGAGCCGGCGGTACTTCTCCGCGTCCGAGTGGGGCTCGTCGCGGGTGTTGATGATGGGGCGCTTGAGGGTGGTCTCCAGCCCGACCTCGACCTCGAAGTAGTCCGCGCGCTGGCTGATCTGGAAGCCGTGCTCGCGCCCGTCCTGCCCGATGCCGACCCGGCCGGCGCCGGTGACGACCTGGCGGGAGACGAAGAAGGGCGTCAGGTGGCGCACGATGTCCGAGAAGGGGGTCTCCCGCTTCATCAGGTAGTTCTCGTGCGTGCCGTAGGAGGCGCCCTTGTTGTCGGTGTTGTTCTTGTAGAGGTGGATGGGCTGCGCGCCGGGCAGCTGGGCGGCCCGCTCGGCGGCCTCGGCCATGATGCGCTCGCCGGCCTTGTCCCAGAGCACCGCGTCGAGGGGGTTGGTGACCTCCGGCGAGCTGTACTCGGGGTGCGCGTGGTCGACGTAGAGCCGCGCGCCGTTGGTGAGGATGACGTTGGCGAGGCCGATGTCCTCGTCGGTGAGCTGGCTGCTGTCGGCGGCCTCGCGGGCGAGGTCGAAGCCGCGGGCGTCCCGCAGCGGGTTCTCCTCCTCGAAGTCCCAGCGGGCGCGTCGCGCCCGGTGCATCGCCGCCGCGTAGGCGTTGACGATCTGGGACGAGGTGAGCATGGCATTGGCGTTCGGGTGCCCCGGGACGGAGATCCCGTACTCCGTCTCGATCCCCATTACTCGCCGTACGGTCATGCGGCCCTCCTTGCCCGGCGGCGCTCCCGTTCGGGGGCGGCGCTCAAGTACCGCTGGTGCTCCGGTGCGTCATGTGCGGTGCCCGTCCCGCACTGCGCGACCGGCGGTACGGAAGAGCCTAGAACCACTCCGCGCTGGCGGGGAGATCATTTCAGTCATTGACTTCGCCTTGTCACGGCCGGAAAAGGCGGGCGGTAAAACAGGCGGCCGCGAATGCCCCGTGAGGCACCCGCAGCCGCCTCGGACCGTCAGAGGTACTGACCGGTATTCGCCACCGTGTCGATGGAGCGTCCGGTGTCGGCGCCCTGCTTTCCGGTGACGAGGGTGCGGATGAATACGATCCGCTCGCCCTTCTTTCCGGAGATCCGGGCCCAGTCGTCCGGGTTGGTGGTGTTCGGCAGGTCCTCGTTCTCCTTGAACTCGTCCACGCAGGCCTGGAGGAGGTGGGAGACCCGAAGGCCCTTCTGGTTGTGTTCGAGGAAGGCCTTGATGGCCATCTTCTTCGCCCGGTCGACGATGTTCTGGATCATCGCTCCGGAGTTGAAGTCCTTGAAGTAGAGGACTTCCTTGTCGCCGTTGGCGTACGTGACCTCGAGGAAGCGGTTTTCCTCGCTTTCCGCGTACATCTGCTCGACGACGGTCTGGATCATGCTGTGGACGGCCACGTCGGGCGAGCCCGAGTGCTCGCTCAGGTCGTCCGTGTGCAGCGGCAGCGAGGCCTTGAGGTACTTCGCGAAGATGTCCTTCGCGGCCTCGGCGTCCGGGCGCTCGATCTTGATCTTCACGTCGAGGCGGCCGGGCCGCAGGATCGCCGGGTCGATCATGTCCTCGCGGTTCGAGGCGCCGATGACGATGACGTTCTCCAGGCCCTCCACACCGTCGATCTCGGCGAGCAGCTGCGGGACGATGGTGTTCTCCACGTCCGAGCTGACGCCGGACCCGCGGGTGCGGAAGAGGGACTCCATCTCGTCGAAGAAGACGATGACGGGGGTGCCCTCGCTGGCCTTCTCACGAGCGCGCTGGAAGACGAGGCGGATGTGCCGCTCGGTCTCGCCGACGTACTTGTTGAGGAGCTCGGGGCCCTTGATGTTCAGGAAGTAGGACTTGCCCGCCGCCTGTCCGGTGACCTCCGCGACCTTCTTGGCAAGGGAGTTGGCGACGGCCTTGGCGATGAGCGTCTTGCCGCATCCGGGCGGGCCGTAGAGCAGGATGCCCTTCGGGGGCCGCAGTTCGTGCTCCTTGAAGAGGTCCGGGTAGAGGTAGGGGAGCTCGACCGCGTCGCGGATCAGCTCGATCTGGTCGCCCAGGCCGCCGATCTTGTCGTAGTCGATGTCCGGGACCTCTTCGAGGACGAGGTCCTCGACCTCGCTCTTGGGGACCACCTCGTACACGTAGCCGGAGCGCGGTTCGAGCAGGAGGGCGTCGCCGGGGCGGATGGTGATGTCCAGGAGCGGCTCGGCGAGCCTCACCACCCTCTCCTCGTCGGTGTGCCCGACCACCAGGGCGCGCTCGCCGTCCTCGAGGATCTCCTTGAGGGTGACGATGTCCCCGGCCCGCTCGAATTCCATGGCCTCGACCACGTTGAGCGCCTCGTTGAGCATGACCTCCTGGCCGCGCCGGAGCTCCTCCGGGTCGACGCTGGGGCTGACGTTCACGCGGAGCTTGCGGCCGCCGGTGAAGATGTCGACGGTGCCGTCCTCGTTCGCCTGAAGGAAGACACCGAAGCCGGCCGGCGGCTGCGCGAGCCGGTCGACTTCCTCTTTGAGGGCCACGATCTGGTCCCGGGCCTCACGGAGGGTGTTCGCCAGTCGTTCGTTCTGGGCGGAGACGCCTGCCAGATTCGTCTGGAGCTCGACGATCCGCTCTTCGAGAATCCTCGTGTGACGCGGAGAGTCGGCGAGCTTGCGGCGCAGGACGGCGATTTCCTGCTCGAGATAGGCAACCTGGCCAGCGGGGTCCTCAGACCCTCGCCCGGGCCGGATGCCGCGGTTGATGTCGTCGTCGTGGGCTGCCACGGTCCTCACCTCCTCCAAGGGGAGCTGGACGCTTCCTGACCCTACCTGGGCTGGTGGTGATTGAAACCCCTAGATCACAAAGACGGTAGGGGTGTGTCCGATCTTCACCCTTGCGTACTCCCTCACGCCAGGGAAATACCCACCCTTCAACATCGGAAAGCAGCCGGTTGTAAGGTCGAAGCGTTCAACACCCGTCCGGGCCCGCGCGACTTGCCGAGAGCCGCCTCCGGTACGGATCGATCAGAGCAGGGAACGGCAGGAGATATGACCGTGCAGCAGGAGGCCCCGACGGGCGGCGCCGGCGGGACCGGAGAGCCGCTGGAGGTCTGGATCGACCAGGACCTCTGCACCGGGGACGGGATCTGCGTCCAGTACGCCCCGGAGGTGTTCGAGCTGGACATCGACGGTCTGGCGTACGTGAAGAGCCCCGAGGACGAGCTCCTCGTGGAGGCGGGAGCGACGACTCCGGTTCCCCTGCCGCTGCTCCAGGACGTGGTCGACTCGGCCCGTGAGTGCCCGGGCGACTGCATCCACGTAAGGCGCGTTTCGGACGGGGTCGAGGTGTACGGCCCCGACGCCGAGTGACGGTTCAAACACGCCCGGCGGTCGAGTCCGTAAGCTCCTGGCGGAATTTCCCGCCGGTCCAGCGCCACTTGGCGAACTGCTTGACGTCGGGGCTGTAGCGGGGCACGGACGGCGAGGAGTAGCCCAGCAGGCTCGCCGTGACGACCCGGTCGCGCACGGTCAGGTCGGTGGCCGTACGGCGCTGGGCGGGGTCGAGCAGGGTGGCCACGACGCGGGGCGGGGCCCCGGGTGCGGCCTCCCGCGTCAGGACGTAGATCGCGTGGGGCGGGGTGCCGGAGCCGGCGTCGCAGCGTACGGCCGCCACCGTCTCGGGGCGGTCGTCTCCGTCGAGGTCGCCCTCCGCGGTGGCGGTGACGAGGTGCGGGGCGCCCTTGCAGTCGAGGGGGTACGCGGCCGCGTGGGCGTCGGGTGCGGCGGCCCGCGGGCCCTTGGCGGGCTCGGGGGCGGGGGTGGCCCCGGTGGCCCGGTCGGGCTGGAGCAGGCCCGCGCCGGCTATGACGGCCGCCATGGCGGTGGCCGTCGCGACCCAGTGGACGGGCTTGGCGCGGCGGTGCGCGAGACCCTCGGGCGACAGGTCTTCCAACGACGGGGCGTGGCCGGTGGGGCTGTGCGTCACGCGGGCTGTCTCCTGTACGAAGGGTGACGGTGAGCCAGCATCGTGCCACACCTCACACCGCGGTGGAACGGCCGGGTCCGCACCGGTCGGCGCGGGCAACGAAAAGGCGCTGTGGCGCAGTTCCGGGAGCTCTTCCGGGAACTGCGCCACAGCGCTTTCGTGTTGGGTCCGCCGCCCCGGGCCGGGGCGGCGGGGAGGGGCTAGGCGGAGCGGTCGCTGCCGGGGCCCTCGTAGTCCTCGCCGTAGGCGCCCTTGGCGGGGCGGCGGCGGCGCATGGGGGGCTCGACGCCGTCCGCGAGGCGGCGGGCGGTGACGAGGAAGCCGGTGTGGCCGATCATCCGGTGGTCCGGGCGGACGGCGAGGCCTTCCACGTGCCAGTTGCGGATCATCGATTCCCAGGGCTGCGGCTCGGCGAAGCAGCCGATCTCGCGGATGGACTCGACGGTCTTGGACAGCTGGGTGGTGGTGGCCACGTAGCAGCAGAGGATGCCGCCGGGGACGAGGGCCTTCTTGACCGCCTCCAGGCACTCCCAGGGGGCGAGCATGTCGAGGATGACGCGGTCGACGTCGGTCTCGTCCAGGTTGTCCTGGAGGTCGCCCACGGTCAGCTTCCACGCCGGGTGGGGGCCGCCGAAGTAGCGTTCGACGTTGGCGGTGGCGATCTCGGCGAAGTCCGCGCGGCGCTCGTAGCTGTGGAGCATGCCCTGGTCGCCGATGGCGCGCAGCAGGAAGCTGCTCAGGGAGCCGGAGCCCACTCCCGCCTCCACGACGCGGGCGCCGGGGAAGATGTCGGCGAAGGCCAGGATCTGGCCCGCGTCCTTGGGGTAGACCACGGCGGCGCCGCGGGGCATGGACAGGACATAGTCGGGGAGCAGGGGGCGCAGCGCGAGGTAGGCGACGTTGCCGGTGGTGCGGACAACGCTGCCCTCGGGAGCGCCGATCAGCTCGTCGTGCGGGAAGGAACCCTTGTGGGTGTGGAAGTTCTTCCCGGCTTCGAGCGTGAACGTGTAGTGGCGGCCCTTGGGGTCGGTCAGCTGTACCTGGTCCCCGACCTCGAAGGGCCCGCGTCGGCGGGCGGCACCGGTCGGTTCGGACATGTGACCAGTGTATTGGCTTCAGGACTGGGGCCGCGCCATGGCCTTCACGAAGGCCTTCTCGACGTCGAGGGTGGACAGGACGCCGTAGATCTGGCCGCTCTTCTCGACGACGAGGTACTCGGTGGCGGGGGTGGTGCGGAGGTGGTCGAGGAGTTCCTCGCCGGTGAGCTCCGCCGAAACCTTCATCCCGTCGGTGAGGTCCTGGGCGAGGGTGCTGACGGCGACCCACGGCCGGCGGTGTTCGGGGACGGAGGCGATGGCGGTCTCGCGGACGATGGCGGTGGGGTCGCCCTGGCCGTCGACGACGACGAGGGCGCGGGCTCCGGCTTCGTTGGCGCGGCGCAGGGCCTCGGAGAGGGGGGTGGCGCTCTGGACGGGGATGGCGCGCCGGGTGAGGGTGCGGGCCCGCAGCTCGGGAAGGTGTTCGCGCAGGCGGGCCATGCGCAGGCTGTTGCCGGCGCCGGTCCAGATGATCGCGGCGAGGATGGCGGCGAGCAGGGCGTCCATGACGGTGTCCATGCCGCCGATGTCCTGGGGCGGGTTGCCGAGGACGCCGGTCTGGGTGATCAGGGGCAGGCCGAGCAGGACGGTGACGGCGAGGGCGCGGCCGACCCAGGCGGCGGCGACGGTGCCGGTCATGGGTTTGCCGGTGAGGCCCCAGATGAGGGCGCGGAGCATGCGGCCGCCGTCGAGGGGGAGGCCGGGGAGCAGGTTGAAGGCGGCGACGAGCAGGTTGGAGACCATCAGGCCGGCGAGGAGGACGCCGGGGACGCTGGCGGGGTCGACGGCCTTCATGCCGAGGTAGAAGATCCCGGCGAGGACGAGCGAGAGGAGGGGGCCGACGAAGGCGAGGACGAATTCGCGGCCGGGGGTCTCGGACTCCTTCTCGATCTCGGAGACACCGCCGAAGAACTGCAGCTGGATGCGGCGCACGGGGAGCCTGAAGCGGAGTGCGGCGACCGTGTGGGCGAGTTCGTGGACGAGGACGGAGGCGTAGAACGCGACGGCGAAGAAGAGGGAGACGAGGTAGCGGGCCGGGCCGAGGTCGGGCAGGATCCGGTCGAGCTGGTCGCCGAAGACCCAGGTGATGAGGGCGGCGACGAGGAACCAGCTGGGCGAGACGTAGACGGGTACGCCGAAGGGGCGGCCCATGAGGATGCCGCCGCCCGGGTCGGAGCGCTTGGCGGGGCGCTCGCCGGATTCGTCGGTGTCTGCCACGGCTGTCCTTCGTTCGGTGCGTGTGCTTCCAGTGTGGTCCACGTCGTGGGGGTGGCGGCGTGGGGCTGTCGCGCGGTGTGATGCTCCGATCATGCAGGGCGATGGGCCCGGAGTCGATGGTATGCGCGTGCTGTCGGTCCCGGGTCGTAGGGTTTTACGCATGACGACGATCCCCGGCGCCGGTTCCGCCGACGCTTCCCCGGGTGCCGCCCGGCCCGCCTCGCTGTCGCCTTCGCGGGCGGGCGACTTCATGCAGTGCCCGCTGCTCTACCGGTTCCGGGTGATCGACCGGCTGCCGGAGAAGCCGAGTGCGGCGGCGACGCGGGGGACGCTGGTGCACGCGGTGCTTGAGCGCCTGTTCGACCATCCGGCGGCGGAGCGGACGGCACCGCGGGCGAAGGCGCTGCTGCCGGGGCAGTGGGAGAGGCTGCTGGAGGCGAAGCCGGAGCTGGCGGAGCTGTTCCCGGCGGAGGACGGGGGCGCGGGGCTGGCGGCCTGGCTGTCCGGGGCCGAGGCGCTGGTGGAGCGCTGGTTCACGCTGGAGGACCCGACGCGGCTGGAGCCGGTGGAGCGGGAGTTCTTCGTGGAGACGGAGCTGGAGTCGGGGCTGCGGCTGCGCGGGATCATCGACCGGGTGGACGTGGCGCCGACGGGCGAGGTGCGGATCGTCGACTACAAGACGGGCAAGGCGCCGCGGCCGGAGTACGCCGAGGGCGCGCTGTTCCAGATGAAGTTCTACGCGCTGGTGGTGTGGCGGCTGAAGGGCGTGGTGCCGCGGCGGCTCCAGCTGGTGTACCTGGGCAGCGGGGACGTGCTGACGTACGACCCGGTGGTGGCGGACCTGGAGCGGGTGGAGCGCAAGCTGCACGCGCTGTGGGAGGCGATCTCGGAGGCGACGGAGACGGGCGACTGGCGGCCCCGGCCGACGAAGCTGTGCGGCTGGTGCGACCACCAGGCGGTGTGTCCGGAGTTCGGCGGCACTCCCCCGGTGTATCCGCTGGAGGTCGTCCCGCGGCCCGGCCGCCCGGAGGGTTCCTGACCTCGCGGTCAGGGCAGAATGGGCGGCGCCGAAGCCGTCCGACGAATACGAGGTAGTTCCCGTGGCGATCCGCGTCCTGCTGGTCGACGACCAGCCACTGCTGCGCACCGGCTTCCGGATGATCCTGGAGGCGGAGCAGGACCTGGTGGTGGTGGGTGAGGCCGGGGACGGTCTGCAGGCGCTGGAGCAGGTGCGGGCGCTGCAGCCGGACGTGGTGCTGATGGACATCCGGATGCCGCGGATGGACGGGGTCGAGGCGACCCGGCAGATCACGGGTCCGGAGCGGAACGGTCCGGCGAAGGTGCTGGTGCTGACCACCTTCGACCTGGACGAGTACGTGGTGGAGGCGCTGCGGGCGGGGGCGAGCGGCTTCCTGCTGAAGGACGCCCCGGCCCATGAGCTGGTGCAGGCGATCCGGGTGGTGGCGGCGGGCGAGGCGATGCTGGCGCCGAGCATCACGCGCCGGCTGCTGGACAAGTACGCGGGCCATCTGCCGTCGGGCGAGGAGACCGTCCCGGACGTGCTGGGGACGCTGACCGAGCGCGAGGTCGAGGTGCTGAAGCTGGTGGCCCGGGGGCTGTCGAACGCGGAGATCGCGGCGGACCTGTTCGTGAGCGAGACGACGGTGAAGACGCACGTGGGCCACGTGCTGACGAAGCTGGGCCTGCGCGACCGGGTGCAGGCGGCGGTGTACGCGTACGAGAGCGGCCTGGTGCGGCCGGGCGCGCAGTAGGCGCCGCGTCCGGATACGGGTCCGCCCCGGCACCCTCGCGGGTGCCGGGGCGGAGCCGTATGCGCCGTGCCGGGGGCGGTCTCAGCCCTTGCTGATCTCCCAGAAGCGGAAGACCGTGGAGGCGTCCAGGGACCACTGGAGGCCGGTGACGTTCTGGCGGGCGACGGCGTACTGCTTGCTCTGCCAGAGCGGGAGGAGCGGGAGCTCGTCCGCGACGATGTCCTGGAGACGGGTGTAGTCCGTGTTGGCCGCGGTGCGGTCGGACTTGGTGTTGGTCGTCGGGATGATGGTCCCGCTGATCTCCTTGTTGTCGTAGTTGTTCTGCAGGACGTTGTCCGGCCCGAAGAACGGCTGCGTGAAGTTGTCGGCGTCCGGGTAGTCGGGGACCCAGCCCTTGACGTAGACGCCGTACTTGCCGGCCTTGATGTCCTTCTCGTACTGCTCGAACTCGACGGACTTCACGTCGGCGTCGAACAGGCCGCTCTCGTTGAGCTGCTTGGCGATGACCTGGAACTGCTGGTCGGTGGAGGGGCCGTAACGGGTCGGCGTGCTGTACAGCGTCAGCTTGATCTTGCCGCTGATGTTGGCGGCCTTGAGGACGGCCTTGGCCTTCTCCAGCTGGGGGCTGCCGCCGTAGCGGTCGAAGAAGGGGGTGGTGTGTCCGGCGATGCCCGCCGGGACGATCGAGTACAGCGGGACGGCGGTGCCGGAGTACACGTCCTTGACGAGGGCCTCGCGGTCGATGAGGTACGCGATGGCCTTGCGGACGGGGAGCTTGCCGACGACCGGGTCGCTGACGTTGAAGACCATGTGCTGGACTTCGGCGCCGGTGCCCTGGACGACGTCGACCTTGTTGTCACCGGTCTTGGTCGCGGCGAGGCCGGCGATGTCCTTGGCGGCGAGGCCGCGGAAGGCGAAGTCGACGTCCCCGCTCTCCAGGACGGTCTTGAGGCCGGCCTGGTCGCCGTTGAAGAACTTCAGCGTGACGCCGGTGTTCTTGGCCTTGGCCTTGCCGCTGTAGGACTCGTTGACCGAGAAGTTGGCGCTCTTCTCGCTGAAGGCGTCCAGCTTGTAGACGCCGGAGCCGATCGCCTTGTTGTCGGAGCGCAGCTTGTCGGCCGGGTATTCGGCGTGGTCGACGATGGCGCCCGCGCCCGACGCGATCTTGCTGGGGAAGGTCGCGTCGGGCGTCTTCAGCTTGAAGACGACGGTCTTCTCGTCGGGGGCGTCGATGCTCGCGATGGAGGCGAGCATGACGGCCGGGCCGTTGGGGTCGTTGATCTTCAGCGTGCGCTCGAAGGAGAACTTGACGTCCTTCGAGGTGAGGCTGTGGCCGTTGCTGAACTTCAGGCCGGAGCGCAGGGTGCACTTGTACACCTTGCTGTCACCGCCCTCGAAGTTGCAGGCCTGCGCGGCGTCGGGCTCGGGCGTGGTGCCGCCCTTGGGGAAGCTCAGCAGCGACTGGAAGACGTTGTTGAAGAGCAGCCAGGAGCCCGGGTCGTAGCCGGAGGCCGGGTCGGTGGACTTCACCTTGTCGGATATGCCCATGACCACGCCCTTGCCGTCGCCGGCGGCCGAGCCGTCCTGCGAACCGCAGCCGCTGAGCAGGGCGGCGGCGGTCGCCGCCCCGAGCGGGGCCACCAGCCACTGGTTACGTCTCTTCACGCGATGTCCTTCACAGTTCTTGTCTGATCGTTGCGCCGGCCTGCGACGTCCGCCGCCGGTTGCTGCCGGTCTCAGCCGCTGACACCCCGGCCGAGCTCCCACAGCTGGAGGTCGGAGATGGCGTTGACCGACCATTCCACTCCGGTGATCCCGTCGCGTGCGGCGACGTACTGCTTGCCCTGCCACAGGGGCAGGACGGGCACGTCCTCGGCGACGATGTCCTGCATCTCCGTGATCGCGGGGACGGCGACGCTGCGGTCGGCGGCCTTGCGGGACTCGGGGATGAGCTTGGTGCGCACCGTGTTGTTGGCGTACGGCGTGCCCAGGAAGTTGTCCTGCTCCAGGAACGGGGCGAGGAAGTTGTCGGCGTCCGGGAAGTCGGGGAACCAGCCGAGCCCGTAGGCGGCGTAGTCGCCCTTCTTCTGCGCCGGGCGGAAGTCGCCCCACTCGTTGCCCTGGACGCTGACGTCGAAGAGCTGGGTGGAGTTCAGCTGGGCCTTGAGGGCCGCGAACTCGGCCGCGGTGCCGTCGCCGTAGTGGTCGCTGGTGTAGTTCAGCGTCAGCTTGACGGGCGTCTTGATCCCGGCGGCCTTCAGCAGGTCGGCGGCCTTGGCGGTGTTGGCCTCGCCGTACTTGTTGAAGAAGGAGTTGACGTGCCCGGTGACGGTGGTGGGGACCAGCGAGTACAGGGGCTGCGCGGACTTCCCGTAGACCTTGGAGATGACGTTGTTGCGGTCGACGGCGGCGGCGAGGGCCTGGCGGACGGCCTTCTCCTTGGTGACCGGGGCGTCGGTGTTGAAGCCGATGTAGCGGATCTCCAGGCCCGGCATGGGGACGAGCTTGACGCCCTTGGGGGGCTTGGCCGAGAGCTCGGTGATCTGGGCCGGGGAGAGCGTGCGGGAGACCATGCTGATGGAGCCGTCGGAGAGCGCCTTGGTGGCGGCCGCCGAGTCGGCGAAGGTGCGCAGTTCGACCTTGTCGTTCTGCAGCTTGATGTCGCCCTTGTAGTTCGGGTTCTTGCTGAAGACGGCCCGGACGAGGTGGTTGTCCTTGACCTCGGCCTTCATCGTGTACGGGCCGGAGCCGTCGACGGCGAAGCCGGTGCGCAGCTTCTTGGCCTCGTAGTTCTTCTCGCTGACGATGCCGGCGGCGGGGGTGGAGAGCTTGTACGGGAAGGTCGCGTCGGGGGTCTTCAGGTGGAAGACGACGGTGTCGGCGCCCTTGACCTCGACGGTGTCGAGGGTGGAGAGGAGGGCGGAGGGGCCGTTCTCGTCCTTGATGGCCCGGACCCGGTCGATGGAGAACTTGACGTCCTTCGCGGTGAGCGGGTCGCCGTTGGCGAACTTCAGGCCCGGCCGCAGGGTGCAGCGGTAGCTCTCGTCGTCGTTGTCGGTGAAGCGGCAGTCGGAGGCCGCTTCGGGGACGGGCTGGCCGCCGCCGCGCGGGGTGTGCATCAGCGTCTGGACGGTCTGGCGCAGGACGTTCCAGGTGGTGGCGTCGTACGCGTAGGCGGGGTCGAACGGGGCGGGGGCGTAGTCGGCTGCCTCGAACCGGTCGGTGGTGCCGACGACGATCGCTCCGGACCCTGCTCCGTTTCCACTCGCGCTGCCGCAAGCGGACAGCGCGGGGGTGAGCAGGCCGATCGCGGCCGTCAGCACCATGGTCTTGCGGTTCATGCTGGAAGTACTCCCTCACCCGGCACTTGTTAAGCGGCGTAGAGGGCACTTCGCGGCGGTCGCCCGTTCAGGGCGGAACGATCGGGCCGGTGTTTGACGATCGGTCCACGCGCGTGCCGGTGCAAGGGTGTGCGGCCGGTACGGCAGAGGTGCGTGCGGAGTGCCCGCGTCGACATTAGTGGCCCGGGACGGGGTGGCTGGAACCAGTGGCGGAGGGGGCGTAATCGCACTGTGATGGGTGCGGACTGACCGCTTACGCCGGAGTCTTCGCAGATGGTGTCAGGAGATGATCAATCCGGACACATGGGAAGCCCCTGGAGGCTCGGGGCAGGTCCGGCGAAGGCTGCGCGGGTGACCAAAGTCACCCGCTCC
Organism: Streptomyces sp. NPDC096136; assembly: GCF_044763325.1. Lineage (NCBI taxonomy): Bacteria > Bacillati > Actinomycetota > Actinomycetes > Kitasatosporales > Streptomycetaceae > Streptomyces > Streptomyces sp. NPDC096136. The sequence goes on along the minus strand of NZ_JBIWFZ010000026.1, from coordinate 1,697 downwards.
CGCCCACATCATCGGGATGGAATTTCGGCCTCCGGGGGCGTGCACGGAAGATCCTTCCGCGAGACCGGGGACTGGCCCCGGTTCCGTTCGGCACTGAGGGTGTGCTCTCAGTTCATCGGAGTGATGAGGGAGCGCAGGAAGGCAAGGTCCACGTCCTCCAGCGAGCGCACGACGGTCCGGCCGGGGGCGGGCTCGATCAGGCCGACGGAGGGCACGGCCACGACCTGGCAGCCGGCCGCCTCGGCGGCGGCCACTCCGGTGGCGGTGTCCTCGATGACGGCGCACCGCGAGGGGTGTGCGCCCAGGCTGCTCGCGGCGAACAGGTACGGGTCCGGGTGGGGCTTCGTCCGGGGGACCTCGTCGCCGGCGACCGTCAGGTGGAAGCGGTCGCGGCCCAGGGTGAGCAGGACCTGGTCGATGACCCGGCGGTGCGAGGCGGAGACGAGGGCGGTGGGCACGTTGTGCCGGGCCAGCTCGCTCAGGAGCCGCTCGGCGCCGGGCATGAGGGGGACCTGTTCGGCGATGCGGGCCTCGAAGCGCTCGTTGAGCAGGACGCTCAGCTCGGCGAGGCCGATGTCGGCGCCGGTCGCCTCGATCAGGAAGGCCGCGCTGCGGCTCATGGGGCCGCCGACGACGATGTCGCGCCAGGCCTCGTCGAGGGGGTGGCCGAGCTCGTGGAAGATCTGGGCCTCGATCTCCCACCAGAAGCCCTCGGTGTCGACGAGGGTGCCGTCCATGTCGAGCAGCACCGCCTGGAGGGCGTGCCCGTCGGCCGTGCGGACGACGGGGGCGGGAACGGTGCTGGTCATGCGTACGCCTCTCTCCGGGGACGACGAGGCCGGTCACCTCGTGCCCGCGCGGGGCATCCCCTCGGGGACAGGTGACCGGCCTGTTTGGGACCGACCAGTGTACGCCGGTACGTGTCAGCGTGCGTTGAAATACTTCGCTTCGGGGTGGTGGATGACCAGAGCGTCGGTGGACTGCTCGGGGTGGAGCTGGAACTCCTCGGAGAGGTGGACGCCGATCCGCTCCGGCTGGAGGAGGTCGGCGATCTTCGCTCGGTCCTCCAGGTCGGGGCAGGCGCCGTAGCCCAGGGAGAAGCGGGCGCCCCGGTACTTGAGGTCGAACATGTCCTCGATGGCCGCCGGATCCTCGGCGCCGAAGCCGAGCTCGGCGCGGACCCGGGCGTGCCAGTACTCGGCGAGGGCCTCGGCCAGCTGGACGGACAGCCCGTGCAGCTCCAGGTACTCGCGGTAGGAGTCGGACTCGAAGAGCTTGGCCGTGGCCTCGCCGATCTTCGAACCGACGGTGACCACCTGGAGGCCGATGACGTCGGTCTCGCCGGACTCCTCCGGGCGGAAGAAGTCCGCGAGGCACAGGCGGCGGCCCCGGCGCTGGCGCGGGAAGGTGAACCGGGTCCGCTCGTGGCCCTGGTCGTCCAGGATGATCAGGTCGTCGCCCTTGGAGACGCAGGGGAAGTAGCCGTAGACCACGGCCGCCTCCAGGAGGTTCTCGGTGTGCAGCTTCTCCAGCAGGCCGCGCAGGCGCGGACGGCCCTCACTCTCGACGAGCTCCTCGTAGGTGGCCCCGCCGGCGCGGGCCTGCTTGAGGCCCCACTGGCCCTTGAACAGCGCGCCCTCGTCCAGCCAGGAGGCGTAGTCCTTGAGCGGGATGCCCTTGACGACCCGGGTCCCCCA
>NZ_JBIWFZ010000025.1:0-121560 GCF_044763325.1 Streptomyces sp. NPDC096136 | reverse complement strand
AGCGAGACCAGCCCCCTAGACATGTCCCGACCAGCATCAACACCCCAGAACCTCACTGTCTCTCACCCCACCACCCCCAAACCGAGAAATCGCACGCTACGCGGACTCGGCCCGTCAGCTGCTTCTGGCCTCGCCCGGTGAGACCCCTGGTGGGACTGTCAGATACGCCGAATAGGGTCTGGTGACGTCCGCATCCAGTAGGAGAGACCGTGGCTCTCGACGCCGTTCAGGCGATAAGCCAGCTTCAAGACCGAAGTTCCGCCAAGCGCCGCTCGGCCGCGAAGCGACTTCGTAAGCTGGGCGACCCATCCGCTGGTGCTGCCCTGCTCGAAGCCCTGAAGAATGAGGTGAGGGATACGCGGACCTGGGAAACCCAATACCAGATGACGATGGCACTCGGTACTTGCGGCTCCCCGTCCGACCTCTCCTACCTGCGCGATCTCGTCCTTCAGCGCGAAACTCTCCATGCAGTTCACACTGCCGGGGGCGACGCCATCGTCCGGCTGAGCTACATGGAGCACTCCCACACCGAGGCGATTCGCTGGTGCCTGAGCACCGATAGCGAGCCGCTTGTAGGCGGAGCGTTGCAGGCCGTGGCCATGCTCCGGCTTGTCCTGGATCAGGAAACCGTGACCAACGTCCTCGACTTCGTCGAAGCCAGGTCCCCACACGACGGGATCTACTTCTGGCCCGCTGTTGCCGCGGCCGGCTGGACAGGGCAACGAGTGCACGACTTCCTCACCGCGTGCGTCTCCGGCCCCCGATCCGATGTCGTCGAAGCCGCCACCAACTCCCTCGCTGGGAACTACGGCACCTACCGACCTCTGTAACTGGCCCCCGCACCCCAGGTTCGTCATGAACCCGCGCCTTCTCACCGGAAAATCTGCTGTCGGACCGCCAGCAGCTCGTTCTCACCCCGTGCCGCCAGCCCCCTCGCGGGACGTTCCCGAAAACCAGGATCAACCCCTATGAAGCGGCCCTGACGGGGTTGACCAAACAGATAGGGGCACCCCCCGGCACCACCGACCACGCCCGGCTGCGCCACCTCACCGTGGCCCTGCTGCCCGAATTCGCCGGCCGTCTCGTCGACGCCCAGGACGCCACAGCCAGCGAGCAACAGCTGCGCGACATCGCCGTGAGGGCCTGCAGGAGATCTACTTCAAGGACCGCGGCCGCCGCGCCAGCGGCCTCCTGGTGGAGTTCACCGACATCGGCCACATCGAGTTCGACCTGTAGGCACGCACGGCCCCTGAGGCGTCGCCCGCGTGACGCGCCTTTCGCAAGTCACGCGCTGACTTGTTGTTGTCGCGATTCAGCTGTCTTGGTGGATCGCCGGTCAGAGCCACCGAGCAGGCGGGGCAGCTTCCACCTGCCCATCGGCTCGGCGACGTCGATCACGCCAGCGCCACACTGTGTGTCCCACGAGAGCCAAGGAGACGACGCATGCCGCGACTCGAGTTACGTTCCAGACCATTGAGAAAGCCGGCCCCTGAGAAGCCGCCTCGACGCTCAATCGCTGGGTCGCCTCGAAGAAGGCGATGAACGGAACAAGAAGACGGAACAGAAGGCCACCAACGCCGGGCGTTCGCGCTACATTCCCGATGAGTCCCACAGGTGCACCAAACACAAATGCCGCTATTCCCCACACGAGAATTTGACTCTCGCTGGAGGCGTCAGATTCCATTTTCATCTCAGCTGGAATGGAGGCGGTCGACGTCATTCCGGCCGGAATGGCAGGATTCATGTCCTTATATAGGTAATATGCGACAACTCCGACAGCCAATCCCGTCGCCGCCAGAGTAGCCGACTCCATTTTAGATCGGCGAGAATTGCCCACCATGAATGCATAGCAAGCCCACGGCCAGCCGCTAGAAAAGACAATGCTTACAGCGACGCAAGCGGGATTATTCCATTTTCCCGCAGTGGGGCCTGCTAGGCCAAGTAGCAAACCCACTCCAAGCGAAACAGCAACTGGAACAATGCGAGCACGTGCAAAGCGTGTGATTTTTCTTCCCCCGTTCAGTGGGTAATCCCGGGTTGGAGGCGGCGCCGCTCCGGGGCTCCGCAGGCGACCGAGCGGCCCCAGAGCGGCTCTCCAACCTACCGCACTCTACGAGGAGTTACAGCTCGGCGTGGGTAGTCAGAACCTAATCGACGCTGTAGTAGGTCGAGCAGGTGTAGGCCATACCCGCTGTGAGGTTCGCATTGGAGGTGCTGCCAGCCGGGGCCGAAGCGCGACGCGTATCGCCCGCGATAGTCACCGTAGACGAGTGCCCCTTCGAACCGTGAAGGTAATTCGAATAGCAGTACTTATTGAATACCCCGGGGCTGACCTCCCTTGCCGACCAGCCGTAACACCAGGTGCCACCACTGGACGGATTGACGCATGCCTGCCCCTGCGGGCCGAATGAGGTCGTCGATGCACTCATCGTTAACGTCGCAACACCCCATTCAGACGGGTTGCCCAGAACCGCAGGCGGCTGGGTGCCATCCCCTCGATGGTGAACAGTGATGGTTGCTCCGGAGGCGCTGGCGGTTACAGACGCGTCCGCAGCGGCCGGCGCTGCAAGGGCTATAGCTGAAATAGCTGCGCCCGCGATGGCGAGGGTGACGGATCTACCGGCAATTTTCACGAAAATTCCTTCCCCCTGATTCCCCCTGTTGGGAACGGGAAAGATCCTTCACGAGCCCATACCTACCAGCAAGTGAAAATTGAACCCGTTGGCTCAAAAACACTTCAGCCGATTCATATGCAAACATCCAGATTTTTTCGATTCTCCATCGCCTAGTTTGTGGCGATTTAGTAAAAAGATCCCCGGTTCGATGCTTAGGCCATCCAGCGCGTTCGAATGCTGATCGACGGCCGATATCTAACATTTGCTTTGGTCCCATGCCGAGTGGCCGTCGCCGCCCTCGGCGACCACGCCGAGGGTGGCGGCCAGGAACGCCAGGCCGGAGTACGTAGCCGCCTACGCCGCAGACATCATCGGCCTGGACGCCATCGTCGCAACTGAACTTGATTGAGTGATGTCGGAGCCGTTCGCCTGACAGCGGTGGGTGGGCTCCGGTACCTCTGGGATCGTGAGGTACGCGCAGGGCGGCGGGTTGACCGGCGCCGAGAGGGCCGCGCGGGAGCGGATCCGGCTGCAGGCCGTGGAACGCTTCGAGGGCGGGGTGAAGAACCGGGAGATCGCTGCCGCGCTGCGCGTGAGCGAGCGGTCGGTGGAGCGGTGGCGCCGGGCCTGGCGCGAGTGTGGAGAGGCCGGTGTCCAGTCGAAGGGATCCCCGGGTCGACCGAGACTCGGTCCGGCCCAGATCGCCAGGCTCGAAAGGGAGCTGGAACGTGGCCCGCTCGCCCATGGCTGGGTGGACCAGCGGTGGACGCTCGCGCGGATCAAGACGCTGATCGGTCGGCTGTTCCACGTCTCCTACACGGTCGAGGGCACATGGCAGTTGCTCAAGCGGCACGGCTGGTCGTGGCAGCAGCCCGCCCGCCGGGCGATCGAGCGTGACGACGCGGCGGTCGAGGTGTGGAAGAAGGAGACCTGGCCGCGGGTAAGAGCGCCGCGGCGGCTCTCGGAGCGTGGATCGTCTTCGAGGACGAGGCCGGGCAGTCGATGACGCCGCCGCGTGCCAGGACCTGGGGCCGGATCGGCCGGGCACCGGTCGTCAGAGTGCGCGGTCGGGGCTCCGGCCGTGTGTCGATGGCGCCGCATGACCTGCTACAAACCCGGCGAGCGGTCCCGGCTGATCTACCGCATCCGCGAGTACCGGGGCCGCAAGGACGAGCCGAAGGGCTTCGGCTGGCGCGACTTCCGGGACCTGATCGTCCGCGCCCGGATCCAGCTCGGCGGCCCGATCGTGCTGGTCTGGGACAACGTCCGCCTCCACCTGGCCAAGCCGCTGCGGGCGTTCATCGCCGCGAATGCCGACTGGCTCACCGTGTTCCAGCTGCCCACCTACGCGCCGGACCTCAACCCGCAAGGGGGCGTCTGGTCGCTGGTCAAACGCGACATCGGCAACCTCGCCGCCGACCTCGGCCAGATCACCCGAGCCGTGAAGCACAGGCTCAAACAGATCCAGCACCACCCCGACCTGGTCGACAGCTGCCTCGCCGGCACCGGCCTGATCGTGGACGGATGACCGACATCACGCATTCAAGTTCAGTTGCCAGGGGTGTTCACGAGAGAGTCTGACCAGCTCGGCTCCTCCGTCGTTGTAGATCGTTGCCCGTCTCGAGGGTGATCGTTGCCCGGACTCAGGCGGGGTACAGGGCCGCGATACGGGGCAGGTGGCGGGCGATGCGTTCGTGGTCGCCGAAGTCGGAATCCCACTCCGGGTCGAGCTCGGGATAGCGGATGGTGAAGTTATCGGCCGAGGGCTCGCTTCCCGTGGCGGCCCGGTAGGCGTTCCAGACGATGAGGAGGATTGCTTCTCCGTCGAGGTCCCAGCCCTCTGCGGCAGCCAGTTGGACGGCAGGAAAGTCGGCCAGTCTGTCCGGATCGTTGATGACCTGCTCGAAGGTGGCGCGGCCCTGTGCGATGAGCCAGCCTCGGAAATAGTCGAAGCCGTCGTCGGAGCAGCCACCGTTGACCTGGTACGCGGCGGCCCACAGCGGGGCCAGGTAGGAGGCGGCCATCAAGTCCCACAGGACCTGCTCCGCTTGGAGGATCTCTGCTGGTGGATGGTCAGCGAGCAGTGTGGTGGCGTGGCTGGCGACCTCCTCGGCATCGGTCGGGTCGGCGGCGAGGAGGCGGGCTTGTTCGATCAGGTTCCAGAAGCGGTCGTTGTCCATGGTCAGTCCCACCAGAACTCCCAGCAGTTCAGATCGATGAGGTGCTCGGCATAAGCGACCAGGTCGCGGTGCGCGCCTTGCCAGACGTTGTCGGGGCAGAAGGCGAAGTGCTCAGCGGCAATGGCCAGGGCCTCCTCAGGTCCGCTGGGCGGTGCGGCAACGCTGAGGTGGAGGGTGCTGAATCCGACGCCGACAACGCGCGCACCGAAGCGATCCTCCCAGCCGCGGACGACGGCCGAGAAGGTGGCTGTGTCGTTGTCGTAGTTGGCAGGTCCGTCCCACCCGACGGCGGTGAGGGCATCGGCTCCGCGGGGTGCCGAGACGAGGCCGAGACGTGCTTGCGGGTTCAGGGCCAGGAAGGCTCGCGCGTACTGCTCGGCCATTCCATCGGGGTCCGCGGAGATCTCGCGGGTGGCTGTAGTACCGGGCCAGGTCTGGCCGAAGCGAGCGGTGACGGCCAGGCGTTCCTCGGCGGTGAGCTGGTCGTCGTCTTCGTCCGTGGCCGTGTAGTCCTGCCACCAGCGGGCGAGAAGTTCCTCGGCGTCGTGCTCGTCGGGGGAAGACATGCGCTCGGGAGACAGTTCGCCGCAGCCCCAGGGCCGGAAGTCTGTGTCGTGCGGGTCCAGGGAGGCGAGCAGCAGCGGCCACAGCCCGGAGGCGGCATGTTCGCCACGCAGCTGCGCCCACAGGTCGGCAGAGGCGGGGCCGTCGCTCAGCCACAGAGGTTGCAGGTCGCCGGCACCTTCATCCGAGGTGATCATGCGTCCAGGCGGCAGGGATATTCCGCGGGACAGAAGGAGGTCGAGGTTCACGAGCGGATGCTATGAGGTGGGTCTGACATCCGGTCCTTTCAGCGGGAGTGGTCACCCAAGTCGATGGACCAGACATCGCCCACCTGATGCCCGTCTGGATCAGGGGTCCCGGACCCGTATGGATCAAGGTCGGAGATGACGTGGATGCGGGCCGCGGAATCGGATACGCGATAGCAATCCATGTCTCGCGACGTGTTGTCCGTGTCGAGCTCGAGGGTGTGCCCGAGGGCCAGGATGGCGGCCTGCAGTTCATCGAAACGGACCGTGGGCGCAAAGTCCCCATACTTCCGCGCGAGCACAGGGGGCACCATGTCCGCCGATGGGACGTACAGCAGCCGTTGGATCTTCACACCGAAGCCTTAAGCATGACACCTCTCCCTGCAGCCCCGGCTGCTCTGCCGAGAAGTTGATCTCCACGAGTAGTCCCGGCGCAGGAGGCCGCCACCGTGGTGCGCATCGAGCTGGTCGAGGACGGGCCCCAAGGTGAGCGCATCGTGCGCTCCTGGACACGGGAGCGCGGCGAGGTGGAAGGGGCCTGACAACCCCGGTGAGGGCTTCCCCGTCCCGCCGGAGGGGGGTCGGCGTCTCGGGGCCGGGGCCGGAGTTGCCGGTGGGGTGAGGGGGCGCAGGGTGGATAGACGCCCTGGTGGACCTCGTGAAGGGTGGTGCGGGCGATGGCCAGACCCGTGTGGACGGGGGTCTTGGCGTTCGGGCTCGTCAGCCTGCCGGTGGGTCTCTACACGGCCACCGACAGCCACACGATCCGCTTCCACCAGCTCCAGCGCGGGACCGCGGACCGGATCCGGAACCGGCGCGTGAACGAGCGCACCGGCGACGAGGTGGACCTCGCGGACATCGTGAAGGGCTACGACACCGGAGCGGAGTACGTGATCGTCGAGCCGCGGGAGCTCGACGAGATCGCTCCCGGCCGGTCCCGGTCGATCGACGTCGCCGGCTTCGTCGACCTGGACACCGTCGACCCGGTCTTCTTCGACAAGACGTACTTCCTCGGGCCCCGGGGATCCCAGTACGGGAAGGTCTACGCCCTCTTGGAGCGCGCGCTGGCCGAGTCGAACAAGGCCGGCATCGCCACCTTCGTGATGCGCGGGCGGGAGTACCTGGTCGCCCTAAAGGCCGAGGAGGCGGAGGGCCTGCTGACGCTCCACACGCTGCACTGGGCCGACGAGCTGCGCGATCCGCACGCCGAGGTGCCCGACCTGCCGGGGAAGGTCGAGGCCGCGGCGGCGGAGGTGAAGATGGCCATGCAGCTGATCGACGCCCTGGCCATGGACTGGGAGCCGGAGGCCTTCCACGACTCCTTCCGCGAGAAGGTCGAAGCCCTGGTGAAGGCGAAGGCCTCCGGCGAGACGGTGAAGAAGGCCGAAGCGGCGGCGGAGCCGACCGGTGCCGTCGATCTCATGGAGGCCCTGCGTGCCAGCGTCGAGCGGGCCAGGAGCCCCAAAGATACCGGCGCCAAGGCCGCCGCGCCCGGCTCGCGGGCGGCGGGCGGGAAGAAGGCGACGGCCGCGAAGAAGCGGGCGCGCTCCACACCGGCGGCCAAGGGCCGGGAGCTGATGGCGCTGACGAAGGCCGAGCTTTACGAGAAGGCAGCCGCGGCCGGCATCCCGGGGCGCTCGTCCATGAACCACGACGAGCTCGCGCAGGCACTCTCCCGCCCGGGCCACGGGAAGTGACCGACGGGATTCGTCGCGCCGTCCCCCTCCCTCCCCGGCTCGGCCCGTTGTTGAGGCCTGCCGGCCGGGCGGTCCATGCCCCATGCCCTGCAGACGGCCGTCGCCGCTGCCCTCGTGATCCGAGCGGGCCGGCCGAGTCTGGCGCGCCGGCGACCGCAACAGCAGCGGGCGGCCGCTTTCCCGTGGCCAGCCGATGCGGTCTTGGGGTCAGGCCACCTTCACGCGCAGGACGTACGGCTCCCCCGTGCTGATGGCCTGGGCCTGCTCACGCAGATCGGCGTCCGTGAAGCCGAGCAGCGCATCGTCGGCGGCGCGCCGCAGCAGCGGAAGGATCTCGGCGACGGGGCGGCCGCGTCGCGATTCGGCGAGTTCGGCGAAGGCCTGCTGGTAGGGGGCGCCGTACGTGCTCGCGCTGTCGGCCAGCAGGTGGTCAAGGTGCTGCCGCTCGATGCTGATCTCGCCCATGGCCCGCTCCTTCAGTCCTCCGGGGCCCCATCAGTCGGGACCCTCGCCTTCGACACTACGAGGCCGGTCTGACATCGCCCCCGTCCCGGCACCGGGCACGCTCCGGCTGATGAGGTCCTGGAGGAGCTCGCAGGTCGGCGGCGGCAGCAGCCCCTCGGTGGCGAGGAGGTGCCACTGGCAGCCGGGCACGAGGCGGTCGAGCCGCCGGTACTCCCCGAGCTGGTAGAGCAGCACCAAGGTGTCGAGGGCGTGCTGGGCGGGTGGCCAGTGGCGCTCCTTCAACGTGGCTAGCACGGCCAGTCCGGCCATCGCGTAGCGGCCGTTCATCCACTCCAGGGCCGCCTCGCCCAGCTGCCCGGCAGTGAGTTCGTCCTCGACGCGGCCGCACAGGTCCAGGGCCCACTGCCGTACGCTCTCGGCGCTCTTCCAGGCCCGCGCCAGGTCCCGAAGGGGAGCCGTGGCGGCCAGGTCGCGCAGATGCTCTCGGGCATCGCGCACGGGGCCGAGCGCCAGCTGGTTGTCGTCGGTGAGGACCGCGTCGGCGAACTCGGGAGCGTCCTTGCGCGTGGTCTCGACGAGGGACGCGATCGGGTTGGCCTCGGCAGTGGGGTTCATCGCGCGCAGCAGGTCACCGATGTCCTCCAGGGACATCGTCCCGGTGATGGCGGCGGCGGCCGCGGCCAGCGCGGCGTCCTTGGGTGTGGCCGTGGGCGTGCCGGGGTTCGCGTCGAAGGCAGCGAGCTCGGCGGGGGGCCAGGCGTGTCCGGCGGCGCGGACGAGGCGGGCGATGCCTTCGTCGATCCGCCGGGCCCGGGCGGGCACCAGGGTGACGGTCAGGCCGGCATCCGCGATGTGGTCGGCGAGGGCGTCGAGCCGCTCTTCCGGGTCGGTGTCCGGTGCGCCGTCGCCGGGGACGGTGAGGGTGTTCACGGCCGCGGTGAAGGCGGCCCGCAGCGTCTGCTCCGGTACCGGAAGTCCCTCGCCGAACAGGAGCAGCGCCACGTCGTGGGGACGTTTGCCCCGGCCGCCGTGACCGGCGAGGCCGAGGACCAAGGCGAAGCTCTCCGGCGCCGGCCTGGAGGTGCTGCCCTTGCCGCGCCCCAGGCCTCCGCCGGAGATGTTGCCCGGCAGCAGCCGACGGCTCCTCCAGACCTCCAGCATCTTCACGGTCACGGTGAACCCGTGCCGAAACGCGTGCTCGATCAGCAGCTGATCCGCCGGGCTCGGGGTGTCAGTGGACATGCACAGGAAGGTACTGGCGCCACTCCCTGCCCTGGCCGTGCCATCACCTCATCCGGTGACAGCTCGTGGAACGGCATCCGGATGCCAACCCCATGACGTACCGGCACCCCTCGTTTAGAGCCCCCCTACCTCCGCCGGGTCACCGCGTGGTCCTCCCGCTCAAATGGCGTGCAGCAGGTCGCCGCCCCACCCTCCGCAATTGATCTTGCACCAGGTGCACCGGGTTGCGGCACTTCAGGGGGTACCGGCCTCACGCCTCCCGGCGGGAGGCTCAACAAGGCCTCGACCGGCAGGGGTTGCGGGGCTAACTATCCACTCCCGCACTGTGCCGCCCAGGACGCGACGTCAGCGGCGCGCCCTCTTCACGCTCCGCCCGTCATCACACAGAGAAGGACACCGACATGCTCACCGACGTGCTCACCGGCTGGACCGCGGAGACCCTGGGCGGCCTCACGCTGCTGGCGGGGACCGCAGCATGGGGCTGGCTCCGCCGGCGCCGGAACCCGGCCGCCCCCGGCGCAGCCCCGGCCACCGAGACCGCGCGGCAGGTCCGCACATACACGCTGCTCGGAGTCCGGGCCGCTGACGGCCAGCCGGTCCACTGGCCCAGCAGCCGCCCCGCCGGCGTCCGGATCACCTGGACCGGCCCGGCGGGGAAGCGGGAGCAGTTCGAACTGACCGACGCGGTGCTGCCGGACGGCACCTACGCGGCGGAGCTCGTATCGGTGTACCCGGACCGCAGCGCCTACTGACGAGTCGGCCCGAACCGAAGCCCTGAACAGCAGGCTGTGGTCCGGTTGCCCGAAGTCCTCACAGCCCGGAAGGAAGTCCCCTTGGAGCTGCACGCGATCGTTCGGTCCGCCGACGCCTTTCAACAGGGCCTGACCGGTCTCCAGATCCAGGCGGTCGCGGAGCGCGCCTTCGGGCCCGGCGCCGAGGTCCGTTCCGCTACGGAGCTGAGCGGCGGGATGTACAACACCACCTACCGCATCGACCTGGCCGGCCGCGCGGAGCCGCTCGTGCTGCGGGTGGCGCCGGAACCGGCCCGCCAGTTCCGCTCCGAGCGGGAGTTGATGCGCGCGGAGTCCGCGTCGGTGCCGCGGCTCGCGCCGATCGCCGCCTTGATGCCGCGCGTCCTGGCGGCCGACTTCACCCAGTCCGTCGTCGGCAGAGACTGGATGATCCAGTCTTTCCTGCCCGGGACCCCGGCGCCAGAGCTCCTCAGCTCGTACCCGAAGGAGACCCACCCGGCGCTCTTCCGGCAGATGGGGGAGATCACCGCATCGGTGCACGCGGTCGCCGGGCCCTGGTTCGGCCCGGTCACCGGCCCCGGGCACGCGCGATGGAGCGGGGCGGTCATCGCGTCGCTGCGCCTGATCGCCGAGGACGTCAAGGGCTGCGGCTTGGACGCGGCCGACCTGCGCAAGGCCGCCGACGCCGCCCAGGCTGGCGCGGACGTCCTGGACGAGGTGACGGTGCCACGACTGCTGACCGGTGATCTGTGGACGGTGAACACCATGCTCGCGGAAGGGGCCCCAGTGCCGACGATCTGCGGTGTCCTGGACATGGACCGAACCTGGTGGGGCGACCCGGAGGCGGACTGGCCGATGCGGATGGCCAGGGCCAAGCAGGACGAGCGGCTGTCCTTCTTCGAGGCCTGCCCGGCGCCCGCGGACACGGCGTCGGTCCGGTGGCGGCGGCCCGTGTACGAGGTCCGGCACCTCGGTGCGCTGCGCCTGGAGCGGCACCGGCTCGGCAACCAGGCCGGTGTGCGGGATTCCTATCCGGCGGTGGCAGCGGAGTTGTCCGCGCTCGCCCGCTGATGGTGAAGGGCGCCTCCCCTGGCCAGGGAGGCGCCCTTCGGGCCGACCGGGTCAGGCCATCGGCAGGGCGCGGCCGATGACGGAGGCGACAGCCCGCGGGTGGACCAGGCCTGCGCGGACGAGCTGGGTCTGGTCTCCGGCGCAGTCGACGATGGTGAGGTGGTTGGCGGCCGGGCAGACGCCGCCGTCCATGACGATCGCGTCGAGGCCGGCTTCGGTGAGGAACTCTTCGACCTCAGCGAGGGTGATGGCGGGGCCGCGATCGTCGGGCCCGGCGTCGCCGGAAACGTTGACGGTGGTCGACGCGAGCAGTCCGGGGACCGCTCGGGCGAGGTCGCCCAGGGGGCCGGGGGCGTGGGTGGTCAGGGCGGGTGAGCCGACGACGGTGTATCGGGCGGCGTCGGCCGGCTCGCGCCAGGGCAGGAAGAGGGCGAGGTCGCCGGGCCAGAACGCGGCGGCCAGGCGCTCGGCGTCGGGGGTGAAGTGCAGCAGGTCGCGGGCCCGGTCCTGGTCGGGGACGACGAGGGCGAGGGGCTTGTTCTTGGGGCGCTGCTTGCCTTCGAGTATGGCCTTGTAGGCGTCGGGGTTGGCGGCGTCGGCGCAGATCATGTACCAGCGGGCGGTGGGGACGACGACGAGGCGTCCGGCCTCGATGGCGGCTGCGGCGGTGTCGATATCGGTGGTCGGGATGATCTGCACGAGGGGGTCCTTCCCGGTCAGGGGTTGATGGCGGGGTAGTCGAGCCAGGGGTCGCGCAGTGCGTCGAGGCGCCGTGCGGCGTGCTGGGTGTGGGAGACGCGGAAGTACGCCATGAGCCGGGGCGTGGTGGTGTGGTTGGTGCCGACGGCGTGCGGGACCAGGTGGTGCATGAAGAGGACGTCGCCGACATCGGCGAGGAGCGGTTCGCCGCCGGTGGTGCCGATGTCCGGGGGGACTTGGTCGGTGATGCCGCGGGCCCATTCGGTGGCGAACCAGCGGGACATCGTCAGGTGGCCACCGGGGGCGTAGTGGAGGGCGCCGGCGTCGGGGCGGGTGATCGGGGAGAGGACGACGCCGACCAGGAGGGAGAAGGTGCGCAGTTCGGCGGGGTCGAGGTGGGGGCAGCCGACGCCGTCCACGTGCATCGTCTTCTCCGGCTGAGCGGCGGCCAGCGGGTCGTTGGGGATGCGGATCTGGACCTGGGTGGTGGTGACCTGGGCCGGGTCGGTCAGGAGGTCCCGCGCGATGTCGGCGGCGCCGGTGGCGGTGTAGAGGTCGAGGAGGGCCGGGTGCCGGCCGTGTTCGGGGGCGAAGGTGCGCTGGGTGTACTCGGTCAGGCGGTCGGGGTCGTAGTCCTTGGCGTACCAGGTGGTGATGAGGTCGCGGGCGGGGCCGGTGTGGGCGTCGGCGGCGAGGCCGCGGCGGACGAACATGCCGTCGCGGCGGAATCGGGCGCGCTCGTCGTCGGTCACGAGCATGGGCTCTTCCTTCCGGTGAGGGCTTCCAGGGCGGGTACGGAGGCGGCGACGGCCTGGTCCAGGAGGCGGGCGCCGAGGGCCGGGGTGGCGGTGTGCGGGTCGTTGCCGATGACCCCGTTGGCGGCGATGCGCGGGTCTCCTGAACACCAGGGCCAACTCACGCCCCGGTCGGTGACCTGCCGGCGGATCTCGTCGGCATCCTGCGGCGGGTGGTCGGCGAGCTGGTCGAGGCGGACCGTGTCGGGCGCGAGGTGGAGCATGAGCGCGGCCTCGTGGAGGCCAGCGTGGATCTCGGGCCGGTCGCCTGCGGGAAGATGGGCCAGGGCCAGGGGGTGCAGGACGCACACGCTGATGTCGTGGGCGTGGCCGAGTTCGTAGACGAGTGCGTCCAGCACGCCGCGGTTGCCGCCGTGCCCGTTGACCAGGACCAGGTTCCGGGCCTGGGAGGCCCTTACGTGCTGGGCAACGAGAGTGTGCAGCAGGGTGGTGAACTCGGTGATGGTCAGCGACAGAGTGCCGGGAGCCCAGGCGTGCTCCGGGGCGATGCCGTACGGGACGGCCGGGAGCTGCCACATGTCGAAGGCCTCGCCGTGCGCGGCGACCAGGTGCCGGGTGAACTCCTCGGCGATGACGGTGTCGGTGGCCAGCGGTAAATGGGGGCCGTGCTGCTCGGTGGAGCCCACGGGCAGGCACAGCACGGAGGCGGCCTGCAGGCGGGCGGTCAGGTCGGCGGCGGTCAGCCGGTCGAGCCGGCGGTGACCGCCGCCGGGGCCGGTCATGCGGCGCGCCGTCCGACACGGACGAGGAACTCGTTGTCCTCGTGGAAGGTGTCGTCGTCGGAGAAGCCCCGGAGGGTCTTCTGCACGGCAGTCTCGAACTCCTCCAGCCGGGCGCCGAACAGGGCGGGGGCGGCGAAGCTGGTGGAGTAGAGGTAGCCGAGGATGCCGGCGGTGTTCCAGGTCCGGGTGACCGGGACGGTGAACTCCTCGACCTGGTTGAACGGGGACTCCTCCATGATCTCGCTGTAGGGGCGGTTGTGGTGCTGGAAGGTGCCGCCGCCCGCTCGGCGTTCCTCGCCGAGGAAGTCCTTGATGACCTGCTTGACGGCGGCCTTCCAGTCGCTCTCGGCGGCCCAGAAGCTGCGGTCGGCGAACACTGCCACCGCGCCGCCCTCGGCGACCTGGGAGTCCAGCAGGGCCAGGACGCCGGCCTGGTCGAGCCAGTGGAAGGCGCGGCAGATGGTGACCAGGTCTGCCTTCCACCCGGCCGGCGGGCGGAAGCCCTCGGCGGTGGAGGTGACCAGGGACAGGGTGGTGCCCTGTGGGACCTTGGGGCGCAGCGCTTCCTCGGCGGTGGCGATCATGTCGGGGTCGTTGTCGCAGGCGATGACGTCGGTGAAGTACGGCATCATCGCCTCGGCGACCAGGCCGGTGCCGGTGCCGACGTCCAGCAGGCGGCGCGGCCGGCGGTCGGGCGCGTACGCGGCAAGGCGGGCGGCGAGGTCGTCGGGGATGCCGGGGCGGTACTGGCGGTAGTAGCTGGAGGTGCCGGTGAACAGGCTCATGACGTGGTTCCTTCGGGGGTGTTGAGGGTGCGGATGAGGGTGGCCGCATCGGCGAGGGTGGCGGCCACGTGGACATGCTGCCGCCCGAAGGTGGGCGGTGTGTCGGGAATGGTCCGGTCTTTGGAGATCCACACCGGGACGGCGCCGGCGTCGAGGGCGCCCAGGACGTCACAGGCCCAGTCGTCGCCGATGTGAATCATGCTGGCCGGTGCCACGCCGTGGTGTTCGGCGACGGTGAGAAAAGCGCGGGGGTCGGGCTTGGCGTAGCCGAGGGTGCAGGACGGGAACAGGCCGGTGACCCAGGGCGCGAGGCGTTGACGCAGGCCCTCGGTGTCGGCGTCAACGCAGGTCACGTTGGACAGGGTGACCACCGGCGCGACGCCGGCCAGGTCGCGCAGGGCGTCGAGGGCGTACGGGTACAGGGTGAGCGGGGCGGCGGGCAGGTCGCGGGGGAAGTCGGCCGGCTCGATGCCGAGGGCGTCGGCGAGTTCGGCGGCCAGGGCGTCGGTGATGGCGGGCTGGGTGTGCAGGCGGCCTCGCATCACGGCGCGCGCCTGGTCGGCGGGCAGGGGGGAGGCGGCGGTGAGCTGCATGGTCAGGCCGGGGCCGTCGGCTTCGCCGATGGTTCCGCCGACGTCCACGCTGATGAGCTGCACGGGCTGGGTCACTCGGGGTCTCCTTCGAGGGTGGGCAGGCCGGTGACGATCGCGGTCAGGCGGTCGGTGCGGATGGCGGGCGTGGTGGCCTCGCCGAGGAAGGTAAGGGCGTAGCGCAGTTCCGCGTCGTCCAGGGCGTCGAGGTCGCGCCCGGCCGTGGCGGCGGCGGCGCGTAGGTCGTCGGGGATCTCGCGGGGGCGCTGGCCGTGGCGCAGGTGGAGCGTGGCCGACCACTGCTCGGGCAGGTCGTCGGGGAGCGGCTGGGTGGGCTGGAGGGTGGTGCTGGCGTCGAGGGTGGTGATCCGCACCGGGACGTCGAGGCCGTCCAGGGTGAGGGTGCCGGTCAGGAAGGTGTCGCGCCCTTCCAGGCGCTCCTCCAGGAGGAGCAGAGGACCGGTGGCGGCGGGGACGGTGCGGCCTCGTACGGGCAGGGCGCGGGGCGGGTTCAGCATGGTGCGCTCCTCGGGGCGGCGCCCAGGCCGGAGGTGGTGGGCAGGGTGAGGTGTCCGCGGTCGGGTTCGACGGGGTGCGTGTAGAGGTTCTGGCGGCCGCGCTCCCACTGCTGCCGGTATTCGACGGCCAGGACCCGGTCGGGCCGGGCGGCGGCCAGGTGAAGGCCGGGCTGGAAGGAACGGCCGTGCGGGAAGACGGGGGTCGTGGTGCAGGCCAGAATCCGGCGAGCGGCGGTGAGTCCGCCGCATCCGACCACGTCCAGGGTGAGCGCGGAAGGCCGGATCCTGGCGAGGACGGCGGGCGCGTCGTCGGTCAGGGTGAAACGCTCTCCCACCGCGATCGGAAGGGTGCGCAGCTGCTCGTAGGCGCGCAGGTTGTCGGCGGGGGCCGGGTCCTCCAGCCAGACCAGCGCGGCCGGGTCGGCGGCCGCGGCGAACTCGGCCGCGAGGGCCGGCGGCCAGGTGCCGACGGCGTCGACCGCCACCGGCTCGGCCGTCACGACGGCGTGCAGAAGTTCGGCGAGCGCTCCGCCGCTGGCGCCCGGGCGGTTCCGCAGTCCCCACTTCGTGAAGGCCCACCCCTGGGCGCTGACCTCAGCAGTCAGGTCCGCGATGGCGGGGTGGGCGAGGTCGCGGGTCAACCAGGACGAGTACCCGTCCATTCGGTGCTGTAGCGGCTCGTCGGTCAGCAGGCCGGCGACCGGGCAGCCCTCGGCCCGGGCATGCAGGTCCCAAGCCGCGCAGTCCAGCGCGCCAACCGCCCACGAACCGGCACGGGAGCCGGGCGCGGCCTGCACCAGATGGGCGTGGAGGCCTTCGTGGTCGGTCGCGTCGACACCGACGAGTACCGGAGCCAGGCCGCGGACGGTACGGGCGACGGGGTCGGCGAGGGGCCCGTACCAACCGACAGCAGGGCCGGAGCGGACCGCGACGAAGACGGTGTCGTCGCCCGGCCCGGCGTACTCGGCGAGATCGGCGAAGTCGAAGGAGTCGATCACCAGGTGTCGCATCCTGCCCTCGCCTTCAGCAGGCGCCCGGCAGCCGCGAGCAGGCCCTCAGCGGACATGCCGGCCGCAGCCGCCAGGTCTTGCTGGGGGCGGGGGCCTTCGGCCTCCCGCCAGCCGATCACCTCGACCGGCCGCGCGTACCTGGCCTTCAGGAGGGACCAGATCGCGGCCGGGTGCCCGAGGGTGACGACCAGCAGCGCCGCATCCTCGCCAAACAGGACGTCCGCTTCATCGGCGGCCAGCCCGGCGGGCCACACGTCGGGGGCGCCGAGCACGGTCAGGTCGAGGACGGACACCACCCGCACCGCCACACCCAGCTCCGCCCGGATCCGCGGCAGCGCCTCGGCGGCGACCGCGGCGGGCAGGTCCCCGCACACCACCACGGTCAAGACCGGCAGCTGAACGTCGGAGAGGTGCGGCCAGACGGCCAGCCCGCGGGACAGCTCCTCGCGGAGCGTGTCGGCGGGAGCGTTCGGCAGCGGGTGCTTGCCTGCGACGATCACGTTGAGCTGGCCCGTGCTGGTGAACGCGTCGTCCAGGATGGCCGCCAGCCGGGTCGGGTCGGCGGGCGTCAACACCCGTAGGGTCGGGTCCTCCAGGGCGAGGAGCGTCGTGGTCAGCGACGGGTCGCCGTGCGTGTAGGTGTTGTGCCAGCCGTAGGAGGTCAGGAGCAGGTTGAAGCTCGGCCGCGGAGCGGCGCCGGGCATCCGCTGCTGCTTGAGCAGGGAGACGAGTCCGGTCGCCAGGAGCGGGGCGAACGCCTCGTAGGAGATGAGGACCCCTCGGCCGCCGGCGGCGTTGAAGCCGGCGAGCTGCTCGCCCAGGACCTCCTCGGCGAGGACCTCGGTGGTCCAGGGCCGCCGGGCGAGTTCGGCGAGGCGGTTGGAGGCAAGCTCGTCCGGGCTGAACACCTGGAAGTCCCCGGCGCGGACGTGGGAACGGATCACGGTGGTGACGGCGTCGGCGAACGAACCGGGCTGCTGCCGAACGGTCACCGGCGCCGGAGCGGGACGGGGTGCCTTCAGGCGAGGCCAGCCGGTCGCCGCGAGGGCAGCGGCAAGGCCGGGGCCCGGATGGCCGTCGTCGGTGAACAGCTCCTCGGGCCGGTACGCAGACAGCCACGCTTCCAGCGCGTGCAGCTGGGCGGAGTCGGTGGCGGCCCGGGTGAGCGGGGTCTTGTGGGCGCGCGCAGTGCCGAGGACCTGCTGTCCGCTGACGGTGGCGGGGCCGCTCCAGCCCTTGACACACCGCATGAACAGCACCGTTCGGCGTCCGGCCAGGGTGTCGGCGACGGACTCGGCGAGCTCGGCGTGGAAGGACTCATGGCCGTCGTCCGGGACGGTGATGATGTGGGCGTGCCAGCCGAGCCCGGCGGCGTACGCAGTCAGGGCGCTGGCGTCGAGGCCGGCGAGGAGGCTGGGGGCGCCCATGCGGAAGCCGTTGAGGTGGACGATCGGCAGCACCGGGGTTCCGGGCAGTGCGTGAGCGGCGAGCCAGGCCGCGGCCGTGGTCGGGGTCTCGCACTCGCCATCGCCCAGGACCGGCACGATCACCCGGCCGGGGCCGGACGCGAGGGCGGCGCCCTGGGCGAAGGGCAGGCAGCCGCCGAGCCGGCCGCCGAGGAAGTCCCCCGCCGGCAGGGCCGGGGTGACCTCGGAGCCGAGGCCGGCGACCTCGGGGAAAAACCGGCACAGGTTCACCAGCCCCTGCTCATCGCGGGTGAACTGGGGCCGGGCGGCGGCCAGGTGGCCGGTCAGCCAGCCTGCGGCGATCTGCGCGACTCCGGCGTGGCCGGCGCCCAGCAGCGGGACCAGCTCGGTGTCGCCGGTGCCGGACAGCAGGCTGATGTGGGCCAGGGCCCAGGCCGTCCCGGGCACAGTGCCCCAGTGGCCGACCGGGTGCGCCTTCACGTCCCCCGGGGACAGGGGGCGGCGCAGCAGGACATTGTCGCGCAGGTGGATTTGCGCGGCGGCCACGTAGGTCTGTGCCCGCCACAGCAGATCCGCGTTCTGGGCGTGGCCGGTCATGCCGCGACCAGGCGTTCGGGGCCGAAGGTGAAGTGCCACAGGGGCCGGTAGCACTCCCATGCCTTCGGGCGTAGGCCGGTCGGCCCGAGGATGTCCTCCAGGACGGTGCGGGCCTGCAGGTAGAAGGCGAGGTCGGTGGCGCCCGGGGCGCGGAGCCCAGCCATGATCCGGTTGTGGGCCTGGTAGACCTGGAGATTGGGGAACTCGGTGATGTGCGGTGCGAGGTCGCGGACGCCGTCCTCCATGGCGGGCAGGTCGTCGAGCCCGACGATGTAGGTGAACGAGGTGTCGTGTCCGGCGCGTACGGCCCGGCGCAGCACGCGCGGCATCTGCTTGCGGGTGAGCTCCGTCTTGGATGCCTTCAGCAGCAGGTCGCGGCGGGTGAAGCACTCGGCGGTCATGCGCAGGACGAACGGGCCGGCCGTGCGGGCCAGGGTGTCAAAGGCCGTCTGGGTGCGCAGCACCGAGGTGAGGAGTCCGATCTTGGCGGTGATCCCGGTCTCGGTCAGCACCGCGCGGAGGTCTCCGAGGTGGTCGACGGCGGCCTGTTCGCGTTCGAAGCAGCCGGTGGAGACGGTGACCTCCTCCAGTCCGGCCAGAGTGCCGGCCGAGTGCTGGTGAGCCATGGCGTCCAGGAGCTCACGGACGGCGCGCTGCTCGGACAGGCGGGGGTCGGCGGCGGCTTCGAGGGTGTTGGGGCAGAACGCGCAGCCGACGCAGCGGCTGCGGGCATTGGGGTTGAGGGTGACGGCGCGGCCCTCGTTGCGGAAGTAGCCGCCCACGGCCTCGTCCGCGTCGACCCGCGTCACGGTCGCGACGGGGATCCCGGACAGGAGGAGGGTGTCCTCGTCCAGGACGAACGGGGAGGCGGAGGCGTTCAGCGGGACGATCACCTGCCACGGCACTGCGGGCGCCGTCACCAGGCGGATCAGGACCCGGGCGCGGTGGCGGTTAAGGGGCGAGCTGATGCCGTGGAGGTTGATCGCCATCAGCAGGGCGTCCTCGATGGGCACGCCGTAGCGGGCGGCGAGGGTGGCCATGGCGTCTAAGTCGGTGGTGGTGTGGGATTCACGCGGTGTGGTGGCAGGCACGGGGGCCCTCCATCCGGTCAAGGGGACGGACGCGGTGAACTTCCGTACGGTGCAGGCTGATGCGCCTGCGGGCAAGGGGCCGTGGCCGGGATGTCCGACGAGTGCGTGGTGGTGCCCGTCCCCGGCTGCTCGACCTGTCCAGGGTTGTTCAGCCGGGGACGGTGCCCCGGTCCGGCGGTGCTGTCCTTCGGGGCGCCGGGCCGGGATTCTGGCCGGTGACGGCGCGGGCTCAGGGGCGCCGCGCTGCCACCGGAGTTCACAGGGTGGTGCGGGGGTGGGATCCGCAGCGGCAGGCCCGCGATTCGGTGGTACGGGCTGCCGGTCCGAGGGTGTGCGCCGTGTCGTTGGCCGTCCTGCTGGGCGGCTGTGCTTCGGCGGGTGCCTGGTCCGGGACGGTGATCGAGGGGACGGCGGTGGCGCCGTCGGCCTGGTCGGCGCAGGAGAGCGCGAGGACGGCCAAGCCGAGCACGTTGCCTGTCGTCAGCAGCAGTCCCACGATCACGTTCCCGTCCGGCCGGGCGTGCCGGCGCTTGCGGGGCGGGCGGAGGTGGGTGGGGCCGTGTAACTCGCCCCAGTCGCCGGCGTTCACGGCGTTGCCTTGATGGTGGTGAGTTCGGCCCAGACCTGCTTGCCGGTCCGGAACTGCTTGCTTCCCCATCGGGTGGTGAGCTGGTCGACGAGGTGGAGCCCCCGGCCGGCCTCTGCTTCGGGGCCGGCGGGCGTGGGGACGGGGAGGGTGCGGCTGGTGTCGGTGACGACGATCCGTACGTGGTCGGGGTGGCGGGTGACGGAAACGCCGATCCGCCGGGTGTGGGTGTGCTGAACGGCGTTCGCGACGAGCTCGGTGACGATCAGCTGCGCGTCGTCGATCAGGGTGTCGAGGCCCCAGGTGCGCAGGCAGAGGGTGACGTCGTGGCGGGCGCGGGAGGGAGCGGTGTCGCGGGGCGAGTAGTTGTCGCTGTAGCGCTGGGGTCCGGTGGGTGCTGCTCTCACGTCGTCCGCCAGAGCGCCGGTCACCGGGCGGCCCTGCCGCTGTCGGGGCCCTGTATGGCGTGGGCGGTGGAGGCCGGACGGCGGGTGCGGGGTGTGCGAGTGGTGCTCTGGCTCATGGGTGGCCTCGGCGAGTTGGGAGCGGGGGTGGGGTGCGCGGCCTCGTGTCCCCGACGGGGGCGGGGACACGAGGCCGGCAGGCCGGGCCATGCTCGAACCCGGCCGTTCTGGGGACCGCGACCTACCACCTCAGCGTGATCATCTGCTGACACTTGGTCACGGCGTCACATGGGAAGAATGCACCCGATGACGCGATGCCTGCAACCATTGCAACCAAACTCCCAACGATTGGAGGGATGTTCGATCGACTTCCGATCCCCGGGACGGGCAGACTGACCCGGCAAGAGGAAGCCGCACCCCCGGAAGGGGAAGATCCGCCCCCTGCATCGACCTGCCAGCCCGCAGAGAGGTCCAACTTCCCGTGCCCACACCGCCGCTTGTGCAGACCGTGCGCAGACGCCGTCTCGGCAGCGCGCTGCGAACCTTCAGGAAGAACGCCGGCTTCAACACCTCCGAGAGCGCCGCCCAGGCCGTCGGCTGGGATGCCAGCAAGATCAACCGGATCGAGAACGCCAAGGCCCATTTGCCGATCAAGGACGTGAAGCCACTCCTGAAGGCCTACGGGGTCACCGACGAGACCGTGGTCACCGCCATGGAGGAGCTGGCCCGTGACGCCAACAAGGTCGGCTGGTGGAGCAACTACGGCGACCTGCCCGAGACCAACTACAAGGACTACATCGGCCTGGAGGAGGACGCGGAGGACACCCGCATCTACCGCCCCGAGGTGCTCCCGGGCCTGCTGCAGATCCCGCAGTACGCCCGCGAGATCATCACAGCCACCGCCATCACCCGGACCGCGGCCGAGGTCTCCGTGCTCGTGGAGATGCGCAAGAAGCGCCAGGCCATCCTCACCGACACCAGCAGGCCGGGCGGACCCCTCAAGCTGTGGGCCGTCATCCACGAATCGACCCTGCACTACCGGTCGGCGACCCACCCCTCACTGATGCGCGAGCAACTGCGGCACCTGCTCGACATGGCCGATCTGCCCAACATCACCCTCCAGGTGATGCCGATACTCGCCACCCCTCACCCCGGGATGGCGGGCCCGTTCCACATCGTCAGGTTCCCCCACCCCTGGCCCACCGTGATCAGTCTGGAGACCCTGCGCGGTGGGTCCTTCGCCGAGGGCACAGACGACGTGAAGGTCTACGAGGCCGCCTTCGAGCGGATCGTGGCCGCAGCACTCCCCGTCGACGACTCACGGGAGAAGATCAAATCCACCATGGAGAAGTCATGACCGACACGACCAGGCTGTACGCCACCGACCTTCCCGAAGCGGAATGGCACAAGTCGTCGTTCAGCGACGCCGGCGAGCAGTGCGTCGAGATCGCCGACGTCCGGCCCACCCGCGGCTTCATCGCCGTCCGCGACTCGAAGAGGCCGGCGGGACCGGCCATCACCTTCACCCAAACCGCCTTCACCGCGTTCCTGCCGCACGCGATCCGCGGTCAAGCCCCAACCGCCTGACCAGGCGCTGAACGGCCAAGGCCCGGATTCCCCCAGCCCGCAGCGGGGGGAATCCCGGCCTTGCCTGTATGGCGATATCCGTCTGCCTGCTGTCAGCCGCCGGATGACCGGCTGTGGCAGCGGCGTGCTCAGCAGCGGGGCCGCCTCCGCTTCCACGCCCACTCCGCGCCGTGGCCCTCCTTGTTGCCGGCCGGCCTCGCGGCGGCTTCACGAAGGGCGTCCGCATCCCCTACGGGCAGGGTCGGCCAAGTACGGCTCAGAGCGTGCCAGTATGGTCGCCCGCTTCGAATCAGCGGGTGCAGGGTGGCAAGTTCGAACGCGACATCGCTTGAATGACCGGCTCGGCCCAGGCATAGCACGGGGCCGATGGCGGCGAGGGCTCGGCGCAGGGCAAGGTCGCCGTCTTCGTCAACGGGCCAGGCCGGTCAAGGCCTGGAATCGGGTCCACTCGCAGGTGACCGCCGGGCCGAGGCGGCATCTGCTGTCGCTGGTGTCCTGAACGCGCGGGAAGTAGGCGTAGCCGTCGGTGCTCTTCCCGAGCCCAAGCCGGTGCCGAAGTGGCGGCGCTCCGGCCGCACGTTCGCCCGAGCCCCCGACAAGCACCGCTCGCCTCACCCCATCTCCTCCCTCTCCCCCTGCACAAAGAAAGTCCGGCCGGTAACCACCGGCAAAGAGAGCACCTGAGCAGCGCAAATGCACGGTGCGCCGACAGTAGGGTCTCCCCGGCAATCTCCCCCTCTTACGTCCCCCTCAGTGTCCCCCTCCCGCATTCCCCCTACCTTCCCCCTCAGCAGCCCAAGCAGTGCAGGAAGACAACCGCCTGCTTCAAGGTTGTCCCCGGCCTGGGGACGTCTGCGGTGGAGGGCCGGTCGGCCAGGGTTCACCCGCTCGCTCTTCTTCGAATGGCAGGGTCTGCCAATCGATCGGTGTCTCGGGGATGGCTGGGGCTACTGACGGGCGGCCTCCTCAGTCAGGCCGATCGCGGCTGCTGCCTGTGCCGCGATGGCCGTATCGGGCAGCGGGATCGCCGCCCCGATGACGGCTTCCTGCTACGCCGAATCGGAGGGAGCGGTGAGGTGGCTGGTGAGTTCACCGGGTGTGGTCCGTCATCGGTGAGGTCCTGTCGGCAGGTCTTTGACCTGCGGTGGGGAGATTCCCTGGGGCGGCGCGACCTCGCCGGCGGCACTGATCCCTTCCCGTGACTCTGGGAGGCTGGCAGCGGTGAGCCGACCGGTGAGAACGCCACCGTTTCGTGGGGTACAAGAACAAGCACCTCCACGGAAGGCATTCCATGGCTCCCGTTCCGTGACCCGTGCCCCGGGCCGGAACAGCTCCCCGATCCGGCCCGGCTGCGCGGGACGCGGCGACCGCCAGCAGGAGACGGGCGCCTCCCTGCCGTCGCCCTCGAGGGCCTCGGCCGCCTCGAAGACCGGCGGCACCGTCAAACCCGTGCACCCGCGCCGACAACAGCGGACACTCCCCGAAAACAAAACCGCGGGTGGGTGCGCCGATGCCCCGCGAAACCGCCGGTCACGGCCGCAGCCGGAGAGCGGCTGCCGCTGGGCAGGCCCCGCCGGGCGCCCTCGGCACCGCGACGGCATCGACGTGCCGTTCGACCGCCGGCGGTCACGCTGGAGGCTGGCGTTGCCGGCCGACACGGTGTCAAAGGCGCCCGGGTGGGCACGAGGGCGGCCATGACCGTGGTGCTGATGCTCCTGCTCCCTCTCGGCCTCGCCCTTGTCCTCCTGGTGACCGCCGAACCGCCACGCCACAACCGGCACCGCCGGCACTGACTGGTGCGGTGTGGAGCGGCCGAGTTGGCCGCAACCGGCATGCCTCGATCGCGGCGCAGCCTTCGGGACGCGGGTCCCTGCACCGGGAACTCCACCGCGTGCCGAGGCTCGCCGCGCCGGCGACGAAGCGGGCGGAACGCGCACCCAGGAAGCCGAACAGCAGATCCGCTCCCGCACCTGGGAAGCCGCCCCGGACGGGCCCACCTTCGGCGCGTCGGTGCCGACCTCGCGGCAGTACGCGGAAGCCGAGGCAGCCGTCCGCCGCCCTCCGAACCGCCCTGATCCTCGCGATGTGTACGGGATCCGTCACCCGGGCCGAGTGAGGCCGGTGGCGTACCGGGCTCAGGGCGCCGTGGCTTCCCAGGCCGCCTCGATCATCCGGAAGACCTCGTCCACCGTGGCCCCGGGATCGTCCGCCCGGCAGGCCAGCGAGTAGGCGTCGATGGCGAACCGCGCGGTCGCCTTGCAGGCCGTCGCGCTCCGGGACAGGAGGGGATCGGCGGCCAGCGCCCCTGCCAGCGCCTCTGCGTGACGCAGGCTCATCGACTCCTCGTACTCCTGCAGGGCGGGTGATCCCTCGATCATGCGTCGGACGGGCGCACTGCCCTCCGCTGTGCAGTGCCGTACCAGAGCCTGGACCTCGCGGTGCAGCGCCGCGATGAGGGGCTCCTGCGGAGCGCGGTCGGTCACGGACCGTGTGAGGCGCTGCTGGAAGTCCTGGTCCCGTTCGAAGACCAGGGCCTCCTTCGAGGCGAAGTGGGCGAAGACGGTGGTGACGGCCACGTCGGCCTCGGCCGCCACGTCACGGATGCCCACGGCGTCGTACCCGCGCTCCAGGAACAGGCGCATCGCGGTGTCGGCGATCTTCTGACGGGTCGCGGCCTTCTTGCGTTCGCGGCGCCCGGACTGCTCGGTCATGCCATGACACTAGCAGGTATGAATACCTAACCGTTGTGAAACACTAACGGTTAGGCTTATCTTCGGCGCCATGAGGAAAATCAGCTTCGCCGAGTTCGGCGGTCCCGAGGTCCTGCAGCTGGTGGAAGCCGAGGAGCCGCACGCGGGTCCCGGCCGGATACGCATCGCCGTACGGGCGGCGGGGGTCAACCCCGTCGACTGGAGGATCCGGGAGGGCCAGGTCCTGGGCGCCCATCCGGTCGAACTGCCCGCCGGGGTCGGACTGGACGCGGCGGGTGTCGTGGACGAGGTCGGCGCGGGCGTCGAGGGGGTCGAGGTCGGCGACCGCGTGTTCGGCGAAGGCTCCGACACGTACGCCGACTTCGCCGTGCTGTCGGCCTGGGCCCGGATGCCCGAGGGCCTGACCTTCGAGGAGGCGGCCGGGTACCCGTCGGTGGTGGAGACCGCCCTGCGCATCCTCCGCGAGGTCGGCGTGCGGCCCGGGCAGAGCCTGCTGGTCAGCGGCGCGTCCGGCGGCGTCGGGTCGGCGGTCCTGCAGATCGCCCGCGCGCGCGGCATCGCAGTGATCGGTACGGCCGGGGCCGCGAACCAGGACTACCTGCGTGGCCTGGGCGCCCTGGCCACGACCTACCACGAGGGCTGGGTCGAACGGGTGCGGCAGCTGGGCCCTGTCGACGCGGCCCTGGACCTGGCCGGCTCGGGGGTGATCCGCGAACTGGTCGACCTGACCGGCGACCCGGGCAAGGTCATCTCGATCGCCGACCTCGATGCGCCGCGGCTGGGCGTCCGGTTCTCCGGCGTCGCCGGGAGCGTACCGGACGCGCTCGCCGAGGCCGTCGACTTCATCTCCCGGGGCAGCCTCCGCATCCCGGTGGAGAAGTCGTACCCGCTCACCGAGGCGGCGGCGGCACATGCCGACAGCCGCGCCGGCCACACCCGGGGGCGCCGGGTCCTCGTCATCTGACGAGCGGGATCGCCGTCACAGACCCCGCCCGGGCGCCCGCGACGCCGCCAGCACCCCTCCACGCCGTCCGGGCGCTGGGCATCCCCTGTGGTCTCACGAGGACGTGTTCCGGCAGCCGGAGGAATCGGCGGCGCCCGTTGTACGGGCACCACGTGGAGCAGCCCCTCGCCAAGGAGCCGGAGCTGAAGGTGGAGACCCTGTTCGGCTGGGCCGCCACCCTCCTCCTCAAAGACCGCATGCATCCGCGACGAGTGGAGCCGGGTGCGCTCGGTGGGCAGGCGCTCGGCCTGTCCCGCTCCTACACCCTCCTCGACCCAGGGGCACGGGGTCGCGGGATCGCCCTTGGTCCGTGCCCGTGGGATGGACGCTGCAGGTCAGTACGGTCCCGCGCAGCCCGGCTCCGAAGAGCACGGATTCGCTGACGAGCTGGGCCTGGCACCCGCTCGTACTCGTCGACCGGATCGTCCGGCCGTTCCGGGCCGTCCCGGTCGTTGCGCTCCGGCTCGTTGAGCTCGGCCATGCCGCGTGCGGGGCTGACACTACGTCCGTGGCACGGCGGGGCAGCTGGTACCCCGTGGTGGGACCGCGAGGTCGGTGAGGTAGGCGTTCACGGCGTCCTCCATGCACGGGCCCCGAGTGACGCTGCCGTGGCCGTGGCCCTCGTAGGTGAGGAGCACACCGCTGCGGCCGAGCTGCCGGGCCACCGAAACCGCCCACGGGTAGCCGGTGGCGGGGTCGTGCAGCGCGCTGGACACCAGGATCGGCGGGGCCGCGTGTGCGTCCAGGCGGTGCTGCGGGTTCGCGGTCGGCGCGCCCAGACACGCCGTCGTCATCTGGATCGGCAGGAGGTGGGGCAGGTCGGGCGCGGCCGTGTTCATCATGGCGACGAGCGAGGCGTACTCCTCGTAGTCGCGCACCGGCAGGTGCCAGTCCGAGCAGAAGAGCGGGGTGGCCGAAGGGAGCTGCGCGATCGAGGTGGGCGACGCCGGCAGCGGCTTGCTCCCGTCCAGCCCCGCGATCGCCGCGGCCAGGCCCGCGTGGTCGGCCTGGTAGAACTTCCGGAAAGCGATCTTGTTGACCAGGTCCGGAGAGGACAGCGCGGTGCCCGGCTTCGCCGGGTCCTCCAGCTCGCCGCGCCCGGCCCGGGCCAACAGGCCCTGCCAGACGGCGCGGACGTCGCGGCCGTGCAGCGCGCAGTCCTGGGCGCCGGCGCACCACTTCACGAACTCCTCGAACGAATCCTGCGCGGTGGCCGCCTCGGACCGCAGGAAGTCTCGGGTGGTCGCGACGCTGTGGTCCATGACGCTCTCCAGCACCATCGCGCGCACGCGGCGCGGGTAGGTCTCGGCGTACTGCGCGCCGAGCAGCGTGCCGTACGAGCTGCCGTGGAAGGTCAGTTTCCGCTCGCCGAGGGCGGCCCGGAGGGCGTCCAGGTCCCGGACCGTCTGGGCGGTGTCCAGGTGGTCGAACACCGGGCCGGTGCGGGCACGGCAGTCGGCGCGGAGCCGCCTGTTGTACGCCATGGTGGCGTCGAAGTCGGCCTGGCTCCTCAGCTGCGGTGACGGCCGCTGGGCGAGCAGGTCGCCGGAGCAGGTCACCGGGTTGCTGCCGCCCACGCCGCGCGGGTCGAAGCTGACGACGTCGAACCTTCGGCGGACCTCGGGGCTGAACCGGCCGATGCCGCTCACCACCCTCTCCACACCCGAGTCGCCCGGCCCGCCGGGGCCGAACACCATCGAGGCGACGCGGGCGCCGGGGTCGGTGGCCTTGCGGCGGGCCACGGCCAGGTCGAGTCTCGGCCCGTCCGGGTGAGCCCAGTCGACGGGCACCGACAGAGCGGCGCACTCGGCTCCGGGCTTCGCCGGGTCGCCACACGGTGCCCAGCGCAGGATCTCGGAGGCCGGCGGCGACGCTTGGACTGCGGGAGCGGCGGCGAGGCCGGTGACCACGGCCACGGCGGCTCCCGCCACCATGGCCGTGCCCCGCGCGGCGATGCGCGGCAGTGCGGATCTGCCCCTTGTCGGCGACATGGATCCTCCTCGTGAAGAGAGCGGTCGTGTCAGGTGTGCGGGCCCGGCCGGGGCGGCATCGTCACGTTAGGCGCACGGTCTACGTCGTAGTGCCCCTGTCAGGGGCTGTTCCGGGTCGGGTCAGGGACCCCTCAGGGGCGATCAGGGAGGGTCCGCCCGGACCCTCCCCTTCGATGTGCCGGTCAGGACAGCTCGCGGACACCGAGCTGCCGCACGAACAGCAGGCTGTCGGCGTTGGCCCAGTACTCGGCGAGCATGCCGTCCTTGACCAGCAGGGTGTCGGTTCCCGTGAAGCGGACCCGGTTGCCCACGGCGTCCTGCGAAGCTCCCGGGAAGCCTCCGGCGTACGTGCCTTCGGCCGCCCAGCGGACCACCAGGAAGTCGTCGGCGGCGATCGGGCCGACGGTGATCTCGAAGCTGAGGTCACGCAGGATCGTGTGGATGCCCGCCACCCACCCGTTCAGGCCGTCACGGCCGTGAACCGTGTCGTCGCCCGAGCCTGTGAGAGGAGCGGCGTGCGCGACGAAGTCAGGAGCGATGATCTTGTCGGTGAAGGACAGGTCGTTGTTCCAGAGGGCCTTCCACGGCTCGGCGAGCAGGGCGTTGGAGGAAGCGGACATGGTGGATTCTCCTTCGAGATGCGGATTGCTTGCAGGACGTGCGGCGGGCGGCCCCCCGGGGGGCGGCGTCAGCCGCACCCGGGGGCCCAGCGGGTGAGGGTCGTTTCGGCGGTGGTCCGTGGGGCGGTGCGGCGGGTGAGCAGAAGAGCGAGGAAGGCCGTCGAGGCCAGCACCGCGGCCGAGATGGTGAACGCGGTCCGGTAACCGGCGGTGAGCGCCTCCACGTGCGGTTCGCGTAGGGCGGCGTGTGTGGTGACCGAGCCCGCCAGGGTTGCGAGGGCGGCGAGTCCGACGGCGCCGCCGACCTGGCGGGTGGTGTTCACCAGTGCCCCGGCCAGGCCCGCGTCCTGTGGCGGGACGCCTTCGACGGCGAGGGCCGTGAGCTGGACGAAGGCGACGCCGAGGCCGAGGCCGACCAGGACGCTCGGGGCGAGGATGTCAGCGAGGTAGCTGCCGTCGGCGCTGATCCGGGACAGCCACAGCATTCCGGCGGCCTCGGCGAGCAGGGCGCCGGTCACGGTCGCGGTGGCACCGAATCGGCGGGACAGGCGCGGCGCGAGGGTGGAGCCGAGCATGTTCGCGGCGGCGAGTGGGAGCTGGCCCGCTCCGGTGGCCAAGGGCGCTGATCCGAGCACCTGTTGCTGGTAGAGCGGGAGGAAGTAGAACAAGGCGATCCATACGGAGCCCAGCAGGGCCATCAGCAGGTTGCCGGCGGCGACCCTACCGGTGGTGAAGAGCCTCGGCGGTATCAGGGCATCGGTCCGGCGCAGCTCGATGACGGCGAACGCCCCGAGCAGTACGACGGCGGCGCCGAGGGCGGCGAGTACCCGGGCATCCGTCCAGCCGGCACCGCGTGCGGTGGTCAATGCCCAGACCAGGCAGGTCAGGGCGAGGGTGACGGTCGTGGTGCCCAGCAGGTCGAACCGCCCTGACCGCCGTCCGTCCGAGGCCGGCACGAGAACGGCCACGGCGGTGAGGACCACTCCCGATCCCAGTGCGACGGTGTGGAAGATCCAGGGCCAGCCCCACGCCTGGGTCAGCACACCGCCCAGCAGGACGCCGCCCGCTCCACCCGCTCCGGAGACCGCTCCCCACACGCCGAGCGCCTTGCCGCGGCCGGCGCCGGAGGGGAACTGCTCCATGGCCAGGGCGAGCGCCGCCGGGGCTACGGCTGCGGCGCCGACCCCCTGCGCGGCCCGGGCCGCGATCAGCGCGCCCGGGGTGGCGGCCAGTCCCGCCGCAAGTGAGGCCCCGGCGAACAGGGACAGGCCCGCGATCAGTACCCGGCGCCGGCCGAGGAGGTCGGCGGCCCGGCCGCCCGCCAGGAGCAAGGCCCCGAATGCCAGACCGTAGGCGTTGACCACCCATGTGGTTCCGGTGTCCGAGAGGCCTGCCCCGCTGCGGATCTGAGGGAGCGCCACGTTGACGACGGAGGTGGCGAGCATGACGGCGAACTGGCCGCCTGCCAGCGCCGCCAGCACGGGACCACGGCCGAGGGCGGGGCTGTGGGCGGGGCGGCGGGCGGGTGGACCGCCCGGGGAGAATCGGTGGTTCATGGTGGTCCGGTCCATGGGGGTGTGGGAGCCGGGCCGCACGTGGGACATGCTGCGGCCCCGGCTGCTGGGGGGGGTGGGGGGTGGGGGGAGAAGGGTCCGGTGGAGCGGTCAGGAGGACAGCTCGGTGTCGGGGATCCAGTGGCCGTGGATGCCGGCGGGTACCCTGCGCGGGAGTTCGACGGCGGCTACGGTGCTCAGATCACCCGCGTCCAGGACGAGGAGTTCCGAGCAGTCGGCCTTGACGTCGCTGACGATGGTGAGCAGGTAGCCGTCGTCTTCGGCGGCCCCGCCCTCGGCGGGGGCGAAGACCGCCTCGCCGGGCATCCGGCCCTCGCCGTGCGCGAACAGCAGCTGCTCGCCGGTGCGTGAGTCGAGCTTGGCCGTGTGGTAGCCCGACAGGCCCGCGCCGGGGAAGGCGATGGCGTAGCTGTAGCGGTAGTCGCCACCGGTGTGGGCGTCGTTGATCGCGGGGAACTCGGTGACCAGGTCGTTGAGGGACTCGGTGGTGACCGTGCCGGTGGCGGGGTCGATGATCCAGCGGTGGAAGGTCGAGCCGGCGTTGGGGGCGGTGCCGTAGCCGGGCGCGCCGACCCACCACTTCCACGAGCTCTCCCAGGCGGAACGGTCGAAGCGCGGTGCTTCGAGGACGATCCGGCCGCGTGCGTCGGTGTAGGCGTTGGCGACGTGCAGCAGCACGGCCTGGTCGGGCACCTCGAACCAGGTGGTCCGGCCTCCGGCGCGCGGGAGCACCCCGATGCGCAGAGGGACGTCGTCGTGCCAGCGGTAGGGGATGCCGGACTGCTCCGCGTGGTCGAAGACCACCGGCGAGTCGATGAAGACGACGTGCTCGCGGGTGATGGCGAAATCGTGCATGAGCGACGGGCCGGCGCCTTCGACGATCTGTGACCTGACGATGGCGCCGGAAGCGTCGGCCACGTAGTGGGTCAGGTGCGGCGGGAAGGGGCTGTAGCTGAAGAAGTGCAGCTCACCGGTCTGCGGGTCCTCCTTGGGGTGGGCGGTCATCGCGCTCGTGAGCTTGCCGCCGAAGTCGTACACGCCGATCGTGTCGAGGTCGGCGCTGACCTCCCAGGGCAGGTTGGCCTCCTGGAGTGCCAGGTAGCGACCGCCATGGAAGATGATGTTGGTGGCCGCGGCGCTGACGTCGAGTTCGGTCCCGGTGAAGGGGACGCCGTCCAGGAACGGGGTCTTCACCCAGCGGTTGCGGTACCACTCGGCCCGGCCGTCCTTGAGGCGAATGCCGTGCAGCATGCCCTCGCCCCGGAACCAGTGGGTGGGGGTGACGCCCGGCTTGGGGTTGTGGCCGTTGCGGAAGTAGCGGCCGTTCAGCTCGGGCGGGAGGGTGCCCCGCACCCGCAGTTCGCGGCCGGTGATCTCGTCGGTGACGGGAGAGAAGTGGTCGCTGACGTAGGGCTTGCTGAGAGTCATGGTCGTCTTTCCTGGTCGAGAAGGCCGAGAGGCCGAGAGCGCCCGGAGGGGCAGGGCCGGAAAGGACGGGCCGCTCACGCCTGCCCGGTCTCGGACAGTCGACGGGGTGGGCGGCGTGTCGGCCTGTTCCGTTCGAACACCCATAGCGTCGTCCGGAGTTGACGTCGGGCACGTCCGCCTTTCCGCTCGTGGCGGGTTACCCGAAAGTCGTACCGGGCCTGTCGGCGTCGAGGCCGAAAGCGCTGTGCTGCGCTGGCGCGGGGCGGCCTGGGCGACGCCGTGGCGCGAGCAGCCGGGACGGCGCGGCGCGGAGGGGGACGTGGTCTCGAACCAGGTCGTGCTGCGGGGCGGGTGACGGGATGGCGCGAGGGCGTGGTTGCCGAGGTGCCGGACCGGTCGAACGGAAGACAGCGGTGCGGCGGCCGTCCGCTCCTGCCCGGCCGCGTCGGGTCAGGCGAGCTGGGCGTCGTGGGCGATGATGGCGACCTGCGTGCGGTTCGCCGCCTCCAGCTTGGTCATGATCCGTCCGATGTGGACCTTCACCGTCGACTCGCTCAGGTGCAGGTCGGCGGCGATCTCGGCGTTGCTCAGGCCCCGCGCGACCGCAGCGGCGACCTCGCGCTCCCGGTCGGTGAGGACGGTCAGCCGGCGCCGGGCCGCGTCCGCCGCGTCGTTGCCGGCAAAGGTGCTGAGCAGGCGCTTGGTGATGCGCGGCGACAGCATCGCCTCGCCGCGGGCCAGGACGTGCACGGCGCGGGCCAGTTCCCGGGGCGGGGTGTCCTTGAGCAGGAAGCCCGCCGCGCCCGCGCGCAGCGCGGCGTGGACGTACTCGTCGAGATCGAAGGTGGTGAGCACCCCGACGGCGGGCGGGGCGGGAGTGGCGAGCAGTCGTCTGGTGACTTCCAGGCCGTCGACGCGGGGCATCTGGATGTCGGTGAGCACCACGTGCGGACGGTACCGGGCGACCAGGTCCACGGCGGAGTCCCCGTCGCCGCCTTCGGCGACCACTTCGATCCGCGGGTCGGCGTCGAGGATCATCCGTACGCCGCTGCGGACGAGTTCCTCGTCGTCCAGCAGGACCACCTTCACCGAAGGGCCGGGCTGGTCGTCGATCACGCGGGCTCCTTGGCGACGGTGGACACGAGGGGGAAGGCTGCGTGCACACGGTAACCGCCCTCCGGGGTCGGGCCGGTATGGAGGGTGCCCTGGACGAGTGTGACGCGTTCGCGCATGCCGAGCAGGCCGTACCCGGATCCGGGTACGGCCTGACCGGCCGGGCGCCTGCCGCCGCGCCGGTTGGTCACGGTGAGCTGCAACTCGCCCTGCTCGTCGGCGAGCCGGATGTCCACGCGGGCGTGCGGGGCGTGTTTGGCGGCGTTGGTGAGGGCTTCCTGGGCCACCCGGTGGACGGCACGGCGCACGGCCCCGGTGACCACGGGGAGTTCCGCGGCCGTGTGCAGGTGGATGTTGCCGCCGGCGGCGACGCAGTCGCGCACCAGCGCGGACACGTCCGCTTGTACCGAGCCGTCCGACTGCACCCCGCGCACACCCTCCGACGGCTCCTGCTGGTCGTGGCGCAGGACGTTCAGGATCTCGCGCAGTTCCGTCAGGGCTTGGGCGCTGGCGCGGCGGATGACCTCGGCGGTCTCGATCGTGCGCTCGTCCGGGGCGGTCACGCTCAGGGCACCCGCCTGCAGGGCTATGGTGCTGACGCGGTGGGCGACCACGTCGTGCATCTCCCGGGCTATGCGCCGGCGCTCGGCGGCGACCGCCCGCTCGGCGAGCAGGTCCCGCTCCCGTTCTGCCTGCAGGGTGCGTTCACGCAACGTGGCCAGCAACGCATGCCGCTGGCGCATCCACAGTCCACCCAGGGCGGGGAGGGCCAACCCGGCCATGGGGAAGAAGAGTTGGTCCAGGTCGACGTCCTCCGGCGTCGGATGCCAGGCGACGATCACAGTGCCGACCACGGTGAGGAGGAAGGCCATCAGGGTGCGCCAGCGCCATCCCCACTGCCGGGCCACCGTGTAGCACACCACCATGGCCGGGAAAGCTCCCCAGCTCCAGCAGAACAGCGGCATCGCCACCAGGGGCAGCCACGGGAAGCGGCGGCGTACCAGAAGGGTGGGCAGAGCGGCGAAGAAGGCCAGCAGCCTCCAGGGGCTGCCTCCGGCGGCCAGGGCCGGCACCGCGCATCCGGCCGCCACCATGACGTCGAGGGCGAGATACGCGGGCCGGTTCTCCCACCAGGGCAGCCAAGGGCGGTCCGGTCGGGCGACGAAGATCTTCACCGGACCGGATCCTAGCCGGACGCGCCGGGCCGTCACACGTCCCGGCGGCAGAACAGGACGCCGGCAGCGGTCAGCAGCGCCGCGGTGAGGACGGCAAGCGGCAGCATCAGCAGCCACTGCGGTCCGCTTGCATCGCCTGCCCGGGCCTGCGCGGCGGCCGCGCCGAACGGGGCCAGCCTCCGGCCGAACCCCGTGGTCAGGGCCAGCAGGTTCTCCAGCAGGAGCGGCCAGAGGACCACCAGGGCGATCGACAGCGTCGAGTTCCGGGTGATCCCGGCCAGCGCCAGGCCCACCAGTGCGCACAGCGCCGCGTAGAGGACCGCGGAGCCCCCCATCGCGACCGCTTCGGTCACGGGGAGCGAGGTCTTCCCGAGCACCGGCACGCTCAGCGCGTTCACCAGCACCATGACCGTGGCGACGCACGCCGTGACCGCGCCGGTCAGCACCGCCTTCGCCAGCAGGATCCCGCGGCGGTCACCCAGGGTGAGGACGGTCCGGGTGATGGTGCGGTGTCGGTACTCTCCGCCCAGGACGCCCACGCCGAGCGCGGCCAGGAACACGAACCCGACGAGGGTCACACCCGCCATGCCGGCGGCGAACTGCCGCAGACCGGACGTCCCGTCCCGGCACACCGCCAGGTCGACCAGCACCTGTGCCGCCACCGCCGAGCCGCACAACACCCAGGGCATGCGCAGCGACCGCAGGGCGAACCACTCATGGGCCAGCGCCCGGCCGATCGCGACGCCCCGGCCGGCCGCGGCAACCGGCAGCGCGGCCGCGTCCCGGCCGGGCACGCTCCGGCCCGTCATGCGGCTGTCCCCCGGAACCGGGTCCGCTCGGCCGTGGCTGCGAGGAAGGCGTCCTCCAGACTGCTGCGCCGCGTACACAACTCCCGTACCACCAGCTGGTGTCGGGCGGCGACCGCGCCGACGCACTCGGCGTCGACACCGGTCACGATCAGGCTGTCCGACTCGTCCGCCCATGCCTGCGCGCCCTCCTGACGCAGCAGGGCGGCCAGTTCATCCGACCGATCGGTGCGCACGACCACCTCGGAGCGGGAGTGGGCGGCGACGAACTCCTCGACCGGCTGCGCGGCGATCAGCCGGCCCCGCCCGATCACCACCAGGTCCCCTGCCAGCGTGACCATCTCCGACAGCAGGTGTGAGGAGACGAGCACGACCCGCCCCTCCTCGGCGAGCCCGACGAGCAAGCGGCGCATCCAGCGCACGCCTTCCGGATCGAGACCGTTGGCCGGCTCGTCCAGGATCAGGTACTCCGGATCCCCCAGGAGCGCCGTGGCCAGCCCCAGCCGTTGCCGCATGCCCAGGCTGAGACGACCGGTGCGGCAGTGGCGTACGCCGTCGAGGCCCACCAGGGACAGCACGTCCCGTACCCGCCGATCCGGCAGGCCCGCGCCGGCGGCGACCATCCGCAGGTGGTGGTGGGTACTGCGGGCCGGGTGCACGGCGCCCGCGTCCAGCAGCGAGCCGACCGTCCCGGCGGGGGATCCGAGCTCCGCGTACCGCACACCGTCGAAGGTGGTGCTCCCCTCCCCCGTGTCCAGCCCGAGCATCAGACGCATCGTGGTCGATTTGCCGGCGCCGTTCGGGCCGAGGAGGCCCGTGACCACCCCCGGCCGCACCGTGAACGAGAGACCGTCCACGGCAAGCCTGTCGCCGTACCTCTTCCGCAACCCCTGCACCCGAAGCATGCCCTTCCCTTCCACCGGCCCGCCCCCATTGGACGAACAGCCTCCACACTCCGCAGGAAGCCGGGGCGGGGCATCGGACGACCGGGCAGGCCGGGTACGACTTTCGGGTGACCGCAACGAGCTGAAAGACCAACGTGGACGGGGACGTCGCCGGGTGACGATACGGCGGTCGAACTGAATGGCCCGGCTCAACGCCCGGCGAGGGGGAGGCCGATGAACGCGCTCCTCGGCAGCCTCGCCCGGTTCGCCGTCGGACGCCACGGCACGAAACAAGAAGACAAGGAGTCACCCCCCATGCGTCATCGTCTTGCCGCCATCACGCTGACCGCCGCCCTGACCGGCGGTGCCCTGCTCGCGGCAGCACCCGCACAGGCCGCCCCCACCCGGCAGGCCGGCCCCACCGCCACAGCCGCCGCAACCCCCCGCCACGACATACCCGCGCTCCTCCACCACTTGGAGTACCTGTACGACAAGGTCGTACGTCTGGAACAGCTCGGGATGCACGCGGACGCCGAACGCACCCGCTCCGAAGCCAGGTTGCTGAAGGCGCTGATCGACAACCTCATCAAGTCGGGCGGCTGACCCGGCCCGCCCCCCCGGCGGGCACCACACACAGGAGCCCGCCGGGCCCAGCCGGACCACACCCCCCTGCACCGGCGTCCCGAAGGCCCAGCCCTGGGCGGTTGACCCATGCCGGGCGAGGAGCATCAGGCAGACCAACCACCGGCGGGGCGACGGACCCCGCCGCCGGCAACGGACGGGCGGGCGTCTCGCCGAAGGCAGTCGGAACGGTGCGGCGTCCGATCCTGACGTCTTCGGCGAATCACCGGCGAGCGCGGCGTGGAGGCCATCTGCTTCGCCGACACCCGCGGCTCACAGGTCGAGATCGTCCAGATCGGGGCTGACGGCGCGGGCGCAGGCGAGGACCGGAAGGAGCAGGAACCGCAGGTGCCGTACGGGCGTCTCTGCCGCCGCAAGTGGAGAGCACCGTCCGGCACCAACGACCTGGGGGGCACTCGCGATGGCCCGAAAGACCCGAGGAACCTGGAAGACCTGGAGATCGTGGAGAGCGGTGACCACCGCTCTCGTCGTGCTGATCTGCCTGACCGCCGCCGGGGCGTCAGCCGCCACCGCCGACCCGGGCGGACCGTTCGCGCCCAACGTGGACCAGCACTGCGCCATACAGAACAGTGGCAGCGGTCCCATGACGACCGCGATACCCGTCGACCGGATCACCCTCAACCTCGAGACCGTCGGCTACCCCCCGGCCGAATCCACCATCACCGCCTCCTACACCATCAGCGGCAGCACCAGGACCGGCACGGCCAACGGCACGTTCGACGCCGCTAGGAAGAACGCCACGTTCAACTTCTCGGTGTCCAACCCGCCGCCGGGCGCGACGCTGACCGTCATCTACCAGGTCTGGGTGCACGGCGTCTACTACAGCAACTTCGTGAGCGTTCCGCTGGCGCCCTGCACCTGGGACAACCCCACCTATGTCGACGCTTCGACGTGGAACGACTACGTGACCGTGACCGGCGTCTCCCAGCGCTGCGAGACCGTCGACATCGGCGCCGGCGGCAGGCACGCCTACGTCCGCGAGGACGTCGTGACGGTGAACGTCGCACACGGTCCGTCCTACGGGCCCTCGCCGTACGCGGCCCGGTCGGTCTGGGCCGACTACTGGATCGTCGGTCAGAAGGCCTACACCTCGGGAGCATCCGGCGTGTTCGACACCGACGGCAAGGCCACGCTGTCGTTCGCGATCCTCGCTCCGACCACCGGCGCCGAACTCGACGTGCTGGCAAGCGGCCAAGCGGGCTCGCGAACCTTCCCCGGCCACTCCTGGGCCACCATCGCCTGCTGACCCGGCGGGCCCGTGAAGAGTTCGACTTCCTCGCGCGCGCCGGGCCGGTGGACGGCGGGCACACACCCGCCCACCTTCTCGTTCCGGTACACCCCCGGTAGTATGAGGGGTTGTGCCCACCGGGCACATGGCCGCGATCACCGTCTTGCGGACCGTCCGCCATGTGCGCACCGGTGATCCGGGCCCTGCGGCCGTCCACCGCCGTCGCCACCAATGCCCTCAGCCAGGCCAGCCCCTCCACGTCCACGTCCAGAGCGAACCGCAGGTCCCGCGTCCTCATCGCTTCAAGCTTCCGCCGTCGTGCCGGCACCACTCCCGGCGGAGACCTCGGTGAACCAGGGGTGGACCGGTGCGAGGGCCGCCGACGCGGGCCAGCCGTTGACCGTGGCCAGCAGCCGCCAGTAGCGCTCGGCGTCCGGGTCCGCGGTGGACCGCAGCCGGGCCAGGAGCCAGCGGCGCAGATCACCCGCGTCCGCCCGCCTGAACGCGTCGGCGTAGAGGCCGCCCAGCGCGTCGGCCGGGGACACACCGGTGGCGGGGGCCGGCAGGAGACCGACGGCTGCGGCTTCGCCGACGCGTTCGCGTATCGCCCGGTCGATGGAGTCCTGCACGGCGACGACGTCCTCCCCGGCGGGCTCCTGTGCCTGGTCCCGTGCGAGGCGGCGGAGCGCGGAACGGAAGTCCGCGTCCTGGCAGAGTCCGGCGAGCTCCACCCACGCCTCGACCTGCTCGGGCGTGGGATCGTCAGGGAGTTCGGGCATGGCGGACCGCATCAGGGCCACGAACTCGGGGTTGGCATCGAGCCCCTCGAAGGCCTCGTCGATGAAGTCGGACACCAGCCGGTGCCGTTCGGTCCGGGAGAGCGTGGCGAGTCGGTGCATCAAGTCCATCTCCATGGTGGTGGGTCCGCGTCTGGCGACTGCCCGGAGCACTGCCCGGCGCAGGCGGAGGGTCCGGATCTGTACGTCCAGTGCCCTGGCGTGCGCTTCCGTGACCTCCGGTATGGACGCCTCCCGGTCCAGTACCTTGCGCACGGTTGCCAGGTCCAGCCCGAGGTCACGCAGCGTGCGGACGAGGGCCAGGCGTGCGAGTGCGTCGGGGTCGTAGAGCCGGTACCCCGCCGGGCTCCGGTCGGTCGGCGGGACGATGCCCTGGTCGGAGTAGAACCGGATGGTCTTCACCGTCAGGCCGGTCCGGCGGGATAGTTCTCCGATGGAGAAGAGCACGTCGCTGTCCATGGCCCCAGCTTGGCGTCTCCCCCCGGGGGAGACTCAAACCGGGCCGGATCCGCCGGGGCAGCGGCAGCGGGTGCTCGCCGGTGACGTGGGACTCGAACCCGTCGGCGTCGAGGAGCTCGCCCAGCTCCCGGCCGGGCGGTCGGCGGTCGGCGGTCGGCGGTCGGCGCGATGAACGCGGCGCCAGCGCCCAGCGGCTGGTGCCGTCGGGGAACCCCGAGCACCGGGCACTCCGGCTCCGGCCAGGATCAACGAGTGGCCCGCGCCGACGGCATCTGGCCGTTCTGGGCCTGCTGCGCGCGGTCGACCAGCAGGCGGGCGAAGGTGGCCAGCTTCTGTGTGTCGAGGTCCTTGTAGCCGGTGTTGTACACGACCTGCCCGTAGACGGTACCTACGCGCAGGTAGACGAAGCCTTTGTACAGGTACTCGGAACCGGTGTACTGGCGTGAGGAGTAGGCGATGCTGCTGTCGCCGACCTGTGCCAGAGACATCGCGGCCCGGGATTCGTTGACCGTCCCTCCGGCGTTGTCGACGTAGCGCTGGTAGGCGGCTTTCGCGTTCTCGACCGTGTCGAAGGTCCGGTAGTTGAACGCGACCTGGGTGTCGCCCGAGGAGTCGGCCATTCCCACCCCGCCCGTATACAGCCCTCCCTGGCAGTCAGACGTGCAGGCGTCGCTGATGACAGGTCCTTCTTTCAGGCCCCAGCCGGAAGGCATGGACTGCAGGTCCGGTGCGATGGCCTTCGCCAGCGCGACGTCCCGCACGGCCGCGGCCTTGTTCTGGCCGCCGCCCGCCCCAGGGTCTACACCGTCCCCATCCGACCCGGGGGCGGCCCCCACCCCCCACGGCACGCCGCTGGCAGGGCTGTTGTCGCTGTCGACGAGACTGACGACGCCGTTGATGGCGAAGCCCAGAACGAGCACCGCCACGACAACCAGCGCAGTGATCGTCCCGGGCGTCTTGCGGATGCTCACCGGCCCGATCGCGATCACATTGTTCTTCATGTCACGGCCGGCGTGGACATGCTGGTGGATTGATCCGGGCGGCCCGGACGGCAGTCCCGCAGTGGTGCGAAGGCGGGCGGCGAACTCGGGGTCCTGCTCGATCATGGCCAGCAGCCGGGCCCTCAGGTCGTCCTCCGCGCCGGGCGCGGCCGGGTCACCGTCGAAGCGCTCCAGCACCCGACGGCTCTCCTCATCCGCACCGAGCCGTTCCCGAGCGACCCGGCTGATCCGGTCGGAGGCAACGGTTCCAAGACCGCTGCCGACGCCGGTGGCGATCCCGGTGATCACCGATGTCACCCACGCCGCTAATGCCGCTGCGTCCATCGCTTCCCCCCGCTGCGAAAAATGCTCGACCGGCCGGTAATGCTTCCCCCGCATCCGCACCGGTACACGGCCCTCCGCGAGCGCCGGCCCAGGGGCCGTTCCAGGGTCGGTACGCGGGGGCCCAGTGGCTGGCGGAGCCGTGCGGGCCAAGGGGTGAGCAGACTCCTCGCCAACCACCGGGTACAGGTACGTGATCAGGTCCCGGCGCTCTCGGGGCGCTCATCGGCGGGGGGTGGCCGATCTCGCCCCGGGGGCCGGACGGCGATGAGGGCCTCTGTGCGGACACGTTCGTCGAAGGGGCCGCCGCCGGGAGCGAAGGCGTGCAGGGCTTGGCGGAGGTCCCGCTCGAAGGCCGTGCGGCCGGAGCCGAGTGCGGCCGGGCTGGTGAAGCTGTAGGAGAGCTGGAGACCCACGACCTCGTCCAGGCCACGGCGGACCGTCCGGTCCCAGTGCACCTCCTCGATCCGGGAGAACGGCGAGCGGAGCAGGACTTCCTGGTGACGCACCTCGGGATATCGGGCCGGCCCGGAACCCCGCGGACGTTCGGGGTCCAGGTGGCGGCGGCGGACCTCCTCGACCACGGGCAGCCAGGGCGGCGGTTCGAGGTCGTCGTGCCGGGCGCCGCAGGTCGCCAGGACCACCGCGCCCCCGGGTTCGATCAGGGTGTCCAGGTCGCGCAGCAGCCGTTCCCGGTCGGTCCAGTGGAAGGAGGCGCCCATCACCGTCAGGAGGACCGGACCCACGTTCATCGCAAGCAGCATGTCGGAACTGCCAAGTCGCCAGTCGATGCCGCCCACCCCTGCCCGGGCGGCGAGCCGGCGGCCCTCGGCGATCATGGCAGGTTCCGGGTCGACGGCGATCACCTCCCGCAGAAGGGGAGCCAGCGGCAGGGTGAGAGCTCCGCTGCCCGCGCCCAGATCCAGCACCCGCTGGGAGCCGTCCAGGGTGAAACGCCGGGCGAGGAGGGCGAACAGGCGGGGATCGTACGCGGGCCGGAACCTGGCGTAGTACGGCACGGTCGAGGCAAACAACCCACCGGGCGAAGGCTTCACCCCTCCACTTTCCCACCGCTGCGCTCGCTCGCCGGGAGGCCAGCCGAGTTCTACTCAGCCGTCGTGGTCAAGTCCGCCTGCTGCTCGCTGGTGGGCACGGCTTTCATGACCGTGGAGGCCGTGGTGATGCTTCGCCCCCAAGACGCCGGCCCGCCCCGCACCGCTGCCGCACTTGGCACGACAGCGTCAGCCTTCGAGATCGAGCAAGGCCGTCCGTACGGCCACCTGTACGACCTCCCCGGACGCCGAACGCCCCACCCACACCGGGTACACCCCGTCGCCGCCCGTGCAGAACACCGCCAGGTCCGCCCCGAGGCTTCCGCCGTCCAAATGCATGCCGACGACGGAGTTGGAGAGCCGGTCGTGCTCCGGGGACCCCTGCCGCCTCGCCCGCTCCAGCAGGTCCCGCAGCTCCTCCCACAGCTCGGCGTCGCCGAAGGCGCCCGCGGCCGCGTCCGTGCCGAAGCCGAAGGCCGCGCCGGCCGGGAGCCGGAGCGTGTCGTCACCCGGTCCGAGCGCCATCTCCCAGGCCGCCACGGGGCCGTCGCCGATCAGCAGCCGGACGGCCACCACATCCACGTACGTCCCCCAGTGCTCCTCCCCCACCTCAACCCAGGCCGCCTCCACCGGGTACGCGCCCGGCGGCAACTCCACCGTGATCCCGGACAGCCCCTCCCCGGTGTCCGGGCAGGCCACCGCCAGCACCCCGCTCGGCACGCGCACGGTCCCGCACGGCACCGGGTCGAGGACCTT
Organism: Streptomyces sp. NPDC096136; assembly: GCF_044763325.1. Classification (NCBI taxonomy): domain Bacteria; kingdom Bacillati; phylum Actinomycetota; class Actinomycetes; order Kitasatosporales; family Streptomycetaceae; genus Streptomyces; species Streptomyces sp. NPDC096136. Next base: position 80,337 of record NZ_JBIWFZ010000025.1, on the reverse strand, counting down.
CAGCCCGGGGATCTCCGCCCCGGCCCGGAACACCCGGTCGAAGTCGGCGGGCCCGCGCAGCCGGGACGGCACCCGCCGCCAGCCGGGCGTCTCCGCGTCGGGCAGCGCGCCGACCCACTCCGGGAGCGCGTCCGCCACGGGCAGCGCCGGCCAGTCGTCGAAGCCCGGCCGGACCACCCACAGGTCCCCGTCGGCGACCTCCACCTCGGCCTCCAGGGAGTCGCCCCGCATGCCCCCGGGCTGGTGCGAGATCCGGGCCGTGCCGTCGGCGGACACCTCCACCGCCGTGCGGGGGCAGTCCACCGCGTCCTGCGCCGTCCCCGCGTCCGGGTACCGCCGCACGAGCAGCCGTCGCAGCAGCAGCCGCCGCTCGTCGTCGCGCATCCGCAGCTCCGCCTCGGCGGTCCGGCGGCCCTGCTCGTCAAACGCCCAGGTGTCAACGATGCCGGCCCGCCACGCCACCGACCGCACCCCGAGCGGCACTTCGCGCCCCAGAGCGCGGTACACCACCGCGTACGGCAGCCCCTCCGCGTCCCGCGCCCGCGCCTCGTCGGGGGACAGCCCTCGCCCGCCGGTGCGGGACCCCGCGTGCCAGGACTCCTCGTACGTCACGTACACCGTGTCAGACATCGACGGCGTCCCCTTCCCGCCCGGGCAGGATCTCGGGCATCCCCTCGATCAGCACCACGACGCTGACCAGCTCGTCGGCCTCGGAACGCCCCAGCCACACCGGGTAGGTGCCGTCCCCGGTCGTCGCGAAGGCCATCAACTCGCCGCCGGTGGCCGTGTCCCAGGTGCGGTGGATGAACATCGACCCGTCGGTGAGGTCCTCGTACCCGTCGAGGTCCGGCTCCCCGTCGATCAGCCCCCGCTCGAAGAGCGAGAGGAGCGACTCGAAGGACCCGGCATCGGCGAAGCAGCCGGTGGCGCCGTCCGTGTCGAACCCGGCTATCTGGTTCCCGATGAAGATACGGAGGTCGTCGTCCGCCCCGAGGGCCATCTCCCAGGACGCGGCAGGGGTCTCGCTGAGGAGCAGGCGGACGGCCGTGGGCGCCGTGGTCTCGACCTCGGCGTCGCTCCACTCGCAGTGGTAGCTGAACGCTACCCGGGCCTCGTCGAGCACGTACTCCCCGGGCGGGACGGGGACCGTGATGTGCGGCCCGTTCTCGTGGGTGGTGAACAGTCCCGAGACGGCCAGCAGCCCACTGGGGACGCGCACGGTGGCGACCCGGTGCGGCTCCACGACCGTCTGCTCGGGGTGGTACCCGTCGGTGACCCGTGCCCCGGGCCGGAACAGCTCCCCGATCCGGCCCGGCTGCGCGGGACGCGGCGGCCGCCAGCAGGAGGCGGGCGCCTCCCCGCCGTCGCTCTCCGGAAGGTCGGCCGCCTCGAAGACCGGCGGCTCCGTGAACCCGTGGAGCTGCGCCGAGAACAGCGGCCACTCACCGAAGGCGGGCCGGTCCGTCCAGCGCTCGTCCTCCCGCAGGCCCGCCGAGGTGGCGTAGCCCCGCGGCTCCTCCACCCTCCGCCCCCTCCCGTCCGGAAACAGGTCCAGGATGACGCGCGGGCACTTCGGGTCGAACTCCGCCGTCTCGGGGCCCGGGTAGTTCCAGGCGACGGTGTACCGGTGGAACAGCCGCTCCGGGTCGTCCAGCAGCCTCAGGTCCAGGTCGTGGGTACGGCGGCCCTGGCCGTCGTACACCCACAGCCCGACGTGGTGGTCCCGCCAGGAGACGAGCCGGACCTCCAGCGGCGCCTCCCGGCCCACCATCCGGTACACCACCACGTACGGCAACCCGGCCGCGTCCCGCTCCCGGGCCTCCCCGGCGGACAGGGGGCGCCAGGCCGCGCGGACCTCCGGGTCCCACGCCTGCGCGTACCCCACCTCGACGACCATGACCACTCCCTGCTCCTGCGCCCTTGCATGTTCCCGAGCAAGGTAGCCGCCGGCTGTGACAGCGGCCCCACGGGGCCGGACGGCCGGCCGACCCTGCCCAGACGGTCTCCCCGACGATCTGATCCATGACCCCAACCGGTCAGGGGGGCATCGACGATGCGCAGCCCGTGGCCGGACTCCGCCTGCCAGGCAGCGGCGAGAGCGGCTCGGCCAAACGGCCCTGCCGCCGGCCGGTGCAGAATCCACGGCTCCATCAAGGTAGAAGAAGCGCCGCTTGTGCGCCGTCCACAGAAGCCCAGTGATCTGTACCGTGAACGGGGCAGTTCGTAGACTCGCGGCGTGGACGAATCGATCGGCTACGGCATGTGTTCGCTCGACGAACATGACCGTACCGCCCAGGACATGAACACGAGGCTGCGGTGAACTCGCTGGTCTGGCTAGAGCCGTTGCGGCCGGGTGATCCGCACGCGGTAGGGGATTTCCGGCTGGAGGGGCGGCTGGGTGGTGGCGGGATGGGGCAGGTGTTCCTGGGACGCTCTCCCGGCGGACGTCCGGTCGCGGTCAAGGTGGTACGGCCCGAGCTGGCCGGCGATACCGAATTTCGCCGCCGGTTCGCCGTAGAGGTCGAGGCGGCCCGCCGGGTCGGCGGGTTCTACACCGCCCAAGTGGTAGACGCAGACCCCGATGCCGACCCGCCGTGGCTGGTCACCGCCTACATATCCGGCCCGTCCCTGCACCAGGCCGTCGAGACGCACGGCCCGCTGCCTGCGGAGGGGACCGCGCTGCTGGGAGCGGGACTGGCCGAGGGGCTCCGGGCGATCCACGCCTGCAACCTCGTGCATCGCGACCTCAAGCCCTCCAACGTGATCCTCGCCGCTGACGGCCCCCACGTCATCGACTTCGGCATCACTCGCGCGCTCGACGCGACGTCTCTCACGCTCTCCCGCGCCGTGGTCGGCACCCCGTCGTTCATGTCCCCGGAACAGGCGCGCGGCCACGAGATCGGCCCGCCCAGCGACGTGTTCTCCCTCGGACTCGTCCTTGCCTTCGCCGCCACCGGCCGCAGCCCGTACGGAACGGGCTCGGGCGAAGCGATCGTCTACCGCGTCGTCCACGACGAACCCGATCTGACCGGCTTGCCGGCCCACCTCATGGACCTGGTGCAGCGCTGCCTGGCCAAGAACCCCGGCGACCGCCCCGCCGTGGCGGACATCCTCAGGGAACTCACCAACCCCCACCGGACAACGGGCAAATGGCCCACACCCGTCGCGACGATGATTGCCGAACGCCAAGCACACGCCCCGACAGTCCTGTTACCTTCGCCTGCTTTTGAATCCGGCACCCGCAAAGAACCGACGCCGATCGGTCCCGACGACGGGTCGCCCCGTGAACCGGCCCCCCACCGGAGCTGGCCGGGCTCGAAACGCGTGTGGATCGGCGTCGTATGTGCCGTCCTCGGCCTGCTCGCCGCCACGGTCGTCGGCCTGAACCTCTCCGAACGGCACGCCGCCGTCACGGCAGGCGGCCCCACCCCCAGCCCCACCGCCACACCGAGCCCCACCCCCACACCGAGCCCCACTCCCACGCCGAGTCCCATTCCTACACCCACACCCACACCCACACCCACTCCGAGCCCGACGCCCAGCGAAGACACCGTCGGCTCGGCTTTCGCGGCGGTACGGAAGGGCGACTGCTTCCACGTGGAGGACGAGTACCCGCGTGACTTCACCTTCGGCCAGCCCGACGAACCCCTCACTCCCAAGACGGTGCCCTGCGACGCGTGGAACGCGTACTACCGAGTCACCCGCGTGGGGCCGATCGGCCCCGAGTGTCCCGGCCCTCCCAGGGGAGGGAGCGTGGAGTGGACCCACAAGGGATCCCCAAGCGTCAGCCTGTGCGTCGACCGTCAATTCCGCGTCGGCGAATGCGTGCTCGCCAACGGCAAGGACGGCAAGCTGGATACCGTCAGTCTGCTGGACGGCTGGGACTGCGCCGATTCCCACTTCCCCAGCGCATGGGACTACCGCGCGCAGATCACCAAGGTCCTCGGACCCGGCCAGGCCGGTCAGTGCACGACACCGTCGATCCAGGCCCTCCACGGAACCGTGACCTTGTGCCTCAAGGTGATCTGAGTATCGTGCGACAACGCTGACCCGTCACGGTTCCCATCGGCGTCGTGAACGCCGCCAGCACCTGGTCACCCACCGCACCACTGCTCGTCGTAGCCGACCTGCTGCCGCTCCCGCCGGCAACCGGGACCGCCGTCAGCTTCACCTTCGACCCCCTCGGCGCCGGCCCCACCATCGACGACGTGCACACCGGCTCCTGACCCAGGAACGGCCGCCGCTCGCGAAAGCAGGTCCCAGGTCTGGCCAGCGGCCAACGGGAGGGCCTGGACCTGCTGCGGGGCGCACAGCGACGCGCTGTCCCGGCCCGGATCCGCGCTGCACGGCACCAGCGGCGGGAGAACGGCCTGCACCGCCCGAGGCAGACCCTCACCCTGGCGCCGGGGCGGGCGACGAGCTGAAACACCGCGGACTGCTGCGCGAGTGGGAGCCCGTCCCCGCCGACGCCCCGACGTCCGGTCAGACACTGGGCGGCACCGTCCCGCACGCCTGACTCGGACTCACCGGCTGGCTGGACCTCGCCCTGCCCGAGACGCTGTGGCACCCCCTTGTACGAGGCGTCTACTGGACCAACCAGCCACACGTCCAGGCCCTTCAGGCCTGGACCGACCGCTGGGGCCCCGGGCCTGCCGCCGGGCACGGTCCGGCGCCGCCCGAGGAGCTCGCGGAACGGATCGCTGTGCGGTACTCATCACCACCACCGTGAGCCAGATCCCATACGGGCTTGTACGCGGGCCGCTCCCGCGCCGCCCGGACCGCCGCAGGCGCCATGGTGCCCCACATCGCGCGCACAGCCCCGGGTGTGGTGGCAGCTGCGGCGGGGTCCTGTGACGGGGCCGGCGGCCCCGTGGTTCAGGTGTCGCACTCCAGCTCCGTGCGACACAGCGCGCCCGCAGCCGCCCGCGCACCGGGACGCGCAGCCGGTGTCAGCAGACCGGGCAGGGGATGCTGACCCGCTGCCCCCAGCGGCCGGCCTCGAAGCGGTACGCCGCCCCTGCGCCGGGTTGGCGGCCCCGACCCGGCAGTCTTTCGCGTAGCGCCGCCGGTCCAGCAGGCCCGCCGCGGCCAGCGGGGCCCGGCGCAGGTCCCGGCGGACCAGCTCGCGCCTGCGCGCATAGGTACTCGTAGGCCTGGGGGCTGGTGAACCAGGCGGAGAGGTCCTCGCCCGAGGTCTCCCGGCGCTTGGCCAGGACATACCCGAACTCCTCCGCGGTCAGGTAGCCGAGCTCTCGCGCCGGCTGCCGGCGGCGGCTCAGGCCTGCCCGGCCGTCGGCGTCCACCGGGGGGGTGAGCCCAGTGCCGTTGTAGTGGGAATACCGTCCGCCGCCGGCGGGCTGTGCGCGTCGATGGTGGTGACGGCATCACGCAGGAGTCGGGTGCCTCCGTCTACGTGGTCCGCGTGGAGGGCGAGCCGGTGGCGTCGGCCGAGCCAGCTCTTCAGCGCGGTCCCGGGCACCTCACCACCCATTTCGGCTCGACACCCCCGCTTCCGATGCGGCGGCTGCCAGAAGCAGTACGGGCACAGCGAAGTGCTGCGGCTGCAGATGGCAGAACGCACCGCGGCATAGAACCCGTTCTCGCTAGGCTGGCGCCTCGAACCGAGAGCGTGGGGGCACGATGGGTTTCATGTCAGCGGCTACGCATGCGAAACAGGTCGCCGAGAGCGCGGGCGTGCTTGAAAGGATCATCTACCTCGCGGGCTTCTCAGCAACCGGAATGACAATGACTGCCCTCATCGCAACCCTGCCATCGCAGGGGAAAGGCGGCAGTGTCGAAGCGCTCCCGACCTGGTTTCTTCCAGTGACGGCAGCTATCGTCGTGCTCTTTACTGTCGCGCTCGGTGCGGCGCTGATCCTGCGAGAACAGCGCAAGACAGCTGTGCAGCGTGCGGAACGCGAGCGGTTCGAGAACGCCGCTGATCATCTGCAGGAGAGGATGGAGCTGGCGAGCCTCGTCAACTTCAACCGCATCCTCCTCGATCGATACCACGGCATCGCAACGAAGCAGGCGAATAAGTCATTCTACAGCAGCATCGGCGCCATGATCGTAGGACTGCTGGTCCTCGTCGTGGCGTTCATCGCATCGATGCAGTTCAACGCCCTCGGCGAGCGGATCTTCATCGGTTCCCTCGCAGCCGTCTCCACTGCCTTCGTCGGCTACCTCAGCAAGACGTTCATGGTCGTCTACGACCGCTCACTACAACAGCTCAACCAGTACTTCAACCAGCCCGTGATCAACCAGTACTTCCTTTCAGCCGAACGCATCGTCGACCGCCTTGAGCCGCCCATGCGCGACGAGCTACTCGCCCAGATCGCAAAGGACGTCCTGACCACCGGGATGAAAATGCACGAAGTCGGTGACGCAAGTCCTGCACTGCGCCGCTCGAGCCTCGGCCGGCAGCGCGGACAGGCATCCGAGCAGCAGCCTCCCGCGCCAGCGCCGTAGTCACACCGGTCGGGATCCAAGCCGGAACCACATGTCAGTCGATGTCTGCCACCACCCGGCGACGCGAACCCTTCCTCGGCCTTGCCAGTGTGAGGAGAGGCCGGCATTGCGACAGTCTCTCGATTGGACAGGTAGGGGTGGGAGTTGTAAGACGGAAGTGAAGGCGGGCCGGGAATAAACGTTCGCAGCGTCCCTCGGCGGTAGACGGTTGAACGTGCAGCTATGCCGGCAGAGGATTCGGCTACTGCCTCAGCGAGGGAGAGCCTCCCAAGCCGGTTTCCCGACGGAGAACCGCTGCAACGGTTCTCGTCGTGCGGAAGAAGTCTGACATGCGAGCCAAGAAGACCGTGACCTCACTCGCGAGTGCGCTCATTCTGGCGACCGCGCTGACGGCGCCATCAGTTGATGCCGCAGCATCGACGGCGAGTGCAAGCCGCAGACACGCGCCGTACTGCCAGGATCAAGACATGATACTCAAGCCGGAATCCGCCTACCCTCACACGCCTATCGGTCATGCAAACTTCATGCTACAGAATTCCCGAATGGAAGCTGCGGTTCTTTGCCTGGTCAACGGGCTACGCCAGGCAAACGGTCTGCCGGGACTCAAAATTTACCTGCTCCTCCCCGGCATGCAGCGTGGAATCCGAGGTGCCGCATATGACCATGCGCAGGCCGCAGTCAAAATGCGGTGGTGGGGAGCCGTTGGTCAGGTGCCCGCCAACATGTGCCCATACTGGCCTGACAAGCCACAGAGATGCAATCCGCATATCAACCCTGTGACGCACACGACCCCGGACGATCGCGCGAAGGCTAACGGCTTCGGGAAAGGCTGCACGAAATACTGGGACGCTGAGAATACCTACACAGGATGGGGCTCTGACTATGTGACGCCAATCGCGGCGTACAGGGCCTGGGAAACCAGTCCGGGGCATCGCGCAAACATGCTCGACCCGAATTTTCAACAGATGGCTTTGCGCGCGGAGTTGGGCAGCGCGGATCCAGCCGCCGGAACAACCAGCCCGGCTGCGACATACGTCCAGACATTCGGAGGCTGTCAACGCTAACGGGGCCCACGCCCACAACCCCCACCTCCTTGCGGCCGGGACCGATGGCCACTCGAACCGAAACCCGCGTACCACCCGAGCCGTTCTGATGACTCGATGCCTTTGCGGGCGATGCGGACGCTGATTCGTTTCCCGCAGAATCGTTTTCGCAGGTCGGGGATGTCGTGTGCCTTGTCCGCGTGCAGATTGAACGTGCAGGCCGGTGGTCCGTCGGGGGGCCGTATTCGTCGGGGATCCGGACGTCGGTGTCGACCCCCGTCACGCACTCCCGCGGGCGCCTCCTCCTTGTCACGTTCTTGTGAAGATCGTTAGCATTTCCCGCAGTCGCCCTCCGGGGCGCGCGGAGGGGGGAAGCCGTGTCAGAGGCACCGGCGTTGGCGGGGCGGCGGGAGGAGAGCGCGGCGCTCGCCCGCGCCGTCGAGGGCCTCGCCGTGGGCCGCGGCACGGTTCTGGAGATCGCGGGGGACCCAGGCACCGGGAAGACCGCCCTGCTGAACCTGCTCGCCCGGCTCGCCGCCGAAGGGGGCACCCCTGTGCTGCGGTCCCGGGCCCGTTCCGCCGGGGCCGGACCGTACCAGGTGTTACGCGAAGCCTGGGAACGGTCCGCGCTCCCGGCGCCCGGCCCGCGGTGGGAGGATGCCGCGGACCACGAGCTGGTACGGGCCCTGCTCGACGGGTGCGCGCGGCGCGGCGGCGGCCGCGGGAGCGTCCTCGTCCTGGACGACCTCCACCACGCCGACCCCGCCACGGTCCGGCTGCTGGAGCTCCTCGTCGAGGAGTGCGCCGCCCGCCCGCTGGTCCTGGCCCTCGCCCTGCGGCCCCGCCAGACCCCGCCGGCCCTGCTCGCCACCCTGGACGACGCCTGGCACGCGGGGCACCTCGTACGCGTGGAACCCGCTCCGCTGGACGCCGAGGCCATCACCGCGCTGTCCGGCGGACACCGCGGCCCGGCCGAGAGGCTGGCGGCCGGCTCCCTCGGCAACCCGCGCGCCCTGCGCGTCCTGCTCGCCGCGGGCCACGACCCCGACCAGTGGCCGGCCCGGTCCGAGGCGGCGGCGGGCCCGCTGCTGCGCGCCGCGGCGCCGGTGCTCGCCGAACTCGAAGCCCTCCCCGGCGACTGCGCCGAGGTGCTGGCCGCCGCGGCCGTCCTCGGAGAACCGTTCCGCCCCGGCGACGCCGCGCACGTGGCCGGGTACCGCGGCGACCGCGCCGCCGCGGCCCTCGGCGCCCTCGCCGCCGCCGACCTGATCCGCTCCGGCGAACTGGCCGGCACGCTGGTCTTCCGCCACCCCGTCCTGGGACACCTCCTGCGCCACCGGATGAACCCCGGCCTGCTCCAGGACGCCCACCTGCGCGCCCTCGACCTCCTCGACACCCGCGGTGCCGGGGCCGCGGCCCGCGCCCGGCACGCCGAACACGCGCTGCCCGCGGCAGCCGATCCCGCCCGGGCCCTGCGCGTACTCGCCGAGGGGGCCGCCGAGGCCCTCGCCGGCGAGCCCGCCACCGCCGCCCGCTGGCTGCGCCTCACCCTCGCATACGCGCCGGCCGGAAGCTCGGGCTCGGCAGGGCGTGCGCGCCTCGCCCTGGACTGCTGCCGGGCGCTCACCGCCGCCGGCCGTCCCGAGGAGGCGCGGGGCCTGGCCCATGAGCTCCTGCGCACCCCCGGCGCCCTGCCCGGCCGGCTCCGTACGGAGGCCCTGGCCCTGTGCGTCGGGGTCGAGCGCCTCCTCGGCCGGTACGAGGAGGCCGACGCGACGGCCCGTACGGTCGTCGACGGGCTGGCCCGGCCCCTGTCCGCGCCCCTCCCCGCGGAAACGGCCGGCCTCGTCTTCGACTACGGCCTCCTGCACGCGCTGCGCGGAACGGCTTCCGAGGTCCGCGGCCTGGCCCATGAGGCCGCCCGGGCCGCCGCCGCGGCGGCGGACGAGGACGGACGCACCGCGCTCGGCGTCCTCGCCGCCTTCTGCGACAGCTACGTCGGCGACTTCGCGCGCGCCGCCCCCGCGGTCGCCCGGTGGGCCCGGCGCGTCGACTCCCGTCCCGACACCGTGGCGGGGCGCGCCCCCGAGGTGCTGGCACTTCTGGGCTGTGCCGAGCTGTTCGTGGAGCGGTTCGCCGACGCCCGCCGCCACCTCGCGCGGGGCCTGGCGACGGCGGGCGGGGGCGCGCACAAGCACATCGCGGTCAACCAGCTGCTCGGCCTGTCGCTCCTGGACCAGTGGGCCGGCCGTCTCGACGCGGCGCTGCAGCACGCCCGCGAGGCGGAGCGGCTGGCGGGGGAGATCGGCGCCCCGGACGCGGCAGGACTCGCCATCGCCCTGCGCTCCGCCGCCCTGTTGTGGGCGGCCCCGCGGCGCAGGACAGCCGAGGTGGTGGAGCTGGCCGAGGCGGGGCTGCGGGCCACCGTGCCCGGCACCGGCTGGTGGGCGGGATCGGCCCTGGGGCTGCTCGCGGTGGCCCGGCTGGTGGGCGGCGACCCGGCCGCTTGTCTGCGTACGCTGGTCGAGGGCGGCGGCGAGGACCTCGCCCTGCTCCAACCCCCCTCCCGTCCCTCCCTGTTCGCGCTGATGACCACGGCGGCGGCCCAGTGCGGGGACCTGGCCGCGGCCGCCCGCGCCGCCCGGGCGGCGGACGCCTCGGCCGAACGGCTCGGCAGACCCGCGTTCCAGCAGGCGCAGGCGGACCGGGCGGGAGCCGCCCTCGCCCTCGCCCAGGGTGATCCCGTACGCGCCGCCGCGCTCTCCCTGGACGCCGCCCGGGCCTTCAAGGCCCTGCGGATGCCGGTCCAGCAGGCGTGGACAGTGATCGCCGCGACCCCGGCCCTGGCCGCTGCGCACGGCCCCGCGGCGGCCCTCGGCCCGCTCGACGAGGCTCTGGAGGCCGCGCGGGGGTGCGGGGCGCTGCGCCTGTGCGAGGACGGCGCGCGGGCCCGGGCCGCCCTCACGGCCGCCGCCCCCGCCTCCCGCCCGTCGGGTCCGCTCGCCGCACTCAGCGCCCGGGAGCGGGAGGTGGCCGAACTCGCCGCCGCCGGACTGTCCTCGCGGCAGGTCGCCGAACGCCTCGTCCTCAGCACCCGGACCGTCGACACCCACCTCGGCAGTGCCTACCGCAAGCTCGGTGTCTCCTCGCGGGTGGCCCTCACCCGGCTGCTCGGGCCGCCGCAGACGGGCCTGGGGGCCCCGGTTGCGTAGGTGCCTTGCGTAGACCTACGGATGTCCGCCGCGCGGGCGGCCGTGAGACTCCTCCACGAAAGGGTGCGCATCCCGCACCCACCCCCGACTCACCTCCCGTGGAGAGACCGTGCAGCTCAAGACCGCCCTGGGTGCCGTGGCACTCGGCGTCACCGTCCTCACCGCCGTACCGGCCCTGGTGGTTCCGCAGACGGCGGCCGCCGCCGACTGCTATACGAGCTGCGACCCCTGGGACAACGTCAACGACCCCATCGTCGTCATCGGGCACAACCCGCCCGAGTCGGACCACAGCGGCCAGCCCTGGTACGGGGGCGGCGGCGGGAGCGGCTCGCACACCACCGCGGTCGTCGTCAGCCAGGGGGCGAAGTGGGAGGAGGCGATCGACGACCAGTTCAAGTGCGTCCGCAACACCGGCCAGACCGTCCTCGGGATCGACCAGAACATCAAGTACAACGTGTCGGTGAAGGTCAACGCGGGCCTGACGGCCGAAGTGTCCGGCGCGCTCAAGGCCGCGCTGGGGACCGAACTCAACACCTCGGTGGAGAAGTCCTACGGCCTGCACACCAGCGTCAGCCCGGGCCAGAGCATCGGCGTGTACGTCGAGTGGCAGACCAACGTCTACGCGATCACGACCACGAGCAGCGCCGGCCAGAGCACCCAGGCGGTCAACGTCACCGCCCCCACCGGCGTGATCTCGGTACACGGCTGCTGATGGCAGTCCCCGCCACCGCGGCGGTACGGCGGATCCCTCCCGTCGTACCGCCGCTGGACGCCGAGTGCGTACCGGCCGACGCCCGGGCCCGCGCCCATGGCGCGCTGGCCGCCCTGACCGCGGCCGCAGCCCTCCACCTCGGCAACCCCGACCTCTTCCACCGCCCCAGGGTCCGAACCCGGCTGCACCTGAGACACGTGGGCCGCGCCGATCCCGCGCTGCTCGCCGAGCGGCTCGCCGACGCTGCCCAGGCCCGCACCGAGGCCGGTCTCCTCGCCGTCGCCTCGGTCCGGGACGAACTGCGCCAACGGCCCGGCCAGCGGCCCTGCTTCACCCCGGACGCGCTCGCCGCGCTGCACCGGATGCTCGTGGCGGGAGACCCGAACATCCCCGGTCCCGGAGGCTTCCGCCGCGCCCCCGCACGGATCACCTGGCCCGACGGCCGTCGCTTCGCCGTCGCCGTCGCGCCCGGCCGGGCCCTGCACGGCCACGTGGAGCGCTGGTACCGCTGGGCCGTGCGCACGGCCTCGCCGGCCCTGGACGCCGCGGCGTTCGGGATGCTGAGGCTCTTCACCGTCCACCCCTTCCCGGACGGCAACGGCCGCACCGCCCGCCTGCTCGCCCAGTGCGACCTGGTGGGCGCGGGCCTGCTGCCCGGCCTCCTCCTCGACGTCGAGGGCTGGGTCGACGCCCACCGGGCCGAGCACGACGAGGCCGTCGTCGCCGGGGCCGACGGGGACTGGGAGCGGTGGGGCGCTCTGTTCGCCCGCGCGGTCACCGAGACGTCCCGGCACCGGACCGCCACCGTCACCGCGTACGGGACCCTCCTCGACACGGCGCTCGGCCGGGTCGCGGACGACCCGGCCGCGGCCGACGTGTTGCGGCAGCTGCGGTGCGGCGTGGCGGTGTCGGCGCAGTGGCTGCGCGGGCGCACCACGCACGACCCCGGCCCCGCACTGGCCCGGCTGCGCGATGCCGGGATCCTCGCCCCCCACCCCCGCCTGCGGGATGCGCTCGTCCACCCGGGCCTGCTGAGCCTCCTCGATGCCCCCTACGAGGGCGAGGAGCCTCCCGGACGGGGGCTCGGCGGCTCCGGGGGTCCTCGGGTGTGCAGCGGAGGCGGGGCTTCTGTTGCGCGGACTCCCCGTCGGTAGGGACTCCTGGGTTCCTGAGGGCGCCGAGCTGCTTGAGCTGGTCGATCCCGGTCAGCGCCTCGACGACTCGGTACGAGAGCGCCCGCCTCCGCAGCCGCAGCTGGAGCACGGTCCCGAGCCCGGCCCGCCCTCCTCGGGCCGTTCGGGCGGCCTCCCCGGCCGGGCCATCGACCCAGACGCGGGTGCACGCGTTCACCGCCCGGTGGACACGGCCTCCGTGTTGCCGCGCAGGGCCCGCTCCTCCGCGTCGGCGAGCCAGAAGAAGACCGGTGGCATGCCGAGCTCGATCACGGCCAGCGCGATCTGGAACCAGTGCGGCCAGCCGTGCGCGGCGAGCGAGAGCAGCCGGCCCACGCCGCCCAGCAGGAAGACGGCGGCCAGCCACCGCACCGCCCGGGCCGGGATCGGGCGCTGCCGTGCGGCCCAGAGCCAGGCCAGCCCGTAGCCGGCGAAGGCGGCGCCCATGAACCGGCCCCAGCTGTCGACCGTCGCGCCGGCGGAACCGGCGCCGGGGATGGCCGCGTTGCCTAGTGCCACATGGGACAGGCCGATGAGCACACAGGACCAGCCCATCAGCTCCGTGAGTGTGCGCAGAACCCTTGCCATGGTTCCTCCAAGCCGCCTCGGCGAAGCTTAGTTGACAGACGTCTACTACGATCGGGGCGCTGGTGGACCCGTGTCAACTAGGCTGCGTCCGTGTCTCCCCGCCAGCGGCTCACCCCCGCCGACCGCCGCGCCCACCTCCTCACCGTCGGCGCACGGCTCTTCGCCTCCCACCCCTACGCCGACGTGCTCATGGAAGAGGTCGCCGAAGAGGCCGGTGTCTCCAGGGCCCTGCTCTACCGTCACTTCCCCAGCAAGCAGGCCCTCTTCGCAGCCGTCTACCAGCAGGCGGCGGACCGGCTGCTCGTCGAGACACGGCTCGACCCCGCCGACTCCCTGGTGGAGCAGCTGATCCAGGGCATGGACGTCCACCTCGACTATTTCGTGGCCAACCGCAACGCCGTCCTCACCGCGAACCGGGTCCTCGCCGGCGACCCGGTGATCCAGACGATCATGACGAACGAGCTGGACGCACTCCGCACGCGTCTGCTGGCCGTCCTCCCCCTCGCGGACGACGACGCGCGCGAGGCCGTGTCCGGTGTCCTGAAGAGCTGGCTCGTCTTCGTCCAGGTCCTCTGCGTCGACTGGCTCACCCACGAAACGTGCACGCGCATCCAGCTGCGCGACGTCTGCATCGGTGCGGTTCTCGGCGCCCTCCGCCCCCTGCTCCCCCACGACCCCGCCCCCGACTGGCCGCCTCAAGGGCCAGGCGCGGGCGCCTCAAGCACTGCCCCGTAAGGGATGCCCGGACGGGGGCATGCGAGGCCTGCGAACTGCCGCGTCAGCCTCAGGACCCGCGGCATGCCCTCCGTACGGCCCGGATGCTCCTTCGACCGGCCGTGGAGAGAGGTCTCCTTCGCTTCGACACCATCGCCGACGCCGCAGCGCGCCCGCCGGCCGCGCACCGGGCCTGCGCCCGGCCGAGCCCGCCGCCTCCCTCACTCCCCGGCGCGGGCGAGGAGGGCTCCGATGCAGTGGTGGGCTCCATGGCCGAAGGCGACGTGGGAGACGGGGCAGGTCGCAGATCACCATGCCCGGCAGCGGCAGGGCGAGGTCGCGGACCAGGTCCGCCGGAGCTCCCCTCGACTCCATGGCGTCCAGGAGCCGGTCCACGATGGCTTCGGTCACCGGGGTGAGACGGCGGATCCGCTTCAGCGTGAACTCGGGTGTCAGGACGCGCCGCAGCCGGGTGTGGTCGGGTGCGTCCATGTTGAGCAGTTCGTCCGGCAGGACCAGAGACCGCTGCGGGTCGTGCATCGCGAACGACTCCGAGTACCCCAGCACACGGCGGACGTCGGCATGCCGTCCTCCACGAGCGGCAGCCCCGATGCGGACACCAGCCAAGCAGACCCGGCTTCCCAACTCACCCGCGACGCCCTGGCGCACCGGAGCAGACGGCCCACGCCGTGTACCAACTCAGCACGCCCCCCTGCGTACCCGCACCCACGGCCCGCCGGGGTAGCGGTGGCGCCGTTCCGGAGCGGGCGGCGACATCGCCCAGATGGCCTGCGCCTTGTCAGTACCGCCGACCCCGTTCGCGCAGCCGCCGGTTGCGCCTTGCTCGTCGTCGAACCTCCTCCTGACGCGCCCGCTCGGCTTGCGCGCGGGCGTCGCGCTCAGCTTCTGCATGCTTCCGCTCGGCTTCCGCACGGGCCTGTCGCCGGGCCTCGGCGTCCGGGTCCTCTGCTGCACGCGGGGCCTGGAAGTGCCTCTGCTCGTCGGACCGCGGAGGAGGTGGCGCGTCCGTCCGCCACGTATGGCCGCCGGACTGCGGCGTGTCCTGCTCGGCTCGCGCGTACGGTCCAGGAGGAAGAGGTACATCCGGACTCCCGGCTCGGCCGCCTGCGATCCACCGGCGTAACGCGACGCAGGCGACCAGCGGCCCGAGGAGCAGCGAGAGCAGCCACAGCATGAGGACCGTGGACCAGAGGCTGCCGTGGGGCCTGGGACCTGGCAGAAGCGATCCCAGCAGCAGCATCAGCGCGAACAGCGCCAGCCAGGCAGCGACGATCACGGCCGCCGCCCGCGCGGCAGCCACCACATACCCCATGGCTCCCCCTCGTGGCAGTGTCGGCAGCGCAGCGCACCCACGACAGATCGCCTGCCGTTGGTCACTACTCCTGACGCGGCAGCACCCTCACCGTGTCCTACCCGCTTGCTGACAGGCTATCTGCGGTTCGAGTTCGCCAAAAGAACACGGGTGGGTGCCGGGCGGCACCGATCGGGGGATACCTCAGCTCCCACCGGACCCGGCACGTGGTGGACGACGACCCGGAGCGTCCGACTTGGCGGCCGGCTCAGGCACTGACGCCCGGTGCACTGCCGCTCCACCCGCAGCGCCGAAGGGGTGAAGGTCTTGCCGATGGTGTCGCCGAACGTGTTCTTCTCGGACTGGGGCGCCGGGTCCGCCGTGGCGGCTGCGGTGCCTGCTGCAGGGGGCGTAGACGGCAGTCAAATGACTGATGCCACCCGTGTGACCTAGACGGCACAGTGGTGCTGCTCCGCGGGCGAGGCTCCGGAGCCGTGTCCACGACGAAGGAGATTCCGTTCATGAAGCGCATCACACGGGTATCGGCGGCCCTTCTGCTGGCGGGAGCCGCAGCCACCGGAACGCTGACCGCGAGCACCGGGACGGCTTTCGCGGCGGTCAGCGTCTCGTACGTCAACGACCTGGTGCGCACCTACGACACGGGCGACAGCGCCGACAACTGGAACGGGTGCAACAAGGAGAAGTACGTGGGGAACGTCGGGCTCGACCGCGTGCATCCCCGGGATCCCCAGGAGTACTACTACTGCGCACCGGGGTACTTCGGGAACGGTGTCCAGCGGGTGAACCTCTGGCTCAGGCACCGGGCCTGACGGTCACCGCGCCGTGCGCGATCGGTTCCCCGGCGCAGTCGAGGACCGTCCGGCGACGGGCCTCGGACGCCGCCGAGGCCAGATCCTCGGGAAGCTCCAGCCCGGGGACACGAGCGCCCGGGAAACGCCGGGCCGCCTCAGTCGAGCCCGACCAGTTCGGCGATCGTGCCGCCGAGTACCCGGTCGCGTACCTCGCCCGGGGTGGTGACCCGCTCCACCATCGCCCGGGCGAGGACGGGGTCACCGTACGGGGCGTCCGAGCCGAACAGGGTCCGGTCCGGGATCTCCTTGATGGCCAGCCGGACCGCGAAGACGACGTTGGCCGTGGACAGCTCCAGGTACATGTTCGGAGTGTCCCGGACCAGCTCGACGGCCTCCATCCAGTTGAGCCCTCCGAGCTGGCTGACCACCAGCGGAACCGTCGGATACCGGCCGGCGAGCGCTGACAGCGTCCTGAGATCGTCCGCCGTGGTCGGGGCGGATCCGTGCACGACCACAGGCAGCCGGCCGTGATCGGCCGCAGCCTGGAGCACCGGTTCGATCATCCCCGCCCGTCCGGGCGGTGGCGTCAGCTCGCCGATCCCGTGCAACCCACGCCCGACGACCTCGCGTTCCACGGTCGCGGCAATCTGTTGCGGCTCCGGTTCCAAAGGTACGGCCAGGAAGCCGATGAACCGCTCGGGCCGTGCGGCGAGTGCGGCGTCCAGTTCCCCCCACGCGCAGCGATATCCCTCGGCCGTGCCGGCCCGGCCTCCGACGGCCTCGTCCAGGATCGCCATCTCCCGGCGTAGCGAGGCAAGGTCACCGGCCCGCTCCGGGTGTGGACGGGTGGCGAACAGCACGGCACGGTCCACCCCGGCCTCGTCCAGTAGCCCCACATGTTCCTCGACGGGGTCGTGGACGTGGCTGTGCGCATCGATGATCAACGGTCATTCCCTCCTTGACGAACGGCCCGGAATGCGGCCGACCGGTGCACTGTTGCCCCCTGACACAGTGGGAAGGTCAAGTGGGAAGGAGCCGGCCGGTGCTGATCGGTGAGCTGTCGCGTCGAGTCGGTGTCAGCGAGCGCTTGCTGCGCTACTACGAGCGGATGGAGCTGATCCGCTCGGAGCGCCGTACCAACGGCTATCGCGAGTACGACGACGAGACGGTGGAGACGGTGCGGCGCATCCGCGCCTTGCTGGCCGCGGGCCTGCCCACCCGCATCATCCGCCAGGTCCTGCCCTGCACCCACGACGCGGCAACGCTGCGCCCCTGTCCCGGCGTTCTCCCCAGCCTCCGCGACCAGCTGGACGTCCTCGACCAGCGTGCCGCCGACCTGGAGACCGCACGAAGCCTTCTGCGCCGGACGATCGCCGCCACCGAGAACTCGGCAGGCCGGGACCGGACGGCGGACGCTCACGTCCCGTGAATGGCCGCGTTGTCGCGGGTGAGAACCGCGGTCACGCGCTCGTCCGCCAACTGAAACACTCAGGCCGGGACCCGTTTGCGGCGTTCAGGAGCGTGGTGGGGTCACTGGTGCCGGGGATGTCGGCGAGAAGGAGGGACCTCTTCCTACGAGTCCGGCACCGGGCAGAGCAGCACCGGGGCCGGACCCGTAAGCCCGACGCCCGGCTGCGGGCCGGGTCTGCCGAGGTCTTAGGGTTCGGGAACATGACGAGGACCACGCCACCGCGCCCGCTCGACGTCGAGGGGCTCTTCCCCGGGCTCGCCGCCCACCGCGGCACGACCACCCGCCTGCACCCGCGGCCGGGCAGCCCCGACGCGTCGGTGAGCTCCGTGGGCGGCCCGATGCTCTGGCCGGCGGACGAGCCGTGGCCTGTGTGCACCGATCCGCACCCCCACGGGCGCGGCCGGCGCCCCGCGGACATCCACCGGGAGCGGCAGCTCCTGGCCGCCGCGTGGGCCCGGGACCCAGAGCGCGGTCCCACGGACGAGGAACGGCGGCTCCTGGAGGAGCTCAGGCGCAGGTACCGGGCGTCGGGAGAGTGCGGGGAGACGGACCCGCTCCCGATGATCGGTCTGGCCCAGCTGTACCGCCGGGACGTGCCCGACCTGCTCGCGGGGCCGCGGGACAGCGATCTGCTCCAGGTGTTCTGGTGCCCCTTCGACGCACACGGCGAGAACCGGACCGGCATGCTGCTGGACCTGCGCTGGCGCCGGTCGTGGGAGGTCGTCGAGGTGATGGCCCGGCCGCCCGTGCCGGAGGTCGTGGGCTTCGAGGGATACGTGCCCGAGCCGTGCGTGCTGCACCCCGAGCAGGTGGTCACGTACCCCTTCGCGGGGCTGCTGCCCGAAGAGCTGTGTGCTCGGATCGAAGCCAGGGAGGAGGCCCTCGAAGAGGAGGCCGAGGAAGCGGACGTGGAGGAAGGGGACTGGCCGACCTACCAGTTCGACCTGTCCATCCCGCCCGGCTGGCGTGCCGGGGGCTACGCGTCCTGGAACCTGACCGACGCCGACGTCCTGGAGTGCCCCGCCTGCGCGGCCGCGATGGAGCTGCTGCTGACCATCGACAGCTCGGAGTGGGGCGGCGGACGCATCAGCTGGACGCCCCTGGAGGAACGGGATGCGGCTGTCGGCGGGGACGGCGAGCCCACCCGGGTCCAAGTGGGCCGTTGGGGCAAGCTGAACATCTTCGCCTGCCCGGCCGACCCTGGACACCCACACCTCAAGAGCATCCAGTAGCTGCCGCGCACGGGAGCGATGCCCAGGACTTGTGGATCAGCCCCGGGCGGGATGCGGAGGGCGTACCTTCCCGCATACGTGTGGGCCGACGTGTGCACTCCAGGGTGCGGCGCGGGCAGGCGCACTCGTGCGTGCTGGAACCGCCGGCCGCAGACGACCGCGGCAGGAATAGGGTGGCGTGCCTGCCCCGGACTTCGAGACCATCCGGTCATGTCGGATGACACACCAGGACAGGACCTTCCGGTCGGCTTCGGGTTCCGGCCGTATCGCGGCGGCGACGACCACGGCGCCATGGCCGCGGTGCGGCTGGGGTGTGCTGAACGTGACGGGGTCGATGCCCGTTCGGTTGTGGAAGGGCTCCCGACAGCAGCCGAGATCGCCGAAGCCTCCGCCAGGCTGGAGGAGCCGTCCAAGAACCAGACCCTGGTGGTACACGAGGGGAGAGTCGTCGGCTACTCGACGATCCGGTGGTGGCAAGAGCGGGACGATACGTGGCTCTACCTGCACCGCGGCTACCTCGTGCCCCAGCACCGCGGCCAGGGCATCGGCTCAGCCATGCTGAGCCGGGCCGAAGAGCGGATCCGCCGGCTCGTCGAACAGCACGGAACGACTCGGACGGCAGTGATCGGCGCGAACGCTCAAGTCTCCGAAGAGGACGCCACCGCCCTTCTCCTCGCAGCCGGCTACCGACGTGTCTTCAGCCTGGTCGAGATGGAACTGGGCGGACTGCAGCAGCTGCCCGAGCGGGACAGCGAACTGCCGGCCGGGATACGGACGGGACCGATCGGGGCAAGCCACTACCGTGCAGCCTGGAGGACGATCGTCGATTCGTACGCGGATGCCGGTTTCACTCAAAAATGGCCGTTCCAGGACTTCGTCGACACCGCCGACTCGACATGCTGGAGGGCTGCATGGAACGGGCAGGACATGGTCGGCATCGCCCTCTGCTCCGTCCGCCGCCACGACCACACCGTGGGCGAGGTCGAAGAGCTGAGTGTCCGGACGGACCAGCGACGCCTCGGAATCGGCCGGGCCCTGCTGCTGGACGGGCTGCGAAGCCTTCGCGAGCAGGGTGCAACGACCGCTCGGCTGTTCACGGGCACGGCAAATCCGCACCGGTCCTACCGCCTTTACGAGAGCGTGGGGTTCCGGCGGCGGAACGAGCACGTCCGCTACCGCAAGCCGCTTGCTTGACCGACCGGCCCGTGGGCGGTCCGATCAGTCCACAGGATTTGACCATTCCTCCCGTACGGACCACCGCGCGAGAACGCCCGCAGGCCGGCCCCGGAGCCGGCGGCGGGTGCACCGGCGCAAGGACCACGACCTCGTCCGACCGCCGGTACGCGACGCCGGAGAACACCGTCACCACCTCGGCCCCTGGCCGCATCAGACACACCGCGGCCGACAGCGCCGCGTCGTCGATATGCGGCGCGTCATCAGCCCGACGTGCCGAACGCGCGGGTCGCTCGGCCCTCACGCGCCCCTCCCGGGGTCCCGCCGGCGTATCGATCCGGTCACTCTGAAGCGCTGCGCCGCGCACGGTCGGTAGCCGCCACCAGGGATCCGGTATGCGAACACCCCGTCCGTAAATCGATCCTCGATGTGCGAGGGACTTTCGCATCTGACAGTGTCGCCCCCAACTGGTCGCTGGATGACAGAGATAGGGCCAGTTTCAACCTTTGAATCGAAAGCGAGCCCCGCCATGCGCCACCGCTCCGCAGTAGTCTCCGCCGCCGTCCTCCTCTGCCTCGCCACCGCCACGGGAGCGGCGCAGGCCGCGCCCGCGACCCCCGCCCCCTCCGCCGCGTCCGGAACCTCCGCCATGGTCTTCACCTTCACCAAGGGGGCCGACGCCGCCAAGGGCACCGTCCTGCGGGCCGTCGTGCTGAGCTGCGGGTACGCCGCCGAGGGCACCCACCCGAACCCCCGGGCCGCGTGCGACGCCCTCAACGCCACCGGCGGCGAGCTCGACCGGCTGCTGGCGGCCCCGACCCCGGCCCGTCCTTGCCCGCGGCAGTACGACCCCGTCACGGTCACCGCCGACGGCGTCTGGAAGGGCGGCCGCCTCAGCTGGCAGAACACCTTCCCCAACTCCTGCGAGATGTCCGCGGCCCTGAACGGCAACGCGCTCTACGCGTTCTGACGCCGCGGGATCACCGGCCGTCCTCCGCGGCGAGGGTCGCCGCGGCCGCGAAGAGGCGGGCGCACCGCCGGGTCATGGCCTCCGGGGTCTGCTCCGGGTGCTTGACCCACCAGCGCACCAGGGTCGCCACCAGGTCCCGCCAGACGTACATGAGCGCGTCGGCGTCGAGCGGATCGGTGGAACCGGCGCCCCGCAGCAGGTCGGCGGTGCCCGCGGCGGCCAGGCGGTCGATCGCCGCCCAGTACTCGCCGGCCAGGCGCGCGGCCTCCCCGTCCGTCGGCAGGGTCCTGTCGTAGAGCACGAACCACGCCTCCCGCTGCCCCTCCAGTGCGGTGAAGAGCGCGTGGAGCACGCGCAGCGGGGTCCGGGCAGTGGCCGGGTCCGGCCCCATCGCCGCCCGGACGGCGCCCAGCAGGCGGTCGCCGACCGGGACCAGGCAGGCGACGTACAGGTCCTCCTTCGTCCCGAAGTACTGGTGCAGCAGCGTCTTGGTGACGCCCACCCGCGCGGCGATCGCGGGCAGCGACGCGGCCGCGTAACCGCGGGTGCCGAACTCCTCCGTGGCGGCGTCCAGCATCTGCCGCGCGCGGTGCTCCCGGGGGACTCCCTTGGTGCCGGCTTTCGAGGAAGGGGTTGCCATGAAGCGATATTACCAGTACGTAATTTACCCCAAGGTAAATTCCTGCTCGCCGCGACCCCCGGAGTGCCCCCATGGACGGCCCCACCGCTCAGCCGACCCTCCGCACCCGCTCCTGGTGGGGCTGGGGCTGGACCGACGCCCACCCCGACGACGCGGAATGCGCCGCGATGGGCGCACTGCTCCCCGGCACCCTCGCGCGCCCGCTGCCCGTCCCGGCCGTCCGCGACCTCCGCATCGGGAGTCCCGCCGTCGAACCGCCGGCGAGCCTCGCCCGCCTCGTCAGTGCCGAGCCCGCCGACCGCGCGGCCCACTCCATGGGCAAGGCCTACCGCGACGTGGTCCGCGCCCTGCGCGGGCAGCCCGGCCGGATCCCCGACCTCGTCGCGCGCCCCGTCGACGAGCAGGGCGTGGCAGACCTCCTGGACTGGGCCGGGGAACGCGCGGTCGCCGTCGTCCCCTACGGCGGGGGCTCCTCCGTCACCGGCGGAGTGGAGTACCGCGGCGACGCCCACCGCGCGGTGCTGTCCCTCGACCTGACCGCCATGCGGCGCGTCCTGGAGGTCGACACCGAAGGGCGCGCCGCGCGCATCCAGGCCGGCGCACTGGGACCGGACCTGGAACGCCAACTGCGCCCGCACGGACTCACCCTGCGCCACTTCCCGCAGAGCTTCGAGTTCTCCACCCTCGGCGGCTGGCTCGCCACCCGCGCCGGCGGCCACTACGCCACCGGGCGCACCCACATCGACGACTTCGTCCAGTCCATGAACGTGGTCACCCCCGCCGGTACGAGCAGCTCCTGGCGCCTGCCCGCCTCCGGCGCCGGCCCCTCGCCCGACCGCCTCTTCCTGGGGTCGGAGGGCGCCCTCGGGGTCATCACCGAGGCATGGATGCGACTCCAGGAACGGCCGCGGCACAAAGCCTCCGCGGCCGTCGCCTTCACGGACTTCCACGCCGCCCTGCGCGCGGTCCGCGAGCTCGCGCAGTCCGACCTCGCGCCCGCCAACTGCCGCCTCCTCGACCCGGGTGAGGCCGCCCTCTCGGGAGCCGCCGGGGACGACTCCTCCGTCCTCGTCCTCGGCTTCGAGTCGGCGGGCGAACCGGTGGACGGGCGGCTCGCGCGCGCCGTGGAGCTGGCCCGCTCCCACGGCGGGCGCCGCGGCCCCGACCGGGGTCCGGGTGCCGCCCCGGCCGACGACGCGGCGGTCGGCGCCTGGCGGGCGGCCTTCCTGCGGATGCCCTACCTGCGCGACGGGCTGGTCCGGATGGGCGCGGTGGCGGAGACCTTCGAGACGGCGGCCACCTGGGACCGCGTCCCCGCCCTGATCGAGGAGGTGCGCGCCGAGGTCGGTGCGGCGGCGCTGAAGGCCACCGGACACCCCGCCACCGTCAACTGCCGCCTGACACACGTCTATCCGGACGGCGCCGCCCCCTATTTCACGGTGCTGGCCGCCGGCCGGGCCGGGGACGGGGTCGCGCTCTGGGACGACCTCAAGGCCGTCGCCGGCGAGGTGCTGCACCGGCACCGCGCCACCATCACCCACCACCACGCCGTGGGACGGGACCACCGCCCGGGCTACGACCGCCAGCGCCCCGAACCCTTCGCCCTGGCCCTGACGGCCGCGAAGTCCGCGCTCGACCCGAACGGCATCCTCAACCCCGGCGTGCTCGTGGGCTGACGTCGCGGCGGGCTCGGTGGCGCCGGGGCCGTCGGGGTGGGTGGAGAGCCCGCAGGGGGTCAGTGGGCGGGTGCGTCCCGTACCGGGTGCTTGCTGAGGATCGAGACGCGGTTGAAGGCGTTGATCGTGATCGCCACCCAGATCACGGCCGAGATCTCGTCGTCGTCCAGCACCTCCCGCGCCTGTGCGTACGCGCGCTCCTGGGCGAGGGCGTCGGCGGGGTGCGTGGTGGCCTCGGCGAGAGCGAGGGCCGCGCGCTCGGGGGCCGAGAAGAGTTCGGTGTCCCGCCAGGCCGCGAGCACGCCCAGGCGGCGGGAGGTCTCCCCGGCGCGCAGGGCGGCGCGGGTGTGGACGTCGAGGCAGGCCGCGCAGCCGTTGAGCTGGGAGACCCGCAGGTTGACCAGCTCGACCAGGATCCTGTCGAGGCCGGCCCCGGCGGCCGCCGCGCGGACGGTGTCCGCGGTCTTGACCAGCGCCTGGTACGCGGAGGGGTTCTGCTTGTCGAGGTAGATCCGGCCGTTGGTCCGGTGGGCTGCCGTGGTCTGCGCCGTCTCGGTCATGGTGGGCTCCTACGCCTGTTGTCCCGGGTCGTCTTCAGGACTATGATCATCGATAGTTGTTGAAAACGAAACTACTTTGGTGGGAGAGAGGCCGGGAGATGGATCACACGGAGGTCGGGTTCAAAACCGGGGTCGAGGTCCTCACCGCCCGCGACGTCCCGCTGGGCGGCCCGCGGGCGATGACCGTACGACGCACCCTGCCGCAGCGGGCCCGGACGCTCATCGGGGCCTGGTGCTTCGCCGACCACTACGGCCCCGACCGGGTCTCCGACTCCGGCGGCATGGACGTCGCGCCCCACCCGCACACCGGGCTCCAGACCGTCAGCTGGCTGTTCAGCGGGGAGATCGAGCACCGCGACAGCCTGGGCACCCACGCCTTCGTGCGGCCCGGCGAGATCAACCTCATGACCGGGGGCCACGGCATCAGCCACACCGAGGTCTCCACCCCCGGCACCACCGTCCTCCACGGCGTCCAGCTCTGGGTGGCCCTCCCCGGCGAACACCGCCACGCGCCCCGCGAGTTCCAGCACCACGCACCCGCGCCGGTCCGCGTCGACGGCGCGGAAGTGCGGGTCTTCCTCGGCACGCTCGCCGGCGACACCTCCCCCGTCCGCACCTTCACCCCGCTCCTCGGCGCCGAGGTCCTGATCGACGCCGGAGCCACCCTCACCCTCGACGTCGACCCCGGCTTCGAGCACGGACTCCTCGTCGACGAGGGCGACGTCCGCCTCGACACCACTCCCCTGCGCCCCGCGGAACTCGGCTACGCCGCCCCCGGCCGCACCACCCTCACCCTCACCAACGACTCCGGCCGCCCGGCCCGAACGGTCCTGCTGGGCGGCCGGCCCTTCCAGGAGGAGATCGTGATGTGGTGGAACTTCATCGGCCGCAGCCACCAGGACATCGTCGAGGCACGGGAGGAGTGGGAACGCGCCTCCGACCGCTTCGGCAGCGTCGACGGCTACCCCGGCGACCGGCTCCCGGCCCCCGCCCTGCCCAACGCCGTGATCACCCCCCGCAAGAACCCCACCCACCGCTGAACACCGCACCGAAAGGCCCGTCATGAGCGACCAGACCACCACCCCCGTCGTCCGCCGCGTCGACGCCCGCCACCGCTACGAGATCCTGGTCGACGGCGAACACGCCGGCCTGACCGCCTACCGCGACCGCGAGGGCCAGCGGGTCTTCTTCCACACCGAGATCGACGAGGCCCACGCCGGCCAGGGACTCGCCGCGATCCTCGTCGAACAGGCCCTGACCGACGTCCGCGCCGCCGGGATGCGGATCGTGCCCGTCTGCCCGTACGTGGCCAAGTTCCTCACCAGGCACCAGGAGTTCGCGGACATCACCGACCCCGTCACCCCCGAGGTCCTCACCTGGCTCGACGCCCGACTCGGGCGCTGACTCCCTGAGGGAGAGCGCGTACGGTGTCCCGCGGGGCGCGGCATGACCACGAGGAGTCCGCGCCGCGCCGCCGCGCAGTGTTCACCGGGCAGCCGCCGCCAGGGTGCCGCAGTGGCCCCAGCCCGAGGTGGCGGAGATGGACGCGACCTGTCCGTTGAACAGGACGCAGGTGCCGCGGGCGTCGAGACGGACCGGTCCGGCGTAGTACCTGTAGTCCGGCTTGCTGTCGAAGGCACCCTTGTTGTCGCTGGCCCGGAACAGCCCCACGGCGATGAGCTGCGGGGTACCGCTGCCGCTCTTGGGCACGGTGTACGCGCAGTTCTGGCCGGTGGCCGCGTTGTAGTAGAGGTAGGTGTACCCGGTCGCGAAGTCCAGGGTGTCGACCTTGGTCCCCTCGCAGACCGGTGCGGCGGCCCGCGCGGAGCCGGCCGCGCCGATCACCGACCCCGTCAGGGCGAGGACGGCGGCGGCCGCCGCCACCGCGCCCCGCCGGGTCAGTTCGCCCGTTCCGTGCCGCGCCACGCGTGATCGGGACAACATGTTCACCACTCCTCGTCCAGGAGGCGACACCGTCGCGGCATTCCCTCACGCCGCGCCGGGGGCCACAAGACGCCTCCGGCACCCACGGCCGCAAATGACCGGAATCAGGGGGCGGTGGGTCCTATTCCGGCAGACACCGCCTTCCCGGGCGGCGGCCGCTCCCCTCGGGACGCGCTCTGCGCGGCCTTCAGCGGTGGCCCAGTACGTTGACCACCTGGCCGTTGGGGTCGCGGACGAAGAACCGGCGCACCCCCCATTCCTCGTCCTGCAGGGGGTGGACGATCTCCGCGCCGCTCTCCAGCACGGCCGCGTAGGCCGCGTCCACGTCGTCCACTTCGACGCTCATGTCGGGAGTGACGGGTGCGGTCCTGTCCTCGGCCATGAAGCTGATCTGCGACGTCGGACTGGACGGGGAGGCGAGCGTCATGATCCAGCCGTGGTCCATGACCTCCTCGAAGCCGAGCAGACCGTAGAACTCCCGGCTCTCCCCTACGGCCTCCGACCGGACATTGGGTACGACGCGGCGAACGGACATCGGCAACTCCCGAGTGACAGGTCAGGCCAGGCCCGAGGCGATGGCGCGGCGGACGGCGTCCGCGCGGTCGCGGATCCCGGCCTTGGCGAACAGGTTGTTGATGTGGGTCTTGACGGTGGCCTCGCTGATGAAGAGCCGCTCGGCGATGCCCCGGTTGGGCAGGCCCCGGCCGATCAGCGCGAGGACCTCGCGTTCACGCGGGGTGAGGTCCTCGGGCAGGGGCCGGTCGGGCGAGGGCGCCTTGGTCCTGACGGTGGCGAGGAGGCGGTCCTGGACCGCGCGGTCGAGTACGGACTGGCCGGCGGCCGCGGCCCGGATCGCGCGGGTGATGTCCTGGCGTCCGGCGTTCTTGGTCAGGTAGCCGCGGGCTCCCGCGCCCAGCGCGCCGAGGATCGAGTCGTCGTCGGCGAAGGTCGTGAGGACGACCACCGCGACCTCCGGGTGCTCCCCGGCCAGCCGGCGGGTCGTCTCGATGCCGTCCATGACGGGCATCCTCAGGTCCATCAGCACCACGTCCACCGGGCCGGCGGCGACGGCCGCCATCACCTCGGTGCCGTTCGCCGCGGCCGCGACGACCTCGATCCCCTCGGCCAGGGCCAGGACCGCGGCGAGGGGCTCGCGGACGGCTGCCTGGTCGTCGGCGACGACCACCTTCAACGGCTGCTGCCGCGCCATGTCTCCGGTCATTGCGGGATCACTGCCTCCACTTGCCAGTCGCCCTGGTGCGGGCCTTCGGTGACCGGGCCCGCGGTGAGCGTTCCCCCCAGCAGGGCGACGCGTTCACGCATGCCGATCAGTCCCATCCCGCTGCCCGCGCCCGGGACCGCCGGGCGGGTGGCGGGGCGGTTGCGGATCCTCAGTGCGGTCGATGCCGGCGCGAACGCCAGCTCCACGGCGACGGCTCCCCCGGGAGCGTGCCGGGCCGCGTTGGTCAGGGCCTCCTGGGCGATCCCCAGCAGGTTCCGGCCCGCCGGGGCGGGCAGCTCGCGCACGGTCCCGGTGACGGCGAGGACGCCCGGGTGGCCCGAGGAAGCGAGCATCGCGGCCAGGCTCTCCCGCAGCGGCAGCACGTCCTCGCGCAGGGCGTGCACGGTCCACTGCGCCTGCTCCAGGCTCTCCTTGACGAGGCGGTGGGCCTTGGCGTGGGCCTCCCGGACCTTCTCCAGGTCCCCCGTGTCGATCAGCGCGTCCGCCAGCTCCAGCTGCATGTTGATCCCGGCGAGGGAATGCGCCAGGACGTCGTGCACGTCCCGGGCGATCCGGCCCCGTTCACTCAGCACGGCGGTGCGCGCCTCGGCGCGGGCGGCCCGTTCGGCCGCCTCCGCAGCGTCGATCGCCGCCCGGACGGCCTGCCGCCGGCTGCGGTTGACGATGCCGATCACGACCGGGACGCCGGTGGTGAGGCCGAAGACCCACGGCAGCGCCTCGTGCCCCGGTCCGAGGCGCAGGTACAGCACGGCGCCGCAGAGCAGGCTGCACACCCCGGCCAGGACGAGGGCGGGCCTGGTGTCCAGGCGGTAGCCGATGTGTCCGGCGAGGAAGAAGGCGAAGAGGTAGCCCGTTCCGCTGCTGCTCAGGCCGATCAGGGCGGCCGCCGCGACGACCCCGAGCGAGAGCCAGACGAGGGCGATGCGCTGCGGGACCCTGTGCTCGGGCAGCCGACGGGCCAGCAGCGCGGCGGAGTTGACCACGAACAGGAGGGCGACGGCCAGGCCCCGGCCGCTCGGTCCCATGGGTCGGATCGTCAGGAGGCCCACGACGACGACCGCGACGGAGACCACCCAGTGCGCACGCGGGTCGTACCCCGGTACGGGGCGCGCGCCCGCCCCCCGGCGGCTGTCGTCGCCGGGGTGCGGGGCGCTCGGGTCCGCGGGCACATGCCGAAGATACGGCACGGTCAGACCGTGGTGGCGGGCACGGGCAGGGTGCGGGCCGCCCGGGCCGCCCGGCTGCGTACGTAGATCGTGGCCACCCGGGTGACGACCTCGGTGAGTGCCATCAGGACGAAGGCCGTGACCCACGCCTGCCCGCTGGTGATGTGGTGCGCGAGGCTGAACCGGGCGACGTCGTCGGCGCCGCCGCCGTGCTCCACCCAGGTCTGGAACCCCATCCGGGCTCCCATGCCGGCGATCCAGAGGACGGCCGACACGGCGCCGGCCTTGATCAGGAGGTCTCCGTCGAGGGTGCGGATGCGGGTGTAGATGCCCCCGGCGACGCCGAGCGCGGCGCCCACCGCCGTCAGGGCCCCGATCAGCACGAGGTCGTTGCCGGCGGTGGGGACGGAGTCCAGGTACGAGTACCCCACGAAGGCCACGATCGCCAGCGGGAGCAGGAAGGTCTTGTGGTCGAGGCGGCCCTCCCGCAGCTGCCGGAAGACGATCAGGACGAGGGCGGTGTCGGTGATCCACTCGGTTGCTGTCATGCCCTCCAGACTGCGGCGATGCCGCTCTCCGCGCCTGGACCCGGGGGTGGAGAAGGGGGTGGAGATCGGCCCGGCCGGTGCATCCGTCTCCGCCGCGAACGGGGAAGTACCGAGGGAGGTGTACGCGATGAGCGACGCGCACGGGCTGCGGCCACCGGAGTCGGTATGGGACTACCCCCGTCCACCGAGCGTGGAGCCGGACGACCGGCATGTGGTGATACGACATCGGGGAGTGACGCTCGCCGACTCCCGGGGTTGCCGGCGCGTCCTGGAAACGAGCCATCCCCCCGTCTTCTACGTGCCGCGCGACGATGTGCGCACCGACCTGCTGTCCCGCTCACGGAAGGGGACCTTCTGCGAGTGGAAGGGCCTGGCCACCTACTGGACGCTCGTCGTGGGCGGGGACACCGTCGCCGATGCGGCCTGGAGCTATGAGGCTCCCGCGGCCGGCTACCGGAGGATCGCCCGACACCTGGCGTTCTATCCGGGCAGAGTCGATCTGTGCACGGTCGACGGCCGGAGCGTCCGGGCCCAGCCCGGCGACTTCTACGGCGGCTGGATCACGGACGAGATCCAGGGCCCGTTCAAGGGCGGGGCGGGAACCAGCCTCTGGTGAAGCCCCGCCGATCCGTCGTGTCCGGGTCGCCCCGGGTGCGGCGGCCCGGGCCCGATGACCGCCTCGGTCGCGCTGCGGGGAGATCTGCGGCGCACGACAATGGCGCTGGGGCGCCCTTCGGGGCGTGTGCTCGTGAGCGGAGAGGACGAGCATGAGACCAGACCCCGGGGTGGCCGCCCGGAAGGGGGCGTTCGTCGCCGTCGCCGTGGCCCTCTTCTGTGTGCAGGTCGACTTCTTCGCACTGAACCTCGCGATTCCCGGCATTGCCCGTGAGCTCCACGTGTCGGAATCCGCTGCCCAGTGGACACTGTCCGCCTACATGCTCGCCATCGGCTGCTTCTTCATCATCGGCGGCAGGGTGGGAGACGTCTTCGGGCGCAGGAAGGCCCTTCTGGGCGGGCTCGCGCTCTTCGTGATCGGCTCCGTCGGCTGCGCGCTCGCACCAGGGCTCGTGCTGCTCGTCGCCGCCCGCGTCGTCCAGGGCGTAGGAGCCGGCTTCGTCTTCCCCGTGTCGGTTTCCGTCATCAGCAACACCTTCACGCAAGAGAACCGCGCCCGTGCGCTGGGCGCGGTGTTCGGCGTGGCGAACATCGGGACGGCACTGGGACCGTTCGTCGGCGGCGGGTTCACCCAAGGGCCCGGCTGGCGGTACATCTTCTGGCTGCTCGCACCACTGAGCGCCTTCTCCCTGGTCATCGCCGTGCTGTTCGTCCCCGACTCGCGTGACCCGACCGCGCCCCGGCAGCTCGACCTGATCGGCTGCCTCACCGTGGTGTGCGGGCTCGCGGCCCTCACCCTGGCCGTCGAGCGCGGCAGCGCCTGGGGCTGGGACCACGC
Organism: Streptomyces sp. NPDC096136; assembly: GCF_044763325.1. Taxonomy (NCBI): domain Bacteria; kingdom Bacillati; phylum Actinomycetota; class Actinomycetes; order Kitasatosporales; family Streptomycetaceae; genus Streptomyces; species Streptomyces sp. NPDC096136. The sequence continues at coordinate 50,228 of NZ_JBIWFZ010000025.1, read as the reverse complement.
TCTGACGCTCGCCCTCTTCGGCGTGGCGGTCCTGGCCGGCTTCCTGTTCGTGCGGCGGGAGAAGCGGATCCGCCACCCGCTCGTCGATCTGAAGCTCTTCCGGAACACTCCCTATGTGCTGGTCACGGCGCTGGGCTCGGTCGCCGACATGGGGTATGCCGTGACCGTCTTCGTCGCGACGCTCTACCTGCAGGGTGTCAGAGGGCTCTCGCCCCTGATGGCGGGTGTCGTGTTCCTCGCCCCGGCCGTGGTGGTGGCGCTCACCGGCCCTCTGGGGGCCAGGCTCGCGCCCCGGATGCGGGCCACTGCCGTCATGGCGCTCGCGGGAGCGATCGCCGGAACGGGCATGATCGTTTTGAGTCTGGCCACCGCCTGGTGGCTCTACGTTCCCGTGTTCGCCTGGTGCGGCCTCGGACTCGGGCTGGGCTGGACGTTCTCCAGCGTCGCCACTCAGCAGGTCGTGCCCGCGGCCAGAGCGGGGGAAGCGTCGGGAGTGCTACTGACGTTCCTCGTCACCCTGGGCGCCATCGCACTGGCCGCTGCGGCTTCCGCGATCACGGCGATGACACCCGAGGTGCCCGCTGAGGCCGCGTACGACGCGATCCTGCGGTTCGGCGGGACGGTGATCCTGTCCGCCTCCGTCGTGGTGATGGGCGTCCGGCACCACCTGGTCCGGCTCGGCAAGGTGCCACCCCTGTCCATGCGCGCGCCCTGGCCGCCACCGGCGTCGAGGGTGCCGTGAGCCCGTGGTCTCCAGAGGCCGGGAGAGCCTGCCCCGATGCTCCGGCGACAGCCCGCGGGCCCGGCCCTGACCGGGGCGCACCGGGAGCACCAGGAACACCGGACGGGTGGGCATCGGGGCATCGGGAGCGCAATGAGCGATAAACGGAATGGCAGAATACGCGACGGCCAGGCCGCTCGGCCGTCGGGGCTTCAGCCACAGGGCCATCATTCACCAAGTAAGTCAAGACTTACTTTCAGGGATCTTCGACCGTATGGTGTGGGCCGGATCGAAGGAGTCCCCGTTGTCGAAAATGAATGGTCCCGCTGCGCGTGCGGTTGCATCGGAGCGGGATTATGTGTCCTCCGTTTACGAACTGCTCACCGAAAGGCTTTCCGAAGCTCGCACGCACCGCGCAAGCGTGCTGAAGACCCCGGCGGAAAGCGCCGGTGAGGCATACGAGAGGGAAATCGCCGCCGAGCGTCTGGCCCGGGAAATCGGCCGGCTGGAGGGCGCCGAAAAGGGGCTGGTCTTCGGGCGCATCGACCGGACGGATGGAACGGCCCTGCGCATCGGGCGGATCGGACTGCACACGGAGGAGGACGAGCTGCCTCTGCTCGTGGACTGGCGCGCGCACGCGGCGCGCCCCTTCTACGAGGCGACACCGGTCCACCCGATGGGCCTGCGGCGGCGCCGGCACCTGCGGCTCGAGGAGCGCACGGTCGTCTCGGTGAGCGACGAACTGCTGGACGGGACCGCCCCGACCGACGAGGACGTCGTGGGGGACGGGCCGTTGACCGAGGCACTCTCCGCACGGCGTACGGGCAGGATGAACACGGCCGTGGCCACCCTGCAGGCCGAGCAGGACGAGATCGTCCGCTCCGCCCACCGCGGGGTGACCGTGGTGCAGGGCGGGCCCGGCACCGGCAAGACGGTGGTCGCCCTGCACCGGGCGGCCTACGTCCTGTACGCGTTCCCGCGCGCCGCACAGGAGGGGGTCCTGGTGGTGGGCCCGAACACCCGGTTCCTCGACTACATCTCACAGGTCCTGCCCTCACTCGGCGAGAACGACGTCGTTCTGGCGACCTGCCGGGAGCTGGCCGGCGTGTCCACGGACGCGGTGGACCCGTTCGACACGGCGCGCGTCAAGGGCGGCTCCGCGCTCGCCGACGCCTTGGCCGGCCTGCTGCGCGTCCGCCAGGCCCCCGCCGGTGACTTCACCGTGCGGGTCGGACAGGAAGTCGTCCGTCTGTCCGCCGAGGAGGTCGCCGCGGCACGCGACGCCGCCGTGGCAGCCGCAGCGGGGCACAACCCCGCACGCCGGGTGTTCAGGGAGCTCTTGGTGGACGCCGTCACCGACGCGATGCAGCGGGACATGGGCGACCTCCTGGAGCAGATCGACGCCGATGCCGAAAGGATGACGGGCCTGAACCTCGACCGGTTCACGGGATCCGCCCGGCGCCGCGTCGAAGGTGCGGCCGACTCGGGTCCGGCCCACGAGCTGGACCTGGAGGCCATCCGAGCCGATCTCCTCGACGACGCCGGCGTCGACCGGGCGGTCGAGGTGCTGTGGCCGCGGCTGGTCCCCGGTGACCTCGTGAAGGCGCTCCTGACGGACGCCGACGCGCTCGCCGAGCGCCTGCCCGGCCTGACCGTACGGGAGCGGTCCCTGCTCCTGCGTGGTCCGGACGACCCGTGGACCGATGCGGACGTGCCGTTGCTGGACGAGGCGGCGAGCCTGGTCGACGGTCCCCCCGAGCGGACCTTCGGGCACGTCGTCGTCGACGAGGCGCAGGAACTGACCTCCATGCAGTGGCGGATGATCGTCCGCCGCTGCCCGGGCAGGGCGATGACCCTGGTGGGCGACTTCGCCCAGGCGGGCCCGGTCGCGACCGCACGCGACTGGAAGGAAGCGTTGAGCCCCCATGTCGGACCGCGGTTCAGACTGCACCGCCTGACCGTCAGCTACCGGACCACGCAGGAGATCCTGGAGAGCGTCCGGGACCTGCTCGCGCGGATCTCTCCGGAGCAGGAGCCGACGAGGTCGCTGCGCAGCGGTGAGAGCCCTCGCACCGTGACCGCGCCTGCGGAGGGGTCGGCCACCGCCGTCGTCCAGGAACTCCGCGCCCAGAGCACCGCGCACCCGGGCGAGCTTCTGGGAGTGATCTGCGCGGACGCCAGGGTGAGCGAGCTGACGGCCCAGGGCGTCGCCCGCCACGCACGCATCGTGCCGGCGTCCGAAGCCCGTGGCCTGGAATTCGACGGGGTCGTCGTCATGAATCCCGAGGAGATCATCACGGCCCGCCCCGGTGGGGAAAGGGACTTGTACGTGGCCCTGACGCGGGCGACCAAACGCCTCTGCACCATCACCGCCCGGCCCGCCTGACGATTCGGGCGGCCGCGCCCCCCGCCCGCCGGGCAGCGCTCGTCTCCGACGGCTCGTCCGGCTTCGGAATCCACCCCGTCCGCTGATCCGGAATCCGCCGGAGGATTCCCGGAGCGTGCTGCGAAAAAACGTCCCGGGCGAACAAGGTGTGGATGTGCCGGCGCGCCGGTCCGAGACCGACGAGCGTTTTCGGATTCATTTCGTCACCGTCCCCCTGCTTTTCGAAATCACCCGCCTCCTGGAGGGTTTCCCCGGCGGGTGGAATCGCCGCCGGCGCGGGTGGGCTCGAGAGGCGCCCGGCGCGCAAGGCGTCGACAGCGGATCGGCACTTGCGTTCGAGGGCCGCTGCGGGAAGAGTCTCCTCCGGCAGGCGCCCGCCGGGGCGACACCGTGTGGGCCGGGTCTGGGGGCAGAGGGATGTGTGGCATGGATGCGGCGGCCAAAGAGGCCGCCGTCGCTCGGTTCCTCCGCGAGTACCCGCAGGCAGGGCAAGCCGAACGCGACCACCCCGCGCTTGCGGGCTGCGTCGACGCCGACTGGTCGCAGGCTCCCGGCTGCCCCGCCGGGATCCCGGTCCTCTTCCGCGGACTCCTCGACCAGACCGCCGGCCCCGAGGCCCTGCACGTGCTGGGGAACGTCCTGATGGACGACATCTTCCACCCGAGCGCGGCGATGGCGACCGCCTTGCCCTTCCTCATCCGCCTGGCGGCCCTCCCCGACATCGCGGTGCGCCCCGACGTGGTCGAACTGTTGGTCGTCGTCGCCGTGCTGTCCCAACCCGTCGTGGCGAACGCCGAAGGCTGGGCCGGGCTGTTCGGCGACGACCGCGATCACCCGGAACGCGAACAGTGCAGGGCCGCGTTCGCCGCGCACGCCTCTGAACTGCGCGCATTGCTGGACGACGACGGCCTTCCGGACGGTCTGCTCAGCGCGGACGACCGCGAGTGCCTGCTCAAGGCCGTGGAACCACAGCGGGATCGCCGTACGGTCGAAAGCTGCTCACCGCTCATCCCGTGAAGGCGATCACCAGCGCCCTCCGGTCACCCCGCTGTACAGAACCCGCACCGCCACATCCCCCTTGGCCCTACGTGTGCTTGGCGGTGCGGGCGACGCCCATCGGAGACGGCCCCCCAGAGACCGCCTGGCGTGCCCCGGTGCTGCGCCGGGCCCGCCGCAGTGCGGAGTGGAGCAGCCAGCCCGCGGCGGCGCCGACCGCGTACCAGGCCAGGTCGGGCGCGTTGAAGGTGGAGCCGAGTACGAGACGGGCGAGGGTGCTGCGCCGGGAGAGCTCCGCGGGCACCGGACCGAGCTGGAGGAACTCGACGGCCCAACTGGCGGCGAGCGCGATCACCGCGGCTCGCGCAGGCGACAGCCGCGGAGCGGCCGCGACGACGAGCGTCAGGAGCAGGACGGTGTACAGCGCGTCGCCTCCGTACTTGGCCACCTCCCCCGCCGCCACCGCCCTGAGCCCCAGCCCCGCGCCGACGGTCAGCGCGGCGGCCGCCACCGCCGCCGCACGGGTGCGGGCCGGCCGGGCGGGGGCGCGGCCCGGTGCGGCGGAGTGCCTGATCTCGCGGTCGGGATTCGTGGGTGCGGAGGCCATCGGGCCATGGTGCCGGATGCCCGGGCCGGGCGCGTCCGGGGCCCGGCGAGATACGCAGGTCCAGCAGCAGTCGGCAGCCGCTCCGCACAGCGTGTCGCCCGGAATGCACCTCGGTGGGCTCCGCTGGTTTGAGGTGATGGGAATGCCCGACCGCCGACCCGGCAGAGCAATCCGGGCCGGAAAACCGGCAGGCCGGGTACACCGAAGGCTGATCACCCTGCTGCTGTACGCGAGCGTGCTCACGGCCGTCACAGGGGTGTCGGCCCCCGCAGCCACGGCCGCGCCCTCCAGCTGCCGCGTCGGCGCCTACGTCACGGACCTCTACGGACTCGACGTCTCACCACGGACCATCAACGCGGACTTCTGGCTGTGGAGCGTGTGCCCGACCGCCGACCTCGGCGCCACTCGGCGACTGGATTTCGTCAACGCGAAAGATGTCACGCAGAGCGACAGGTCCGTGGAGAAAGTCGGCAACGCATACTGGTCCCAGGTGAAGGTATCCGGCACCTTCCGGCAGAAATTCGACCTGAGCGAGTACCCGTTCGACAAGCAGGACGTGAAGATCCGGATCGAGGACTCCGAATACGACGCCTCCCAGTTCACCTACGTCGCCGACAACGCGAACTCCGGATACGATCACGCCATCAGCCTGGAGGGTTCAAGATCCGGGACTTCGACGTGCCGATTTCATCACCGTAGTGGGGCACGTTTCGGGATTCTCGGCGCGTCCCTCTTCAGCGTGGTCGTCAGCATGCGCGCCGCCAGTCTGACGGGAACCTCCTTCGGGGTGACCCCGGTCGACCAGGTCCACCTGGCCACGCTGCTCTACACCCTGGTCGGCGTGGGCTGCACGTCCTACATCCTCTACCGGTGGGCCGACCCCACGAAGAGCTCTTTGGAATGAGGCGGAGCGAAGCGCCCGGTCAGTGGCGTACGTATCTCGGGGTAAACGCGGCGTTGCAGCGTGCTCGTGCGGGAGCGCCCCGCGGCGCGTGGCTGCGGGGCGCCTAGTGGGCGTTAGTCGACCATCTTCCCGTCGCCCGTTCCGCCGACGCACTTCATCCCGACCACCTTTCCACCGCCGTCCACGCACTCACCCGGAGTGAGGCTTTCGGTGTGGGCGGTGGCGGTGGCGTTGTGGGTGGCGGCCGTGGCGGTGGCGGCACCTGCGAGGCCGAGTCCGGCGAAGGCTGCCGTGGCGACGACGGCGGCGAGGGTTCGTCGAATGCGCATGTGGTTTCCCTTTCACGGATTGCCTCGGTTGGGGCACTACTCAGCTTGATCTTCACCCATGCGGGTGGCGCGTTTGGCTACTCCATTCGAGTGACATCTGCCGGGAGTGGGCCACCGTCGACGCAGGTCCGGATGGCCGGTGCCGCAACCCGCCGGAGAGGCCCTGAGGGCCGTGCTCGCATTCACGTGCGCCGGTATCGCCGGTACGGCAATCCCTGGACCGTGCCCCATGCGGTGAGGCGTCGTTTGCGGTGAGGTGTCGTTGCGTTTCGCATGGGGGTAGGCGGAGTCGGGTTGTTGCGCACGGACTGCGGGAGATCGCGAAGCCGCTGATCCCCTGTTCGCCGCCGCGATCGTCTAGGTGCTGGTCAGCGGGTGCGCCTGGCGGTCTCTGCCACCCTGCTCCGGCATTTCGAAGGCGACCGCCCACCGCAGGTCCCCGATCCGTGGCAGCGGCGTCGCGGTGGTGGCCCGCATCAGGGTCACCGGCCACCGCTGCGGTCCGAGGACGCCGCTCCCGACTCGGTCCCGGCAGGCGCCCCGGTGGGGCCGAGCTCGCGCTCGTAGGCCTGGAAGCCGTCCCGGACGCCGATGAGGACATCGCCGAGGACGAGGTAGCCGCCGCTGATGAGCGGGGTGTCGCGCAGCGCCTCGATGAGGAAGTAGTAGGCACCCAGGTCCTCGGTCTCCAGGACGGCGAAGTCGGAGATGCGCCCGTTGAAGGCCTCGGCGTCGAAGAAGCGGGCCGTGATCCGGTCCGCGTACGCGGCGAAGAGCGGTTCGATGTGCGTGGCGCGCATCGCGTTGCGCTCCGCCCGCGGCAGGGCGAGCCAGCGCGGCGTGAGCGTGTAGGTCAGTACGATCCCGTGGTTCATGAGCCCCCCAGAGCAATTGTTTACAGCGTTAACTTCGATGGAGAGCTAAAGTGATACCTGTTAACTTTGTCAAGCGGGAGGCAGGGCGGCGGACATGACGGACACGGCGGGATCCACGGCGGGCAGGCGCCGGCACCGTGTGCGCGAGGAGGCGCTGGCCGACTCGATGCGCATCGCGCGTCGGCTGCTGGTCGAGGAGGGGCCGGAGGCGGTGACCGTGCGCGCGGTGGCCCGGGAGATGGGCCTGACGGCGCCGGGCCTGTACCGGTACTACGCCGGGCACCGGGAGCTGGTCCAGGCCCTGGTCTCGCACCTGTACGAGGAGCTGGCCGCCGCCCTGGCCGCGGCGGGCGAGCGCCGGCCGGCCGGTGAGCCGGGCCAGCGGCTGCGCGAGGTCTGCCGTGAGCTGCGCCGGTGGGCCCTGGGCCACCCGCAGGAGTTCGTCCTGCTGTTCGCCAAGCCGGTCGCGGACGCCGGCACGGCCCCCGAGGACGCCGCGCACGAGTCCAGCTGGCGCTTCGGCGCCGTCGTCCTCGACCTCATGGTCCAACTCTGGCGGCGCGGCGCCGTCCGCGCCCCGGCCGACCTCGACCCGGCCTGGACGGTGCAGCTGGAGGAGGTGCGCGAGCACCTGGCCGGCGAACCGGTGCCGCTGGAGGCGATCTACGTCTTCGTCAGCAGCTGGGCCCGGCTGTACGGGGCCGTCGCGGTGGAGGCCTTCGGCCATCTCGACTTCGCCCTCACCGACGCGGAGCCGCTCTTCGAGCGCACCGTCGGGGAGATCCTCGCGGACCTGGGCGACCCGGCCGCGTAACGAACAGGTCCGTCCGCGCCGGAGTGCCGCTCCCCCGCGCCGGCCGCCGCCGTCGCTCGCGGCGAGCCCGAGCGGGCGGGTGTCCGGGCGGTAACCACAGGGGCGTTGTTCAGTGGCCGTGTCCTGCGGTTGGACCCTGAGCAGGTCCGCCACGATCGCGATGCCCTCCGCGATGCCCCGCGTTCCGACGTTGCCGAAACCGAGGACGAGTTGCGGCGGCGTGCCGGCTCGTGAGGTGCGGCAGGTGCTCATGCCGTACTGGCCGACGGACCGGGCGCGGGCGGCGGTGACGACGTGATGTTCGTCCGCGTCGGCGGTCAGGTGGGCGACGGCGTGGCAGCCGGCTGCGAGGCCGGTGACCTGTATCCCGGGGGCGTGTTCGGCCAGTGCGGCGAGCAGGCCGGCGCGGCGGGCGGCGTAGGTGCTGCGCATCCGGCGCAGGTGGCGGTCGAAGCGCCGCAAGCTCGCGTTCCTGGCACCCCTCGCCCTGCTCACCACCCACTATCGACTACCCATAGCCACCCTCCGCACCGAGCGGCGGGACGACCTGTCCGCCCTCGTCCAGGAGACGGTGGCGGTCAGCCGGGCCTGCGGCGGCCGGACGACCAGCGGGGAAGTCCTGGCCGCCCACGGGAACTCGACGCCATCGTTCCCGCGAGCGGCCGTCGAAGTGCCGAGTCAGGCCGTCGTGCGGTCCGGTGCGCGGCGGGGAAGGCGGCTGCGGAGCGCCCAGACCGCGGCCGCGAGGGCGAATCCGTAGACGGACACCAGCCCGTGGCCGTTGTCCTGCGCCAGCCACATCGCGAGGCCCAGGGCGGGGACGGCGAGCGCGAGGGCGGTCTCCTTGGGGAGGCGGGCGCGGGTGAGGAGGGCCAGGGCGAGGGTGGCGCCGAGGAAGTAGGTGGCGCCGGAGCTGCCGGCGAAGTTGCGCGGGTCGGCGCTGGGGGCGTCACCGAAGCCGAGCAGGGTGTCGATCCGGCCGGGGAGCACGATGCCGGCGAGGAAGAATCCGAGGGTCAGGGGCCCGCCCCAGTACCACTGGGCGAGCGCGGCGACGGCGGCCAGGGTGACGAGGTTCCACAGACCTCCGAAGAGGCCGCCGTTCTGCATGAACACCGAGGTGAACTCGCGCCACCAGCCGGACTTCGCCGGGTCGGCGTCCAGCGCGTCCATGGCGCCGGACCACACCAGCTGGAGCGCGACCCCGCAGACGGCTACGGCGGTCAGGGCCATCGCCGCCCAGGGCAGCGGCCGCCCGCGCAGGGTGTCGCGGCCGACCACGCCCAGCCCGCAGTTGAACATCATGACCATCAGCGCGGCCGTGGTCACGTTGAAGACGATCGCCTCCATGACCTGACTCCCCCCTGGCGACGGCGTTTCCAACACCGTTCGAAAACTGATGGGGCAAAGCTAGCAGAGATTTCCAACGGTGTTGGAATGCGTTGTACGGTGGGGCGCATGAAGCTCACCAAGGAGCGCATCGTCGACGCGGGCATGGCCGTATTCGCCGAGGTCGGCTACCAGAACCTGTCCATGCGCCAGGTCGCCGACCGCCTGGACACCCACGCGGGCAGCCTCTACTACCACGTCCGCGGCAAGGACGAACTGCTCGCCCTGATGGCCGACCGGGTCTGCCGCCGCGGCTACGACGCCGGCACCGAGGCCCTCGACTCCCTCACTCCCGCCGCCACCTGGCAGGACCGCGTCGAAGCCCAGGCCACCACCCTGCGCCGGGCCATCGCACAGCACCCCGGAGGCGCCCAACTCCTCGCCGAGAGCCCCCGCACGCTCAGCACGGGCGCCCTCTCCCTGATGGAACGCCTGCTGCGCACCCTCCTCGACGCCGGCCTGCCCGCCGACCGCTGCCACATCGCCGCCGACACCCTGCTCAGCCACGTCACCGGCTTCGTACTCCAGGAACAGAGCCGGCCCGCCGCGCCGCCGCCCGTCACCGCCGAGCTCTACACCGACCTGTGCCGGCGGTTCCCCCTGGTCATGGACCCGCTCCTGCAACGCCCGGGCCAGGACGAGAAGTTCACCCAGAGCGTCCGCCTGCTCTGCGCCGGCTTCGCGACGCTCGCCCGGCCATCGGCGGCCGGCACGTAGACCAGGCGGCGCACCCTCACCGCACAGGAGCGCACCGGCGCCGAGATCGGGCCGCGCGCTGCGGGTCGACGGCGTGCTCAGCGCCGGAGGCAGTCGAGAAGGGCGATCTCGGAGACGCAGCGAAGGCCGCAACGGCGATTCCACCGCGCCGGCCTTCGCACGTCCTGGTGGAGCGGGCAGATCGGCCGGACCAGTGGTCGGTGCCGGGTCAGCGGCAGGCGCGGACTGGGGCGCGGGAGCCCAGCGGGCGCGGGCCCGGCCGGTGACCGCCTCGATGGCCCTCCCGCGCTAGACCTGCGGGCCGAGGTCGCCCTCGACCAGGGTCTGGGTGATGCGGGGCCTCCCCCACAGGGCGAGGAGTTCGTTGGCGAGGCCCGCGACGGCCAGGGGGTCCTCGTCGAAGGGCCCGTTGACGGCGGCCGCCAGCAGGCCCTGCGGGACGGCGTCGGCATCGAGGAGGGCACCCCACTCCTGCGATCCCAGCTCCAGGTACTCGAGCCCGGTGAGCCCACCGATCTCAGTGGGGTCGGCGAGGGTCCCGGGCTGCGCGGAGAGGGATCGCAGCCGGGGCCGCCCCATGAGCGGCGCGAGGCTGACCGGGTGGCCGCCCCGCGCGCCGAGGGTCAGGGCTTCCAGGCCGGAGTGCACGGCGCTCCCCAGGCTTTCCTGGTCGTACGCGAACGAGGTCGCGGCCGGTGCGTGGGGCTCTGCGCCGCCGGGTTCCGTGGCGGGCCGGTCCAGCATCAGGTCGGTCAGGGAGTCGGCGAGGAGGCGGGCGCCGATGTCCTCCTCGTGGGATATGAGGACGACCTGACCGATGTGTCCGCGGGGGCCTGGCGTCAGATCGACGGCCAGCCGGTCGCCGCCCCCGTTGTCGCCGAACGCGATCCAGCCCGGCGACCCGGCCAGCCCCTGCACGGCGGCGGAGGGCGGCGTCTCGACCGCCTCCATGGCCGCCTGGTACCAGGGGCACTCGCGGGTCGCCGCCCCGGCGATGTACAGGCCTTCCAGGTTGAAGAGTTCGCAGCGGACCGCTTCGGAATGGCGGCTCGCTGCCTCGTAGTCGCCCCTCCAGTCCGCCCACTCGGCCCGCGTCACCCGGTACAGCGCCTTGAGCTCCTCGGGCAGGGCGGTGCCCAGACGCGACTCGGCCGCCGCGATCTCGGCCTCGGTGGCGCCGACGGCGCCGGGCAGACGCCCGCGCACCGTCCGTTCGAGCAGCGCCGGGTCCGCCGACGGCGCCGGCACCGCGCCCGGCGTCGGCTCCGGAAGGCGCCGCCAGGGCTCCGGGAGCGCGTCCTCGACCAGGACGAGCGCCCCCGGGTTGAAGCCGACACCGAGCTCCACCGCCCGACTGGATAGGAGGAGGTGGAGCCGGGTGCGTCCCGACGTCTCCGTCTCCATCACGAACGTCACGGCATTGATGTCGTCCTTCACCAGGATGTCGTGCACCCGCTGCACACCGTCGTTGTACATCTGCCGCAGGGGCACGCTCCAACTGTTCCGGGTGATACGGCCCACCACCCGACCACCCGGGACGGCGAGCCGCTCCGCGTTCTCCGCCCGCAGGAGCCGCAGCAGGGGCTCCCAGGTTGCGAATGCGTGGATCGAAGACCGGGAGTTTCCTTGATCGCTCATGACGGAGACCGTACGCGGGCGGACTGACACCCGGTCTTTCACGAGGTCACCCGTCCCGGGCGGGTGGGCGAGGATTCCCCCACCCGACTGTGGGTGCGGCCCTGAAGGTCCTTGGGCCCGACGAAGCCGTCAGCAGGTGGGCGCCGCTGCGCTCCCCGGGGTGGCGGAAGGGGCATGGTGACCGTGGTGTTCGTAGAGGCGGTCGGCGAGGAGGGCGTGGGCGAGGGTGCCGCCGGCGCGGACGGAGGCGGTGACGAAGGCGGTCTCGGCGAGTTCCTCGGCGGTGACGCCGTGCCGACGGGCAGCCCCGGTGTGGACGTCGAGGCAATAGGCGCACTGGGTGACGAGGGCCACCGCGACGGAGATCAGCTCGCGGTAGCGGCGCGGCACGGCCCCGTCCTCCCGGTCGACCGCCTTCTGGAAGGCGAGCCAGGCCGCGAACTCGGGCGCGGCGGCGGCGCCGACGGAGCGGGCACGGTGGAGGTCGTCGGGGTGCGCGTACATGGGTGCTCCTTGCGGAAGTCGACGGGCTGGGGGCCCGGTGATGGGGTGAGGATCGGGCGGAATCGCCCTGGATGGACAGGGGTGGTGGGGGGACGGCTCCACTTCACCTCGGATCCGGCACCGCGTCCAAGACCGGTTCCGCAGGGGCGGTGCCGTTGTCGGTATCGTGGCCGGTCATGGACTTGAGGGCGTTGCGCTGTTTCGTGGCGGTCGCGGAGGAGGGCCACTTCGGCCGGGCCGCCCTGCGGCTCAATCTCGCCCAGCCGCCCCTCAGCCGCAGGATCCGCGACCTGGAGGCGGACCTGGCGTGCCGGCTGTTCGAGCGGATCCCGACCGGGGCGCGCCTGACCGCGGCCGGGGAGGTTCTGCTCCCGGAGGCGCGCGATCTGCTGGCGCGGGCCGAGCGCGCCCGCGAGCTGGTGCGCGCCGCGGAGTCCGTACGCGAGGTCGTCCTGGGAACCGTTGCCGGCGCTGGTCTGGACGCCGGACCCGCCGCCCTCGCCGTGCTGCGCAGCACCCGGCCCGGGCTGCGGGTCCGGCTGCACGAGGCGCCCATGACCGATCCGACGGGAGGGCTGCGCGAGCGGCGGGTCGACCTGGCGCTGACCCGGCTTCCCTTCGACGCCGCAGGGCTGACCGTACGCCGGCTGGGGACGGAGCCCGTGGTGGCGGCGCTGCCCGCGGACGACCCGCTCGCCGCACGACCGCGACTGCACGTGAGCGAACTTGCCGGGCGGCCGCGCTTCCGGCTGCCGGCCGGAACGGACGCGCGGTGGCGCTCGTACTGGCTCGCCGCCGACGAGGACACGCCGGGGCCGGTGGTGACGTCCGCCGAGGAGTGCCTGCACGCGGTGGTGTGGGACGGGGTGACCGGGCTGATGCCGGCCGGGGCCGCGCGCAGGCACGCGCGCCCGGGCATCGCGTTCGTCCCCGTCGACGGCCACCCGCCGAGCCGGGTCGTGCTGGCCCGCCGCGCGGGGGCCCCCGACCGGCTCGTGGACGCCGTGGCGGCCGCCCTGGCCGATGCCCACGCTGCGTGAGCGAACGGCCCTGTCCGCGTGGATGCGAGGTCAGCGGACCCCATGCCCTCGGCCCGCGCCGCCCGACCAGGTGAACGCCGGGCGGCCGAAGCGCCGAAGTGCGCGGCGCGGCCGTCGATGCCCAGGGCGGCATCGGGTGGCGGCCCGGGCCGAGCGGCCCTTGGCGGGCGGAGCGCAGGCTGGGCGTGGAGGGAGCGCGGGACGTGACCGGCGAGGGGCCGAGGTGATCCGGGGCCCGGGCAGCCCGCGCGGGCGAGCGTCTGGCCCCGGACTTCGCGGGTCGCCGTTTCGAGTTGGCCAACTGAGCGTCGTTTACGGACGGTCGGCCACGACGCCCGGTCACAGGTCCGGCAAGAGGAGCCAGACTTCGGAGAAAGCAAGGCCGTGCTTGTGGGTCACCGCCCCGCACGGGCAGCCCAGCGCGATCAGGCGCCAGTCGCAGGTCACCGTCCACGGGCCGGCCTCACCCCCGCATGCCGGGCAGCCGATGGTGTCGGCTGTCCACACCCCGAAAGCGGGTCTGCCGTAACGACGGAAGCGGCCCGCGTACTGGACCTGCCAGGGCTCGACCGGGGGCGTGAGCGGGACGGTCCTGGGTGGTCTCGCCGAGGCCAGCGCGGCGAACAGTGCGATCAGATCGGGGAGCAGGGTCTCGCCCGCCTCTGTCGGTGGCACGGCCGGGCCGTCCGCCGTGCCCGCCGGGGTCCCGTATCTCGGGGCCGCCGCCGCGGGTGGTGGGTTCGGGGTGGTGTGCCAAGGCAGGAAGGCGCGGGCGACGGCGGCCAGGAGGGCGGCTGCGGGCGGGCTGATGGTGCCTGCGTCGAGGTGGTGGAGGGTGGTTCGCAGGATGCGTTGGAGGTGCCGGTCCCGGTCCGTGGCCAGCGTCCGTGTGCTCGCTGCCCGCCGGGTCGGGAGCGGGGCCGTGAGGCGGGCCAGGACGCGCGCTGCCGCTTCGGAGTCCGCCGCGGCGGGGCGCCACTCCCCGGCGGCCAGGAGTTGCCGTGCCCGCCCGGCCTCACGGGTCAGGGCGCGTGTCCGCAACGGCCGCAGGCCGGAGACTGCCCCGTGAGTCTGGTGCCCGCTCGTCATAGCCCTCTCTCCCCTTCCCCTGTTCGTTGCTGCGCCGTATCCCGCCCTCTGCGAGCGTTGCTGGACATCCCATCACACAGGCGGATTGGGCCCGGAGACGCTGAGGTTCCCGCCAGGCTGCGTGGCCCCCTGCAGTGGCCGGACTGGCCAGCCAAGACACTTAGTCACAGGTTTGTGGCCAGCGGGTTTGTCCGATGTCGGTGTCGAGGAGGTCGAGGAGGTGGAGTTGGACGCCGCGGGTGATCCGGACGGTCACCGGGTTTGACCGCTACGAGGCGCGGATGCGCCCGTTCGTCGAGGCCAACCGGGAGATCGGGCGACTGAACGCCCGAAGCCGCCAAGCCCCAGGGCCGGACGCCGAGCCGCGCCCCGATTTCTCCGGCGAGTGGTTCACCGGGTTGGTCGGACGCGCGATCAACGGCATCGGGCTTCCCGACTACGCGGGCGTCGAGGGCAATCGACACGTTCCGCGTCGTCCCGGGTGCTGACCGACGGGGGCAGGAGCCGGTCACAGCCGTGCGGCCGTGCGGATCAGGCCGGCCAGGGCGAGGGAGCGGCTGTGGGCGGGCCAGGCGATGTGGGTCACGACGGGAGGCGCGTCGGTCAGGGGGACTGCCGTGTGCTCGGCCCACAGCCAGGAGCGGGCGGAGTCCGGAACGACCGCCACGGTGCGTCCGAGGGCGATCAACTGGGCCAGTTGCGTCTGGTTGTGGATCTCGGGGCCCGGGCCGGGTGCATAGGTGCCGTGAGCGGGCCAGCGGGCGAGCGGCAGATCGGGGACGTCCCTGACCTCGGCCAGGGACAAGGTCTCGCGGGCGGCGAGGGGGTGCCCGGCAGGCAGGACGGCAACCTGCCCCTCGGCCGTCAGTGCCTCGCTGTCGAACCCGGCGAGGGAGTTCCACGGCGTGTGCAGGAGCGCGACATCGGCGCGTCCGTCGCGCAGTAGCTCCTCCTGCTCGGAAATGCCGCACGGCAGCACCTCGATCTCGGCACTGTCGGGCTCGGCCGCGTAGGCGTCGAGGAGCCTGCGCAGCAGTGCGTGGGACGCGGCGGCCTTCACCGCGAGGACCAGCCGACCGCGGGCGCCGCCAGGGCCGTCGGCACCGCCGGCGCGCCGGGTGCGGCGAGCGGCGGCAGCGGTCGCGTCGAGGGCCGCCCTGCCCTCGTACAACAGCACCTCTCCGGCACCGGTCAGGCGGACGCCACGGCGGTTGCGCTCCAACAGGCAGACCCCGAGGCGCCGTTCGAGCTGCTGGATCGCACGCGACAGCGGCGGCTGGGCCATGCCGAGGCGCTCGGCGGCGCGCCCGAAGTGCAGTTCCTCGGCGACGGCCACGAAGTACCTCAACTCGCGGGTCTCCAGGGTGTCCACGGCCGCAGCATACGGGGTGATACCCGGTAGGTATGACAGGACACCGCATCGGTGTTGGCCGCGCCGCCCGTCCGCGAGCCACCATCATCGGCATGAGCGAAACGATGATCGCGCTGGTGACCGGCGCGAACAAGGGCATCGGGTACGAGATCGCGGCCGGGCTGGGCGGCCTGGGGTACCGCGTGGGCGTCGGAGCCCGCGACGCCGCCCGGCGCGAAGCCGCCGTCGGTGAGCTGCGCGCCGCCGGCGTGGACGCGTTCGGGGTACCGCTGGACGTGACCGACGACCAGAGCGTCGCCGATGCCGCGGAACTGGTCGACGGGCTGGCCGGGCGCCTGGACGCCCTGGTCAACAATGCCGGCATCTCGGGCGAGATGGACCCGGGGTGGGTGCAGGATCCGACCGTGCTCGACCTGGAGGTGCTCCGCACGGTCGTGGACACCAACGTCCTGGGGGTCGTCCGGGTGACCAACGCGATGCTGCCACTGCTGCGGCGCTCGGCCTCGCCGCGCATCGTCAACGTCTCCAGCAGCGTCGGCTCCCTGGCCCGGCAGGCGGACCCGGGCATCGAGATCGGCCCGGTCATGGCGGCCTACGCGCCGTCGAAGTCGTTCCTCAACGCCCTCACCGTGCAGTACGCCCGGCAGTTCGCCGGTACGAACATCCTGATCAACGCCGCCTGCCCGGGCCTGGTCGCGACCGACTTCAACGGCTTCCATGGGCCCCGCACCCCTGAACAGGGCGCGGCCACCGCGATCCGGCTCGCCACCCTGCCCGACGGCGGCCCGACCGGTTCGTTCTTCGAGGACGCCGGCGTCGTCCCCTGGTGATCGCCGTCGCCGCAGGCATCGGCCCGATCCCGTATGCGGAGGGGATCGCCGACCGGTCCGACGGGGACGAGGCCGTGAAACCGGGCCCCGGTCCACGCCCGGTGCGCCCCTCCCGCCGGAGGGGCGCTCGCCGTACAGCGGCGTCGAACGGGTCTTTCGGACCGGTCGATGTCCGGGTTGGCGTCGAAGCGGACGGTCCAGGGGCCTTGTCCCCGCGCGGTACGTCAGTACGGCCAGGACGGCCGGACGCGGAGCAGCTCGGTCCGCAGCACGGGTGTGCCGTCGACCGGGGCCGGGTTCTCGGCGGTCGGCTCGATGCCTCCGGCGGCGACTTCGTCCAGTGTCTTCAGGCCGTCGGCGCCGACCGTGCCGAACACCGTGTAGTTCGGGCGCAGTGCGGAGTCGCCGTAGACGACGAAGAACTGGGAACCGTTCGTGTCCGGGCCGGCGTTGGCCATCGCCAGCACGCCGCGCCCGTAGAGGCGGCGCGTGCCGGTCGGATCGGTCGGTGCGGGTGGCAGGTCCACCGGCAGCTCGTCCTTGTACTTGTAGCCGGGCCCGCCCTCACCCGTACCGGTCGGGTCGCCGCACTGCAGGACCTTCAGCGTGGGATACGCCGTCAGACGGTGGCACACCGTGCGGTCGTAGAACCCGTGCCGTGCCAGGTGCAGGAAGCTCTGGACCGTGCACGGCGCCTTGGCCCGGTCCAAGTGCAGCGGCAGCGGTCCCCGGCTGGTCGGAACGGCCATGTCGACCGTGCCGCGACCGGGGGTGCGCCGCGGGTCGGGCGGCAGCGGAACAGAGCGCGCCGGCGGCTCGTCCGGGGTCTGTGTGTACTGGCAGGGGCCGTGCGTGGTGCGCGGCGGAGCGCCGTCGGAAGCGGTGGCGACACTCCCCCCGGACACGACCAACGCCACGGCCGCGCATGTGCCGATCAGTGCTCGTTTCATCTCGCACGCCCTCCTGATGATCGCCAGGTCCTGGAGCGGTCGCAGTCTAGGGCGTGGGGTTGGTCCGCGGGAATGGGTTCGAGCAGGCCCTGAGGGAGATCGGCGCGGTGCAGCTCGGCCGGCAGGACAGCACGCACGTGCGGCAGATCCAAGGCCCGGCAGAAGCACGCCGACCGTATTTTTGCAGGTGGAATTGCCTGGGACCGTCCCCGTCCACCGTGATCGACTGTGTCTGCCGAAGGGGCGCTGCCCCGCGCCGGCCGACGACCCCACCGCTGCCCCACGGCGCCCCGGTCCGGCCCCCTCGGCAGTCCAGGACGTCGTACTGAGGAGAGAGTCATGCTGGTCGGAAAGTTCAAGGCAGCCGTGATCGCGGCCGCTGCGGTCGCGAGCGTCGCGGTGGTGGCCACGCCTGCCGAGGCGAGCAACTGCTCGCGCGGCGGCGGCGTATACCTCTGCGAGTACGGGGTGACCAGCTACAAGCTCCCCAACGGCACGAAGCAGGAGTTCATCGTCGGCACCGACCGTGCGGTGTGGACCCGCTGGACCGACTCCGACGGGGACTGGTCGCGATGGATGTCCATGGGCGGAAGGGCGTCGAGCACGGCGCGCGCCTACGACTACGACGCCGGCGACCCCTGGACCTTCAGGGTGTTCTACTACGACGAGCGGGGGGAGTACTGGGGCCGCAACCGCGACCACGACGGCAACTGGTCTCCGTGGACCCACTACGACCTCCCCCTCAACGGCTGATCACCACGCCCGGCTGTACGGATCTTCAGCCTGCCAGTGCCGCGGTGATCTGGCGGGCCGTCCGCGCGGCGGCCCGGGGGCTGGTGGCGGCGTACGCCGTGTGGGCGCGCAGTCCCGTGGCCAAGGCCCAGCCGCGCCCCCGCGTCCAGGTGTCCTCGTCCACCTCCAGCGCCGCGCGGAACACGGGCCGGCTGCGGGCCGACATCAGGGTGAAGGCGATCGTCAGGTCGCAGGCCGGATCGCCGGACCCGAGCTGGCCGAAGTCGATGACCGCGCTCAGGACGCCCCCTGCCGTCAGCAGGTTCCCATTGTGCAGGTCGCCGTGGCACCACACCGGGGCGCGTCCCCGTGCCGGGGCCATGAGGGCGGCGTCCCACAGAGCGGTCATCTCGCGGGCATCGAACGTGCTCCCCAGCAGCACCGGCTGGCCGGGGTAGCTCCCGCCGAGCGCGGCCATCGGGACGGTGCCAGGCGCCCCGGACCGCCCGGCCGAGCAGCAGGGCGCGGATCCTGCCGCGGTGCATCGGCCGGGGCAGCGTGTAGCCCTGCCAGCCGGGTTCCTCCCCGAAGTACAGCGGTACGGACACCAGTGCGCTCAGCACGAGCGGTGCGACCGTGCCGGGGCCGGGCGTGTGCGCGGGGGTGTACCAGCCGGCGCGACCAGCACGGACGAGCCGCTTGCGGTGCGTGGCCTACGCCTTGCGCGCGATGCCGCCGGCGATGCTGCGCTGGGCGGCGTTCAGCTGCTTGAGCCGCGGTCCGTCGGGCCACCAGTCGGCGCACCGCACCAATCCCGGATCGATCATCTCCAGACCGTTGAAGAGCTCCTGCAGTTCGGCCTTGGTGGAGAAGGTGCCGCTGCCCATCATGCTGTGCAGGAACATGTCCTCCATCTTCCGGGCGGTCGCGCTGTACTCGTCCTCGGGGTTGAGGAAGTGGCTGATCACCACGTAGGAGCCGGACGGCAGTGCGTCGATGTAGGCGCGCATGATGTCCTTGCGGGTGCGCGTGTCCTCACGGTTGTAGTGGTGCAGTGTGCCGAGCTGGAGCAGGGCGATCGGCTCGTTCCAGTCCAGCTCGGACCGTACGACCTCGTTGTCCAGCAGCTTCTCGGGCTCGAAGATGTCCTCGGCGACGAGGACGGTGTTCTCGTTCTCCTCCAGCAGGGTGCGGCCGTGGGCCAGGACCACCGGGTCGTTGTCGACGTAGACGACGCGCGCCTGCGGATTGACCCGCTGGACCACGTGGTGGACGTTCTCCGCGGTCGGCAGGCCCGAACCACAGTCCAGGTACTGCGTGACGTCCGTCTGCTGGGCCAGGAAGCGGCAGGCCCGGATCAGGAACCGGCGGTTCTCGACCGCCAGGTCCGCGGCCTCCGGAGCCGCCTTCTGCACGCCCCGGACCACCTCGCGGTCCACCTCGTAGTTGTCCTTCCCGTTGAGGAAGGCGTCGTAGACCCTGGCGATACTGGGCTTGGTCGGATCGATGTGGGCGGGCGCGGGCTTGTCGGACGTCGCACCGGACATGGGGCACCTCACAGGAAGCCTCGACGAGGGCAGGTGGGAGCGACGACCCTAGACCGGTGGACACACCGGCCACGTGCTTTTCGACCCGCCCACGCAGGTAACCCACCCGTACGTGCGATGGGCCGGCACCACGGGGCCATGGCGCCGGCCCATCGGTCGGCGACCGGTCAGCCTTCGGCCGCAGGCCCGCCTGCGGTGGCGCTGCCCGCCGGGGTGGCCCCGGCGGCGGCCCGGGGGGCCGGTGCGGCGGCCGGGGCCGTGAGCTGCCAGGGGCCCCAGTTACCGCCGGGTGCCGATTGCCAGATCTCCCACGTGCGGTCCCTGTTCCACTCGCGGGCCGCGACGTGCAGCCTGCCGTCGGGCAGTTGTTCCACGGTGCTCGGCTGGCCCAGGCCCACGCCGGCGTCCGGCACCTGGCCCATGGACCGGGTCGGGCCCCAGCCGGCTGCCGCGTTCTGCTGGTGGCGCAGTTCCATCGAGCCGGCGCCGTACGCCCCGGAGGCGAAGGCGTCGATGCTGCCGTCCCGCTCCTTGAACAGCACGACTCCGCCGTGGTACGGCGTCGGCGCGAGGCCGAAGCCGTCCGGTGCGCTCCAGCCGCCCGCAGCGCCGTCGTCCTGCACCGCGTGGCAGAACGAACCGTAGGTGGAGAAGAGCAGTTCCACCTTGCCCGCCGAGTTCTCGATCGCCGTCATGGCGTAGCTCTTGGGGCCCACGGTTGCCGCGCTCACCCGCTGCCACCCCCCGTACGCGCCGCCGGGTCCGTTCTGCTCGCGATGCCAGACGAAGGGCAGGCCCCGGGTCGCGGTGGCGTCGTAGAAGAGCTGGAGCTGCGCGATCCGGCCGTCCGCACGCTCCACGGACACCAACGTGCCCGCCACCGGCGAGCTCGCCAGGCCCGTGGCCCCGGTGTCCGTCGAGCAGGCGGCCGCGGTCTGCGCCACCGCCGCAGGGGCCATCGCGACCCCGGTGCACGTCAGCGCGATGGAGA
Source organism: Streptomyces sp. NPDC096136 (assembly GCF_044763325.1). Taxonomy (NCBI): domain Bacteria; kingdom Bacillati; phylum Actinomycetota; class Actinomycetes; order Kitasatosporales; family Streptomycetaceae; genus Streptomyces; species Streptomyces sp. NPDC096136. The sequence continues at coordinate 29,797 of NZ_JBIWFZ010000025.1, read as the reverse complement.
CCGCGCCGCGCACGCACACCCCGACCCACCTGTCCCGTAAACCTCTCCGGACTGTTCTCATCGGTTCTCCCCCGCTCTCCAGACCGGCCCGTGTGGCCGCTGAGAATCTTCCTGAGGCAGGACGGTTCGCGCCAGGCTACGAATTCAGCCAGTCCGGGCGACCGGATCAAGCCCCACCCCGGCGGCTCCGAGAGGCGGACGAGCGCGGCCGCCTGGCCTGGGGCTTGCATCGCCCCCGCATCGGCACCCTACGATCTACCCATGAGTAACTTAACTGGTGTGGACACGCCCCCGGTCACGTTCGTCCTCGTCCACGGAGCGGGCAGCAACGCCTACGGCTGGTCACCCGTCGTGGCCGAACTCGGGCTGCGCGGACACCGCGCGGTCGCCGTCGACCTGCCGGGGCACGGGCCCGGCGCCCACTTCCCCCTCTCCTACCAGGCGCCCCAGGATCTGGAGCGACTGCGGCAGGAGCCCTCTCCCCTCGCGGGGACGACCCTGGCCGACTTCGCCGCACACGTGGCCTCGGTGGTACGGCGGGCTCACCGCAACGGCCGCGTGGTCCTGGCCGGCCAGAGCCTCGGCGGCGTCACCCTCAACGCGGTCGCCGACCTCGTCCCGGAGCTGATCTCGCACCTCGTGTACGTCGCCGCCCTGTGCCCGGCGAAACGGGCCTCGGTGAACGAGCTGCTGGCGACCCCGGAGGCGGCCCCGAGCTACATCTTCAAGATGACCCCCGTCCCGACACCGCCGGAGCTCGGGATCACCCGGGTCAACTGGCGCAGCAACGACCCGTCCTTCTTCCGGATCGCCAAGGAAGCGATGGCCGCCGACTACTCCGACGCCGAGGTCAGGGCGATCCTCAACATCCTCGAACCGGACGAGTCGGCAGCCATCGGAGCCGGCGACGGCCGCGGCCTGCCGCACAAGTGGGGGCGCGTCCCGCGCACCTTCGTGCGCTTCACCGAAGACCGCACGATCCCGCCGGCCCTCCAGGACCTCATGATCCGGGAAGCCGACGAGCTGACCCCCGGCAACCCCTTCCGCGTACGGTCCCTGACGGCCCCGCACATCGGCCCCCGCGACCCGGCCCTGCTGGCCGACGAACTCGAGGAGGCCGCCCGGCTCTGCCCCTGAACCCCGACCGTGACGAGCGCGGCGGCGACGCGTGGCCGCGCGTGGCGGGCGCCGGCCTGATCCTGTGGGCGTGTGGCGAGACCGGGGCGGGGATCGTCTCCGGCGACCGGCTGCCGGCGCACGCGGTGGCGACGTGCGCACGCTCGTGGTGGTGGGCGGGGTCGCGGCCACCTCGCGGGTGCGGGCGCTCGCGGAGGAGCGGTGCGCGGCGGCCGGGGTCGAGCTGCGGGTGCCGCCGCTGACGCTGTGCACCGACGACGGGGCGGTTCGCGGCCGTCGGCGGCCTCCTCGTACGGGCGGGAGCCGAACCGGCGCAGCTCGAGGTGTCGATCGATCCGTCGGCGCCCCTGGAGTTCGCCGCACTGCACCCGGCCGCGCGGCCGGCCGCGGCCTTCGCGTGAGGGTGACGCCGCGCGCCGGGACGGGCGCCGGCGGTCCCGTCGAAACCTCCGGTTTCACCACACGGCGCCCGCATGCCTACCCGAGCGGCTTCACCCATCGACGCCAGTGGTCTTCCTGCCGGTACCCCGCCGCAGCCCAGGCAGCCTGAGCCTGCTTGTTCTCGACCAGCACCATCGCGTCCCCGCGCCGACCGCCCAGCTCGCGGAACCGCTGTTCGGCGGCCTCGAGGAGCGTCTTGGAGATCCCTTGCCGACGGTGGGAAGGGAGAACGGCCAGCCGGTAGAGAGAGGCTCTCCAACCGTCCCAGCCGGCTATCAGGGTGCCTACGAGGACCCCGCCGGACTCCGCGAGGATCAGGGCGTCCGGATCTCGTCCGATGAGCCGAGTCACCCCCGCGACGTCGTCTGTGATGGAGGTGCCCTCCGCTGCTGCCTTCCAGAAGGCCAGGACGCCCTCGGCGTCCGCCACCGTAGCGCTGCGTGTCTCGATCATGGACCTGAGCCAAACACAGCGGCGTGGCCGGCAGCCACTGCCTTTCGCAGGGCGAGACGGGCGCGTCGATTCTCAGGCGGGCCGGGGTGCGGCAAGGGCCTGCGCCGCCTCTGCGGCCTGGCGCAGGGGCTCGGGGACATGAGCGTGGCCGTCGAGCATGGCCCTTCCCGACCGGAGTGATGCCTGGGCCACCTCGTGCAGACCGGGCGGCACGGCGGCCTGTGTGATGAGGAAGTGTTCCTCGGTGACCCTCATCCCCAGGCCGAGTTCGCGCCAAGTGGGGGTCTGACAGGAGGGTTGCGGTAGGTCGAGGTCGAGATCGAGATCGAGCTCCAGCTGATCGGCGGGCGGCGGGGGCGGCGGGCCGTCGAGTACCGTGACCGCCCGTTGGAGGGACTGCCAGGCTGCCTCCACCTCGCCGTGGCGGCGCTGCAGAGAGGCGAGGTCGACCAGGGCCGCGCCGCGCTTGCCGGCGTCGTCCTGCAAGGACGCGTGCAGGCGGCGCGCCCGGATCGCCTGGCCGAGGTCTCCGAGGGCTTCGAGCTCGTGGACCAAAGACCCGAGCAAGGCCTCATCGCGCGGGCCCGCGCCGTCGAGGATGCGGATGAGCGCGGCGCGGGCCAGTTCGGTCCGCCCCTGGCGGCGGGCCAGCGCCGTCCAGGTGAGGTCGTGTTCGTCGTGGGGGTCCTGGCCGTAGTTCGACTCGTCGAAGTCGGCGCCCCACTGGGTGAGGGCTCCGGCCGCATCGGGGAATCCGCCGAGCAGGAAGTGGACGTCGGCGTCGGACTCGCGCAGGGACCGCAGCAGCGTGTGGTCCTCCGGCTTTCCGTGCAGGGCGACCAGGACCGCGGCGAGGCGGAGTTCCTCGGTCGGGCCGCAGCGGGCTTCCTGCCGCAGGAGGACGCGCAGGAGCCGCAGGTCTCCCGGCCTGCGGTCGTACTGGGCTGCGCGCAGGACGGTGGCCCGCCGTACCGGATCGCCGGCGATCGCCTCCCAGCCGTCGCGGTCCGCCCGCATCCGGGCCAGATCATCCCGGCCGGGGGCGAGAACCGCCTCCCACAGGGGCGGACGCCGAAGGCGGTCCGGCAACGCGTAGGCGCAGCCTTCCTCCGCGTTCAGCAGCAGGAACTCCGGCTCGGTCCGCAGGAGGGACTCCTGGAGCCTGTGCAGCAGCTCCCGCCTCGGGAGCCGGCGCAGGCCCAGCCCGCTGAGCAGCGTGCTGCGCTCGGTGTCCAGCTCGGAACCGTAGGAGTCCCGGATCTCGCCTTCGACCCTGTCGAACACCGCTTCCAGCGCCTCGTCATCGGCCGCGGGGTCGAGATCGGTGTAGTCGCGCCAGCCCGGCAGGCCGACGAGGATCTCCAGAGCCTCGTCCGTGCCCGCGCCGATGAGTCCCGCTTCGCCTTCGGAGCTCGCGTACAGCACAGCCCCGTCCGCGCACACGAAGTAGGTGCCGCCGGTGTCGTCGCCCGCCACGGCCCTCAGCGGGGCTCCGCTCGCCAGACGGACCTCCTCCCCGTGCTCGGCCCGGTCGAGATCGAAATCGAAGGATCCCGCAGCCAGCCTCGCCAGATCAGGATTCCGGCGCAGGACGGTGAGTACGTGGTCGGGGCGCGTCATGGCCGGACCGTAGCAGCCGCCGACAGGAGCGGGCACCGGGTCACGAAGCGCCCTCTGGGGTTTCCCGGGCGTAGGAGGTGAGGCGGTCGGCGAACGCGGTGACGAGGGTGCGCAGTTCCTCGGGGCGCTCGATGACGAAGGGCCGGTCGAGTGCGGCGAGTACCGGAGGCAGCCAGTCGAGCCGTTCCGCCCGCAGCTCGACGCGCAGCCAGCGCTCGTCCGCCCGGCCCCCGTCCGCGACGGCCTCGTGCTCGTGCTCGCGCAGGAGTGCGACGGCGGCGGGGAGGTGGGCGCGGATCTGCCCGACGGTCCCGTGGATCCGCAGGGTCACCTCGTGCCGGTGGCCGGCCGTGGCGAACCCTTCCAGCAGGCGCTGTGCGGGATCGGTGGCCCCGGGCGCTTCGAAGGAGCCCGGCAGGGTCCGCGCGTCCGTGATGCGGTCGAGCCGGAAGGTCCGGTCCTCGCCGATCCCGGCGTCCTCGCCCGTGACGTACCAGCGTCCCGCGTGGGCCACGACCCCGTGCGCGTGCAGGGTGCGTTCGCTGCGCCGTCCGTCGCGGTCGCCGTAGCGGATCGAGACCGGTCGGTGGTGGCGCACCGCATCGGCGAGGGTGAGCAGGACCTCGGAGTCGGGGGTGTCGAAGTCGCCGGGTCGGTCGGTGAAGGCGAGGGTGTCGAGGAGGGCGTCGAGCCTGCGGGCGACGTGCCGGGGCAGCACGCGCCGGATCTTCGCCGACGCCGTCTCGCTCGCCGTGCGCTCCGTCGTCGTCAGCCCTGTCCGGCGGCCGGCCAGCAGGCCGAGCAGCACGGCCAGCGCCTCGTCGTCGCCGAGCATGAGCGGGGGCAGGCGGTAGCCGGGGGCGAGCCGGTATCCGCCGTAGCGGCCGCGCACCGATTCCACGGGCACGTCGAGGTCGACCACGAGCTGGTCCACGTAACGGCGAACGGTGCGGCCTTCGACGCCGAGCCGGTCGGCGAGTTCGGCCACCGTCCGGGTGCCGCCCGATTGCAGCAGCTCCAGGAGGGTCAGGACGCGGGCGGTCGGTCGGGACATGTGTGCAGCCTAGTGCCCATACAGGACCGATTCTGTCCGGTATTCCTCCTAGTCTGCGACGCACAAGCCTCCCGCACAGCCAAGGAGATCCCCATGCAGTTCGTCTCGATCCGCATCATCACCGGTGACGTGGCACGCCTCGTCGCGTTCTACGAGCGGGCCACGGGGGCCCGGGCGGTATGGGCCACCCAGGACTTCGCCGAGCTCAGGACCGCGGGCGCGACCCTCGCGATCGCCGGCACCCGCACCGTCCCCCTGTTCGCCCCGGGTTCCGCCCGCCCGGCGGACAACCGCAGCGTGATCACCGAGTTCCTCGTCGAGGACGTGGACCGCGTGTACCGGGACCTGACCGGCTGCGTCACCGACTTCGTGACGGAGCCCACCACGATGCCCTGGGGCAACCGGTCGCTCCTGCTCCGCGACCCCGACGGCAACCTCGTCAACTTCTTCACCCCCGTGACCCCGGCGGCCATCGAGAAGTTCGCGCGCTGACGCCACGTCCCGCACGGGTGCCGCCCACGCGGGAGGCCCGACCCGCCGAGCAGGGGCGGGACGCCGTCAGCGGGCGGGTTCCGGGCGGCGGGTGACGGCCCGTCGGGCGATCTTGGCGAGGACCGAGGGCTGCATCAGCAGCGAGGACGGGGCCGTCATGTTGGCCACCTTGACGAAGCGGGTCCAGACGTCGGCGTCGTGCCGGGCGAGCGCGAAGACCTGCTGGTTGTACCAGTGCGCGAAGCGTGCGGCCAGTGGTTGGCCGCCCGGGCTCCACATCAGGTCCGAGGTGGTGGACAGGGACCAGGGGACCTTGATGATCCTGGCCGCCGTGCGCAGGTACTCCCGGCTCAGGCCGGTCAGGCCCGTGCCGCTGGAGCGGCGGCGCAGCAGTGAGCCGAGTGCGTCGGCCTCGATGGCGGGCACGGTGAGCCCCTGGCCGTAGACCGGGTTGAAGACGCAGAGCGCGTCGCCGATCGCGATCAGTCCCTCCGGCCAGCCGGGGTTGCGGTGGTGCAGGCGCCAGGTGCTGCCGGGGTTGGTGTAGCGGTGCAGCTCGTCGTGGCGGCTGCGGCGGGCGATCTGCTCGGCCAGCTGGGGGTTGTCCAGGCTGCGCGCGTAGTCCAGGAAGCCGTCCGGGTCGGTGGGCGGGTGCTGCTCGTAGCCGAACAGCGAGCAGACCCAGCGGCCGTGCTCCACCGCGAGCATGGCGCCGCCGCGCCGCACCGTGGGGGCGAAGGTCATCTGGTAGGCGAGGTCGTAGTCCTTCTCCTCGGGGGTGCGGTCGAAGACCATCGTGGTGTAGGTGATCTTCGCCTTCACCGTGCTCCTCGCCGAGACCGGCAGCCCGGCCTCGCGCAGCCAGTCGTCGATCGAGGTGCTGCGCCCGGAGGCATCCACCACCAGTTCGGCGGTGGCCTCCTGCTCCCCGCCCTCCCCGGTCCGGTACCGGACCCCCTCGATCCGTCCGTCAGGGCCCCGGCCCAGACCCAGAACCCGGGCTTCGCCCAGCACCTGAACCCGTGGCAGGTCGTGCACCCGGCCCCGGATCCGGCGCTCCAGCTCGTCCCGGGTGAAGGACTGGATCCGCACGCCGGTGGTGGCACGCACGGCGTAGCCGGTGGGCAGCAGGAAGCTGATCCGCTCACCGTAGTCGTAGACGGGCGCGCCGAGCTGCTCCAGCTCCGCGCGCAGGCCCGGGAAGAGCACCTCCAGCGTCTGGGCGCCCTTGGCCAGCATCGCGTGCGCGTGGTACGCCTGCGGCGCGCTCGGGTGCGCACCGGTCGTACGGTCGACGGCGTCCCGCTCCAGCACCAGGACCTCGGCGAAGTGGTCGGCCAAGACCCGCGCCGCCAGCAGGCCCGCGTAGCCACCGCCGATCACGACTGCGCGCCCCCAGCCCGGGCCGGCGGGGACCGTCGTGGTGCTCGTGCCCGCGTGCGGGCCCGCGTTCGTGCCCGGTGCCACGGTGCCCCCGTCGCCTTCCGCCATGCCGATCCCCGATCGTCGGACCGCCGCAGACCCGGTCGGGCCGCCATCCGAGGACCACTCCACCGCGCTGCTCCGGGGACGATCAAGGGGGGCGAAGGGGCGCGCGGGGGTGTGTCAGGGGTGCGGGCGGAGGCGTGGAGCGCGCGAGGTGCATGAGACACACCGGGCCCCTTCCGATTGCTCCGGTCCGGTGGACACGGGCGGGCTCTCGTGATCTCAGGGAGTCTGCGGGCGCGGGGTCGTGGTCGGCTGGCTCCTGTACTCCGCACTGAAGACCCCGCGATGGGGCGCCTTCCGATGTACGAGACCGAGGAGCCGCTGGATGTCCCGGCAACAGAACCCACGAGCGCAATCCTCTCCCCGCTGTGACCGGCGGTCGCGGCCGGTCCGGCTGCTGACCGCGGCCGCCCTGGCGGCTGCGACCGGGCTCGCGCTTCCCGGACCGGCTGCCCAGGCCGCCCCTTCCACCAGCGTCCGGTGTTCGGTTCCGGACCTCGTCGCGGCGATCAACCGGGCCAACAGCACACCGGAAGCGGACACCATCCGACTGGCCCGCACGTGCACGTACGAGCTCCTCACCGCCGACCCCGGCAGCCACGCAGACGGCCTGCCGGCCATCACCAGCGACATCACCATCGACGGCGAGGGTGCAACGATCACACGTCCGCCCTCCGCCCCGAGATTCCGCATCCTCCGCGTGGGCGAGACGGGCACCCTGACGCTGAACAGCACGACCATCAGCGGCGGCCGGGCGACGGACTGCCCCCTGTTCACCGGTCAAGGGGTCTGCGGGGGCGGCATCTACAGCCAGGGCAGGCTGACAGTGAACCACGGCCGGGTGGTCCACAACACCGCCAACGCCGCCGTCGACGGTGTCTTCGCGGAGGGCGGCGGCATCGACAGCGACGGCACGGCCACCGTGAACGACACCGAAATCAGCCACAACTCCGCCACCTACTCCGGCGCCACCCCTTCCAGTGCCGAGGGCGGCGGGATCGCCAACGACGGAGCGCTGACGCTCAACCGCAGCCGGATCACCGACAACACCATCGCCGTCACCGACGACACCGGCAGCTTCGCGTTCGGCGCCGGGCACGCCGCTTTCGCCCTCACGACGATCGAGCACAGCACCATCGGCGCCAACCACGCCCGAGCCGCCGGCGGCACGGCACTGGCCGCACTGGCCACGGGCGGCCCGGTACCGGGCGAGACGACCACCCTGACGGTGACCGACAGCACCATCGCCGGGAACACCGCCAGCGCCCCGCACGGCCTCGCCGTCGGCGGAGGGGTCGGGACCAACTTCCCCGTGTCGTTGATCCGTACCCGCGTCATCGACAACACGGCCACCGCCCCCGGCGGCACCGCGCGGGGCGGTGGGATCCACATCGGCCGTACGGGTGAGATCACCCTGCGGGACAGCACCGTGCGGAACAACACCGCCCATGCCCCCGGCGGCACCGCCCAGGGCGGCGGGATGAGCAATGCCACCGGCGGCACCGCAAGGACCGAACGGTCGCACATCGGCAAGAACACCGCCGACGCCCCCGACGGGGGCACCTCCCAGGGAGGCGGCGTCTACAGCGCCGTCGGCTCCACGACCCTGACCAGGGGCAGCGTCACCGACAACCGGGCCGCCGAGGGCGGCGGGATCTTCAAGGAGTCCGGCACGGTCACCCTGAACGACACCCCGGTCAGAGGGAACCACCCGGACAACTGCGCGCCCGCGGGCAGCGTGCCCGGCTGCGCCGGCTGAGCGCCGGGCGGGCCGGTGGTGCGAGGGGGTCGGCCTCGGTGAGTGTCGCGAGAATTCCCTGTCACCGCACTCGGCGCGTGCGGTGCGCCGCTACCCCCGGGTGTCGGGCCGGCCCATCCACCAGTTGCCCGGGGCGGTGGGGTCGGTGCTGGACCAGTACTCGACCACCGCGGACTCGAATTCGGCCGGGTCGAGGGCACCGTCGCCGTCGCGGTCCAGGTGGGCGAACGCCTCGTCCAGGTCCGCCTGGCCGATCCCCGGGAAGTGGCTGCGCTGGAAGGCGTCGAACTCGGTCCTGTTGACCAGGCCGTCGGCATCGGCGTCGGCGATGGCGAAGAACGCCCGGGCGAGCGCGCCGACGGTGGTGGCCGCGGCCTCGGGGTCGGCGGCCAGGGTGAGGGTGCTGGTGACGAATTCCCGCTTGGTCATGCGGCCGTTGGCCCCGCCGACGTGCGGGGCGTGCAGGTCGCGCCAGACGGCGACGTAGGCGCCGACCATGCGGATGTGCTCGGCCGAGCCACGGGCGTAGCCGAGCTGGTCGGCGGCCCGGTCGCCCATGATGACGTGGTCGGCCTCGGTCAGGGCCCCGTCGCCGTCGGCGTCCAGCAGATCGAAGCCGTGGCTGATCTTCCCTCGCAGGATGTCCATGGCGGTGAACGTAGCGCAGGAGCCGCAGGCCCGGGAGCCGGTCACAGCGGTGACCCACGATCGGGCTACGCCGTGGGAGGGCTTCGCAACCGGCCGGCAGGGGGTGGGCCGGGCCGTCGGCAGGTCAGGAGGGCTGGTAGCCCGCCTCCGCCAGGATGTCGGTGATGCCGTTCGTCGCGCTGGCGGCGTAGGAACCGGCCACGTCCAGGTCGAACCTGGCGGACGCGAGGGCGAGGAAGGCGCTGGCGTCGAAGGGTTGCCGGTCCACGGCTGACAGGCACTTGCGGCTGCCGTCGCGGGCGAACCGGCCGAACTCGTGCCAGTCGGCCTGGGGCCCTGCGTCCGGCACGCGGAAGTAGTACCCGTCCTCCCACGCGGCGAGCGTCCCGAGCTGTGCGCACAGCGAGCGGATCCGGGCGAGCGCCGGGGCGTGCGCCGCCGGGTCGGCGTCGAATGCGACCTCCACCGTTCTCAGCTGGTCGGCGGCCGCGACGGCACTGCCCAGCAGGTACTTCCCGCCGTGCCGGTACCAGGCGCGGACCTGCCGGGCCCGCGCCTGCGGTGACGTGGTCGGCGGCGCGTCGCCGAGCAGTTGCCGGAAGCTCCGTTGCCCTGCGGCGTAGTCCGGAAGAGAGGTCTGGTACTTGGCCATGGTGAGCGGCGCCGCGACGGCGAGCGCGAGCACCAGCGCCGTCGGCAGGCCCACTGCGGACCACCGGACGACGGGGCGCCTCTCGGACGGGCGTCGGCGTTCCGCGGGTTCGGGCCGCGTCCGCCGTCGCAGGACGGCCGACCCCACGGCCGGCAGGGGGGTTGCCAGGAGGGTGACCAGTGCGGCGAGCAGGAGCGTGACGTTGACGAAGGCGGCCAGGTTTCCGTCCGGAAGCGCCTTCCACGCCGGGCGCCAGCCGCAGTCGGTGTTCCACACGCTCAGGGGTGCCGCGCAGCCGTCGACGGACATCAGCACCACCGTGCCCGCGAGGCCGAGCGTCGCCGCCGTCTGGGTTGCGATCAACGTGACGAGGAGGTCTCGGCCGCGGCAGGCCCACAGCGCGGTGCCGGTCAGTACTGCGGCGAGAGCCACGAACGTGAAGGCCAGGTACCGCAGTCCCTCGATCCCGTTGCCCGGCGCCGGCCCGGCCTGTCCGGCGTGCAGGTACGCCAGGGCGCCCGCGACCGCGAGCCAGCATCCCGTTCCGCCGATCAGCCCCGGCCCCAGTGCCCGGCGCAGCGGTGGCGGTGTCTCCCACCGGGCGGCGGAGGGGTCGCCGTCGAGCCGGGCGCGGGCCAGCCAGCGGGGGCGGTCGACGGTCGGCCCCAGGGCCAGGGCCAGGGCCGGTAGGAGCCAGGTCGCCGCTGCGGCGGCGATGAACAGGGGTGAGTTCAGCGAGGTCAGGAGCAGGGGTATCACCACGGCGGTGGCTGCGATGGCGGGGTGCCCCGTGTCCGTGGCGCCGGGGAACATCCGCAGGACCGCCTGGCGCGAACCGGTGGCGCCCGCCGTCTGCCAGAACAACCCGTAGACGCCCTGGGTCGTCTGCCAGGTGAACCAGACCGTCGCGACGACGAAGCCGGCGGCCAGGCACAGCGCGAGGGCGGGTCGCAGGGACCTCCCGCGCCAGGTTCCGGCCCACAGGCGGGCGCACCGGGTGACCCAGACGGTGAAGGCGGTGCCGGCCGCCACGATCAGCAGCAGGCCCGTCAGGCCACCGATCCACCACTGCGACGCACCGGCGCCCAACCCGATGAACAGAGCGCCCGTACCGAGGCCGGCGCCCAGCCAGAGTCCGGGGCGCACCCCGGTGGGGGCCGGACGGCCCGTCACCACCGCGTAGGCCACGGACCGCCAGAGCGCGGTTCCGATCACGCCGCACACCAGGACGGCCGGAACGAACGCCGTCCCCTGGGATGTCCAGGCGCTCAGCCGCCGGTACGTGCCGAGGTAGGTCAGGAGTTGGCTGTGGATCAGCACCGCGCTCACACCGGTCAGAACGATGGGCAGCGGCCGGAGCCCGAAGAGCGGGGAGGGATCGGCCAGCGCGGACCGGCGCACCTGCGCCGGCGGGTGGGTGCTCCACTGCTCCCTCAGGGAGTCGGCGACGGAGCGCAGTCCCCGGGAGGCGGGGGCTGCGGTGATGGAACGGTGCAGGTCCGCGCCCCAGCGGTCCGCTGCGAGGTCCGCGTGGATCTCCCGCGCGCGCAGCACGTCGGCCCGTGCGAGGTGGACGAGGGCGACCAGGAGGAGGGGGAGCAGGAACGTACGGATCTGGTACGGAGCGGTGGCCAGCCAGGTGGGAGGGGCGAAGGTGCTGAACTGGAAGGCCGACCAGAGCAGGTAGGGCAGCAGGACCAGCGTGCAGAACGCGCGCCACAGTGCGACGGTGCCGTAGGTCACGGTGACGTCCCGGTTGGCGATGTGGGCGAGTTCGTGCAGCAGTACGGTCCGCACGTGCCCGGGGTCGGTGTCGCGGCAGGCGAGCAGGCCGCCGTGCAGGCTGATGACCGGCCGGCGATTCCGGCCGAAGACCACCGCGCCGGCGGTGGGAGCGGCCCGGTCGACCACGACCCGGGGCACCCTGGCCAGCCCTGCGGCCCCGGCCGCCTCCTCGACCAGCCGCAGGACGGCACCGTCCTTGTCGAGGGTGTGCAGGGCGACGAGGCGCCGCCGGCGCGTCTTCCAGGCCGGCAGCAGGAGGAAGAGCAGCGCGGCCGCGACGGTGAGGAGCACCGGCAGGACGGCGATCTGCCACCAGGGCGGCAGAGGGGCGGACTGGTCCATGCACGCCCAGAACGGAATCCACTGGGTGGCCACGCGGGTCATCGCGGCCGCGTCTCCGGCCCGGTTCGGATCGAGCCCGGCGGCGAGCAGGCAGTCGACGCCGTCGTCGGCGTGCAGGGTCCGCTCGACCGGCAGGATCATCGCACCAGCGGCGGCCAGCATCAGAACGACCAGCATGACGAAGCGGATGGTCGTACCCGCACCCAGGGCCCGCTCGTCGATGCGCGGCCGGGTGGGAGCGGCGTTCACCGCGGCTCGCCGCCGGCCGGTTCGTCCGCCTCCTCCCCCTCTTCCGGAGGCCCGGAGGCCGGTTCCGCCAGTACGGATGCGGCGACCACGGCATCGGCGAGCTCTGCCGCGCGTTCGGCGGTGAGGCCCCGCCGGGTGGCGGCCTCGACCACACGCTGGTGGACCTCGGCCAGTTGGGCCCGGTCCAGCGGCGGCAGAACGGCCGGCGGCGGGGGGCGGCGCGAGAGCCGCCGTAACCAGGCGCCCGAACGCCGGCCGGCCCGCTCGACGGCCGCGCCGACGAGGGTCGCGGCCACCTGGTCCAGCACCAGCCACACCACCGCTGTGACCAGCGCGGCCACCTCGGTCACGCCGAACCCGAGCGGATCCCGCCGGCCCCGGCCCGACAGACGCCGCACCACCGCGGCGTCGTCCAGCGCCAGCAGCCCGTCCACCAGCACGACCTCGTTCGGCGCCACCTGCGCCACCACGTCGCAGACGATGTCCCGCACGCGGCGTCCGCTCACCGGCACCCCTGTTGAACCCATCCAAGCCCCCCGTGACCGCTCGCCCGGAACAGGCGTTCACGATGTCATGACGGCGGCCGACTCCGCCATGCCACCGGGCAATGCCGCTCGGGCGAGCCGGCGCGGTGAGGGCTCCCGGGGCGGCGCCGCTAATTGAGCCGTGCGGTCTGGCTGGCGACGAGCTCGCCGCCGACGAAGCCCTCCACCCGGGCCGAGTGGGCCGTGGCCGCGTCGGGGACGGTGAGGTCGGCCTGGCCGTCGGCGAGGTCGACGGAGGCACGCGGGCGTTGGTCGACGTAGACGTCCAGCCGTTCGACGTTGGTGGCCTTGACCTTGAGCCGCAGGCCGCCGTCGGCGGCGGCCGTCGCGTCCGTGATGTCCAGGACGTGCGGCGTGAGGCCCTTGAGGACCTCCCCGGCGCGCTCGAACAGGTCGGCGTTGCCTTCCAGCAGGTCCCGGCGGGTCATCCGGTACGGGACGTCCGGGGTGATGCCGAGGTCCTCCACCGGTGTACCGGAGTTGCTGCCCACCCGCAGGCTGCGGCGGATCGCCACCCGCATGCCGGCTCCCTTCGGCAGCGGCCGGTACGGTGTCTCGGGGTCGCCCGTGAGGAGCTCGACGAGGTGCCGGTGCTCCCAGACGTTGGCGCCTCCGGCTCCGGTGTTCTCGTCGGTGCCGAGGACGGGGCCGATGTGGTGGTCCTGGAAGCCGGCGGCGAAGATGTCGGTGGCCGAGTAGCAGCGGGCGCTGGTGATGAGGACGACCGGGCCGAAGTACTGCTGGCCGATCGCGTTGGCGGTGTCCTCGGGCGTGAGGGCCACCGCGCTCGAGTAGGTGCTGCCGATCTCGACGGCCTGCTCCATGGAGGGCAGCCAGGCGCCCAGTTCCTGCTGGTTCCTGCGGCAGATCCGCAGGTTCAGCGGGGTGTTGATGAACTGCGTCGGCTCCGGGGTGACGTGGCGGGGGGTGAGGGTCTGCAGGGCGAGTTCGGAGTTCCAGATGACGCCGCCGCCGTTGTCGCGGACGTCCAGGATCAGTCCGCGGTCCGGCATCCGGCGGAGCAGGCCGATGAACTCGTTGACGAACCCCTGCACATCGGGTTCGTTGAAGGTGAAGATCCGGATGTAGCCGAAGGTTCCGGAGGCCGTCTGCACCTCCTGCGCGCGGAACGACTTGGGCATCGAGGTGGAGATCTCGCCGGCCCTGACCTCCGGGGCGGCCCCGCCCGCTTCGAGGGCCTTCTGCCGTGCGACGACCTTCGGCGCGAACAGCATCACCTTGGCGCGGTTGGCCTCGTCCATGTCGAGGTCCAGGCCCATGGCCAGCGCGGCGCCGGTCGGTGCCGCCGCGCCCACGAACGGCGGGAGGAGGGCGTTTTCCACGATCCGCCAGCTCTCGCGCAGCTCGCGGGGTGTCGCAGTCGTACCGGAGTCGACGTAGCTGACGGTGACCCACTCCTCGAACGGGGGCAGGTGCATGGCCAGAGGTCTCAGGGTCAGCGACTGGATCCCTCGGCTGCGGCGGGCGGCCGCGTTGCTGCCGGCGAAGCGGGCGGCGTTGAGGTCGACGGCCTTGGCGATGGGGATTCCGCTCCAGTGCGTGATCTCGACGCCGGGCCCGAAGCCCGGGGCGGAGAAGCCCTGGGCCACGTGGGTGACCATGAAGTGCTCCCCCTGGGCGTCCTCGTAGCGCTCCACGAGGAACGGCAGGAAGGCGATCTTGCCCCGGTAGGGGTCGGGGAGGAGGTAGTTGGTATGGAGGTCCCGCACCGAGTGGAAGACCTCGGACATCTCCGCATGGAACAGCCATTCGACGGGTTCGGTCTCCTCGGTCTGCTGCTCCAGCCGACGGCGCAGCACCCGCAGGCGCTGCACCGGGTTGACGGCGTACATGGCGGACTTGAGCGGCAGGTGGACGTAGTTCTGGTCCAGCATGAGCAGCGCCTGGTCGACGATGAGCCGGCGCTCGGCCAGCGTCAGGGTGCCGGCGCCCGCGAGGAAGGCGGGCAGTCCGGTGGCCGCGGCCAGGTGCTCCCGTACGGCTTCGGCGGCCTGGGGGACGAAGTCCGGGGTGGAGCTGTCGGCGCGGTGTGCCATGGGTTCCTCCCGAGGTGGGGGTGGGCGGGGTTCCGGGGCTGTCGCCCTCAGGTATTGCCCGGCCTCCTCGGACGAGTGGGCCGTGGGCCTCTCTTTCGCTCTTTCGCCTGAAAGGCGGCGGTGTACTCGGTCGACGACGATGACGCCACCGCCCGAAACCGCCTATGGAATGGTCGGGTTCCACCGCCGGCCCGCAGGGCGGCGGGCCGGGCCGGCTCCGGCCGCATGCCGCCCGCGCCCGGCCCCGCGCCCGGCCCCGCGCCCGCGGTCCGCAGGGCACCGAGAACCGCCGGCCTCGGTGCCCCGGGGACGGCCGCGCTCCCGGCAGGCCTGCGCTCCCGCTCCCGCTCCCGCCGAGCGCAACGAAGCGGATCAGCCCAGGACGGCCTCGCCCAGCAGGCGGGCCGTGTCGGCGACGAGCTTGCTGTCGTTCGGTCCCTGTGGCGCCTCCGGCCTGGTCGTCAGGACCGCCATCACCACCGGCACACCGGCAGGGCTCCAGACCACACCCACGTCGTTGGCGACGCCGTAGGCGCTGCCGCCGCCGGTCTTGTCGGCCAGCCGCCAGCCGGGCAGCCCCTCCTTGAACCGCTGGGTGTTGGTGGTGTTGGCGAGCAGCCAGCCGGTGAGCCGGTCCCTGTCCGTGCGGGGCAGTGCGTCGCCGAGCAGCAGCCGGGTGTAGGTCTCGCCGATGGCCCGCGGGCTGGTGGTGTCCTCGGTGCGCCAGGGTTCGGCGGAGTTCAGGGTCGGCTCCCAGCGGTCGAGCCGGGTGACGCGGTCGCCGAGGGACCGGGCGAAGCGGGTGATCGCGGTCGGCCCGCCGAGCTCGCGCAGGAGCAGGTTGCCCGCGAGGTTGTCGCTCTGGCTCACTGCGGCCCCGCACAGGGCCTCGACCGTCATCCCGTCGGCCACGTGCTCCTTGGTGACCGGGGCCCACTCGGCCGCCTCGACCTCGGCCGCGGTGTAGTGGATCCGGCGGGCCAGGAACTCGCCGTCGCGGTCGAGGTCCCGCAGGACGGCCGCCGCGGCCAGCGGCTTGAACACCGAGCAGACCGGGAAGAGCTCCCCCGCCCGGTGGACCACCGTACGGCCGGTGTCCAGATTGCGGGCGTAGACGCCGATACGGGCGCCGTGCTCCCGTTCCATGTCCCCCAGTCGGCGCAGAGTGCCCGGGCCCGCTCCCGGCCGGGCCTGCGCCGACGCCCGGCCGGCGGCGCCGAGGCCGAGGGCGGCCAGGCCTCCCGTACCGAGAGCCAGGACCGTACGCCGGGACGGACTGCTCGCCACGCGCTTCACATCGTCTCCTCACCGTTGATCATCACTACGGGAGGAAACACGCGAAACATCCCAGGACGGTTGCATCCACGCACGCCCCGCTGCGCGAGAACGGCGTTCCTGGCGGGCCCTCAAGCCCGCACCCGGTACGGGGCCTCGCGGAGCGAAGGCTCAGGCGACGAGAAGGCGCAGGCCAGCTCGGCCGCGTCGAGCGCCACGAGGTCGCGGTTGCGCTCGGTCCAGCGGCCCGAGGCGAGGTCGGCGCGGAGCATGTCCACCGCCCGCTGCTCGGCCTGCGGGCCGACTCTGGTCCACACCGACACCGCGCGGCGCACCCGTTCGTCCAGGTACTCCTCGGGTCGGCGCCAGTGCGCCTCGAAGAAGCCGTCGGCGCAGTCCCACGGGACGAGCACCGGCTCCGCGCGGCCCCCGATCGCACGGGTCATGTCGGCGAGCGACGGCCAGTCGGCGAGAAGGCCGGCGAATTCGGGCAGGTAGTCGCGGGTGAGCCAGAACCGCTGGAGCCAGCCGGTCGTACTGGCGTCGTAGGTGAACACCACCACGCGCCGGGCCACCCGCCGCATCTCGCGCAGCCCTGCGATGGGGTCCGGCCAGTGGTGAACGGTGCTGACCGCCATCGCGGCGTCGAAGGACTGGTCGGCGAACGGCAGGCGCTCCGCGCCGGCGGCCACGCACGGGGCCGCGCCCGCCGGGCGCTGCGCCCGCATCACCGCGGACGGCTCCACGGCCGTGACGTCGCGGTCCGGCGGCTCGTAGGAGCCGGTGCCGGCCCCGACGTTCAGCACGGTCCGCGCGTCCCCGAGCGCCTCCCAGATCCTCGCCGCGATCCGCGGCTCGGTGCGCCGGGTCGCCGGGTAGGCGAATCCGATCGCTTCGTACAACTGCGCGCCGAACACCTTCAACTGGTCCTCCGGCGTCGTCCTGACCCCCATGGCCCACTCCTCCAGCTCCTTGTCGATGGCCGTCACCATGACGGCGGTGCGGTCCCGCTGTTCGACCAGCAGGCCGCGCAGCCGGCGCAGGCGCGCCGTCGCGTCGGTGGCAGGGTCGTCCACCAGATCCGCGATCTCGCGCAGCCCGAAACCCAGCCGCCGGAAAGCGAGTACCTCCCGCAGGCGCTCCACGTCGCCCGCCGAGTACGCCCGGTACCCCGCGCTCGTCCGCGCGGACGAGCGGACGAGGCCGATCTCGTCGTAGTGGTGCAGGGTACGGACACTCACGGCGGCCAACTCGGCCACACGTCCTACGGTCAGGTGCTCGTGTTCTCCCACACCGGCGACTATGCGGCATCACGTCACGTGAGGGTCAAGCGCATCCCGGGCCCCACCCCGACCAGGAGGCCCGGCAGCTCGACATGACGTCGACCGCCGAGCGCGAGGAGCGCCAGGCCTGCGGCGGGTTCCGCCTGCACGCCCACCAGGTCCTCGCGCAGCCGGGCCGACTCGACGCGCAGCCGGTCGCGTTCCTGCCGCAGGGCGCGTGGGAGGCGGTGGTCTTGCTCGCCAGGTCCGCGCCCTCGAACGCTCCCGGCCTCAGCTCGTTCAGCCCGCACGCGACGAGACACGGCCGAGGCCCCGTCCGCTCCTCTGCGCCGCAGGCTCTGACCGACGCGGCCGGCACGGCCATGGCCCCGTCATCGCCGCCGACGCCGGAGGGGTTGGCGGGGCGGCAGGATCCGTACGAGGCGGGCTACGGGCGGCGGACGGAGTGCGCGTCGCGGCGGACGCATTCGCTCCGGTCGGCCGCGAGCGGCCGTTCGCGCAGGATCCTCCGGGCCCGGTGCTCGCCCAGGCTCGTGGCGTACCAGGGGGCCCCGGCGGCCCGGCGCAGGTCGTCGCGGATGTCCAACAGGGCGCAGGAGCGCTGGGGTTCGGGCAGCCGGTCCAGGGCGGGGACGGCGTCCGCCGACAGCCCGCGCAGGTAGACCACGTCGATCCCGCCGTCCCGCTGGTAGCGGGTGACGCCCGCCTCGGCGATGATCCCGTCGGGCGAGACCAGCCCGAAGGCCAGGACGGTCGCGGCCGCGCTGGCGACCACCGCGCGGGCCAGCCAGCGGCCGCCGGCCACCCCGGCCGCCATCAGCAGCACGATCACCAGGCCCAGCCACAGTTCCGTCGTGACCACGGAGAGCCGCAGCCTGGTCAGTCCGTACGCGGCGACGTACAGGTCCATCCGGCGCACGGCGGAGGCGACCACCACCAGGGTCAGCAGGCACAGCGTGCCCAGCACCGCGCGGACCAGGCGGCGGTCGGCGGCCGTGCCCCGGGGTGCCCAGCGCAGGGCGAGCGCGATGACCCCGAGGACGAGGACGGTGGCCCACAGGAGCTGCCAGAAGCCCTGGCGCGCGTACTGGGCGTGGCTGAGCCCGGTGCTCTCCAGCACCTTGTCGTAGCCGCCGAACAGCACGGCCAGCTGTACGGCGTTGAAGCCGGCGAAGAGCAGGTTGAGCAGGATCAGGGGCAGGCTCCACTCCACGCGCGAACGCGGCGTGCCCGGGCGGGACTTCATCCGGTCCCAGCGGTGCGGGGCCGCGGCGGTGCGGGCGGCGGCGAGTGCGAGGACGGTGCCGGCCAGGAAGAGCAGGATCCGCAGGGGCCCCTCCCCCACGGAGACGTCGGGGGTCAGGCCGCCCAGCAGGTCGGCGAAGGCCGCGTCGGCGGAGGCGAACAGCGCCCCGAACAGGAGCAGCAGGGCCGCCCCCACCACGACCGCCTTGGCCACGGGCAGCCAGTGCTCCCGGCCCGTTCCGCCGCCGCGCGCCCGGACGCCCGCCCAGGCCCAGGCGACCCCGCTGACGGCGCTGTCGAGGAAGCCGAGCGGGCCGAGCACGACGCCGGGCCATCTGCGGGTGCCGTGCAGGGCCAGGGCGGCCAGGGGGACGGCGGCCAGCACCGCCAGCGTGGAGGGCCAGGCGGAGTCGCGCAGGGCCGGCACCGCGAGCAGCGCCGCGCAGCCGAGGGCCCAGGCCAGGCTCCAGGGGCGGGCCTTGCGGCCGGCGGCGCGGGCCGAGGCGTACGCGGCCACCATGGCGGGCAGCGCGGCGAGGAGCAGCCCGGGGCCGACCCCGTCCCCGAGGAGGACGGCGGCGGCGAGGCCGGCGGCGAGCGCGGCGGCCAGGGTGACGGTGCGGACCGGCGCGGCGTCGGCCGGGCGGATCCGCCGCCACATGGAGTTCGCCGCCCTCGCGGCGGCCTCCTCCTGGAGCTGCCGCTGGCGCAGCTGGTGCTGGTACAGCAGCCAGGCCGTCCGGTCGTGTCCCGGCAGGCCGGGGGCGGGCGGCGGGGGCGGAGCCTGGGCGGGTCCTCCCGGGTCCGCCTGCTGGGCGTGGTCGGCGGCGTTCTCGGACATCGGGTCCCTCCCCCTGTTGCGGAGGGGCCAGAGTAGGCCCGCCGCCCAGGGTTTTGAACACATTCAATTGATCTCTGTGGCGGGATCGTGACAATCGTGAACCGCCCGGTGCCGCCGGCGGTCCACGCCGTGTCGCCGTCAGTCGAGGCCTTCGATGATGCGGAAGTCGCGCTCGACGCCGTCCTCGAGGGCGGCCAGCGCCTCCTGGTAGGCCTCGCTCTCGCGTGCGGCGACGGCCTGTTCGAAGCTGTCGAACTCGACCAGGATGGTGCGTTCGGCCATGCCGGCGTCGTACACGGCGACCCGGGTGCCACGGGAGAGGACCCGCCCGCCCGCGGCCTGGACGGCCGGACGCGCCAGCTCGTCGTAGGCGGCCAGCTTCTCGGGGTCGGAGATGGTGCGGTAGACGCTGACCCAGTAGCCCTTGGGCATGGAAACCTCCGGTGTCGCGAAGCCGCGTGTCGGCGTTCGTCGTGTGCGGGATGAGGCTATTCGGCCGGTGGGGCCGGGGAGTCGCCGCGGAGCAGGGGCTCCAGCAGGGGGACGTACAGGTCGGCGACCACGTCGGGGTCCAGCCGGGTGAGCCGGTCGGCCTGGACGGTGGCGTAGAGGGCGCCGAGTCCGAGCAGCACGCCGATGGCCATCTCCGCCCGCAGCGGGGCGTCCGGGCCGGGGAGGCGGGCGGCGAGCGCGTCGACGACCTGGGTGCGGAAGTTGGCCCGGGCCTGGCCGCCCAGCTCCAGGTGGTGGCGGGAGAAGGCGATGCGCAGGATCGGGTCGCGGGTCTGGCTGCGCTGGACGGCGAGGAGGTGCAGGACCATGTGCCGGGCGAGGCGGTCCAGGGGGGCGTCGAAGAGGGCCGTGGCGTCGGCGTCGAAGGTGAAGACCTGGGTGAACAGGTGCTCCTTGGTGCCGTAGTACTTCATCACCAGCGCCGGGCTGACGCCCGCCTCGGCGGCGATGGCGGCGATGGTGGTGTCGGCGTAGGCGTGGCGCGCGAAGGCGCGGCGGGCGGCGGCCAAGATGTCCGTGCGGCGCGCGTCGGCGTCACGCGGTCGTGCCGGCCGGCCCGGGGCCGGGTCGGGCGTCGCCGGCGGGTTGCCGGAGGTCGTTCGCGGGCGGGCACTGCGGGGGGAGGCGGAGCTCGGGTCGGGCATCTTCTTCAGTCTCCGGGGGCTGGAGGGGGAACGGCGCGGGTCGCGGCCCGCGCGGGATGAGGCAGGCCGCCGCGCAGGCCAGCAGCGCGACCGCGCCTGCGGCGGCGAAGGCCGTGCGGTAGCCGGCCAGGGTCGGCGCCGCCACGGCCGGGCCCGCCGTGCCGGCGAACAGGCGGGTGTGCCGGGCGAGCACGGTGGCGACCACCGCGCTGCACAGGGCCTGCCCGATGGTGCGCATCAGGACGTTGAGGCCGTTGGCCGCGGCGGTCTGCTCCAGCGGCACCGCCCGCATGATCAGCAGGGGCAGGGCGGAGTAGGCGAGCGCCGTGCCGACCGAGACCACGGCCGCGCCCGCGATGACCACCCACAGTTGCCTGCTGTCGGCGAAGCGCAGGCCGTAGCCGGCCGCGATCACCGCCGTGCCCAGGGTGAGGGTGGCCTTCGCCCCGCGGGCGGCGGACAGGCGGGCGGACAGGGAGGCGCACAACACCATGATCACACCGCTGGGCACCAGGCAGGCGCCCGCCGCCACCACCGAGAGCTCCAAGCCGTAGCCGGTGGCCCGGGGCGCCTGGACCAGTTGTGCGGTGACCAGGGAGTTGGCGTAGAAGGCGAATCCGGCCAGCAGCGCGGCCAGGTGCGGCAGCAGCACGGCCGGGCGCGTCGCCAGCCGTACGTCCACCAGCGGCCGCGCCGCACGGCGCTGGTGGACGGTCCATCCGGTCAGGACCAGCAGCGCCGCCCCCGCCAGGCCCAGCGTCCGCGCACTGCCCCAGCCCCACTCGCCGGCCTTGGACAGCGCCAGCAGCAGGAGCACCAGCCCCGCGCTCAGCCCGCACGCCCCCGGCAGGTCGAAACGCCCCGGAGACCGGACCGGCTCCTCGCGCAGCAGCCGCCACGCCAGGGCGAGCACTGCGGTCGAGAGCACGGCCATGGCCCGGAACATCGCGTGCCAGTCCGCGTACTGCACCAGCAGCGCGGCCAGCGGCAGCCCGAGCGCCGCGCCGATGCCCACCGTCGAACTCATCAGCGCCACCGCGGACCCCGTCCGCTGCGGCGGCAGCACGCCCCGCAGGAAGCTCATCGCCAGCGGCACCACCGCCGCACCCACCCCCTGCAGCGCCCGCCCCGCCAGCAGCCACGGAAGGGTGCCGGCGAACGCGCACACCAGCGACCCCGCGGCGAGCGCCCCCAGCGCGAGCAGCAGCATCCGCCGCTTCCCGTACATGTCCCCGGCCCGCCCCATCAGCGGCGTGGCCACCGCACCGGTCAGCAGCGTGACGGTGACCACCCATCCCACATCGACGGGCGCGGCACCGGTCAGCCGGGGCAACTGCGGCAGCAGCGGCACCACGGCGGTCTGCACCAGTGTGGTGACGATGCCGCCGGCCGCCAGCACGGCCATGACGCCACGGTCGGCGGCCGGAGACGGCGACGGACGCGAATCAGCGGGCACAGCGAAGCCCCTTCCGAGGTGAATGGCGTTCACCAACCTAGGTGAACGCCATTCACCTCGCAAGGGGGGCCGCCACGCGCGACAAGGAGGACGAGGTCCCGTCCGATCCGCGAGCGGACGGGACCTCGTCCTCGCCCGTCAGTTGCCGCCCAGCACCGTCGCGTACGCGGTCTCCCGCACCTCCCGGTCCGGATGGCGGCGCAGTGCCAGGACGACGGCGCGGCAGGCGTCCGGCCACTGCTGGCGGACCCCGACGGCCCTGGCGAGGGCGATGGCGAGGAGGCCCTCCGCGAGAGCGCCGCCGTCCGCCAGCCGGCCGGCGGCGTCGAGGGCTTCGGCGGGGTCGGGCAGCGGGTCGCCGTACCGGTGCATCGTCTCCAGCACCTCGGCCGCCCGGGCGGCGAGGACCGGACGTCCCCGCACCGCGCGGGCCAACTCGTGGAGTGCGCCCAGCAGTTCGGGTCCGTCCGCCGTCAGGTCCACCGCCCCGACGAGGAGGGTCGTGCGGGTGGAGGCCAGCGCCGGTTCGACCTCCAGCCTTCGGGCCAGGGCGGCGCACGTCCGGGGATCGCCGAGCCCCGGACCGACGAGGCCCTCCAGGCGGCGACGGGCCGGCAGGTCCCGGCCGGGCCCCGCGCCCTCCGGTTCGCCCGCCGCGACGAGCTCCAGGAGCCGTTCCACGACCCCGTGCACGAGGCTGCCGGGCTGCACGCCGCCCGTCGGGTGGGACAGTCCGGACCCGGCCAGGTTCCTCAGCCCGTAGCCCGCCCGCGTGGCGCCGCGGGATGTGGAGAGGTCGGTGTAGACCTCCGCCAGCGCCGCACCGGCCGCGGGCGCGTACCGCGCCCAGTCGCTCAGGAGGGACACGGCCCGTCCCGCCGTCGGCTCCTGCGAGACGAAGGGCAGCCGGGCGACGAGCTCCCCGTACCGGGCCCGGTGGGCCGGGGCCAGGTCCGCCGGTCCCGGGTCCAGGAGCACGGACCGGGCCGCCTCCGGTCCGTCGGCGGCCGCCGATTCCAGCAGCTCCCACACCTCCTCGGCCGGCAGGAGCGCCGGGGCCAGGCCGAGGACCGCTGCCAGCACGTCCGGATGGACGCCCGGGGTGCGGCCCACCCGGGTCAGCAGCGCGGTGGCGGCGCCCGGGGGCAGATGGTGCACGGCGAGGCGCGCGGCGGCCTTCCGTACGGTGACCTTCACCCCGCTCTCGCAGGTCAGGACCGACCGGAGCAGGGCCGCGACCCGGGTGGGCCGGGCGTGGGCGGCGGCGCGTCCCGCCGCGCTCCAGGCGGCCGAAGCCCGGTCGTCCCCAGCCAGGGCGAGCAGGTCCTCCAGGGCCGAGGCCGGGTCGTCCGTGCGGGCGGCCGCGTCCAGGGCCGCCATGCCCAGCACCGTGCCGGCCGCGCTCCCGTCACCCTCCTCGAGCCGTGTCCCGGCCGCCCCGGTGGGGGCGTACCGCCGGAGCAGTTCCCGCCCGTACCGCGGTACGGGGGCCACCGCGCGGAGCAGGGCGGCCCGTTCGTCGAGACCCCGGCCCGGATCGGCGACCACGGCGGCGGCCAGCCGGACGGCCGCCCGCTGCTGCCGGGGCAGCCACCGGTCGGCGTGGCGGAAGGGCGGCAGCGGGCGGGCGGGCCCGGCCGCCGGGAACCGTCCGTCCGGGGGCGGGTTGCCGGTCAGCACCGGGTCCAGCAGGTCGGTGCGTTCGGCGGCGAGGACGGCCAGGACCTCCGGCACGAAGACCGCGGAGGGCTCCCGCTCCAGCAGTACGCCCACCCGCGCGCGCCGGGTCGCGGGGGCGGCCAGCCAGGCCGCCGCGAGCGCCCCGAAGGCCCCGTCCGGGCAGGTGTGCAGGGCCCGTTCGAGGCGGTCGTGGAGTTCCGGGAGCCGGTGGGCGCGGTTCCCGCAGGAGGCGGTGAGCGCGAGCAGGGGCGTGAAGTCCCCCTGGCCGGCGGCCCGGTCGAGCCACGGCCCGAGGACGCCGAGCAGCGCGCGGATCCCGCGCACGGGAAGGTCGCGGCCCAGGTCGCCGAGGTCCACCGCGCCGGTGTGCGCGGTCAGCGCCTCCACGAGGCGCAGGGCGGTCCGCGCGGCGCCCGCACCGTCGGCGGGGTCGGCCCCGGCGGGTGCGGTGGGTGCGGCGGCCCCGGCGGGTGCGGTGGGTGCGGCGGCCCCGGCGGGTGCGGTGGGTGCGGCGGCCCCGGCGGGTGCGGTGGGTGCGGCGGCTTCGGGGAGTTCGGCGGCTTCGGCGGAGGCCGCGAGCAGGTTCAGGGCCAGCCTGCGGACCGTGCGCCGGGTCGCCGGTGAGCAGTCCCGGGCCCGCAGGGCGTCCCGGCACAGCCGCTCCAGCAGGGCGGCCGCGGTCCGCTCCCCGGCGCCGGCGGTGGGCACGACCTCGTGGAGGGCCGCCAGGAGCAGGGACGGGCGCAGGTCCGCGAAGGCGTCGAGGGCCTCCTGGCGTACCGGATCGCGCTCGTTGGCCAGCCGTCCGGCGGCCGCCACGAGGACCTGCGCGACCTCGCCCGGCACGCGGGTGCGGTCGGCGTTCAGGACGAGCCGGATCCAGAGCGACCCACGGGCATCGGCGTCACCGGTGCCGAGGGCCGCCAGCAGCCCGGGGCGTGCCTCGGCGGGCGGCAGCAGGGACATCATGCCCCAGACGTCCCAGGCGGTACCCCCTCCGGCCCGGAGCTCCGCGAGCGCGGCGCGGGCCCGGGCGTACCGCTCGTCGGCGGGCAGCAGGGCCAGCAGCCCTTCGTGCGCGCGGAGCCCGGCGCGCGGCCCCCGCGCGGTGAGGACGGCGTCCAGGAAGGCGGGCCGGCGGGGCGGGGGCAGTGACCGCAGCAGTTCGGGGAAGGCGCCCCGGTGGAACCAGCGGGCCGCGAGGCCGGGCAGGGACGGAGAACCGGCCGCCGCCAGCCGCACCAGGACGGCCCGTCCGGGCAGCCGCTCCCACCGCTCGTGCGTCCGGGCGGGGTGGGACAGCCAGCGCACGACGCGTTCGGCGTCCACCGCCACGAGGTCGACCAGCCGGTCGTGCACCGGGCCGGGCAGGGACCCGGGTCCGTGCCGCTCCAGCAGGTCGAGCACGCGGCCGGGCGCGGCCGGAAGGGCGGCGGCGACACCGGTGGCGTGCTGCTTCCACCAGCGGTCGCGCAACTGCTCGGGGAGGTCGCCCAGTTCCCGTTCCGCCTGGTCGAGGACGGCGGCGGGGTGGCGGACGGCCAGGGTGTTCCAGTCCTCGGGGGCGAGCGCCCCGGCCAGCTCGGGCAGCAGCCGGGCGGTGAACTCCGGCGAGCAGCCCGGCAGCAGGCGGGCCGCGTCCCGGTCCCCGTACTCGGTGCGCACCCGGGGCACCAGCCGCTCGGCGAGCCCGGACCGGCGCCCGTCGCGCAGCAGCCGGGCCAGATCGGCGCGGACCACGGCGGGGGCGTCGTCGTACGCGGCCTCGACGGCGGCGTCCGGCACGGGCAGCCCCCGCGTCGCCCGCACGGCATACCGCCGCACCACCGGATCGGGGTCGGCGAGGCGGGCCGCCAGGTGGCCGGCCTCGCCGCCGACGAGGGCGGCGAGCGCGGCGAGGCGGCGCTCGTACGGGCCGAGCGCGTCCAGGGCGTCGAGCAGGGGCCGCAGTTCCCCCCGGCGGGCGAGCCGGTGGGCGGTGAGGGCGGTGTGCCGGAGCCGGTCGGCATGGGACAGGGGCTCGAGGGCGGCGAGCAGCTCGCCGGCGGTGAAGGTCATCGCGGGCATTGTGCCCGAGGGCCCGGTCCCGTCCCTACGGATTATCGGACCGCCGGGGTGCCGGTCCGCCGGCCCTGCGTCCCGTTCGGGGTGGCTCCTCGTGCTACCGCGCGGCCGTGAGCCGCCAGGAGCCGCGGCGGAGGTCGAGCGTCGCGGTGAGGTCGGCGTGCTGCGGGAACGGGAGGCCCAGCCGCCACGGCTCCGGCAGGGCGGCCAGCCTGATGGCGACCAGGTCCTCGGTGACGTCGTCCAGGGCTCCGATCCAGTGCGGTGCGGTGGCGATCAGCTGCTCGGGCAGCCAGGGCTCGGGCTCGGGTACGCGCGAGACGGGCTCCTCGGTGCGCTCGGCGAGGGCGGATCCGGCCAGCAGGGTCAGCAGGCGCGCCAAGACCGCGGCCGGCAGGGCGGGATCACGGGTCTCCACCCACACGTAGCAGTCGTCGTGGCCCGAGAACCAGACGCGCGAGGCTCCCAGGCGGCTCAGGAGCGGCTCGTCCATGTCGGTCGTCCCGAGCACGAGGGCGAGCTCGTCGAGCTGCTCCGCGGTCGCATCGACGGGCACGTCGACCAGAGCCAGCTCGTACGGCGACCAGGTCCCGTCGAGGAAGCGGGGCAGGAGGCCGCGTTCCATCACCAGGAACTCCTCGGCGAGTCCGTTCGTACCGGACGCCCAGGATCCGACGGAGTGGACCGTGCAGGGCACGCCGAGCTCAGCCGCGATCAGCGAGGGCCGCAGGGACTGCCAGTCCTCGTCCAGATAGGAGTTGGTCTCCAGCGACACCACCGCCACCGCGTCGTTCGCCACGGCCACGAGGAGGTCGGCCAGCTCGCCCGCCTGGGCCGCAGCGGCGCTCACACTCCACAGCCCCTCGGCCTCGCGGACGCTGAAGCCCAGCGGGAACGGCAAGCGCTCCAACCCGACACTGTTCACGCTGAAGGCGCCCCGCTGCCCGACCTCGATCACTGCCCCACCCCCGAGTACCCACCGGGCCCGACGGCCCGGCCCGAACATATCAATCCTCGCCGGTCAGCCGGGTCGCGGCCGTCCACCGGGAGAGGGGGCCGGCCGGAGGGGCCGCTGTGCGCCACGCACCGGGAGGGGGTGTGCCACACGCGGGGCGGACGCGGCGCGTCCTGCGGGGTGAGGCCCGCTGTCAGAGGGTGTTGGCAAGATCATCGCCATGAACGGCACACGTACCACCCCGCCGCGGCCGGTCGACATCGCCGCGGTCTTCCCCGCGCTGGCCCCGCTGGCCCGCCCAGCGGTCCGGTTGCACCCGCGTCCCGGCTCTCCCACGGTGCACGACAGCTCGATCGGCGGGCCCCTGCTGTGGCCGGCGCAGGAACCCTGGCGGTACTGCCGCATCGAACACGACGGCCTCCACCCCCTGGTACCCGTGGCCCAGTTGTACGCGCGGGACATACCCCTGCTGCGGCCGCCCGGGCGGACCGACCTGCTACAGGTTCTGTGGTGCCCTTCGGAGCACGCGCCGGACTCAAGCATTCCGATCGAGCTGTCCTGGAGGACGGCGGCGGACGTCACCGACGTCCTGGCCGCGCCGCCCGAGCCGTTCGACGCGGACGGGGACTCCTACGTGCCCGAGCCGTGCGTGCTGGCGCCGGAGCAGGTCACCGAGTACCCCGATTTCCTGGAACTGCCGAAGGAGTTGAAGCAGCAGGTCTCGGACCCCGCGCCCTGGCGGGCGGCGGGCATCGTGGTCGACGACGCCCACCCTCAGGAGCTCTATCACCACGCGCTGTGCCACGCCCCGGGCTGGAAGATCGGCGGCTGGTCCGCCTGGGGGCTCACCGACCCCGTTCCACGGTTCTGCGTGGCCTGCGGTACCGCGATGGCGCCGCTGCTGACCATCGCCTCGTCCGAATGGCACCGCAACAGCACGAGTTGGATCCCCTACGAGGACCGGGTCCCCGGTGCGTCCGACGACAGTCGGTCCAATCCGCCCGGGATCACCGTGCTGGACGTCAATCGCCTCCAGCTGTACGCCTGCCCGGCGAACGGAGGCCACCCGCACACCGACCTGGTCCAGTGAGGGGCTGATGACGCCGGACCGGCCGGCGTCATGACGGCGCCGCCGGGCAGCCGGCGTCCGGCAGCCGCCGGGCCCTGGCGCTGTCGGTCGGCTGTCGCTGGCGACGGTGGTTTGTCGGCGTGCTGCGGGTGGCCTCCGGGAGTGTGGGAACCGGGCGTGGCCGGCCGTGGACGTGCGGCCCCGCCCGCCCTCCAGACCCCTGCGACCTTCCGGGAGCCCCTCGTGCCGTCCGCACCCTCCGTACCCCAGACCCCGCGGTGGGACGTCCACCGGCTGCCTCGCGCCCAAGGGAAGACCGTCCTGGTCACCGGCGGCAACGCGGGCATCGGGTACTTCGTCGCCGAGCAGCTCGCCGGAACCGGGGCCACGGTCGTCCTCGGCAGCCGCGACGGGGCGAAGGCCGAAGCGGCGATCGCCTCCATCGTCTCGCGCGTCCCCGGCGCCGACGTGCGGCGCGTGCCCCTGGACCTGGCCGATCCCGCTTCGCTCGGGGCGTCCGTGGACGCGCTCGGGCTGGACCGCCTCGACGCGGTCGTCCACAACGCCGGCGTGGCGCTCGACCACCCACCGCGCCGCGCGACCCGCGACGGCCACGAGCTGATGTTCGCGACCAACCACCTGGGACACTTCGCGCTGACCCACCACCTGGCCCCCCTGCTCGCGGCCACCCCGGGGAGCCGGGTCGTCACCACCGGCAGCTTCGCCGCCAAGTCCGAACGCCTGGATCTGGACGATCTCCACAGCACGCACGACTACCAGCCCAAACGCGCCTATGCGCGCTCCAAGCTCGCCCAGATGCTCTTCGCCCTGGAACTCGACCGCCGTCTGCGGGCCGCCGGCAGCACGACGCTGAGCGTGCTGGTCCATCCCGGCGGCGCACTCGACTCCCTCACCCCCTCGCGCCCGCCGTTCCACGTCCGCACCACCGGCACACGGCTGGGCCACCTGCCGCTCCGCCTCGTCGTCCAGGGCAAGGACAGCGCCGCCTGGCCCGCTGTCCGGGCCGTACTCGACCCGGGCGTGCGCGGCGGCCAGATGCTCGGCCCCCGCGCCTTCGGACTGCGCGGTGCGCCGAGGACCGAGCCCCTCTGGGGGCACTTGACCGACACCACGGCCGCGGCACGTCTGTGGGCGGAAAGCCGCGACCTGACCGGAACCGACCCGATGTCCACCACGCCGGCGAAGGCCGTCCCCCGCCGTACGGGGCCGGAGACCCCCGGGATGCCGGCCTGGCCGTAATTCGGTTGACCAGGCCGCGGGTCGGCGCTGCACTGTGGCGGGGCAGCGCCGAGCGGCGGTGCCGGCATCCGGGGGAGGCAGCGGCGCACATGGAGATCCGTCATACGACCGACCAGGACTTCGACGCCTTCGTCGAGACGATGCTCGCCGCGTTCGGGTTCTATCCGCAGCCTCCGGTCGACGGCGGCGGGCAGTGGTGGTCGGCGCTCGAGATGGACCGGTGCCTGTTCGCCGTGACGGCGGACGGGAAGCCCGTCGGCACCGCCGGCGCGTACTCCTTCGAGCTCACCCTGCCCGGCGAGACCCTCGTCCCCGTCTCCGGGGTGAGCGCCGTCGGCGTCCTGCCCTCCCACCGGCGGCAGGGCGCGCTCACTTCCCTGATGCGGCATCAGCTGGCCGAGCTGCGCGCCCGCGGGGAGTTCCTCTCCGTGCTGCTGGCCTCCGAGGCCCTGATCTACCGCAGGTTCGGCTACGGACCGGCGACGTACACGGCAGGGCTGACGGTGCCGCGCCACCGGGCGGCCCTCGCCGCTCCCCGGGCGCGCGGGGGGAACGGCGAACCGCTCACGGGCACGCCGGACGGTTCGGTCGAGGTGGTGCGGAGCGGACGCTGCGGCGAGGTCCTGGAGGAGGTCTACGACCGGTACCGCCGCGCGCAGCCCGGCGCGCTGTCGCGCCCCCACCGCTGGTGGTCCCTGCGTGCGGGACAGCCCCCGATCTCGCCCGCGCCGCGGTACGTCGCCCTCCACCGGGACGCCGACGGCGTACCGGACGGGTACGCGAGCTACAC